>CAZRGF010000009.1:0-49886 GCA_964599615.1 Candidatus Woesearchaeota archaeon
GTGGAATCTCTTCCATACTGCATGCTGCATGTAAATGTGTTTCAGTCATTCCCCAGCCTTCTACAGTCGTGTACTCTACATAAAGATTAGTTGCATCATTCCATATCTCAACATCTCCAACATCGGTGTTTTGGCCAGCTAACAAATCAGTAGTATAACTTGCTGAAGCTACGCCCACTAAAAAAATTGTGGAGAATATCAAAAAAGTTGTTATAATTATTTGTTTATTATTCATTTTTATACCTCCTATAAAATTTATTTAAAAATATGCTTAAGTCTAGCTCCCCTTTAAAAGTGCCTTATTAAGCTAGAAATTTTAAAAACAGGCGCACTATATAAAGATTATTGTGATAATGCTAGAAAAATATATACTTTTCAGTGTGCAGATTTATATCCCCAAAATCTACCCCAGTTTTCCTGATGAGGTAAAAAACGAATATCTCCTGGGGCTGGTTTCCAAGGGCAATAATCTTTTTCGCATAAATGTCCTCTTAATACTACTCTTAAAATTCCAGAATCTCCAGAATTTTTGTTTTTATCATCAAATTTTAATATGCTTTCAAATACACTTGTTGGTTTTTCAGGGGTTGATTTTTCTCCAGGAATTCTGATTCTTCTTACAATACATGGATCTTCGGACATGTTCAGGAGATTTTCCATTTCATCTTTTAATCCATTTCTTAAGGCCCAGGAATATTTGGTTCCATCAAGTTCCATAGTTCCAGAATGGTTTGGCTGAATTTTTGGTTCAGGGCCTTTTCCAAGTTCCCATTGCCCAATGAACAAGGCCGAACATGCAACATAATCATAAAGAACAAAACTTAGTCTATACCCTGGTTCGATAGTCATTGCATAAATGGCAGCCAGTCTTCAGAATCGCCATCCTCCAACTTTAGTGTATAAGGAAGTCTCCTTATGAACCTCCACAAGGAGCATAATCCTAAATACCGGGCTACTGGCTAAAACGCTTTTCATTGTCGTGTTTTTTTATTATCATAGATACCCCCGGCTTTATTTTGAGGAGCGTCATTTTCCCAGAAACGCCCAATTTTTTTGTTTTAATCTAAATCAGGAAAACTGATTCTAGTCAAATCAGAAAGGTTCATTGCTTGCCTTCGTTCGTAAAGCGGGGCAACTTGTGTCTCCATTTGATGGGCAGTATGAGCGCTTCTTGGTCTAAGGTTATTGATGACCTTACAAAAATCAGTATAAATTGCATCAAAAACATCGGTTTTTCCATCTGTTAAAGCATATCGCATTCTATCAATATAAATTGGAGCAACTACACTTTCCATTTGGTGCGCGATATGAGGGTTTCTTTCTTTAATGCCGTCAATTACAGCATGAAAACCTGCATTCATTTCACGGAAGTCATTTAACCTTCCTTCTATTAAAGCAAAACTCATTCCAGCAGTATAATATTGCCAATCATCTAAATCTACTGGACTAACATTCGGTTTGTCTTTCATTTTTTTACAGACTATAAATAAATTGGTGGTTTTTAAGTATTATGGTCATGAACATCAACTAAAAGAAAAACTTTAAATGCTGTAAAAAATTATAAAATTATGTCAGAACTACATCCTCCGGGAAAGAAAAGGGAAATGCGTTATAGTATTGACCAGAACACATACGATGAGTTTGTAAAAGCTTGTTCTAGAAAAGGACTTGCTCCTCAAGTCTTGATAGAGAAGGCAATGAAAAAATTCGTTGAAACTGGCCAGATTTAATAACTCTCTAAAATCTTTTTATCAAAAAGAATTCTCTTCTTTACTTTATGTATGCTTGACTTCGTCAGAGATATGCATAAAATGTATTTATTTGATTCTTGATTTTGTCTTCGAAGAATTCTTAAGAAAATCAGAACGCATGGAAAGCAGCCAATTATAACTTAACTCGCATTGGCGAAGTCAAGGAGGTATGCTTGAAAAAAAGAAGTTATTACTTTTTTGCTTTATGAATTCTTCTATACTGCTTCTTTGGATGCTTTTTTGTTTTGAATTTTTTAGTTGGTTTTTTCATGTTTCTTAGAAGAGAGTAGATTTGGGAGTATAAAACTCTTTAGATTAGAAAAAAATATAAAATTCTTTATTGCACCGCAGATTTTTCTTGTTGCATTCTTTTGAGATACGCGCTTTCAATAAGCACTTTCCAATTATATTTTAGATTGTCTAATCTAATTGGCCTGATTCCCCACTTTCTTGTCTCTTCAAGAAAATCAGCTAAGTCTTCTAACCTTTCTGCAATAACCACTTTTGAAGCTTCTTTTGGATCAGGAAACTCTCCCAGGATAATCTCTCGGTAAGTTAAATGACTTAATTTTGCAAGCCTAAAATCATAGATAGAATAAGGCCCAGAAGTACTTAGATAAATGACTTTCTTGAGATTTCCCGGATCATAATATTGGTTGATATCTTCAAAATCAGGAAGCTTTCTTTTTTTATACATCCAATTCGCCCAATTTCCATAAAGAAGATATCTTTCAGAGCGCAATCCTTTGCCTTTGATTCCTTTTGGGATACCAGAAACAACAAAATTTCCCTGTGTTGTTCCTGCTTTATGTTCAAACTTGGTCAAACATCTCATTTCAGGGTCAATACAAAGCGCCCCGTTACTCACAAAAACCTCATCACCATCTGAAACTGTTCCTATTGCATTTTTCTTTAAAGTAGTTTTTATTTGAACAGGTATAAGCATGCCAGCTAGCTCACGTTTTCCCTCTGTTCTGGGATGTTGCGGGTTATATATTATATCATTCATTTTAATCTCCCCAGAAATCTGAGGTTTTCACCCCAGTCATAATTAATCTCTTTAGTTTAAAACACTTTGTATCCAAAAATCTAAAAACGCAGTGCAGTTAAATAAAAATGGAAACTGAAATATTGCATATTGTCTTTAAGAAAATGGAACTTTCAGAAGACAAAAGGACAGTTAAGATAAGCGCAAGCTGTCTAAAGGCACCAGTGGAAATAAAAATTTCTATTCTTGAAATAGCCAAGATATTTGGAACAGATACAGAAATTGCAGATGAAGCTGAAAATGAATTTGGTTCTGAAGAACTTGAAGAGAAATGCAAAGAAACAAGAGGATATGTGAAAAAATTTCCAAATATTAAATCCTGGGCTAATTGGGTTGATTTTGGCATTGCGAATATTTTAAGTGTTTCAGATTCAAAAACAGGATTAGCTTCAAAAAAAACAGTTCTTATTCTCGGTGAAAATTTTTGTGGGTGGGGCAATGAAGGAATCAGGATAAAACTCAATTCAGAGGTTTATGATAATAATCTAAAAGGCAGAGATTTCAAGATATTAGTTTCTCCTTCTGAAGTCAAGTTTGTAGACTTACACATTTCAAAATCTTTTAATGTGTAGGTTTCTATTTTATTTCAGAATGGATTTTATATTTAAAATAATATGTGCAAAAAACAAGCTCTTTTATCAACCAAACATAGCTAAGTAATTCAACAAAGAAGCAAAAGCAACCCATAGAAGATAAGGCACTAGAAGCCATGCGCTTGTTTTGTTTACTCTTCTTGCAGCAGATATCATCAAGAATATTGAACCCCATAATAAAATTACTTCAGCAAAAGCCAAGGTGGGGTTTCTCATTCCAAAGAAGATGAAGCTCCATAATACATTCAAGAAAAGATTGATTCCATAAAATAAAGCAATCTTCTTTTTTTGCTCTTTTTCAGCACTAGTCCATGCAAGATACAAAGAAATCGCAATCAAGACAAATAATATTGTCCAAGCAATAGGGAAAACAAAGTTTGGTGGGGTTATAGAAGGTTTAATCTCATGATACCAAGAACTAGTTGTTCCAGAACTTGTGAATAAACCCCCTAAAAAAGCAACTAGAATGACTATTGCAAATGAAACAATCAAAGGAACTATTCTTACTTTTTCCATTTTACTTTTTTTATGATTTCTTAAACAAACTGTAGACCCATCCTAAAAGCCAGCCAGATATAAATCCGCACACAGCGGTTATCACAACTAAGATTAAGGCGTATAGCACATTAAATGTGGTTACACTCCAAACAAAAGACATGAAATGCATAGACAGCATCCAGTCCAGGAATGGTTTGGCAATTCCGATTAAAATACAGATTGCCCAAAGCAGATGTGCTACTCCTAAGAAAATTCCTATGGTAAGCCCAAGTTTGACTTTATTATCCATTTTGCCTCCTTTTCTTGAATAAACTATACCTTGGCCATATATAAACTTATTTTTTGATGATTATCCATGATTCATATCTCTCTTCTTAAAAAATTTTCTCTTTATCCTACGATGATATGCTGCACCATGATGTGGAGTTTTTTGATAATAAGTAGGTTCTATTACTGTAGTCCATAGGGCAGCATAAGATTCCCCCTGTTCTTTGAATATTCGGTCATAAGAGATATTTTGGCGAGGTTTTAAATCAAATCCATAACTGTATTTTAATATAAGCTCGATTCCTTCTTCTCCCATGATTCTCCATAATTTATCTTTTCCTTTTTCAATGATGTAACCTATTGGGGTCATTGCATAAATGGTAACCCAGCTTCAGAATCGCCATCCTCCAACTTTAAGTATCGACTTTGCCAGCTATAATTGTAAAGTATTTTGATTTGATTGATTGTTTTCGGAGAGTTCTTAAGAAAATCAGGTAAAGAATGACCGTCTATTAATACGTCTCTCACATTTGGCAAAGTTAAGTTAAACATGGAGCATAATCCTGAATACTTAGCTACTGCGCATGCGCTTTTCATTGTGCTGGTAAATCCTCTGATTTTTGGCACTTGAAAAATGTTAACATTTTTCATTGTAGTTTTTATGATTCTAGATACCTTGGGCTTTTATCCAAGGGGATTCCTTCTAATTGAATTTCTAATTTAACGGGCTTTTAAATATGCCTATCATAAGAAATAACCTTTTATTTTTCATTCAAGTTTAAAAAGTCTTTTTTCTTAAAGAATTTGAAGTACTAAAAAAGGGTAAGATGATTTCAGGTTTAGAAGAAAAAACATTATACGCCGGAATTGATGAATCAAATCATGGCAGGCCTAATGAAATTCATGCAGCGGTCTTTTCTTATGATGCCCAAGATACTTTAGAAGATTTTTTTGTGAAACCTAAGGGTTCTGTAGGAAGACGCAAAGCATTCGGAGAAGTCAAACAAAAATCTTTAGATTATTCTTTTGTATTAATTCCTAAAGAGATAAGGGAAAATTTCCAGAAATATGGTTTAAGGGGAGCAGTAGTTGCAAGTCTTTTACAGGGGCTAGACCCAAATAGTTTTGGGAAACTAGAGATTTATCTAGACGGAGATTGGAAATCGGCACATCTTGCAGATGCCCAAAAGTATTCTGCAGAAGTTTTAGACATCTCTCCAGAAAGAATCAGTTTAAAAGCAAGAAAAAAAGCAGATATAACCAAAAAGATAGTTTATCACGCTCATTGCGTTGCAACTTATCTTTATAGGGGGATGATTAACATCCACGCCCTGGATAAAGACGAACATCAAAAGAAGATATATCTGCCAGAAACATATAACCTTCTTCACAGACCAAAAAAACACAAAAAACCAATAGAAAAAATTCATTCTATCCGGATAAATCATCTGACTAAAGAATCTTCTTCTCAGTATAGGCTTAAATGATTATTTTTTTTTCAAGGAATTTTCGATTTCAAAAAGATTATTCAAAAATAGTGCAGCTTGCCTCAAAACACTATAGGGCTCATCACTAATCAGATTGATGAAACTTTCTTCAGCAACAGCTTTATTATTTTTTATCTCCCCCAATCTCCAGTTTGGAAGTGCTTTTCTTTTATCTGTTTGTGCTTCAGAATCTACCCATTCGCTTTTTTTCCATAACAAGTCTATCTTGTCTAAAGAAAGAGCCATAATCCTTTTGACTATGGCATCTATTTCAAGATTGCTTATCTTGATTTCTTCGTTACAATCCAACATATCCGTTGTCATTTTAAGTTAAAGCTTATGCGGATCAAAGAAACTTAAATTTCTAAGCCCCCTATTTTGCTACGAGCAAAATGCGGGAGACAGGAATCGAACCTGTGTAGGCACTAAGCCACTAGGTTTCTTCAAGCATTTCTCTTGGGATTTTATTTTCTTTATTCCCAAGGGTTCTTTCTTTTTTAAAAGAAAGAAGGCTTGCCTAAGCCTAGCCCGTTTGACCGCTCCGGCACCCCCGCACCATAAGATAAGACAAATTCCATTTAAAATTGTTTCTTTTAAGAATTAACAATCTCTAAAAAAACAAGCGAGGGGTTATATACAAGCCCCATGAAAAAGAGAGCCCTAACATTGTAAATCAATCAATTCAAGAAAATAGAATCTGATTAAGCACTTCCGGCTTGTGAAGGTGAAATGTAAATTATTACATCTCCACGGATAAATGCTAGACCGATGCTTCGTCTTATTTCCCCGTTTTCTAGTTCTCTTGCATTCTCCAAAACAATATTGGGATGCAAATCAAATGCTATTAACGTTCCTACAAATTGTTGATTATTCTTCAATTGTACTAAAACTTCTTTCCCTTTAGACTGATTTAACATGTCTAAAGGTCTTTCTATTCCGTTAACCATCTTAAAAATTTGTAAGACATCTTTTTAAACATTTCTATTCGCAAGTAAATAGGTTCTGAAGAATAGATTTAAAAACCTGGGTCTTCTAAAGAAGAAATAAGATAGTAGTTGCATAGACGAATTCTTAAGAAAAATAAGTTAAAATGAATCGGGAGGTTTTTTAAAAATGCCATATGGTGGAGGATTTAGAGGAGGCTTTCGTAAATCTTTTGGTCCAAGAACAATGACCAAAATAAAATGCAGTGAATGTGGAAAAGAAGATGAAGTACCTTTCAAACCAAGAGAAGGAACACCAGTTTATTGCAAGGACTGTTTCTTCAAAAAGAAAGGGATAACGCCTAGAGAAAAGAAAGAAGAGCCACAAGAAGAAACTGAATCTAAAGAAGAAGCTGAATCTAAAGAAGAAGCAGATTCTGAAGAAGAATCTGAAGAACAACCAGAAGATTAAGTTCTAAAAACACTGATCTTAATTATTCTTTTTATATTTTTTTATATTTTTTATCTTTAATCCCAAGAAATATTTTTTTCTAGTCTTTTCAATTTTTTTTCTTGCTAGGACAATATAGACAAATAATGCACCAATAATCCCTAGCACAGACCATTGACCGATATTTCTTAAAAAAGTTAAATCCAATTCTTGTTTTTTTTCTGTTTTGCAGTCATAGGGACAATTTTCTGTGGTTTCTCCAAATTCACAGATAAAATTTCCGCAGACCCCTTGTGTTTCTGAAATTTGTTTAAAGATGAAAATTGCTTTAGCATTTTCTACTCCGGCGAGTTCTATAATAGTGTCATCAAAAGTATCCTTATTGATATCTACTGAAATCGGTTCTCCTTTTTTCAGATGGAAAATTCTCGCGCCATAAACAATTAATAGGCTTGCTGATTCGTTGCCTGGGATGTCAACTACCCGGAGGTTATAAGAAATTTGTTGGTCTCCAAAAGTCAGTTCAAATTCAATTGTATCCCCCTCTACGGCAGAAAATTGAATACCTTCCTCGGGAACAGACCCAGACTTTGCTCCGGAATTTTTAGATACATCTGCTTCAGTTGTTGTCACGTCAGTGTCGTCAGTAATAGCTTGGGTGCTAACCAGATTTCTTTGTTCACTAATATTTTTAGTATAAATCCCAATTGAAAACAAAACTGATAAAACAATTATTATTGCGAAGATGCTTATCACTAAAGTTTTATTTGAAAAACTAAACATTTTTACCAATTTTTCTACTGAATCTAAACAGATTATACTTTTAAAATCTTTTCTCAATAAAACTTATATAGTCTAAACCTTTTTGTTTAAAATGATAACCGAATTAATAGATGAATTCTATAAGAACAAACAGAACAATAGGGGAAAATTAGCTTTTTATGCAACAGATGCGGGAAAATGCCCTAGGGCAGTTTACTTTGCTATGAAGAACTATCCTAAAAAAGAGTCAGATGCCAGGACTATGAGAATTTTTGAACATGGCGACCATACGCATATGAGGATCATGGCAGTCTTATTTTCTCTGGGATTAGTGACTGCAGTTGAAGTCGGAATCCCTGATAATGAGGTAATACATGGAAGAGCTGATGCAATAATCAGCTTCAAAGGCGAGCCCTATGTTGTTGAAATAAAAAGTGTCAATTCAGTCAAATTCAAGAAAGGCGAGCCTGATTTGGATCATGTGGGGCAATTGCAATTGTATTTATTTTTCTTCAAAATAAAAAAAGGCATCTTGATATATGAAAACAAGGATAATCAAGACCTGAAAGAATTTTTAATAGAATATGATGAGAATATCGTCAAAAAATCAATTTCTTTCTTCAATATATTAAAGGAAAATGTTGAAAAAAACATCATCCCTGAAATTCCAAAAGATATAGAAGAGTGGCGCTGCGACTATTGCCCTTACAATGCAGAATGTGAAAAAGTCGAATCAAAAAAAGATTCTCCAAAATAGTTCCAGAGTTTTTTACTAATAAAGTGTAAAAAAACCTCAACAAAGTATTTAAAGTGCTGGGCTTAATTCCAAACAAGGGGGATTAAGATTACTAAATATATTTTTGTTATTGGAGGTGTTATTTCTGGGGTAGGTAAAGGGGTTGCAGCAGCATCTATGGGAAAAATTCTCCAAGAATATGGGTATGGTGTGACTGCAATAAAAATCGACCCCTATATCAATTGTGATGCAGGAACATTGAGACCAACAGAGCATGGAGAAGTCTGGGTTACAGAAGATGGCGGTGAGACAGACCAAGATTTAGGGAATTATGAAAGATTCTTAAATCTAAATATCCCTAAAAAAAATAATATTACCACAGGACAGATCTACAGAGAAGTCATTGACAAGGAAAGATCTGGAAAATTTTTAGGCCAAACAGTCCAATTTATTCCGCATATCATCGAAGAGATCAAGAACAGGATTGTTGATGCAGCGCAAAACTATGAAATTGCAATTGTTGAAATCGGCGGAACAGTCGGTGATTATGAGAATATTCCTTTCTTGTTAGCTGCAAAAAAATTAGAAAGAGAACTTGGGAAAGATAATGTCGCTTATGTACTGGTTTCTTATCTTCCTGTTCCGATGAATATCAAAGAAGCTAAAACAAAACCAACACAACAATCGATAAGGATGTTATACGAAACAGGGATTTTTCCTGACTTCATATTATGCAGGGCCATTGAACCTTTGGATGATGTAAGAAAAAATAAAATTGCTTCTTATATCAACATCAAGAAAGAGCATATTATCTCTGCGCCAGATGTTCTTGTCCTTTATCAAATCCCGATTAATTTTGAAAAAGAAGAATTAGGCAAGAAAATCCTTAATCAGCTTAGACTAGAACAGAAAAAACAGCCTGATTGGACAAAATGGGAAGAAATCTTGAAGAACTTTTCTAATCCAAAAGAAAGCGTTGATATCGCTATAGTCGGTAAGTACCTAGATATAGGAAACTATTGCTTAGAAGATTCTTACATTTCAATAAAAGAAAGCCTGAAGCATGCTGGCGGACATCTGAGCATAAAGCCGAATATTTTCTGGATTGATTCAAAAGAATTTGAACATGATCCAACCAAACTTTCCATATTAAAAGATTATGATGGAGTCATCATTCCCGGAGGTTTTGGCGCAAGCGGAGTAGAAGGCAAGATATTGACTGTAAAATATTGCAGAGAAAACAAAATCCCCTATCTTGGATTATGTTATGGTTTGCATATGGCTGTAATTGAGATTGCGAGGGAGGGGGGTTTTAAAAATGCCCATACAACTGAAATCAATAAAAACACTGACTGCCCTGTTATTGACTTAATGCCTTGGCAAAAAGCTATTCTCGAACAGAACAATTATGGCGCAACAATGCGTTTAGGGGCATATGCTGCTAAACTAGAGCCTGGGACAATAGTCCATGGACTCTATAATAAGTTCAGCAATGCTGAGAAGAATAATATCCCCTTTAGGATAGGAAAAACGCCTGAACCTTATATTTTTGAAAGACACAGACACAGATATGAAGTCAATCCAGCTTATCATGAGATGCTGCAAAAAGCAGGGGTTATATTCTCGGGATATCATCTTTGCGAAGATGGAACAAAATTAGTTGAGTTCATTGAACTAAACAAAGAGAAACATCCTTTCTTTGTTGCAACACAGGCCCATCCAGAATTCAAGAGCAGTTTTGAAAGACCATCGCCTTTATTCTTAGGTTTTGTCCAAGAAAGTTTCAATAAGAAAAAAAATCAGGTTAGTCTATAGGTATAATTTTATAAGTTAATTTACTTGTTTTTACTAAGCTGTCCTTTGTGACAAAAATCTGCCCACAAGAAGAAGGGACAGAAACAAAAAAATTATATAACCCCCATCACTTAAAGATAAGTAAAAAATGAAAGACATTAAAAAAGAGATAGATTCTTTAGAACTTTCTGTTGAGACCATATTCAAGAAAAAATTATTTTATGATAAACAACAAAGATATTCAAGTTTGGATTATAAGCGAAAAGAACAGGAGTATTACAAGAAAGATGTTGAAAACAAAGCCAAGGCAATCCAGTCAGTGCTTCTTGATTTTTCAACAAAAGACAAATTTATGCTCAAGGAACTACAAGAACTGAAAGAACTTATTGAAAAATTAAATTCTTTTATAAAGCTTTTTGATGAAGAATCAATAAAAAAAGCTCTTGGAATCATCAGGGAAATCAGGGAAAAAACTCCGAATTTTGTTATAAACAAGGAAATTTCCCAAAATGAGCTTATTCTTCCAGAACTTCCCCGAGAAATCATGCCAGAGGTAAGAGCTAATTTCGATGAATTAATTGTATGTTTAGAAAACAAATGTTACAGAAGTGTTTTGATACTTTCAGGAAAGATAATGGAAATTGCTCTTCACAGGAAGTATTTTGAAGTCACTGGAAAAGACTTGTTAGAAAAAAGCCCTGATATAGGATTAGGGAATGTGCTTGTAAAATTACGTGAAAATAACACTTATCTCGATCCTGGATTAACCCAGCAAATACATCTGATAAATCAACTGAGAGTCTTTTCTGTCCATAAAAAACCAGAAATATTCTTTCCATCAAAAGAACAAGCAAAAGCAACCATCTTATACACCATTGATATTCTGAAGAAGTTGTTCAAGAAGTGATTTTTACATCTCTTTAACAAGTTCTCTGACTTTTTTATATAATTCTCCAACTTTGTCAGCAAAGTCTTTTGGACAAACAGCTTTTGCAATAGCTGGAAGTCTCATCTCCAAAAGAAGATAAGTCATAGCAGGCAATCTACCCAGACTTGAAGGAACTGGTTTTCTAGTATAACCATCGACACCTTCTTGAAGATCATACAGCATAAGCTGATATTCAAGATTAAACCCTTCTGGCACTATTTCTGGGTTACCAAGTCTCTGTGCAAAATACTTTCCCAATTCGTATATAAACTCAGATTGACCGGGCATGTAATCTTTAAGATTATCTAATTTTTCTCTTATTTCCTTGGTTGGAATCGCATCATCAAGTGCCATTTTAATAAATAACAAATGAAGAATGGATTTATAAACTTTACTTTTATTGTTATTTTATAGTTACGAAAGTATTACCAAAAAAACTGCCAAGGTAGCTTATAAAAAACCATAAGAGAAACCTTTTTAAAAGACCGAAAATTTACTCTTTATGGATAACACTATAAGTTTGATAGGGTTTGATGCCCTGGATGACTTAGAGCAAAACAAGGTCAAGGAGATAATAACCAAGAATCTCAGGAAAATCAGCGTAAGAGGAAATTACACAAAACTTCGGATTGAACTTAAACAGCACAAACATGCCAAGGAATTTGTCCATGAACTCAAGTCTGTTTTGTTCATAACAGACAAGAGAATAAGCTCCGGATCCTCAGACAAAAATTTATATAGGGCACTTCAAATATTATTTGATAAAACCTTGGCAGAAATTGAGCATAAAACAAAACCAAAAAAACAGCATATACTGGGAAGACAAAATTTAGAAAATGATGAATAAAAAGAAAAAATTGAAAAGAAAGAAAGGATTGAGACTTTCAGAATACTTTAAAGAGTTTAAAATCGGAGACGAGGTTGCTTTATCAAAAAACTTTACTTTTAAAGGCAATTTTCCCCCAACCTTTAAGGGAGATACTGGAACAATCATGAAAAAAATAAAAAATGCTTATGAGGTCAAATTTTTAAAGGGTAATATACATAAATCTCTTGTGATTAAACCGATGCACCTCAAGAAAATCAATTAAAATGATTATAGAAAAAAAACCTATGACAATGGCCCAGACAAGGGACCTATTAAGCAAGTATGATACTGAGAAGTCTAAGATGACTTCAGCATTCATAAAGAAGTTCACTAAATTGTCTGGTGAAGAAGCAGAAAAAATATTCGACAATCTAAAAAAATTAAATCTAGAGAAATTAAAAGACGAAGATCTGGTTAAGATAATCGATTTTATGCCAGAAGATTCAGACTCCTTAAGGAAAATTTTTATGGGGGCTGATATAAGTCTAGAACAAGATGAAATTACAAAAATCCTTGAGATCACAAATAAAAAATAGACAAAATGGACAATCGAGAAGAAAAAGCGATAATATTAGATTTTTTACCAAATGGGTATCCTTTGGAAATGAGGCACATCCCAATAGCCCAAGCTATGGGTTTAAATCATTTTACTTTATTAGAGCTTGTTCCTAAAAGGGGAATAAGACTTCAACTTAAAGAAGAAGTTTATATCGGAGAGGGCAAGAGGGACAAGATAGAATTTATTCGTGGAAGACTTTTTCCCAAGAAGATGACTGAAACCGGCAAACTGCAGTTAAAAGATATAATCGAAAAATTGATTGACTCAAAAGAACAGACTTTTGTTGATTTTTTCAATAATGCTGGAGCTGTAAGCACCAGGCTGCATCAACTTGAACTTTTGCCTGGATTAGGAAAAAAACATACACAAGCTATCATCGAAGAAAGAGATAAAGAAAAATTCAAGTCATTTGAAGATATTAAAAACAGGGTCAAGAACATGCCTGATCCGAAGAAAATCGTTGAAAGAAGGCTGATAGAGGAATTAACTGAGGAAGTGAGGCATAGACTCTTTGTAGCATAAGATTTAAAAACTTAGATTAGAAAAGTAACAATGGCAATAGAACAAAAATCACAAGTAAAAAAAGAAAGAGAAGAGGGTCTGATAAGAATCTCTGGAACAGACATTCCAGGAGAGATGATAATCTATGCTGGTTTGACCAAGATCAAAGGAATCTCTTGGGCAATGTCCAATGCCATATGTAAAACTCTTAAAATAGATAAAAAAAGAAAAATCAATTCCTTAAAAGAAGAAGAAACAAATAAGATATTGGATTTGGTGAAAACAGGGAAACTTCCTGTTTGGATATTGAACAGAAAAAAAGATCCTGAAACAGGAAAAGACAAACACTTGCTAATGACCGAACTTGATCTTCAAAAAGAATTCGACATAAGAAAACAAAAGAAAATTAAATCATACAAAGGAGTAAGACATATCCAAGGACAGCCAGTCAGAGGACAAAGGACCAGAAGTCACTTCAGAACAAAGGGCCCATCTGTTGGTGTAAAACGAGTCAAGGTTTCTGCTAAAAAATGATTAAAAAACGTAAAACTTATACAAAGCCAAAAAACCTTTTTGACAAATCCAGAATTGAAGGGGATAAGGAATTGACAAAAAGATATGGATTAAAGAACAAAGCAGAGATATGGAAAGCAGAATCAGAGGTCAAGAGGATAAGAACAGAAGCAAAAAGATTGATTATAGAACCAGAAAAACAAGAAGCTTTCTTCAAGAATTTGGAGATAAGAGGTTTAATCAAAGATTCTGAAGCAACAATAGATGCGGTTTTATCTTTAAGCAAGGAAAATCTACTAAATAGAAGACTTCAGACAATTGTTTTTAAATTAGGATTCGCTAGAACAATCAAAGAAGCAAGACAATTAATAACACACAGAAAAATAAAGATCAATGGCAAGATCGTGACTATCCCTTCTTATACAGTAAGGGCAGGGGAAGAAAGCCTTATCAAAAGCACGATACTCCCAAAAACAAAACCTAAAAAAGAAAAAATAGAAGAAGCAGAGGAAAAAGAAGAAATTCAAGAAACTTCTGAAACAAAAGAAAATGGATAATAAAAAATTTGAAAGTGTTGGAATAGCTTATATCAAAGCGAGTTATAATAATACCATCGTGCATATCACTGACTTATGCGGGAACACAATTGCTATGTTTTCAGGTGGGGAAGTGACTAAACATGATAGACTAAAAGCAAATCCAACTATCGCAATGTTTGTCGCTAAAAAAGCAGCTGAAAAAGCAAAAGATCAGGGGATTAAGTCTGTTTTTGTGAGAATCAAGGGCAAGGGCGGCATTTTGGCACCGACACCAGGACCAGGAGCAAATGCTGCTATCAAATCATTAGGAAGAGAAGGCATAAAGATACTTAATATCGTCGATACCACACCTACCCCAAGAGGCGGGCCAAAGCCTAAAGGCGGAAAGCGGGGTAGAAGAGTTTAAAAATCAGTAATTTTTAAACTCTGTATCATTAAAATGACAAAGTATGATTCCAAACATCGAGGAAAAACCAATCAAGATTACATAAAGCCATTGAATGGACCAGAATTAAAACCAGTTGATTTGAATGATACTGCTAAAAATTATGAATTGGAACAGGAACGAAGAAAAGAACATCAAAGAAGAAAAACTAGATAAATAAAATAAAAACCTTGCACTTATAGAAAATGGTAAAAATAGAAAAGATAAAAGGAACAAAGGAAAAAATATATTTTTCAGTAAAAGATGCAGATCACGCAGTGGTCAATGCAATCAGAAGAAGTGTTTTTGAAATCCCTGTTCTTGCGATAGATGAAGTGGAATTCTATAAAAATGATTCTGCTCTTTACGATGAGATGCTTGCCCACAGATTGGGATTGATGCCATTAAAAGCTCCAAAAACATTTAAATTAAAAGAAGACTGTTCTTGCGAAGGCAAAGGCTGTTTAAAATGCACTGCTTCTCTTAAACTAAAAGCAGTTGGGCCAGCAACAATCTATTCAGGAGATTTAAAAGGCAAAGGTGTAGAAGTTGTTTTCAAAGAAATGCCTTTGGTGATATTGGCTCAAGACCAAGCATTAGAATTCAGTGCTACTGCTTGTCTAGGAAAAGCATTAGAACACTCAAAATTTTCTCCGGGTATTATGTGGTTCACTTCTATCCCCCACATCAAACTAGACAAAGATACTGAAACTTATATTGATACAGCAGAAATCTGCCCTAAAAAAGCGATTGTGATAAAAGGAAATAAGATAGAGATTGATAATCTAAAATGCGATGTCTGCGAAGCTTGTATTGAGTATTGCAATAAAAATAATAAAAAAGCGTTGGATATCTCTTTTTCTGAAAGAGACTTCTTATTCAATGTAGAAAGTTTTGGCCAATTAGGGCCTGAAGAAATTTTTCTTGGATCAATTGATGCATTGAATGAAAATTTAGATGTTTTTGCGAAACTATTAACAAAGGCCAAGTGATTCTTTCTCAGTTTTTAGTTTCACGTCCACAAATTGGGATTAAACCTTGTTTTCGTAATTTGTTAAAGAAGTCTTAGTATTAATCATTCTACATATGGACGTAGATTAATTATCATTAAAAGCAAATACTTAAAAAAGTAGATTCTCTACATTTTTTAATGCGCGGGAGTGCCGGAGTGGTCAAACGGGTACGGTTAAGGACCGTATGGCTTAGTGCCTACGTAGGTTCGACCCCTACCCCCCGCATTTCATCATCAAAAATACTTAACATTCTTGTGATGCCCGAAAATTCAGAAGAATTTTCGAACACAGGAAATTTTTCTGAATTTCCTTGTGCCGAAAAAATCCTGTTTTTTAAGCTCAGATTCATTTGGATGGGGGGCTTAGAAATTTAAGTTTCTTTGATCCGCATAAGCTTTAAAAACCCTGAAAATCATCTAATCTTAACCTGCGAGCTAACGCGTTAGTAGGTTATGATATTAAATCATACTTAATTCTCGTTAGCTTCTAAGTTGAAAACAATAATACAAACATGGAATTTAAAGTAAAACCAATAAGCAAGACAAGATTAGCAAGGCAAGCTAATAAGAAACAGAATCCAGAGCTAAGAACAAGTATTTTGTTATTAAAAAAACAGAAGAATGTATTCTGGCATAAGGTCGCTAAACTACTTTCAAGGCCAAAAAGAAAATCAATTTCAGTCAATCTAGATAAGATAAACAAAGTAGCTAAAGAAAATTCAACTATCCTGGTAGCAGGAAAGATTCTTGCTCGAGGAGATTTAAATAAAAAACTAGCCATATCCGCTTTCAAGACATCTGGCGAAGCAAAAAATAAGATAAAATCATCTGGTTCTTCTTATTTGACCATAAGTGAATTAATCAAGAAAGATCCAGAAGCAAAAAATATAAAATTAATAATTTAAATATAACAAAAATCTAAATAGTAAATAATACTAAGACAATAAAGAGCGATAAAATAAATTACCAATAAGGCTCAATTAAACAACATAAAGAAAAAAATGACAGAAAAAGAAATAATAATCAATGGAGAAGATGCAGTTGCGGGTAGATTAGCATCATTTGCCGCTAAACAAGCACTTCTTGGAAACAATATAGTTGTCTTGAATTCAGAAAAGGCAGTTATAGTCGGAAAGAAGAAGGTTATTCTAGAAAAATATTTTTACATGAGGTCATTGGGAAAAGGAGTCCAAAAAGGCCCATACATCCCATCAAGGCCAGACATGATCTTAAGGAGAATGATTAGAGGGATGCTTCCCTGGGACAGAACAAAAGGAAGAGATGCATTCAAAAGAGTTTATTGTTTTAAGAGTGTTCCAGAAAAATATCAAGGCAAATTAAAAGATGCAGTAAAATTTGAAAAAACAACTGCTTTAAATCATTTGACAATAAAAGAAATCGCAAATGCTCTAAGGCCCCAAGAAGATTAGACAAATAAAACACATAACAAGATATAGACATAATAATAAAAAATGCCAAAGAAAACTAAATTCCTCGGAATAAAAAGAAAAATTTTGACTGTTTCAGGCAAAAGAAAGAAAGCCATAGCTAAGGCAACAATTAAAGAAGGGACCGGCAAAGTAATCTTAAATCAAAAACCTTTAGAGGTTTTCAACACATTTCAGTCTCTAGCACTAAAAGAGCCCCTGCTTTTAGCAAAAGATGTTCTAGGAGATCAATTATTTTCTGTAGATGTAGACATTGTTGTCCATGGTGGTGGGTCAGAAAGTCAGATTGAGGCAGCAAGACTAGCTTTATCGCGTTCATTAGTCGCATGGTTCAAAGAAGCAAATTTAAAAAACACTTTCTTGAAATATGACAGGATGTTATTAGTTGCAGACACTCGAAGAAAAGAATCAAGGAAGCCAAATGATTCTAAAGCACGAGCAGCTAGACAGAAATCTTACAGGTAATTATCTATAAGTGTTGTAAGCATATCTTTTTTTCACAAACATGTGCTTAGAGCAGAAAGTAAATCATGTTTCATAACCTTGGTTAGCTTAACCACATAACTCTGCCCAGAAAAAACACATAGCATAAAGCATTTCTAGATTTATAAAACTATTGTCCTAAAAAATCTATTTTATTTTTTATAATTAAGTTTATAAATCAACACTTTCTAGATATAAAAAATTAGGGGGCTTTCTTGAATTTTTTTTAAGCTAAGAAAGAACTCTAAACCTACTTTTTCTTTTTTTGAGTATTTTTTTCTTTTTTTATGCTAAAATTTGATAACTAAATTATAGGAGGTATAAAAATGAAAAAAGAAATTGAAGAAAAACTTATACAAAGAAGAGACAAACTGATTGATTCAGATGAATTAGCTGCAATTGCTGTTTTAGAGTCTGAAGTGGGATTTGGTTTTTTAGAATACTGCAGAGAAAATGGTTTTAGAATGATTAATCCCCCTCATCTGACAAGAGCAACAGGAGCATGCGAAAATTTTGATACTATCTTCAGAACAGATGTGCAAGAAGTTCCTGCGTACATGTCTCAGACAGGGCAGCTTTATCTGGAAGGGTTCTTGCATAAATTCCCGAAGACATGCTGCATGGGTCCTAGTTTTAGAAAAGAAGAAAGAGTTGATTCAAGACATGCAATTGAATTTTCTCTGCTTGAGATTGAGGTTACTCACTGCGACCTTTCGGGTTTAAGAGGACATGCCCAAGGAATAATAAACAAGATGATATCAAATCTAAGAAAATGCAATCCAGAATTAGATCTTCTTGGTGTAGATGGTGCTTGGCTAGACTCGCTTGAACCGCCATATAATGTAATGACTTACAAACAAGCAGTAGACTGTCTAAAGTTGTCGTGGGGTTCTGATTTAAGTTCAGAACAAGAACAAGAACTTGTAAAGCAAAATTCATTTAAGCCATTGTTTGTTACACATTATCCACAAGAAATTAAGTTCTTTAATATGCGAGAAAATAGGACAGATCCAAGTGTTGTGAATTCAATGGATATGCTTATGCCTTATGCTGGCGAGTCTTTAGGGGCAGCTGAAAGAGAAGAAGATTATCAAAGGTTAATAAAACGACTTGAAAATTCAGATATGCTAAAACTAATGACAAAAGCAATTGCTAAGGAAGGGATGCAGAACAAAAGTTATGAAGAATTGAAGCAAGAAGGCATGAAACGATTTGATTGGTATGTGGATATAGTCAGAAAACACCCTGTACAGCATGCAGGATTTGGCATGGGCGGAAACAGATTGTTTCAGTCATTATTAGCAGCTAAGGACATCAGAGTAGCTGGTTCGTATGTAGTTAACAAAGACAATTTGATGTAAAATGAACTTTGCTAAACCCTGTAGGTGTATGTGTTATCTTAAATTTTGGGATATTTGTTTTCGCGAAATTAAATCGCTAAAGACAAAATCAGTCATACAATTACAGCTAGTAGAGTTAGAAATAACTAAAAAATGTTAACAAAAACAAATATTGCTGGAATCAATTTTGATTCTTATGTTATGAATGCTTCGGGTATAAATGATTCAACGCTGGAAGAACTAGAGGTCATTGCTTCCTCTAGTTCTTCTGCGATAGTCATGAAATCCTGTACTCTAGAACCAAGACAAGGAAATTCTGGGCCAAGATATGTTAGATTAGAGAATGGTTCTATACAATGCATGGGGCTTCCGAATTTAGGTTACAAAAAGTACATTGAATTTGCAAAAAAGTTAAAAGAGAAATACCAAAAACCAGTTATAGCAAGTGTAGCAGGTCTAACAAAAAAAGATTATCCTGAATTAGTCAATGCATTTCAGGATACTGAAGTAGATATGATTGAGATAAATGTTTCATGTCCGAATTTAGCAGATAAAAAAGTTTTTGCCTATCAATCTTGGGAAGTTGTAGAGATACTACAGATGACAAAAGATTTGAGAAAAAAACCA
Organism: Candidatus Woesearchaeota archaeon; assembly: GCA_964599615.1. Classification (GTDB taxonomy): domain Archaea; phylum Nanobdellota; class Nanobdellia; order Pacearchaeales; family UBA284; genus JAPLYB01. Next base: position 19,553 of record CAZRGF010000009.1, read on the forward strand.
CTAGGTTTGAAACTTCCCCCATATATCCACGGAGAACAACAAGGGTGGATAACACGAATCCTAGAATATGGGATATCATTTGTCACTTGCATAAATTCTCTGCCAAACACTCTTGTGATTGATAATGAAAAAGAAACCCCTATTTTGAGACCAAAAAAAGGGTTAGGAGCTTTATGCGGTTCTTACATCAAGCCAATTGCTTTAGCAAATGTCTACAACTTTTTCAAGGACCTTGAAGGAGGAATATCAATAATCGGCGTTGGCGGTATAGAAACAGGAAAAGATGCTTTTGAGTTTTTGCTTTGTGGAGCAGATGCAGTTCAAGTAGGAACTTGTTTTGAAAAACAAGGTCCAGATTGTTTCAGAAGAATCAATAAAGAATTAGAAGAGATTTTAGAGAGGAAAGGCTACAATTCCATAGAACAAGCTAAAGGAAAATTAAAATTTTTATGAAAGTGAAAACAATTATTTGTTTTCCTTTTTTTCTTTTTTTATTTAATCAACAAACTTATCAATGCAATTATTCCTGTTACTATAAAATACAGCCCAACAGCCCATTTGAGTATCTTAGGAATTGCAAGAATTAAAATTCCTAACAAAATGGTCAGAATTGCAAGGATAATAGTGGGGATTCCCAAAATTAGTGTTGCCATATTTATCTAATGAGTTGAAGTTTATATAGCTTTTTCTTTTTATTCATAACAATCGCAAGGATTATAAATACGAAGTTCTTCGTATCAATCCTTTAGTTAAACCATTTTTTTCTAATTCTTCTGCTTCATACTTTGTTAAATTGATTCTTACTTGTGAATAGCTATCAACATGTGCTAACATTTTATTCATACCTCAGCGCATCCACCGGCTTCAATTTAGATGCTTGGATAGCAGGCAAAACTCCAGAAGCACAGCCAACAACAAATGAGAATAATAATGCACCAACTAAAAGATACCAAGGAAAATAAGCTTTAAGCAAATTAGTCCCCAGGGCTTGGCCAGCAATAAAAGAAGCACTAACTCCCAACAAAACTCCCAATAGGACACCAATTGCGCCCCCAACTAATCCCAAGATGCCAGATTCTATTAAAAATAAGCTTAAGATATTAGAGTTTTTTGCTCCCACAGCTTTCATAATCCCAATTTCTCTTGTTCTCTCTAAAACAGCAGTGTACATGGTGTTCATAATCCCAACTCCGCCAACAACTAAAGAAATAGCAGCTATCCCAATGAAAACAGCCTGGATGATTCCAAAAATACTGTTAAAGCTCTGCAATAATTGTTCAGAAGTCTGGACCCTAAAATCTTCTTCGCCAACTTTTTCTCCTCTATCTTTTCGCAGTGCTGATTTTATATTTTCAGCAACAGTATCCACGTTTTCCCCTGGTTTTGTCTGAACAACAATCACATCAACAGTATCAGTGATGTTCAGCAGCTCCTTTGTAGTATCATAGGGCAGAATAACACTTGCATCATCATAGGGGTTTCCTATTTTTTTCATTATCCCCACAATTGTGATTTCCTGAGAATTTTTTCCTATTGTTATTTTATCCCCCACTTTTAAAGGTTTGCTGAAGATATCTCCATATTCATAATTATACCCGACAAGTGCCTTGTATTTGTCTCCTGATTTCAGGTCTCTGCCTTCCAGAATCTTATAACCCTGCGTTTCTTCAATAAGGGTTTGTGCATCTAAAGGAAATCCCATAATAAATTCATACTTTGTTTCTGAACCTTTGCTTACAGAACTGATTTTAGAGATTATTCCAGCAGCTGTCTGGACTCCCCTTGTTTTTTGTATCAGATTGACATCATGTTCTGTTAAAGAGGATGTTCCAGCATTGGTTCCAGGTGCGCCAAGTGCCTGTGAACCTGGTTGGATAGTTATCTTATCTTTCCCCAGCTGTTCGAATTGTTGTGTTACAGCTACTTGTAAGCCTTGCCCTATGCTTATTAGGGCAACAACAGCAGCTATGCCTATAAAAATTCCAAGCATAGTTAGCCAACTTCTTAATCTTCTTTTTCTTATGTTCCTGAATCCAAGTTTGAAATAATCTAGAATCATTTTAAACCCTTAATAAATTTAATTAATGAATATTTATTGTCTATCAGAATATCTATAAAATAAACTTTAATCTTTTTTCCACAAATCTCTTTGGGATAAGTATAAGTCTTTGGTTGAATATGTGAAATAAATGATACATTCTTGTCCAGATGTCTTCGAAGAATAGTTTCAGTTACATACATCCAAAAATTTGCCTCTTTTTTTTCATCTCTGCTTAATTTGCTCTCATCAGCTTCTAGGTTTCTAGGATGCATCAATAAAAGGTCATAGTTATTCAGAGAATCTTTCCCATTTTTGAAATCCTGCTCATATCTGCCAGAATTAACTTCATATCCCTCCCCCAAAACTTCAGAAAGCTTTGCCGCTTCTCTTTTGCCCTCTTCAACACTACCATTAAAATATGCTATCCTCAATTTTTCTTCTATCATCTTGTTTCCCCCCTATTTTTAGCTTCTAATTGTTCTTTTAATTCTCGTATTTTTGCCCTATAATTTACTTCAAGGCCCAAGTCCTTGATTTTTTTTGCAGCATCCTTAAATTTTTCAGCAGAACTTTTAACTTCTTCATTAAATTCATAGCCAGAATTTGCCGAAGCCTTTGCTAATTCATGGATAGCATATCCCAATCTTGGCAGTAGAGAATTAACTTTTCTAACTATATCAAAATCAGGGTTTCCCTCAATTTCTTTAAAATCAATTGATGCATAACACACCATTAAAAAACCATAGGCAGAATATAACACATCCAGACTTTTTAGTGGATTACCTACTTCATGACAAAAATTACTTGGAAAATTACGCAATGCTAAAACCGCATGTGCATAACCATGGGGATAAATCTTCCCCCTTGAGTCCCAACCCCCGGCTTTAGAAGAAGGATACTGGCCTATTTTAGAAAAATCATACTTCGCCATTAATCTAATTCTTTCTTCTAAAGATAATTCTATCATTTTACTTTTTCTCCTCAGAAGCACTTATTTCTGCAAGTTTTTCATCAACATAACTTCGAATATATTGTTTCACAATAGCTCCCCTTTCTCCGTATTCTACTACTGGGATAGTTTTGTCAGAAACAATTCTTTCTTTTGCTTGCCCTGGCCTATGCTCAATAAGAACAATTTGTTGTGTTGTTGGGCTTGTTTTAATAATGGATTCAAGGTTTAGCTTAAGACCCTGTAGCATATTGGGGTTTAATAAAATTAAATCATAGCTTTTGAGGTTTCTACCCTCTTCGTTAAGAGCAAAAGGAGAGGTTGCTACATACAAATCAAAATCAGGTTTTGGTGGTTTTTCTAAAGAATATCTAATCAAGCCCACTCTAAAATCAGCATGTCTTAATCTGTCTTCAATAACTCCAATTCTTACTTTTTTATTTTCTTTTGGTTTTTCTTCTGACATTTTACTCTTGTTTTGACATTAATTTTTTCTTTTTATTTTTCCTTCTTACAATAAAAAAGACTATTAATGCTATTACAACAAGAATAACGAGAATTAAAAACCATGGAAAAGCAGGCAAAATCCCTAATCTTTGTGCTTCTGGAACACTATAAGCTCTGACTAGAAGAGTTCTTGTTTCAGTATATTTTTGATTATTTGCGTCCCTATAATCTAATTGAATAAGAACATTGAAATTTGCTTTTTTTGGCACTATACTGAATTCAACTGAACTATAGTCATCTGACTCAATATTCCCGATATATTGAGAATCGGTTTCATCGAGAGTATAATCTGAAGAAGGCAAGAGTGTTGCTTCAACAAAAGTGACCTTTCCCAGTCCTTTATTCAAGACTTTGATATCAAATTTGCTAGCCATACTCTGTACTAGATTGTTTTTGTCTATGATGACATCTATGCTGGGTTTTTCAAAAACCTCAATAGAAACAAAATCTTCCCTGGAATATTGTTGCCCATAAGAATCTTGATAGGTTATTGTCAATGGGATTTTATAAACCTGGATACTTGCACCTGACAGCGCAATCAGATTAAAAGAAATCTGGGATAATCCTCTTTCATTGATTAATGCTATTCTTTCCTCTGCCACACTCTCGGGTGCAAAAGGCATATTAGCCAAGTTTAAATTAATTATTACATTCTTGACTTCGGAGTTTGCAGTATTTCTCAAATTCATATTTAGAGTTACAGTTCCTCCGGGAGCAACTTTCTCAGGCATGCTTGTGACAGATTCTATCTGAAGATAAACCTGATCCGGTGCAATCTCTACATCAAAATCTTTATCATGATCTGAGCCATCAATTCTGTAATCTAATGTAACTGTTTCTGTTCCTTCTTGAGCATCTGTTTGGATGTAAACATTATAGTTTATGGTTTTTGTTTCACCACCATTTAAACTAATTGTTTTTTGAGAATCTGATTTTAAGGTGATAGGGTCATCAACATTCAAGTCAAATAAAATACTTGACAAATTTTCTGAACCTTCATTAGTTATTGAAAAGCTTAATTGGCTATTTTCTCCTGCATGTCCTGGAAAAGGGTCTTGTTCCATTGAAATGCTGATGTCATGAGCTAATGTCTGTGAACTTAAAAGTAAGACAAAGAAGACTATCAACGCAAATATTAAATAAAATTTATTTTTCATTTTAACTTGTTTGGTGTAACTATTATACAATGACTTTAATAGCTTTTAAATCTTACTATTTCAGATAAACTAATCTTTTAATTTACCATAGGATTGTTCAAAGAGTTCTAATTCTTTTAATCTATCTTCTATTGGATTTTTTATAGTCGCTTTATCTAATAAGAGCGACATCCCTGAAAAAACCCCTAAAAAAGCAACATACTCTTTGTTGTAATTTACCCCACATAAAAACAAAGAACAATATATCCCTGTTAATCCCAATTGTCTAAAAAACCTATGTGCAGAATCAGATAATCTTTCTGTAAGAACATAGCTTTTAGAAAACTCGGGTTGTTTTTCTAGTATCTTGCCGATACTTTCTCTATAATCAATATCCCAAAAACCCAAATACACCTTAATTTCATCAATTAATTTTTGTAATTTCATCTTAACTTTATCTTGCCATCAATTATATGGATAATTTTTTTAGCTTGTTTTGCAACATTTTCGTCATGAGTTACCATGATGATTGTTTTTCCTTTTTTATTCAATTCTTTTAACATAAGCATGATTTCTTTTCCTGTATGACTGTCAAGGTTTCCAGTTGGTTCATCAGCAAGAATAACATCAGGGTCATTTGCTAGAGCTCTTGCAATAGCGACTCTTTGCTGCTGTCCGCCAGAAAGTTCAGCTGGCCTATGATTGGCTCTGTCACCTAAGCCCACTTGTTCTAGAATTTTCAATGCCCTAATCTCCCTTTCTTCAGAGGGAATATTTTGGAACATCATTGGAAGCATAACATTTTCTTTGGCACTCAATGTTCCTATTAGATTAAATTGTTGAAAAATAAAGCCGATTTTCTTTCCCCTGATTTGAGCTAATTCAGATTCACTCAAATGTGCGATATTATGATGTTCTAGAAAAATATCCCCTTTATTAGGGATGTCTAAAACACCCACAAGATTCATTAATGTGCTTTTTCCGCTTCCTGACGGCCCCATTATTGCTATAAAATCTCCCTTATTTATCTCGAGATTTGCATTGCATACTGCAGTTACTTTCTCTTCGCCAAGCTCATAGGTTTTACAAACATTTTTTAGATTTAATATTGGTTTCATTTTTAACTTGAATATTTTGCCATTTTAAATTTAATCAGAACACGTTTGAGGTGTTCACATTTATTTACACCTCTTGATAAAACAGTATTTTAGATTTATAAGGCTTTCTCTCATAAAAAACAGAAATTAAATCAAAGTCCCTTGATTCAATTTTGCTTGAAGGTTTCTTGTGAACTTTCTGCAGTATTGTTCATTTAGGACAAGAACAGTACCCTCGTCTACATAAGGCGAAACTTCGATTACTTTATCAGTAGGATAATAGTTTATTTCACCGACCTTGACTCCCTGATTAACATGATAATGCACCATCGCGTGTATCTCAAAGTGATGGATAGTATTCCCCCTCATTCTCAACTGAGATACAGACTTAGTTAATCTAAATCTCACCTGCAATTCAGATTGAGGGCAATATGCTTTTATTTCAGATTCCATACTAGTTTCAAGTTTTTTAATTGTTACTTCATCTAATTCAAGTGGGTTTACCATGTTCATTATACATTAATTTGTTTTTTAAAGATTATTGTTCTAAGATTCCGACTAATAAGTTGCGTGGTCAATTATTATGTCAAAAGAAACAGAAGTATTGTCTACCGTAACAACACAAGCATTTCCATTACTATCAAAGTTATTGCAGTAATAATCATTGAAATTTAGGGGATCTTGTGCAAAAATACTATACGTTCCTTTTGGAACTTCAATCTCATAATATCCCGTAACTCCATTCTTGATAGATCTTTCAAAAATCATTGGTTCAATTGTTGACCTGTAATAGGGACCGTCTAGCTCTGATTGATGGACTATGGGAAATATTCCCACATAAGCATCTAAAACATCTTCTTTACAAGTTGTAGGATTAGTTGGGGGCATGCAATTCCCCTGTTTAAGTTTAACAAAGCCATGTATCACTAGTTTTGGGGTAGTGTCTTTTGTACAACAGAAATAATCATCTCCGCAAATTCCCATTTTTGTGTAGCCAGAATTACAAGAAGAATATTGACATCTATAACCTGCTTTCTCACAATCTCCCCTTTCTCTTATTATATAATCACAGCATTTTTGTCCTGCATTACAGGCAAAATTCTTTGGTTCTTCTATGGTAGTACATGCATCTTTGCAGGTATACCTCGCTGTTTCACAAGGAGTTAGAGTTTTTTTACAGCATATCTCGCCAAAAATACATCCAAGATCCACTTCAGCATATCCAGAAGGACAAGCTGGTTCAGGCAAACTGCTTCTCAAACAGATGTTTCCTTGTTTTTGACAAGGTGTTTGATAAGTGGAGAAATTTTTACAGCAGACTTTTCCTGTTTTTTCACAACCTAAATCTAACATTATTGTTCCAGATGGGCACGAGCTATTGTAACAAGTGTTATTGTATTTTTCACATGGACTTTCTTCTATTGTCTTTTTGCAGCATACATTACCACTCTTGCAAGCTGAGTTAGTTTGTTCATATCCAGATGGGCACGAATCCATATAACAATTCATACCGGCAATTTCACAAGCTGTTTTTAATCCACTTGATTTAGACAATAAAATAAATATGACGAGAAAAACAATAATCAACACTAAAATTCCCAAGACCAGCCACACCCACCATTTAGAACTCTTCTTGAAATTATTTTCAACAGATTTCTCTTTAACCCTCTTTTTACTCATATTGCTAATAATACCCTCTTCTTTTTAAATCTTTCACTTAATCTGGTAAATCTAGCTAATAGAAACTTTTTTAAATCATCTTTCTATAAGGATTTATGATAATCCCAATCAGATGTTTTTCATGCGGAAAACCATTAGCTCATTTATTTGAAAAATTCAAAGAAAGAGTTGAAAAAGGCGAAGACGCAAAAAAGGTTTTTGAGGACCTTGGCATTGATAGATATTGTTGCAGATCAGTTTTCCTAGGACATACTGATTTGTTAGAACTAGTTTCTAAGTTCAAGAAATTTTAGTTTTGATTATTTAGTATTTATTTGAATTTTCTTCTATAAACATGATGACAATTCAGGCATTCTATTGAGATTTTTCCCTTAGGAATCCTTATTTTCTGGTTTTTTGCATTGAAGAAAGAATTACATCTCCTGCAAAACTTGTCTTTCCATTCTTTAGGAATTAAAAGATTTTCATGTTTAGCAAAGTCTCTTGCTTTTTTTACAAGTTTTAATTGCTTTTTCAAATCTTTTTCTTTGCTAGCTTCAACGAATAATTCTCCTAAAATTCTTAACTTTTCACTTTTGGGATTTTTTCTCATATCTATGTTAATAATCTAATATTTAAAAATCAGCCTGTAATATAAAAAATAAATCTTTCGAGTTTGCAACGTTGTGCTAAGGCACCAAACTAAATTAATTTACCACTTATCGACATATAAGTTGTCAAGAAAAAAAAAGTCGAAGACAACTTATATGGTTCCCGACCGAAGCCAGTACAACATATAACGCAAGGTGCTTAACTTCTGTGTTCTAATGGGAACAGGTGTTTCCATCTTGCTATGGTCGTCTTCACTATAAACTAGTAAAAATGCTTTAAAAAGCTTTCGATTAGCTATTTTTACTAAACATTCTAAAAATTTATAAGCCCTTTCTCTTTATGATTTTTAATGCGGGAGTGCCGGAGTGGTCAAACGGGAAGCGCTCAAGCAAGCCTTTCTTTTCTTGAAAGAAAAGAAACCCTTGGGAAAGAAAAGAACTAAATTTTCTCAAGGTGCTTGAAGAAACGCTTTGGCTTAGTGCCTGCGGAGGTTCGAACCCTCCCCCCCGCATAAATTTAAAAATGTACGACTCAGAAAAAGCGCATTACATATCCATAACAGGAATAGTAATCAAAGATGGAAAGTATCTGATAACAAAAAGATCACCAGACGAGAAAGCATTTCCCAACCTATGGACAGTTCCTGGGGGAAAACTTGAGATGAAAGACTACACCAAAAGGTCTAAAGATACTTCAAGCCACTGGTATAATGTTCTTGAAAATGTTCTAAAAAGAGAGATTTTTGAAGAAGTACACCTAAAAGTAAAAAATATAAAATATTTAACAAGCATGGCTTATATTCGTTCAGATAATATCCCTGCGATTATTGTAAGTCTATACGCAGACTATGAATCAGGGGAAATAGCATTATGCCCTGCTTTAACAGAATATTCTTGGGTAACTTTAGAAGAAGCAAAAAAATATGAACTTATAGAAGGGATTTATGAAGAACTTGAAATGCTGAATAAATTATTAAAAGGTCAAGATCCTGGTCAATGGAAGAAAGGATAAAAAAGTGAGATGATAATCCTGACTTATTTTGTTCATGGGGCAACTGCAGATAATCAGAATGAGATTTCTTCTGGTTGGAAAGATATTGAATTATCTGAATTAGGCAAAAAACAATCTCTTGAATTAATCAACCAAATCAAAGGAAAAAAATTTGAGGTTGTTTTTTGTTCAGATTTGAAAAGAGCAGTGGAGTCTGCAGAATTGACTTTCAAAGGAATTGTTCCGATTATAAAAGACAAAAGATTAAGAGAATGCAATTACGGAAAATTTAATGGTGGAAAATCTGAAATAGTTGAACCAATGCAGGAAAAATGTATTCTAGAAAAATTTCCCGAAGGAGAAAGCTATGAAGATGTTAAAAAAAGAATTATTGATTTTTTAAAAGACATTGAAAAAAAATATTCTGGAAAAAATATTGCTATTGTTGCCCATAAAGCTCCCCAGCTTGCTTTAGATGTAATTCTTAAAAAGAAAACTTGGGAACAAGCATTTAATGAAGATTGGAGAAAAAGAAAAGCTTGGCAGCCAGGTTGGGAGTATGTCCTAAAATGAATAACATGGAAACTTCTTTAAGGGAAAGAGAAAAGCCTGAAAAACAAGCAACAATTTGTTTTATTATTGATAAAGAAAAAGGACAAATTCTTTTAGCAATGAAAAAAAAAGGTTTTGGTGCAAACAAATATAATGGATATGGGGGAAAACCTAATCCCGAGAAGGATAAAACCATAGAAGACACCGCAGTCAGAGAATTAGAAGAAGAATCGGGCCTAATTATTAGTTCTAAAAACTTAATTAAAGTAGGAGAAATAGATTTTTATTTCCCAGAACATAAAAAACACTATAATCAAACTGCTCATATATACCTCCTAGAAGAATGCTCTGGTACCCCCGTTGAAACCCAAGAAATGAAGCCAGAATGGTTTGATTTAGATAAAATTCCCTACGATAAAATGTGGGATACAGATAAACACTGGATTCCCCAGATACTTACGGGACAAAAAATCTTTGGAAGATTTTTGTTTGAGTATATTGAAGACAAAGAGGTAACAAAAGAATATTTTATAGAATCTAACCCCTTCATAAGTTAATTTTAGTTACAAAAATAAAAAAATACCTTCTATCCCAGATTAATACTGATTATTTTTGCACCAGTGAACCCATTGAAATGAGACGAGGATCCCGTGGTATATGCACCTGCATTTGGAACAACTAAAGTATCATCAATATCCAAATTTCCAGGAAGACTTACAGGATAGGGGACAGTATCAAAGCTGTCGCAAGTCTGACCAGCAAGTATACATTCTTCTAATTTTCCTTTGTTTTTGTCTTTTTCTAAACATACGAAGTCATAATGACAGTGATCAAAAAAGATGCCTGAAAGAGTATGATAAAGTCCATCGTTGAAGTGATAGAACCTTTTTTCATCTCTTTTAGATTTTCCGATTATAGTTAATATTAAAGTTGCTGCATTTCCGACCATGAACCTTCCCGGTTCTGCTGCAATTTCATATTTTTCTGGAGGAAACAGCTCATCAATTTTTCCATTAATTGTTTCAGCAAGTTTCTCAATTGTTGGAACACTAGAGTTATATTCAGCAGGAAAACCACCACCAATATCAAGTATTTTCTTTTTATTGTCCCTTCTACCGATTTTATACCCTCTTTCTTCAACTTTTTTAAAAATTCCATGTGCCATCTCCAAAGCATCAACATAATTAATAAAATCAACACACTGGCTGCCAACATGAAAACTTAATCCTTCAACAATCAAGCCCAGGTCATGCGCCTTTTCAATTAATCCAATACCTTCTTCAGGGGTCACTCCAAATTTTTTTGCCATTTCAACCATAGAACCTTTATCTGGGACTTTAACTCTGAGCATAACACCTGCACAATCACAATATTTTTTTATTTTTTCAAGCTCATCTGGATTATCAAAAGTCATTAATGGAACATAGGGCTTAGTATGCTCAAGAATTTGCCTTGATTTTGTAGTATTTGCGAAAATTACTTTATCATAAACAAATTCTTTGATTTGTTCTTCATTTAAATCATCAAGTAAATGCATAATCTTGTCAAACTCAGGGATAGAAGCTGCATCAAAACTAGAGCCGAGTCTGTAGAGAGTTCGAATTATAGCTGGTTCAGAATTAGCTTTTATGGCATAATAAACTTGGATACGAGGAAAATTTTCTCTGAATCTTTCATAATTATTTTTTATTATCTGATGATCAATAATAAACAATGGTTGTCCTGTTCTGGATCTTTCATATCTTTTAACAAGATCGAGAATTTTTTTCTCATTAATAGGTTCTGCTTTTTTTCTCATTTATGATTAATTAATTTCAATATTTTGTTTTTAAATATTTTGTTATTTTAAATTAAGTATTATGGCAATGGCACGAAACAGCGGAATTGCCAAGGATCTTTTGTATTAATCTTATGAGCCGGATTCTCTGGGAAGAATACCTTTCTATTCTTTAAAGGGGTCCAGTTATAAGGTCTTGAATGTAATTCACCTAGATATGGCGCGGCAATATCCAGGATGTAATCGTGCGGAAGATCATCTGGGAGACACACTCCTCTTTTAGGATTATCAATTGTCCACATCACAGCTGAAAGAATTCCTGCTGCAACTTGTAGTGTTGTTGCATTTTGTCCAGGCGCTTTTTTTCTTGCTTCTTTTATGTCTAATATCGTTCCTGTCCACCATGAGTTTAATGCATGACCCATAATCAATGCTCCAACGCTATCTTTTCCAAATGCTATCTCTTTACACATTATCCTTATACGCGAGGGGTGGTTGTATCCCCCTGCCCTAAACTCATCTAAAGAAAGGAGAGTATCATCACAAGGTCTGTAGACATAGTGCACTGTTGGTCTATAGATAACTTTTCCGTCCTTATCTCTAACAGTCAACCTATCAGATATCCCAAATGCCTCACCATGCCTTACGATCATCCCTGTTATCTCTCCAACTACTGGAACATAGGATCTATGCCATGTGTTAATCCCCATTCTAGCAAGAGCGATCTGATTTTTTGGGCCTTCTTGATGTTCCAAATAATTTGGGGGGTAAGTTAATTCATGAGTTCCCCAACCCATCTCAACAGTAGCCATTCCCTCTTCAACAAATCCCTCACCACTCCACGTATTTATAAACTCTCCAGGGCCTTTTATCCTGCGTGAAACTTGTGTATCCCTCTCACTGCAATGGATTACTTTAACACCCAGTGCATATGCAAGACGCGCAAAATCTCTTGTCGAGACATAACGTGCTATTTTCTCTTTTGATTCTCCTTTTAACATTCCTTTAGATAAAAGCATCTTTGCAATGTCAATTAATCCTTTTTTTGTGAAATGGGAGATCAGCCCAGGATTTGCGCCATGATCCAAAACTGCTGTTACAGAATCAGAGGACCATCCTGCAGTTAATCTCCTTAGTTCCATCTGTCGATGGTAAAGTGTTTTTTTACGAGCATCTGTTTCAGAGTATGGGTCCCAAACCTCTACAGAAGTATTGACATAAAGTGTGTTATGATCATGGCACCATTTGATAAGATCTTTTGTCCCAATATTCCATGCAAGGTCTATAACAAGACCATTGTCTCCTACAAACTCCTCAAGAACTGCATCTAAATTCTCTCTAGATATGCTTATTTGTTTAAAATTTACACTTGTTTTTGTCTTTGCTATCTCTCTAGCCTTGTCTTCTTGATCAATGATAGTTATATTCTCAATCGGAACATCTAGGTGTTTTAGAAAAAGGGGAAATGCACATCGAGAAACAGCTCCATAGCCTATAATTAAAATTTTTCTATCAAAATGTTTTCTCTCAATCATCGTCTCTTTTCAAAGTCTTAAATCAGAGAAACACCTATATAAAAAGATTATCATAAAAAACCATATAGGTTTTATCACGTTAGAAAGAAATGCTTAAAAAGTCTGTTGGTCTATTATCCTTGAAAAAGAAGATGAGACTCACAGAAAAACAATTTAATCAAATCAAAAATTTTGTTAGGGAACAACTTTCTAAAAATGATGCCTGGCATGGGATTTTTCATACAGAACAGACAGTAAAAATGGCAATGTTCTTAGCTAAAAAAGAAAAAGCAGATATTCAAAAATGTATTATTATCGCTTGGTTGCACGATATTGCAAAAAAATCCAAAGGAGATCATGGAAAAAATGGAGCCATAATAGCTAAAAAATTTCTTTTAAAAATAAAACTAGACCAAAAAGATATAGAAGAGATATGCTATGCAATAGATAACCATAATAAAACAAAATTCAAAAAAACCAAAGAAGCAAAAATAATCTATGACTCAGATAAACTACAAACAATTGGGCCATATGGTTTACTAAGAGATTATGGGTTACAAGTTTTTTTAGGCCAAAATCAGGTAGAAGCATACGAAATCTACAAAAAAGAAGAGAATTTTTACTTTTATCATCTTTGTACTAAAACTGGAAAAAGGATAGCCAAAGAAAAATTTAAGTTTATGAAAAAGTTTAATAAACACTATAAAAGTATATTAAATATAAAATAAAATGAAACAAAAAAAGAAGGTACAGAAAGTAAGATCAAGTGATATTGGAACACAAGCACAAAGATATCTCGTAGATACATCAGTAATTGCTCAGAAAAAATTATTTAAGCTTTTCAGAGACAAAATTAAAGGCGAGCTTTTAATTCCCAATGCAGTTATTGCCGAATTAGAGAATTTAGCTAATCATGGAAATGATGTTGGTTTTCATGGCTTAGATGAGATAGCTAAAATGCATACTCTAAAATCAAGGGTTAAAATAACTTTTATGGGAGACAGGCCAAACCAACATCAGATTAAGTTTGCAAAGTCTGGAGAGATAGATGCATTGATAAGAAGTTTGGCATTCCAAGAAAAAGCTGTTCTGATTACAGCAGACAAAGTTCAGGCAAAATCAGCACAAGCTTATGGTCTAAAAGTCTTCTTTATAAAAACCCGATTTAAAGAAGAGGGAAAGAAGAGATTTTCTTTATTCAGATTCAAGAAAAAAAATGGAAAAAAATAAAAAATGGAAACATATGATATTATTATAATCGGGGCAGGCCCAGCTGGTTGTACAGCCGCGATTTATTCTGCAAGAAGGAATTTGAAAACGCTATTAATTGAAGGAAAAACAGTAGGGGGGTTGTTCATCGATGCAGGAACAATAGAAAATTATCCTGGGTTTGAGAAGATAACTGGGGTAGAACTTGCTCAAAAATTTGAAAAACAACTCAAAAAACTTTCAGTAAATTTGGTTTATGAACAAGTGGGAGATATCAAGAAAAAAAGCAATTTATTTGAAATCAAGACAGATAAATCAACTTTCTCTTCAAAATCCTTGATTATCACCTCTGGTACAAGATACCGAGAAATTGAACTTAAAGAGGAGAAGAAGTTTGTAGGAAAAGGCGTGAGTTATTGTGCAACTTGTGATGGTCCATTATTTCAGGGAAGAGATGTTGCAGTTATCGGCGGCGGAAACTCTGCTATGCATTATGCTTTGTTTTTAGCTGAAATCTGTTCTAAAGTATATGTCATTCATAGGAGCGAATTTCGTGCAGATAAGATTTTACTCGAAAAATTAAGAAAAATGAAAAATGTAGAATTTAAACAACCATATACGGTCACAGCATTAATTGGGGAAAAAATGTTAAGTTCTATAAAAATAAAAGATTCTGAAAGTAATAAAGAAGAAACATTGGGCGTTTCAGGAGTTTTTATTTCAATAGGGCAGGATCCTAACACCAGTTTTTTAAAGAATTTAGGTCTAAAACTAGACCCACAAACTTATATTAATGTAGATCAAAAAATGCAGACAAATGTTCCGGGAGTTTTTGCAGCGGGTGATGTCACAGGAACCGCTGGCCAAGTTGTAATTGCTTGTGGACAAGGTGCTAAAGCAGCTATGAACGCCGCCTCCTATCTCAAGGAGAAATAAGAATTAATAATAAAATTAAATAAAAGTTTTGCATAAACTTACAAGTTCACAACGTTGTGCGAAACAGTTACACAAATTCGGATTACATATAGAAAATGAATAAAATAAAAGTTCTTATCCAAGGATATGCGAGATCAACAAAGGATTGTGAATTTGCTTCTTGTTCAACTGTCCTTATAAAAGAGGGTAAACTGAACATCATCATTGATCCTGGGATGAACAAACCACTTTTAATAAATTCCTTGAGAAAAGAAAAATTAAAACCCGAAAAAGTAAATTATGTTATTTTAACACATTATCATCTAGATCATTCTTTATTAACTGGCTTTTTCAACAATGCCTTAGTTTTAGATGATAGCTCTATTTATTCATTTAATGGAAAAATCTCAGATCATGAAGGAAAAGTTCCAGGAACAAACATAAAATTAATAAAAACACCAGGTCATGACCCCTTTCATTGTGCTGTTTTGATTAAAACCATAAAATCGGGGAATATTGTAATTTCAGGGGATGTATTCTGGTGGCCAGATTCAGAAGAGAATAAAATAAAAAAAGATGCCAAATCTTTAATTAATCTAAAAGACCCCTACATGAAAGATAAAAAACAGTTAACAGATTCAAGGAAGAAAATTCTCAAGATTGCAGATTACATAATCCCCGGGCATGGGAAGATGTTCAAGGTAAGCTAAATTTTTAACTGTTTAAGTGTAATTGGCTTAGCTTTTTTCCATAAATCCCAAAATACCTTGGTTAATGCAACCAATAGGGCCTTATTTTTACCAAGAACCATTGTTCTTTCTTCTTCGCCACGTTCATTCACGCCAACTAGAAATTCTGAAGAATCCTTTATCAATAAGGCTAAAATATCTGTATTTATTTTTCTAACTTCACCACCATTTTCAAGGCAAAGTTTTATTTTCTTTTTATTTGCGGGGGTAATTCTTTTTACAATTATTTTTTCTTTGATTCCCCTATGTAAAGCCCTTTGATGACTTAAATCACTAATGGTGGTAGAACCAAAAGCAGGTGCTATTTGTAGCAATTCCCTTTTAGCAGATTCTCTTAGAAAAGCCGCCACCTCTATATGCTCTTTTCTACCTAAAAAAATACGTACAGAAGTTTCTTTTTCATCTAAAATTTCTTTTGGTTTTGTTTGAATTTCTTTTGTTTTATTAATTTTCTCATCAATTTCCTCTCTTTTTTTATGAAGATAATTTTTTAATGCGATTTTAATATCACTAATTTTGTACTTCTTTGGTGAAGTGGGCATAATTTCTATAATTTGGTCATTTTTTAATTGATTAAGAACAGAGTAAATTCTTCCTTGTGGAACTTTTGTATTTTTGTATATCTGATTTGCAGTTGCAGAATTTACAGAAGAAAGAAACAAAATTATGTCTTTTTCATATTTATTGAATTTTAATTGATCTAGGAATTGTAATAATATCATTTTGCTATGTCATAAACTTTTAAAAGTTGTTTTATCTATTTAAAAGTTTCTATAGGCTTATTTAGCATGGCAGAAGTCAAGATTTTGGTTGAAGGCATTCATAACCAAATTAGAGAAGAAAAATTTGATATTGGATGTACAACTATTTTAATAAAAAGTAACAAGAATATAATCGTAGATCCAGGTGCTTTTAGAAATAAAAATAGATTATTAGAAGCACTAAAGAAGGAGAATCTTTCACCCGAAGCTATAGATGCAATTATTCTAACACATTTGCATCTAGACCATATACTCAATGTTTCTCTTTTTCCCAAAGCAAAGATATTTCTCAGATTTATTACAGGAAAATATCCTGGAATGTTTCAAAGAATAGATAAGGGTTATTTGGAGAGATACGATTTATTGAATGAAGAGATCGCAAAAGATATAGAGATAATAGACACCCCAGGGCATAGTGATGACCATATTTCTGTTTTAGTAAAAACAAAACAAGGCAATGTGGTTATAGCTGGCGATGCTATTGCAAATCAAGATTTTTTAAATCTGGAAAAATGCCCCCCAGAATTTGTGATTTATAACCAAGAAAAATTTAACAATTCAAGGAAGAAAATTCTCAAGATTGCAGATTACATAATCCCCGGGCATGGGAAGATGTTCAAGGTAGAAAAATAATAACGGACTCGACAGGAGTTGAACCTGCAACCTAAGGCTTAGGATGCCTTCGCTCTATCCAGTTGAGCTACGAGTCCATATAAGCTTCTTGGTATTGTCTATTTAAATATTTAAAGAAAGGGAAAAATGCGTCGGCCGGGTTTCGAACCCGGGTCGTCTGCTTTCTTCCCCTAATTTTTTCAGGGGTTCATGAAGGGGATATCCCCTCATTTGGAAGGCAGACATACTAACCACTATACTACCAACGCACAATTTCCTCAAACCATTTTAATTTAAAAACCTTTTCTAGTGTTAAAAAGGTTTTTAAACGCTATAGCATAGGGTTTAAAATGGAAGAAAACAATGACGAGGCCAAGGTTGATGATACCCCTCAAAATCAACCAAAAGAAGAGACAAAAGTAGAAGAAGTAAAAGATAAACCTCCAGTTGAGGATAAAAAAGAAGAAAGACCAGAGATAAAGGAAGAAAAGCCAAAAATAGAAGAAAAAAAAGAAGAAAAACCAAAAGAAAAGAAGAATTATGTGCTTCCCTTTATCACTTCTGAAAAATATGATAAGAATTATAAAAAATTTCTTATTGTCTGGGTTATAATCTGTTTATTAATTATAGCTAACTTAGTTTACATGTATTCCACTACTGGTGATATAATGAACAAAGATGTTTCTTTGACTGGTGGTACAACCATCAGTATTTATGGGGACAAGATGCCGAATGTCAATGAACTTTCTAATTTCTTGTCTAATAAAATCTCAGAAGATGTTTTTGTAAGGACCTTAACCGATATAACCACGGGAAAACAAGTTGCAGTAATTGTTGAAACAAAAGCAGATGCTAATCTAACTAGAACAGTAATGGAAGAATTTCTCGGCTATTCACTAACTTCAGATAACTCAACAACAGAAGTTTCTGGTTCAAACTTAAGCAAATCTTTCTACAAGCAATTAATAATAGCCTTGCTTTTATCTTTTCTTTTTATGGGCATTGTTGTTTTTATTCTATTCAAAGCACCAATTCCTTCACTAGCTGTTATTCAATGCGGATTATTTGATGTTCTTGGGGCATTAGTAATAGCGAATATTGCAGGTATAAGGATTTCAACAGCAGGAATTGCCGCACTCTTAATGTTAATGGGTTATTCAGTAGACACTGATATTTTATTGACAACAAAAGTACTAAAAAGAAGAGGGGAGAATACACTAAACTCAAGAATCAAGGGTTCTTTTAAAACAGGGATTATGATGACTTTGACTTCATTAATTGCAGTTGTCTGTGCTTATTTCATTGTAACTGCTCCTGTCTTAAAACAAATATTTTTCATACTTTCAGCAGGCCTGATAATGGACTTATTAGGAACCTGGATAGGAAACGCAGCTATACTTAAATGGTATTGTGAGAAAAAAGGATATAACTAAACTTGGAGGAAAAAACATAAATTTAAGTGTTAAGAAATAAAATTTGGTTCTGCAACGTTGTGCGGAAGCATCAGAACCACTAAATAAATTCAATTATCCACTTACAGACATAATATCACACAAAAATGGCAAAAATATCAATGAGGATAATAATTTTGATTATAGCTTTATCCCTATCAATAATTGCAATCATCAATTTTAATGCTTTTTCAGGAGGCGTTCAAGTAAGTGATGTAGCATTCAACTCTTCAGCATCTTTAGCAGGAATTTCAAGGGGCGAGATTATAAAACAAGTTAATGGTCAGACAATCAATTCTGTTATTTCTTTTTATGATGAAGTCTCTAAAATTCAGATACTTCCAGTAGAGATGAAAATTCAGACAGATGAAGGACTTTTTACATATTCCTCCACTGTTCTAGATTTTTCCTTAGATAAGGATAATACTATTATCTACCTATCCAATGTTTCTGAAAAAGCTGGTTTAAAACTCAATATGACGGTGGATTGGATTAATAATTATTCTTTAGAAGATTATTCTTTTGCTGAGATCAAAGAGAAGATAGAACCAAAACAAAGAGTAGAGATTATCACAAATCAAGATGATTATACCTTCTTGACAGGCGAAAATCTGGGATTATCTGTAATTGCCTTGTCTAAGACAAACATCAAAACAGGACTTGACATCCAAGGAGGAGCTCGAGCATTGATAAAACCAGAGAAAAAATTAGATGCTAATGAGATGTCTGACTTAAGATCAGTTATTGAGCAAAGACTTAATACCTATGGCTTGAAAGACGTAGTTATAAGAGAAGCATCTAATCCATTTACTGGAGAACAATATTTAATTATTGAATTAGCTGGTGCATCTCCAAAAGAACTAGAAGAATTGATTGCAAAACAAGGCAAGTTTGAAGCTAAGATAGGGAATGAAACTATCTTTATAGGGGGCAAGGGAGATATAACCTATGTCTGTAAAGATGACGCATCCTGCGCTGGAATTGCACAATGTTCAAAAATAGAACAAGGATATTCTTGCAGATTTAGTTTTGAATTAGATCTTTCACCCAAAGCAGCTAGAAAACAAGCGGATATCACTGCAGGACTTTCAGAAAATATCAGTAATGGTGAGTCTTATCTAAATGAGACATTAGACCTTTATCTAGATGATAAGTTAATAGACTCGTTATTTATATCTTCTGACTTAAAAGGAAAAGAGACAACAAAAGTAACTGTTTCTGGCCCTGGTTTTGGTAATTCTAAAAACGATGCTATTCAAAATACTCAAGAAAGCATGAAAAAACTTCAGACTGTCTTGATCACAGGTTCTTTGCCCTTTAAATTGACGATAGAAAAATTAGATACTATTTCACCAACAGTTGGAAAAGAATTCTCAAGGGGTGTTTTAATTGCGGGATTGGTTGCATTTTTAGTAGTATGTCTAGTAATTTATTTAAGATTCAGAAAACCAAAATTTTTCATTCCGGTAGTTATAACTATCATTTCAGAAGTTATTTTAACTTTAGGGGTAGCAGCATTGATAAAATGGAATCTAGACTTGCCTTCAATAGCCGGAATAATCGCAGCAATCGGAACAGGTGTTGATGATCAGATTGTCATGCTCGATGAATCAGAAGTTTCAAAATCCTACACGATAAAAGAAAGAATCAAAAGAGCTTTCTTCATAATCTTTTCAGCATATGCTGTTGCTCTTGTCTCTTTATTCCCCCTCTGGTTTGCGGGTGCAGGACTTTTAAGGGGTTTTGCTTTGACAACAGCGATAGGTATTACCGTGGGGGTCTTTATAACCAGGCCAGCTTTCGCAGATATTCTAAGCAAAATTTCCAAGGATTAAAGATTTATTCCAAATAAATAATAAACAAAAACTTAAAAAATGAAATCTTGGGGAGAAGAAATCTGGGAAGAAAAGATTAAAAGTCAAGGCGAAGTGGGGGTTATCTGCGGTTCTGTTGGATCGCTTAAATATGTTCATGAAAGAACAAGAAGGACCATGGCTATGATGGATTCACAGATAATTCCTTTAATAAAAAAACAAGGCAAGGTTTTAGATTTGGGGGTTGGGCCAATGGCCCGGCTTTCTATAGCGTTCGCAAAAAGAGGATTTAAGGTTACTGGATTAGATATTTCACCAAAGACTCTTGAATTTGCTAAAAGGTATGTCGAGAATTCAGGACTGAAGAATATTTCATTGATTAAAGACGATTTGATTGGATTAAATAAAACAAAAGGCAAATTTGATTTTATTTTTTGCATTGAAACTCTTGAACATATTCCCAAGCATCTTTCTTTACTGGCTTTTAAGAGTTTTAATAAACATTTGAACAAGAAAGGCTTTTGTTTTGTAGAGTTTGCTATAATCAATGAAATAAAAATCAAAACTCTCACACATAACCTGATATATTGGATGGGTCATAAAATAAAGAAAAAAATAGCAAAAAGAAAGGCCTTTTCAGTTACATGTTATACCTACACTCTTGATGAAACCAGAGATATATTCAAGAGAACGGGATTTAAAGAAATAAAGAAAGTAGGAAATTCATTTTTATTGCAAAAAGTTTCTGAATGTAAACTATAACTAAAAAATGCTCCCCATTGTCCATATAATCATTTCTGCTATTTTTTCGTTTCTTGCCTTATTTTTTTACAATGATTATCTATTTTGGGCTTTATTTTTTCTTTCAGCAGTTTTAATTGATTTTGATCATTATCTATACTATGTTTATAAAAAAAGAGATCTTAGTCTGCCAAGGGCATATGAATATCACAAATACATACTAGAGATAGAGTTAGACAAAGGTGGTCAAAAAGAGATACTGATGATATTCCATACAATCGAATTTTTTATTGTCCTTCTTATTCTCTCAATATTATTCTCTTTTTTATGGCCTATTTTCTTTGGCTGTTTGTTTCATGAAGCGATAGATCTGGGTTACGGAACAACTCAAAAAGACAAGAAATATAAACGAGCTTTTTCTTTGATTCATTATGTGATTAAGTCAAGAGGTAAGTGATTGTAATTAATATCCTCGCTTATTTCGAGATTACTAATGCATAACCCGAACAATGTATTTTGAAAACCTTAAAATAAATAAAATCAATAATATATAACCAGATTATAGTTCAAAATGCAAAAACAAAAACAAATAACTGCAAGGGGGGTGGTAAGAAACACTTTTTTTAATCTTTTAACAGCGATTTTTGCAAAAATAGGCGGCTTGATTTTCACAATAATCGCTGCTAGAATGCTTTTACCAGAGCTATTTGGAATCTATAGTATAGCCTTAACTGTTGTTTTGACTATCTGTACTTTTACTGATTTGGGCATCAATTCAACATTAATTCGTTACTTGGCAGATTCATTAAAGAAAAAATCCAAAAAATTAGAAGTAGAAGCCCGTTCAAGAATTTCTTTTTTATTTAAACTCAAAATCATAGTGACAGCTATTGTTGCTATCGCTCTTTTTTTATTATCTGAAACAATTTCAGTATATGTTTTTAATAAGCCCCTTCTAGAAGTCCCCTTGAAAATAGGTGCGCTCTATCTCCTATTAGCTTCTTTACAAGGATTCCTAAATTCAATCTTTTATGCACTTCAAAAAGTCAAGTACACCACAATTTCCGAGATAATCTTTCAAGTTGGAAGAATAGGCCTAGTTCTCATTTTACTATATCTTTCCAAGACTGCAGAGTCTGTATTCACTGCGTTGAGTTTCGGGTTATTTCTCTCATTTTTATTTTTATATGGGATTATTATAAAAAAATATTCTTTTTTACTCCAAGGCGAGAAAAAAGAACTTGATAAAAATGAAAAATCTAAACTACTTTCTTTCTTTGGCTGGCTTACCATATCTTCAATTTCCTTAGTATTCTTCATGCATGTTGACACTTTCATGTTAGGGATGTTCATGCCTGCAGAATTTGCAGGTTATTACAATAGCTTGATTAGTTTTGTCAGTGCAGCTGTAGCAATAGTCAGTTTCGGGGCTGTTCTACTGCCTGTATTTACTCAATTAGAGAAAGGCCGCTTAGAATCGGGATTTAAAAAAGCAGTCAAATACACTTTGTTCATAGCAGTTCCAGCAACAGTTCTTTTAGCATTTTTTTCAGTTCCAGCAGTAGAGATAATCTTTGGAAAAGCATATGTTCCTGATCAGTACAAGACTTCTTTGATAATAACTTCTGTTTTGCTTAGTTTATTGATTGTAGAAAATGCCTTGACTTCTATTTTTTCAACTCTTTTTCAAGCAAGAGAAAAACCAAAAATTCCTTCTTTATTAGTCTTATTTTCAACTATCTCCAATATAATCCTGAATTATCTGTTTTTGAAGATAGGATTATCCATCTCACTAGAGTTTGGTTTGATTGCTGTAGCTTTGGCAACAGCGATTGTGAGATACAGCAATTTAGTTATCTTAGCAATACTGACGAAAAAAGAACTGAATATCAAGTCGGGTTGGAGTATGCTGATTAAACCAGTGATAGGCTCAATTGTTTTGATAGTCTTTTTATTGATCTTTAACCTTTTATTCAAGACCTCATGGATAACAGTGATTATAGCCCTCGTATTGGGGGTCATTGTTTATATGGGGATAATGTTCCTGATAAAAGGCATAACTAAAGAGGATATTAATACAATCAAATCACTAAAATAAAAATGAAAGCAATAGTATTGTGCGCAGGGAAAGGAGAAAGGCTTAGGCCTTTGACAGAAACTACCCCCAAGCCCATGATACCAATAGATAACAAACCAGTTCTAGAGTATATTATCCATCTTTTGAAAAAATATGGCATAAGAGAAATAGCAATAAATACTTCCTATCTCCCTGAAAAAATAAAAGAATATTTTGGAGATGGAGAAAAGTTTGGTGTTGATATAATTTATTCATTTGAACCAGAAATGCTTGGCACATCAGGAGCATTGAATAATTTCAGAGATTTTTTAAATACAAATGAGCCATTCCTGGTTTTTTATGGGGATAATATCACAGATATTGACCTGAATAAGATGTTGGAATTTCATAAACAAAAAAAATCTGTTGGAACACTTGCTTTAAGAAAAAAGCCAGTTACAAAGAAACCGGCAAGTCTTGTCTTTATGGATGAAAATCTTAGAATAACAAAGTTAGTTGAAAAACCCTCTGATGAATTGTTTGCTGAACTTTGCAAAGATTATTATTTTTCAAATTCTGGCATTTATATTCTTGAGCCAGAAATACTCAAGTTCATTCCAAAAGGATTTTCAGATTTTGCTTATGACATTTTTCCTAAATTGCTCAAAGAGAATCTTAATCTTTATGGGTTTATGATGGATGAGTATTATTTCAGAGAAATAGGCAAAATTGAAAAATATGAATTAGCTAAGAATGAGATTGAATCAGGCAAGATTAAATTAAATTTATAAAATAAAGAAACAGATAAACATATGGCAAAAAATAAAGCTATTTTCATTGATAGAGATGGAGTGATAAATGAAAATCTCTACGAGCCAGATGGTCAGATAATGGCCCCAGCGAATCTAGAACAACTTAAGATAAAGCCTTTTGTTAAAGAAGGTATCCAAGCCATGAAAAATGCTGGTTTTAAAGTAATTTCAATAACTAACCAGCCAGGAGTAGTTTTTGGTTATTTATTGCCAGAAAAATTAAATCAGATAAATGATTTTTTAAAAAAAGAATTGGGAATAGACGAAATCTATGTTTGTCCGCATCATCCCAGAACGCAGAAATGTGATTGCAGAAAGCCCCAAATAGGATTGATAAAAAAAGCTGAAAAAGATTTTAATCTAGATGTTAAAAATTCTTACATGGTAGGAGATAGTTTGAGTGATATTCAGACAGGGAATAATGCTAAAGTCAAAAAAACATTCTTGATAGGCATAGTAAGAGAAGATATTCTAGAAATCCAACATCAAAAAAACATTTTTCCTGACTTTACCCTGCCTAATCTGATTGAAGTCGCGAATAAGATAATAGAATTAGAGAAATAAGCTTGATGAACTTTGTTTAAATACTTAACTTCGCCAATGCGAGTTATGTTGCAATAGATCATGCACAGTCAGTTCTAAATCTTCAGAAACTTCTTCGAAAACAGGAATCGAGAACCAAATTAAGATAATTTACACCTATAGCTGGCGAAGTTAAGTTAAATAGCAAGATTTATTAACTACTTTTTAATTAAGAAAATATGCAAACTGAAAAGCCCTTTGTTGTCATTGCTACAGGCATTTCTGGTGTTGGAAAAACAAAAGCAATCAACGAGTTTTGTAAAAAAAATAAAATCTACAGATTAGATAAAGATTCTCTTAACAGACCATTCTGGATAATCAACCCCACCACGCAAGGTGCATTGATGCCTTTAGAGCAATATATCCCTGATATGACTGCATTAGGTCAGGCAAAACCATTTATTTTTTATAATGGAAAACAAATGTTCCAGGTTCCATTTCCATCTGGAAAACCAGAAGAAAAACAACTAGGCGAATTTTATGGCAGGCATGGTGGATTGTTCCCAACTTATCTCAGTTTTGTTAATACAGCAAAAGATAATCTGGAATTGGGGATTTCAACAGCAATAGACTGTTTTCCTGTAGGCAGGGTCAATGACAATACTCTGGCTGGCGTGATGTCAGGAGTAAATCCCATAATTAATTTAAATGAAGATAAGTATCATCCTAAAAATCTATTAAACAAAGTTTATAGCCCCAATCTAAGAGAAACCCCAGTTATTTTAGTCCATTTTTACTGCAGACCGATGGTTTTACGCGAAAGGATAATGTCTAGAGCTGAAAAAGACCCTGTTGCAAAAGAAAGGAATAGGGGAATAGTTGATTTTGATAAATCATTTGAAGAAGATGCGCTTTTTACAAAACATCTAACAAGACAACCCTTAATTTGGCCAGAAATGCAATTCTACAGCCATCTTCAATTAGATACTTCAGATAGAAATCCAGATGAACTAGGTAATATAATAGAACAATATGTTGAAACAAGAATAAAACAGCATGATGAATTATTATATCGCGTAGATGAAAATGGGAAAATACTTGGTGCAGTGAATTATCTAATTGCGCATCCCAGCGAGATATCTCAAAAAGGAGTTAGGCATATTGCTGTAAATGCATTTATTTTTGAAGATTCTGATAGAAAAACACTTCTTGTTGCGCAAAGAAATGACAAGGGAACAATAGGCAATTCTTGTGGGAGACATTTGGTTTACGGAGAGATGCCTCTTGAAGGCATATGTGATGAAGCTAAAGAAGAATTGTTTAATGGAGGAGACTTGCCCGAAGCAATGAGATTCACAAAAGTAAGAACTTTTGCAAAAGTCGCCCTAGCTATATTTATTTCAGAAACAGTCTCCTTACTTCTTGGATAATGAAATCCATAATGATGCCTTAGGTGATTTATTGTAGATGCTCCTGTGAATATATTGTTTGCTCTGTCAAAAAGTGTAATTTCAAAATCTTTTGCAAGTTCAATAGCTGCAGAACATCCGAAAATTCCTGCGCCGATTATTCCTATCTTCTTCATTTTATTATCTGTTTTGCTTATCTTATAAATTTTATTGTATTTCAGGATTATCTTTTATTTCTTAGCTTTTTGATATTCTCCTAAAATTATATCTTGCAATCTTAGATTTTCAAGAATTTCTTCTTGATTAGCTAGAGGGGACCCATTGCCTTTTATTGCTTCAGTGAATCTTCTGATTGAGACGGTAAATGGGTCTTCTATCTTGAATTCTCTTCCATCACAGACAAATTTTTGTTGGTAATTCTCATCAACTACTCGGACAAATTTCTTGTCATTTATTGAGAAAATGACATTTTTTGGCTTTTTTTCTTTATATCTAAATACATATCTGACTTCACATGAATTCTGTTTATTTGAATAATTGAATTCCACAACAACAATCTCTTCTTTCATCTCAGTGAATCTTATATTTTTTGCATTTCCATTTGGTAGAAGTCTTATCAGCATGCTGTTTTTATGAGCCAGATGTTCAGAAAGCAGCTCCATTCCTTTCACCCCAGGTTCTGTTTCCATATAAAAGTTAGTTATTTTTTCAGGAATGTATTCTTTGATGACAGGAAAAATAGAAAGCCATTGAGTATTTACAGTAAGTATTTTTTTTCTATCCTCTGCAAGATTAAACAAGTCCTTGGCAATTAAATGACTTTTTAGATTGAGGTCATAGACTAATGGCTTTTCACTAAGGACATTAAAGTTTTTTTCTAGACATTTCTTAATAAAATCTGCATGTAAAGACATCGGAGTACAAATGGAGATGCCATCAAACTCATTTTCTTCACAAAATTTATCAAATTCATGATATGGCTTGGTTTTTATATTAAAAGAATTAAGAAGCATTTCAGCTGTCTGTTCGGAGTTTTCTTTTGTTGGGCCTAAAATTCCCTTGACTTCGCATCCAAGATTGTTGTATTCCCTGACATGAAATTTCCCAACTCCCCCTGCACCTATTATGCCGATTTTAAGTTTATCCATAAAAATCAATAATTATGGGGAATATAAATTTTTATATACCCCCTTCATCAATAAAACAATATGATAGAATTGAAAAATCCAACATTAATACTTGGCGTAGGAAATTCAGCATGCGGCAAAACAACAAATCTTTTAGAAGTCACTAAACTAGTGAAAAATTCATTTTGGATAGACAAGGATACAATTGAAGACACTTTCTTGCTTAAAATGGATAATTCTACGGAGAATATTGAAAAATATAATAAAATTTTTGGGAATCATCCAAGAAAAGAAGCTCACCATCTGATCAATGTTGAATTGCAAGCGTATCTATTAATGCTTTTGGAAGCCAAAAATAATCTTTTGTTAGGCAAACATCCAATTTTAGACGGTAATTATCTAAGAGAGATTAGAAAAGATTATATAAAAAAGGTAATACTCCCTATTTTTTCTGGTATCAATTTCAAGTTAAAGATAATTTATTTCTATTGTTCTGAAGAGACAATGAAAAAAAGGATAATTGAAAGAAATAATTCCCGGGATTATAAAAAAATTAAAGATGAAAGTGTCTGGAAAAAATTCTTAGAAGATGAACCAATTATGATTAAAGAAATAGAAGAATTTGATCATATAAAGATAGATAGTTCTGAAAAATTAGAAGATAACACAAATAAAATATTAGAATACTTGAAAAAAGAAAATTAATTTACCTAACTTAACAATCTGCTTAACCCCTCAGCAAATCTTGTGCAGTCTTGCTCTAAAATAGTATGATTATATCCTTCATTCTTCAGTTTTTCAACTAAATCTTGAGTTGCATTTGACGGGCAAACAACATGATAATTCGGATATTTATTGGCGATATAGTCCACAAGTCTTATATCATTTCTTGTATCACAGCAGACAAAGAATTTGGTATTCTGCGGAACATTTACTCTAGAAAGAAGTTTTTCTACCCCCTCTTCCTTCCTGAAAACATCTTCATTATCATCTAATCTAGGATAAAAGTCAATAGCATCTTTCCATCTTTCTAATTTTCCTACCTGTTTCCAAGAAGCAAACCTTCTGTTTAAATGATCTACAGTGCATTCATAAACTTCTTTAAAAATTGGTTCTAATGCATTTAGATTATCGCCTTTATATCCAATAGGAGTTTTATAAGTTTCTTTAACATCATTGTCTTGTTGCCATAAAGGAATTAAACATTTTGGAAGTTTTATTTCTCTTTTTATAGTTCTTCCACCATAATCTTTGGGAGACAGACTTCCTGTTTTTTCTTGCATTAAAATAATTCTCGGAAATAAAGCAAATCCCCTAGAATAAAAGAAGCATTCTGCATTTTTATCAAAAAAAGAGGCTTTTATCTCCTTGAAAAGTGCTGGTGCTTCTGAAATTGCATTGTAGATAATTTTTCTATCTGCAGATTCGACATAAAGCCCATCTTCATATACTCCTCCAAGAGGAAAAACATGATAAATTTCTGTTGGTTTCAGTGCACCATATCGCATTGCTAATCTAACTAGAGACCTGGGCCTGCCTGTTGCGAATAATAATAAATTTTCCTTATCAGAAGATAATTTTCTTAAGTAATCTATATTAGTTCTAGTTACATGTGGGAAAAGCGGCGTTTTCCAGCCCAATGTGTTATCCAAGTCAAAAACAAATATATTTTTCATGTATACAAGAAAATAAGTGCTTTTGTACTATATATAAATGTTTCGCCACAATCTTTATATACTCGAACTTCATCTGCTTTTATTAAAAAATGAGAGTTAAAGGGGAAAAATGATTGTCACCAGAGCACCATTGAGGATAAGTTTGGGCGGAGGAGGTACTGACTTGCCGTTTTATTCTTCAAAATTTGGCGGTTCTTTAGTGACTGCTGCGATAAATAAATATGTTTATATCATTGTAGAAAAAAGAGATTTTTATGATGAATTTCTGATTAAGTATTCTCAAGTAGAAGTGACTAAGAAAAGGGAGGACATAAAACATACAAGAATAAAAGCAGCATTAGAACTTCTAGATATAAACGAACCAATAGAGATAACTGCAATCGCAGATGTTCCAGCAGGAACAGGACTTGGCTCTTCTAGCACATTTTTAGTTGCTTTGTTAAAAGCTCTTCATACATATAAAAGAGAAGAAGTCTCTGCCCAGAAACTAGCTGAAGAAGCTGCTCACATTGAGATGAATGTTTTAGGTGAACCAATCGGAAAACAAGACCAATATGCTTCTGCATTTGGTGGCATTCTTCATATGAACATAGCAAAGAACGGCGGAGTAATAACCAGCCCATTGAATCTTTCTTACTCGACTATAGAAGAGCTAGAGAATAACCTTTTATTGTTCAGCACAGGGGTTATACATTCCACCGTTGATGTAATTTCAGATCAGAAAAAAAATGCAGAGAGTGATGAAGAGAAGATGAACCAGATGCATCTGATTAAAGAGATGGGATTAGAGATAAAGAAGGATTTAGAAAAAGGAAACACGACCAAATTCGGAAAATGGCTTGATGTCCATTGGGAAGCAAAAAAGAAATTCAGCAAGAAGATGTCTTCAAGTGAGATAGACAAGTATTATGAACTTGGTCTTAAAAATGGAGCTATTGGGGGGAAATTAGTCGGTGCAGGTGGCGGCGGATTTCTAATGTTTTATTGTGAAAACAGAAAAAAACAATTAAGAGAAGCGATGTTAAACGCAGGATTAAAAGAATTGCCTTTTAAAGCTTAGCAAGAAATCTGTCTGTTTTAACTGACAGATGAATTGCGCCTTTCTGAAAGATATTTATTTCTAGAAGCATTATGAAATGTGAGCTTGACTCTAGCTCACAGAACAACACACTTAGCTAGAGCTTTCTCACTAAATAAATATTTGCTTTCGCTTAGCGAGAGCTGGAGAAAAAAATGGAAATGCAATACAAACACTACAGCACTTCAGTTGGAAACAATTTGAAGACAGTACAAATTACAACTAAATATCGATATGCAATGATGAGACAAGAAAAATTGAAAGTTTTTTGCAAGGTTGCAATTGAAGAATCCTGCAAAAAACATAGAATAGAGATTGTTATTATAAAAGTTTTAGATGAGCATGTGCATCTTATTGTTGATTGTCCGAGAACAATGTCTGATGCACAATTAATGCAGATAATCAAGGGATTATCTGCGTATCTTTTGTTCAGAATCTGCCCCGAGTTAAGATTGAGATATCCTCGTGGAAGTTTCTGGAATCGAGGATATTTTTGTCAGGGGTGCGGAACTGATTTTCAGAGAGCATTATCTTACGTTGAAAGCCAAGAATTACATCATATGCATTA
>CAZRGF010000010.1:0-46728 GCA_964599615.1 Candidatus Woesearchaeota archaeon
TTTAGAAAATGGATATTATACTTTTCCTAGAAAAATTGGTTTAGAACAATTAGCAAAAATAATGAAAGTCTCTGTTTCTACATTTCAGGAACATTTAAGAAAAGCTGAAGAAAAAATTATCCCTTCTTTTAAGTAGTTTTTATCAAAAACCCTGATATTTACGGGTAAAATTAATTATACATTTGTTACCACTCTTTAAGTATGAAAATGATTAACTTAAATGGAATAAATGTAGATTTTGCATTAAAATCAGGAATAGTGCTTAGTCCTTCAGATATTGAAGAGCAATTAGACTTAAGACTCTTACAAGGAATAAAACAAAACAAAATAACTGGAGAACAATGGTTTAGAAAACCTGATATTTGGTATTCTATGACTAGTTATTCTAATCCTTACTTTACTGTTCATTCTGAATTACAGCTTATTAAGCAGAGTTATAAAGAAATTGTTAGATTCCTTTCTAAAAAAACATTGGCGTTTTATGGTGTAGGAACTGGTGATACTGAAAGCGAGATTGTTAAAATTCTTTTAGATAACGAGGGCTATGTTGAAATAGTGGGAATAGACGCAATTAAAGAATTTCTTGAAAGATATTGTTCCTGTTTGATAAATCTTTTAGATTCTCATAAAAAACAGAATATAAGATATATCGGACTAAACAAACTATTCGAATCCTTAAAAAGATCAGATATAGAACCAGAAAATTCAGAATATAAACAAAAAGCACATATTTGCCTTGGAACAACAATAGGTAATTTTGAACCAGACCAAATTTTTTCGATTTTCAAGAAGATGTCTAATCTGGGAGACATTTTGATACTTGGATTTCATTTAGATGGCAATTTAGAGAAAATAAAAAATAGGTATGAAAACGCTTACAAATTCAAAGAATTAATTAGTAATTTTATGCCAGATCCCCATCTTGAGAAAATAAAAATTTTAACAAATGAAAAAGAAAGGAGAATTGAAGCGTGGTACGATAATTTAATGATTTTTCATTCTAAAAAATTTAATCAAAAAGAATTAAATGAAATCGCAAGAAGATTTGGATTCAAACAATGCTTTGAATGTGATGACAAAAATTCTTGTATAATGGTCTTTGAATATGATACCTCAAGTTAAAGGGTTGGAAAGGTCTGAAGAAGAAAAAAATGAATCTTTGCGTAATGACCATCCCCTTTTATTGTCTTCATACTTAGACACTGCCTGTAACCTCAAATGTACATTTTGTTTTTTAGATTCTGGAAAAAGCCACAAAAAACAGCAAATTTCCTTTGACGAATACAAATCTTTGATTAAACAAGCCAGAGATCTTGGAGTCAAGAGCACCTTATTTTTTGGTGCGGGAGAGCCTCTTATGGATGAAAAATTGTTTCCCTTAATTGAGTATTCTAACCAATTAGGGCTATATTCAGTTATGTTTACAAATGCAAGTTTGGTAACCAGAGAGATTGCAGAAAGAATAAGGGGTTTGGATTTATCCGTAGTTACAAGCATTAAGTCAAGAAATCCCAAAACCTTAGAAAGATTAACTGGGGTGAGGGGTTCTGCTAAAAGAATTTATTCGGGGTTTCAACATTTACTAGATGTTGGTTTAAATCAAACATCTCCAACAAGATTGGGTATCGATATTCTAGTTTGTCAACCAGTTTATGAAGAAGTTCCAGATTTAGTAAGATTTTGCATTGATCATAACATTCACCCAATGATAGAAAGTCTTTTATGGAAAGGCAGGGCAGTAGATAATTATCACAGTCTAGAATTAACTGAAAAACAAAAGCATGAACTTTCGAGAAAATTAACAGAGCAATTTCCTGAATTGGTTGGAGAAAGAGCATACTTTGAGGGTTCAAAATGCGATATAGACCACTATACTATTTTCGCAAATTATAATGGGGACATTTGGCAATGTTTTAGTAGAGACATAGTTGCGGGAAATACGAGAAAAAATACACTACACGAGATTTGGAATTCAGAAGGACTGAGTGCACTAAGAAAAAGTCCTATTATTGATTGTAGCCTATGTCCAGGTAGAAGATATAATCTCGAAAGAAATAAGGAGCACCTTAAGTAAAATGAAAACCCTAACAATCCATCCAAATGAAACCTCGCTATCAGAAGGCATCTTTCTAGTCAATCCAACATGGATTCACTTAGATGAAAGTGAGATAAAAGACAAGTTAGAGAAAGGGGAAAAGTTGTTTAAAGTTAAGGTTGAAGAAATCTAAATTTCTCAAAAGCAAGATTTAAATACTTTCTAGCCCAATGAATACTATTAAGTCCCCGGTATGGTCTTCGGACAATGCCGGGCTTATATTTTAAAATGAATTCTGAAAAAGAAGCCATTATTTTCATTGATGGAAACAATCTTTATCATAATTTGAAGCAGATGAAAATAAAGCCGAGTAGTCTGGATTTTCAGAAGTTTGTTGATTTAATCTGTAGATATTTTAATGTTAATCTAGAAGAAGTTAGATACTATAATTCTATGCCGACAATTAGAGATGGAAAAGATCTTTATTTTGCACACCTTAAGTTTATTGATGATTTAAGAAAACTCCCAAAATTTACCATAATAACCAGAAAACTGCAAGTTCATTCTAATGAAGAATTATTAAAAGAAAAAAGAGAATTAATCGATTCTATGGATTTATGCAAAAATTGTAAGCCAATTGTAGAAGAAAATATTCTAGACACAATAAAAAATGTCAAGAAAAAAGAAAAAGGAGTTGATGTAAAACTTGCAGTTGATTTGATTGATTCTGCAATAAACAAAAATAAAATTAATTTAATTTTAGTTTCAGGGGATGCTGATTTTATTCCGGCTTTAGAATTAGCAAAAAAGAAACAAGCAAATGTTTTAAGTGCTTCTCTTGCAAAAGGATATTCACATCAATTGAGAGAACTATTTGAATTTTTTGCAATGGGAAAAAACAAGATTATTGAAGCATGTTTAAAGTAGAATTCTTTAAATAAAGTCCATATCCTTTTTGGTACAACTATACTAAAAAATCCCAGAAATATGCCAGAAAGATGGTATGCGCCAGCCGGGAGTCGAACCCGGATAATCACCTTTTTCTTTCGTGGGGTGACTTGTTAGGGGCCACGCCCATACGATTGGGAAGGTGAGATCATAACCATTAGACCACTAGCGCACAATTCTTAAGAACATAAATATTTATAAATGTCCTCTTTAATATAAGATGGGCAAAAATGGAAACAAAAGAACAAGCAAAACATAGATTTTTTGGAACAATCGCCTCAGAGAGAACCTCCCTTGGCAATTATCCTCTTGTTTATGGCAATAGTCAATATGCCCTGGATTTTTCTTTTACATCACTTAAGGTAACAGATAAATCTGGAAACTTAGAAGTTGCTGTTGCAGAAGGGGTTGAAGGTTTACTAGAAAGATTGATCTCTGAGAAACACAAGAAATCTAATAAAGGGGTTTTAACCAGAACAAGATTAGCAGATTCAATACTTTTTACCAGAATTTTATATAAAATCGCTAGTTCTGATGCAAATAGACTATATCAGACATTCAAATCAGAAGTTGATTCAACAGAACCCACCACATGGATAGCAACAAATACTGTTTATATCACATCACTTTGGCAAAATGGAAAGTTCGGCAAAGGTTTTTATGTTTTGGGACAAAAAGAAGAAGCAATAGTCGAGAGAGCAAAAGCAGAAGGAAGATTGAAAGAAAGTAGTGCTCTTGTTTTATATGATGTTAAAAGAAGAAATTCGATTCTTTCAAGATTTTCTTCA
Organism: Candidatus Woesearchaeota archaeon; assembly: GCA_964599615.1. GTDB lineage: Archaea > Nanobdellota > Nanobdellia > Pacearchaeales > UBA284 > JAPLYB01. The sequence goes on from CAZRGF010000010.1 coordinate 3,772, forward strand.
AGATATCACGCATTTGTAGAAGAGATGCCTGACCTTCAGCAAAGTTCTGCTCTTCTTGGCCGGAAATCCACAAAGCATTTGTTTGAAGTGACTGGTGCAAATCTTGAAAGTCCAGAAAAAATAAGAGAAAAAGCAGAAAAATCAAAAAAAGCATTTGATTTCTTTTTTACTTTAATTGGTTTTCCAGAAGATTTTATAAAAAGTGATACTCATTTGAGAAGCCATTTTATTAACGGGGGAGCACTGATTTCAATAGAGAGCAATCCGCCAGTTTATTCTCCAATTTATACAGTCTACTTTCAAAAACCAGAGAATCACAATGTCTACAATATTGTTTTAAGTTCATTCTTACATAATTCAATGGCTTTATTGATAAAGCCGAATTTTGGCGGAAGAAGAAAAGATGTTTCTTTCTTAAGCCAAGATAAAGGAGTTAGTAGAGTTCCAAAGAATTTAGTTTAATTTTAAGGCTCTAAAAGTTCAAGGTTTTCCAAGTATATCTTCTTGGCTATAAGAACAGTACAATTCTACCCAGGCAAGGTATTTACAATAAGAAAAAGTTTTTTGAGGAAAAAGAGATTGAATAGGTCCAAGTTCAACTAGTTTTATCGCTCTGTTAAAAATTTGACTTTCAACTTCTTTTCCAAGAGACATGTAACCTTTTGGATTTGAATCATCAGCAAAACTCAAGATTTCATGTTGGGGCAATTTAGCTACCCAGTGCGCCCTGACAAAGTCATACTCATTTCTTTCAATTTTTGCCCTATTTTTTAGTTCTTGTTCTAGTTTTTCAGAATCCATTGGTCTGGGAGTAAGTTTATTTTCTTTGATAAACACATTAGCTTTTGTTGTTTCCCTTTCAAGAACAGCTTGTTCAAATGCACTTAAACTTTCACTTGGGAGAGAATTTGCTAATTTTGCTAATCCCATCTGTTCAAATAATCTTTTAGGGTCATTATATTTTGGCGCATCCATTTTCAAGTACTCTCAAGATAATTAGTCTTTAAAAAGGTTTCTCAGAAACCTTTTTAACATCTTTATTCTTAACTAAAGATGGCAAAAACAAATAAAACAAAGAGTAAAAATACTAAAACCAAGAAGAAATTTTATGTAACCACCCCCATTTATTACACCAATGCAGATATACATCTTGGCGGAGCCTATACTACTATAGCTGCAGATGTTTTGGCGAGATGGAACAGGCTTCAAGGAAAGGAAGTTTTCTTCTTAACAGGAACAGATGAACACGGCCAAAAAATTCAAGAAACAGCTGAAAAAGAAGGGCTTAAACCAAAGGAATTTGTTGATAAGATTGTCAAGAATTTTAAAGAAGCTTTTGAGATGCTTAATATCTCTAATAACCATTTTATAAGAACTACAGACAAGGAACATGAAGAAGAGGTAAAGGAGGTTTTGCAGTATCTTTATGATAAAAAATTTATCTACAAGGGGGTTTATGAATCATATTACTGTGTTGGATGTGAGCAATATTTGACCAAATCTGATTTGGTTGATGGAAAATGCCCCCTGCATAACAGAGAACCAGAACTAAGAAAAGAAGAAGCATATCTTTTTAAGTTGTCCTCCTTTCAAAAACAACTTTATGATTTAATTAAATCAGGGGAGTATGAAATTCTTCCAGAAATAAGAAGAAAAGAGATCTTAACATTTATTGAATCTGGTTTGCAGGATATTTCCATTTCAAGATTAAAAGAAAAAGTCAGTTGGGGGGTAGAATTGCCTTTTGATAAAAAACACACTTGTTTTGTTTGGGTTGATGCTTTTTGGAACTATATCACTGGTTTGCAAGAAAAAAAGGTTTTTGATAAATTCTGGCCAGCAGATGTTCAGCTAATGGCAAAAGATATTATACGCGTTCATGCCACAATTTGGCCAGCTTTGCTTCTCGCAACAAAAAATAAACTTCCAAAAACTCTTTTTGTTCATGGTTATTTTACTGTAAATGGGAAAAAAATGAGCAAAAGCTTAGGAAATGTTCTTTCCCCAATTGATTTAGTTAAAAAATATGGGGCAGATAGTGTAAGATATTTTTTAATGCGAAATATTTCTTTCGGCCAAGACGGGGATGTTTCTGAAAAAACATTAATTGTAAGACATAATAATGAATTAGCCAATAAACTTGGAAATTTGGTTAGTAGGGCTACTGGATTGATTGATGATAAAGTTAACATTCATGTAGATACTTCAAACCTTGTAAGTGATGTTACTCAATTGATTGAACGATTTGAATTTGATAAAGCATTAGCAACTATCTTTGCATTTATTGATATGCTTAATCAATTTGTGCAGGAAAAGAAAATTTGGGAAACTAGAAATAAAGAAGATATTTATGAATTGGTTACTGGGATCAGAACAATTACTGTCCTTCTTTGGCCATTCCTCCCAGAAACATCAGAGAAAATTGCAAAAATTTTTAATTTTAAGATTTCTTTAGAAGAATTAGGTAAGCAATTAAAAGACGTTAAAATAAAAAAATCAGCGATTTTATTCAAAAAAATAGATGTTGATGTTTCCGATGATTTAGTTAAAACCGACGTTTCGACAAAAAACAAAGATTCTAAAGATAATATTAATAATTTAGCACCTAAGGAAAAAATTATTAAACCAAAGATTCCAGGAATAATCAACATGGCAAACGTACAATTCAGTGACTGGCAGAAATTAGAATTAAAAGTAGGAAAAATTTTGGATGTTGAAGACATTGAAGGTGCTGACAAGCTCTATAAAATGACAATTGATATTGGAAAAGAAAAAAGGGCAGTTTGTGCAGGCATAAAGAAATTTTACAAGAAAGAACAATTAAAAGGAAAATTATGTGTTTTGTTTGTTAATCTAGAACCAAGGGTAATGAGGGGCATAGAAAGTCAAGGCATGATTCTTGCTGCAGTTAATGAAGATGAATCCAAAGTTTTCTTGATTCAGCCAGACAAAGACATTGAAGTGGGTTCAAGAGTAAGTTAACTATTTTTAGCGCAACAATTTCTAGTCCTTAAGAATACACAACTTATCAATCAAACGAAGTGTGAAGAAATAACTTCAGTTAAATTTATAATTAGTTTATTTTTAATATGCTTATGTCAAATACTCCGTCATATATAAGTTTAGATATAGAAATTCGCAATTCTAAAATACATGGAAGGGGCATGTTTGCTAAAAAAGATATTTCCAGAAATTCAGTAGTGTTCAAATGGGGTGGGACTTTTGTTTCTGAATCAGAATTACCCAAAGACAAAAATAAGTATATCATCATTCAAGTTGATGACGACTTGTATTCTATAGAACCCAAAATTTCCCCTGAAGACGATACTTATTTTATAAATCACTCTTGCAATCCAAATGTATGGATGAGTAATGGCATAACTTTTGTTGCATTGAGGGATATAAAAAAAGGAGAAGAATTAACTGTGGATTACGCTTTGTTTGTATCAGAAGACTATGTTTCAAAGTGGGCATGTAAATGCGGAGCAAGAGATTGTCGTAAAAAAATAACTGGTTTAGATTATAAAATTCTAGAATTACAAAGAAAATACAAGGGCCATTTTTCTCCAGTTATACAAAAAAAGATAATCCTAAATTATAAACAATTACAGATATATTCTTGACAATTCAGAGAATATATACTTTAAATGATACAAATCTTTTAAAATCAGTATTGTCTTTCTTGATACATGGCAGATCTAGTTAGTGTTATTAAGATTGATGGGTTTTATTATGACAAAGAAGTACAACCTCCAGGAATTGATCGTTTGCGTCAAGCTTATGGATATCATAATCCTTTACAGTGCCCTTATGGATATGGGGGATCAGTAAATGTTCCGGGTGTGGACCAACTTTTTGAATTTGAATTTAAAACAAAAGATGGTGAAAATTTCCATGTTGTTGATTATGGGACTAAGGCTGGCCAAAGATTGGGAATTATACTTCCAAGGCAAGGAAATAAGGTTAATTCTTCAGTTGTTGTGCTGACAAAAGGCAAAGTTTTAGAAAAGCAGTTGAATGCAGTTATTGCTCAATTTACGCATTATCTTGAACACCCAGAACTCAGGCATGATTATTGGGCTTAATTTTTTGATTCACTAGAATTAAAATTTATTTCTTGAGTAGTTAATAGCCTAAGAAATAAACCTGCGCCTTTGACATCTTTTTATAGAACTCAAGTTCTCTCTTTTTCTTTCTTTCTTCCTCATTCAAGAATATTGCCTTAGCTAAACCTTCCCAGAAAAAGAACCATCCTGCTGGTTCTAAAATAATATACAAAATAGAAGAGAGAAATGTGCCTTCAGCGAATTTTGCGAATACAAGATACGCCCCTGTAATCATAAAGACAAAACCAAGGACAGCCATAAAAACTCCATTTCTGACAATATTAGCAACATCTTTCTGTTTTTCAGCAACATGTTTCTGAAAATGGTCTTTTAATCTTTTCTTGATTTTAACTTCATCATTTAAATCTCTTTTTTTCTTAGGCATCAATAATCTTAATTCAAAATCCTCACTAGGTCTGTCACTTAAAGCTCTTTTGCATTCAACAAGGAAGTCATCTGAGATAGCTCTTTCAGAATAATTTCTTGGATCAAAATCTGAGAATAACTCGGCATAATCATCTAAAATAAGACTGATATTACCCTCTTTCAATATTTTTGTTGGATCCTTGAATAATTCATTCTCTTGTTCTTCTTGCATGTGCTAAAAACCTCTCTTTTATACAACTCTAGATTATCAAGATTTATAAGTTTATCGAAAACAAAGTTATTTTAAACTTGTATAAATTTAATAATAGTAACAATAACAAAGATTTATAAATAATCTTAATCTAATTTTCTATGGAAGTTTACAAGAAAATTTTTAAGGGAGATAAATTAAGAAATCTAAATACTGCTGTATCAAAGGAATTGTCTGATCTTCTTGGCGATTCTAGCGAAAAAGTTGATATTAATGGAAAAGCGATGTATTCTGCCGGTGCTCTTTATGTCTCTGGAAGTGCAGTAGTTTCATTAACTGGGGCCCAATATGCTAATACCTTTACCCAGGAAACAACTGGGGTTTTCTTAAACTAGTTCTGTTTAGTGCTGGAGAAAAAGAAGTTCTTGAATCTGTAAAAGAATTAGCAAAAAAATATGGTTTTAAAAAATTAGACTCAACATCTGAACACGAGAAAGATGAGTTAAGTTATATTTAATTCTTGATTAATCTATTGTTTAATCTCTTTTGTAAAAACCAAAGTTATTTTAAATCTAAGTTATAATCTGGTGTTAACATTCTTCTTTTTTTATAAATACTCGCGCATGCAGCAGCATAATCTGCAGCGCCCTGTTCAGAAAACCGTCCCTCTCGTAATGCCTCTTCATAAGCTTGTTGAGCTACATCTTCTGCGGTTAAACTCTGGACAGTAATTATGGGTTGTCTTTTAATAAGTTCTGTTATCAATATTTCTTGTTCTCTTCTTCGGAATTCTTTTAGATTCATTTTAATAATTCTTATAAAACAATTTAAATATATAAAATTATCTGTTATTTCATGGGCCCATGGTCTAATGGTTTATGACGCCACCCTCACACGGTGGAGTTTGCCAGTTCGATTCTGGCTGGGCCCATTTTTTATTTATCATAATTTGGAAAAACTGTGGGTATAACTCTTATTTTAGGATTAGTGTACCTGTGCCCACTAGAATAAGAGATTCCCGCGACTAAATCATTTACACTTTTTTCTAAAGGCGATCTTATATCTGATTGATTTATGCCCACAGAACCAAATAGGCTATCTTGATCCCTATACAAAAATACTACATGTCCAAATTGTTCGCCATCCATGTTAAGGCAGTATGGTTGAAAACCGTTATCTTTCAATATTGCTGCAGCAGCAATTGTTCCAGATCTACAAGAACCGCTTTTCCTTTGATGTATCAGAGAAAAGGATAAATCTTCATTGTCTAATAGACTATCTGATCCATCCGCATTAAGAATGTAGGTGCAATAAATTGATGCTTCTTCTGGGGTTTTTAGACTATCCATAACCATTTTTGCGCTTCCCTTTGAAATTCTATAAACCCTCTCTATTGATTTTTCGGAATAGTATTGTGGCATTACCGCAGTTCCTGGTTCTACATCTACACAAACTACCTTTTTCTGGTTTATTGGTAAATGTCTTATTAAAGTTCCAATATGGTGAATATTGTAATTCCAGAGTAAAGCGGACGCAGTCCAAGTTACTAGGGCAACAGTTTTAAACAGGTGTTTATGAACAAATTTTTTTATTTTCATAATTGTTCTATGGATTTTAATTTATAAACCTTTCTTTTTAACTACTATTAAATAGTTAATTTTATAAACTGTTTTTTCTTCAATCAAGTATGTTATCAGATTTAGAATTAAAAGCAATAGTTGAAAGTAGCAAGACAGTTGAAGAACTTAGAGAAAAACTCGAGAGATCAGGGGTCAAAAGAACAAATTCTCCCCAACAAATCAGAAAATTTGTTTACTCTCTCTTGGAAAGGGTTAATAAAAGTAAATTAGATGAACTTGTGGCCAAAGAATTTCCTGATACTACTGAATTACCTTGTACTAAAGTTGTTATAGACAATGTTTCTTATTGTATTCATGGTATTTTGCATGGTCAAGAGCCATATGGATTATTTTCAAGTCAAAAATATAAAGATTTTATTTCTAGCGAAATTGCTAGATTTCACAATCCTCCAGAAGAAGATTATTTGTTAGAGTCCCATTTTTCTACAATGTTTGGAGGAGATAAATCTCGTGAAATGGATGATATGCCATTTGCAATTTTTTGTTTATCTCGTAAACAAAAATTAATGCTTAGACTAAAATATGAACTGCAGAAGTGGAGATATTCTTCAAATAATTTTAAGAAAGCAATATCCCCAGATTATTTAAAAGAATTTTGTGCTGCCCTAGAAGATCCCAAAAGATTAGGTAAAACCAGAGAAATTTCTAAACTAGTTAGGGGAATTCCTGAACCACTTCACTCCAGCCTTCAAAGAAGTACAGATGGCGTGTATGGGAAATTTAACTATACTCGTTCTATGTGGATGGCAGCACGAATTTTTAATGAAAGAAGGTTGTACAATAGTCGGGTGGAAAAAGTTCATGCAATCGTAGGGTTGGCACATGAGTCTGAAATTGTTTATTACTTACAAAACAAACTTGAATAATTATTCTTTCCCTATTATATACTCCAATACAATATTCTTTTTAAATCACAAATGAGACATATTTTTATGCTCATGTTTAAGGATTTTAGAGAAACGTTGCAAGATATTGGTTATCATTACTATAGAAGAGATGAAAGACCAATTATCCTCGATATGGAAGGGAATGATATTGAAGAATTTAAAGGTCAGTATGATGGAAAAGGAAAAGGTGTGATCTATTTTTTTAGTTTAGGACAAAAGACACCAATAAGAACTGGGGATGTAGAAAGACCAGGCCTTTCTTTGATAACAGATTTTGTTTCTCCAGATTTTTTTAAAAAAGATTCTAACCTAGATTCTTTGTTTATGCCCGATAGTTTTGTTTTAGCTGCCCAAGGGATTTGCCCCTCTAATGAAGGAGAGATGAACATAGATTCATTACAAGAAACTGACCCAATACTTTACAGATCAGCTAAGATGATTGCCAGGATAGCGGGGAGTCATCATGCCCAAGTTGAAATAAAAGAAGAATTTAGTGGCATGGGCGGAGGATATGCAGAACAAGTGGTCAAAGAAGGAAGATTTTATACTTATGTAAAAGAAGCAAATGGATTTCGGCTTAGAGAAGCTATTCTCGCAGTTTCTGATGCTTTTGTTCTATTTGACAATCTTCTAAAACATCATGCTAGAGTAAGTATTACTGGTTTTATGTCAGATCCAAAGAATCAGGAATATGCGTCACTAATAGGATTTGATCCAGAAAAAAGTTTTCAACGTTTGTAATTTTGAATAATAAATCACATTCTGTTGTCTCTATTCTTTTCTCAAATCTATCATTTCTTCACAATAATCTTTAAAAGCTTTAATTTCAGACAATTAAGATGAATCCAGAAGAATACATGCTTGTTGTTAAAGAGAATATGGTAAGGACTTTCGGACCATTTCCTAATGATAAAGGAATTTTCGATTCTTCTGCTAAAGCAACATATCGTGGTTTTGTTCCTTTTAGGAGATTTGATTACAGCGCTGCTCTGGTCGGAAGAGAAGCAAATCTAGATATTCATAGTAGTGATTTTTTAGTAAGGGGAATAACTTGGGGAATTGAAAGAAGTGTTCTAATTGGTCCTGAATTAATGGGAGGAGCTCCTTTGCTTTTAGAAGACCCAAGATGCACTCAACTAAACGCACAATATCCCGGTGATTCTCCACACATCAAAGGTTATTTGAAATTAACAGGCACAAAAGGAGATTTTTATAGATTTAATACAGACATAATTATAGAAACAAGAAGGACATTTTCAGGATACTGGTCTGCAGAAAGTTCTGGAACAGATGGAAAGGATGAAAATACTGTTGCTTATAGGTTAAACACTCATAGCGAAATTGAATTCCCCAAGGACAGAAGTGTTGAAGCACTAGTTCCCCTAATCTGCAAATTCTGTGCTGAAGAAAAATTTTTACAGGACTAATTTTAAAGACAATACTCAAAACTTATTCTTTCCTCAAAACAACCTTCTCAAAAAAAGGTTTTGCTATTGCAGAAAACTCTTCGAGGATTTTGTCAGAAGTCTTTGGATATTCTTGGAGTTCTTTGTCAAGACATTTGTCTGGCCTGAATTGCTGGATTGCTAAAGTTCTATTTGCTCCAACATTATTGAGATATTCCCCTATTTTTGTGATGTCCTCTTTTGTTATTCCCGGAGCAATAGTTATCCTGAATTCATAATTAGGAAATCTTTTTACAATGTCAATAGATTTCTTTATGACCTCAGTATCAATCTTTGAATTAGTTATTTTCTCATAATTTTCAAAACAAGATTTTATATCCATCGCAACAAAATCAACATGTTTTTTTTCAAGCAATAATTGTAGCATCTCAAAATTTGTTCCATTAGTATCAAGTTTGACTTTCAAGCCAAGCTCATAGACTTTTCGAATAAATTCTGGCAAGCCAGCATTTATTGTAGGCTCGCCCCCTGTTACAACAACACCATCAATAAAACCAAGATTCTCTTCAAGATAATTCAAGATTTCTTCTTCAGTATATGTCTTCAACCCATATTCAACACTAGTAGCTTCATCAAGAAGTTCCGGATTATGGCAGAAACTACACCTAAAATTGCATCCAAAAAAGAACACAACACTAGAAGCTAAGCCAGGATAATCAATCATGCTCAACTTTTGAAAACCTCGGATTAACATTTTTTATTTATAAGTGTAATTAATTTTTCTAATTCTTTTCAAGTCTCGAAATCAGCAGTATAATCCAGTACATAACAACTTACATCTTACAACCTAGAATATAAATACTTATCCTCATTGTATGAATTAGTTTCTCGAAAACAATAGATAATTTACACCTATAGACCTTTCATAGCTGTAAATATGTTTTCTTAGAATTCTCTTTTTGTATATCTAACCCCAGTAGGGCTAGTCAAAACAATTGGATGTTCCTCATCAGCAATCAATTCTGCACCAACAAATTCAGCTTTCTTTTCTAGAGGCAGGTTTCTTCCGCCAGCAAATCCACCAAGGCCCAATAATTCTACATAATTCTTATCCCTAACCTTGTAGATGGGGCTATCATCGCCCGGTCTGAAATTTCCTTGCACCTTAAATTTGACAAATCTTTCATGATATCCTCTTCTGCATGGAAGATTTTCTTTTACATGCACAACTCCTTTAGAAGTTTGCAAATCATAATCAATAATCCAATTTTCAGTTTTCATGTTGTTATTATGAAGTAGGTATTTATAAACCTTTCTTAGAAATAAGAATTAATTGCCTAATATCCCCTTTTGACAACAGCTTCTGGCACATCATTGAACTTATTAAAATTATATGTTTTTCTGGCATTGAACTCTTCTTTTTTTCCAGGGTTCCATGAAGCAACAGGTCTGATGTATCCCACGACCCTACTATAGATTTCTGTTCCTGCATTGCATGTAGGGCAAGTATTTTGCTTCCCCTTGAGATAGCCATGGTTCTGGCATACGGAAAAAGTAGGAGTTAAAGTCACATAAGGGAGTCTAAAATTATTTGTGATTTTTCGGACTAATAATTTTGATTCCTCTCCTGTCAAAGATTCTCCCAAGAAAGTATGGAAAATAGTTCCCCCCGTATAAAGCGTTTGTAGTTGTTCTTGATGTCTTAATGAATATAATACATCATCAGTATATTCTACTGGCAACTGTGTTGAATTAGTATAATAAGGAACATCTTTTCCAGCTGTGATTATGTTTGGGGTTAATTGTTTGTCTTTTTTTGCCAGCCTATAACTAGTTCCTTCTGCTGGCGTAGCTTCAAGATTGTAGATATGCCCTGTTTCTTCCTGGAATTCTTGTATCTTGTCTCTCATGAAATTCAAAACCTTCACGGCAAATAATTTTCCTTGTTTAGAAGAAATATCTTCTCCTAAGAAATTTAAACAAGCCTCATTCATGCCAACAAGTCCAATAGTTGAGAAATGATGATTCAGATTATTAAGATATCTTTTTGAGTAAGGTAATAGCCAATTATCAAAGTTCTTAGAAACTACTTTTCTTTTTATTTCTAAAGAACGCATTGCTAAATACATCATTTGGTCAAGTCTTTCAAAAAATTCATAATCGTCTTTAGCATGATATCCGATTTTTGGCAAGTTTATTGTAACAACTCCGACACTTCCTGTACTCTCTCCTGATCCAAACAAACCGCCAGTGACATTTCGGGATAATTCTTTTAAGTCTAATCTTAGTCTGCAACACATACTTCTTACATCACTTGGGTCTAAATCAGAATTGATAAAATTAGAAAAATTAGGAATTCCATATTTCGCAGTAATATCAAATAATTTATTCGAAACCTCACTATCCCAGTCAAAATCTTTAGTTATATTATAAGTAGGGATTGGCCATGTGAATACCCTCCCTTTGGCATCTCCCTTTATAACCACATCCAAAAATGCTTTGTTTATCATGTCAATTTCTTTTTGATAATCCCCATAATTTGTATCTTGAAGCTTGCCCCCAATAATAACTGGCTTATCTTTCAAATCTTTTGGAGCATTTAGATCCATGGTTATATTAGAAAAAGGAGTTTGTCCACCCCATCTTGAAGTCACGTTCATGTTATAGACATACTCTTGCATACATTGTTTAACATCTTCATAATTTAATTTGTCTTGTCTTATAAAAGGAGCAAGATATGTATCAAAAGAAGAAAAAGCTTGAGCTCCAGCCCATTCATTCTGCAAAGTCCCTATAAAATTAATAATTTGTCCTAAAGCAACCCTAAAGTGCTTTGCAGGACTTGATTCTATTTTATGTGGAACTCCACCAAAACCCTCCAGAAGAAGCTGCCTTATAGACCATCCAGCGCAATAACCGCATAAAGGCATACTTAAATCATGTATATGAAAATCTCCTTCAGAATGAGCTCTTCCGATTTCACTAGGATAAACGTAATTTAAGCCATAATAAGACATGATAGTGCCTACTCCATGCCATAGCAAGCCAGAATGGCTATAATCTATGTTAGCGTTCTCGTTTACACGCCAGTCTTTTTGTCCGATATATTTTCTTATGATTTCCTGTGAATCAAGCAAGGTCTTAGTAGCATCCCTCATTTTCTTTCTTTCATCTCTGTAGATGATATAAGCCTTAGCAACATTGATTAGGCCTTCTTTCATAAGGACCTCTTCAACACAATCTTGGACTTCTTCAACATGTGGTGTTTTGTATCTTTGTTCAACAAGGTCCAGGATTTTTTTAGAAATCCCCTCTGATCTTTCCCTTGCATTATCGTCCTGGCCAATAGCAAGCAATGCTCTATAAACTGCATCACTGATTTTCATGAAGTCAAAATCAACTAACCTGCCGTCTCTTTTCCTTATTTTTTGTATTTTTGAACTCACCATTTTTTTTGCTAACAGAACAGCAGAAAAAATCACCTATTTTTCTGCTGGAATACTACTAAAAAATTTTCCTTTTTAAACCCTTGCTACAACTCAATAATGAAAGTCAAGGTACACAATTTTTGTTCAAGGATTTTCAAAAATTGTGTTTTGAAAATCGCGTAGTCACTTTGAATGAACAACGAGTTGTTCGGTTTGTCGACGGCAAGAATTTTTAGAAGAATTAAAATAAAAAAAAGAAAGATTTAAAAATAGTTTGTGTCTAGGGGTCTATGCCTGAAGAAAAATATGCTTTTCTGGAAAAAATAGAGAAATTACAAAAGCCTTTTGAATATCGTTTAGAACACGAAAATACAAAGTACAGGGTGTGTGTCCGAAATTATCATTTTGAAATTCCTAATGAAAATGAGTGTTATGAAGTCTTGCAATTACATGGCCAAGTTTCTTTGGAAAAGGTTTTAGCTGGAGAGGAAAAAGCTTGGAAACCATTTAAAAGATTTTTCAGAAAAAAATTTTTTGATGTAGACACACTTCTTTATTCAGAGATGTGGTCTGCAAAAACCGAGGATCAATGGAAATTTCCCCCATTTATCTGGCATTTAAACAAAAGAGTCATTGCTAAAGAAGGAATTGCCTTGTCCTACGACTGGCCATTACTTAAGAAATTTTTCGGACCAATCTTCGAGCATTATTATGCCATAGGCCAAGAAAGAGTCTCAGAAGTTCCAAAGTTATTACCTGCATAGTAGTGACAAAAACGAAAGATTTATAAACCTAAAATTCCTAGTATTTTTAGAAATTATAAGAAATTATAATCAAATAATTTATACAAACAAAAAATGGCAAGACATTTAGTTGACCCAGACAAATTTGAAAGAAGAGCTAAAGAAGATTCCAAATCAATTGTAGCTTACAAGCCAGATTTTGTTAAATCTAAAGCAGAAATGCAAGAAGCTGCTTGCCAAAGTGAATATGAAAGAGTATTAACTCACGGAACAGGTTTTCTTCCAGCAAAATCAGGAAAAGATGTTAAAAGAGTTTCTAAAGTTGAATATCAAATAGCTATGGCTGAAATGCAAGAAAGAACTTCTGGCTTGAATGAAGAAGATGCTGAAGCATTAAGATTCATGAAAAAATTCAATTTGGAATATACTACACAAAATCAAGATATTATAGAAAATAAGCTCAGGCCACAATTTGAACAACCATTAACTAATGGTAGGGGTTATCTTCCAGCAAAATCAGGAAAAGATGTTCAGGAAACACCTGAAATTGACCTTCAAATATATCTTGGACAAAGAGAAATGCAAAATCCTTCTTTAAGAAGCAAAAATACACCACAACAAAATAGCAAACTTGTTTCTGATTTAAGTGAATTTAGAGCAGACATGACCAAAAGACAGAGAATAGCAAATGGGGAAATTGTCTTTGACTTCAATGACACAGCCTTCTCAAAATCTAATTGTATGGGGTATAGTTTTAAAAATGAGAAATTCCCTGAGAAATTCCCGATATATAAAATTACTAATTTAGATTATAGTCTTGAAAAAATGTTTGATGAACCTATCGATAAACGTGCTTTTGATTCATTATATTTCCCATTAAGTCCATCAAATGCTGCTCAAGAATATGGTCTTCCTAAAAGACAAGAGCTTTCATTTGATTTAGCTGCTTTTGATACTCCAAATAAATTATACGAAAGATTTTTAATTTGGGTAGAGGAACGAGAGCAAGTAAGAAAAGCAACAGCAAATGCTTTAAACTCAGAAAGAGCAAGACAAAGAAGAATACAAGGAGTGGTAGACAAGTATTCTGGTGATTACTCCCTTATTTCCCAAATTCCTAGGGGAAAAGAAAATTTCAAGAAGATTCTTTATTCTGACACTTTGTATTCAAGAAATCCAGTGGAACCTATCTCAAAATATTCTCATCGTGATTCTTCGATAGAACCTATTAAAAAATTTCGCGAAGAAAAATCACGCCATAAAATAAGGAGTCTTCTACCTCTATTTGTTCTTGGTGCTACCATGTTCGGAACTGGTGACAAAGACCTTAGAACACAATTGCATGGAGGAGATTCATACCCTTCAAGTTCTATAAGACAAAGATGGCCAGATGTTGATGAAAAGCCAGTAAAAAGAGAAACAGAATTTTTTAGAGACCCAACTTGTAGAGACACACGTTTTGATAGAATAGAACCATTAAAAGATTATAATCCCGAGATAAACCTATAAACCTAAGACATAGAGGTTTTTATAGATAAAATTTTTCTTTTTTTAAATTGAGTTCATAATACATCTATCTATTTTATAACGCATTATCCTGATTAAAACTTAACTTTGCCAATGCGAGTTAAGTCATAATTGATTGCTTTCCATGCGTTCTAATTTCCTTAAGAATTCTTCGAAGACAAAATCAAGAACCAAAATACTTTAAACTTATAGCTGGCGAAGTTAAGTTAGAATGTTTGACTTCGCCAAATGCGAGTTATGTTGTAATAAATCCCATTTGTATATATTCTCAATTTCGCAAAGAATTTTTCAAAGACAAAAACTAAGCACCAAATTAAGATAATTTACACTTACCTTTGGCGAAGTCAAGAAATTAAACAAACCAGAGCAAAATCTTACAGACAATCAATAATCTCAATAACAAAAAATTGCAATCACCAACTTTAAGTGTTAAGCATCAAATATAATTCTAAAATACCAAACTGCTGCGCTTTCGCTTTTCAACATCGTGTTTTTCATTTATAGAACTCTCTGCATTTTAAACAAGAGAGGCATTAGTTCTTCAGTTCTTTCAACGTCTTCTTGAATTCAGAAACATCTTTGAAATCTTTGTATACTGAAGCAAATCGAATATAGGCAACTTGGTCAATGTTTTTTAATTTCTTCATGACTAATTCCCCGATGACTTTGCTGGGAATCTCGCTCTTGCCAAGATTTTTTATCTTTTCTTCGATTTCAGAAACAGCCTTATCGATTTTTTCCTGGCTTACTGGCCTTTTTTCACAAGCTTTTAGAATTCCGTTTTTTATTTTCTCTCGATTATAAGCTTCCCGCCTTCCATCTTTTTTTGTTATGAGGATATGTGTTTCTAAACGTTCATAAGTTGTGAATCTTTTTTTGCATTTAAGGCATTCACGTCTTCTTCTAGTAGCTTCTTTGCTTTCTCTTTTATCAAGAACCTTTGTATTTCCAAGACAATATGGGCATTTCATGGTTTACGTCTGTATGGGTGTGTGAGTAACTGGTTTTGCAACGTTGTGAACTCAGTGGAGTTCATCAAAACCATTTTCATCCAATCTTTAATTCATTTAACTTAACTCTTGAAAGCACAACTGCTTGTGCCCCTTTTCTAAGATATAACTATTACTAGTGTTTATAAATTTTATTGCACTAGAAAATCAATGATTTTTCTTTTTTTCTAGGATTTTGTTTTGGGCGATAGTAAATATTTCTCCGATAACTAATAACAACAAAGAGATTCCAAAAATAATCCCGATTTCCTTCAAACTCAAGGAAGTAACTCCAAAAATCTTCTGGATTGGCTCGATTGCCAAAATTAAAATCTGTAAGATAAACGCTACTATCAACAAGCCATACAAACTCCAGTTTGCTTTTAATTTATACAGTGGTTGTTTGAAGCTTCTGAAATTCAAAGCATTAAAATTCTCAAAGAAGACCATTGCAGTAAAGATAATTGTTTGTAGTTTTATAGCATCAATTGGTTTTATTATCGCAACACAAGCTAATATTCCCAGTGTAATCAAGACAGCTAAACAGAACCATAGTCCAACTATGCCTTTAGTGAAAAATTGTGCTTTTTCAGGTTTTCTCTGCATGACATCTGGTTCAGCATGCTCAAAACTCAAAGAAATAGCAACCATGCCATCTGTAATCAAGTTAATCCATAAAATCTGGATAGGAATCAAAGCCAGAGCAGTAGGCCATCCTAGCTTCAAGCCGAATAACAAAGCAAAAAGTATTATAAAAATTTCAGCTAAATTGCTTGATAATAGATAAAAGGAGAATTTCTTGATATTATCAAAAACTCTTCTTCCTTCTCCAACCGCTTTGACAATTGAAGCAAAATTATCATCTGTCAGGACAATATCTGAAACATCTCTTGAAACATCCGTTCCTCTGACTCCCATTGCTACCCCAATATCTGCTTTTTTCAAAGCAGGGGCATCATTGACACCATCCCCTGTTACAGCAACAACTTCTTCTTTATCTTTCAACAAAGCTACTATTCTTAGTTTTTGTTCTGGGGTGGTTCTAGCAAAAATGACTATATCTCCAATCTTTTGTGAAAGTTCTTCTTCACTCATCTGCTCCAAGTCTTTTCCATTAATCGCTTTCCCAAACAAGCCAATCTTCGCACAAACCGCTTTTGCAGTGATTAAAGAATCTCCTGTGATCATCTTTATTTTTATCCCAGCTTCTTGACAAGCTTTTATAGCCCCGACAACCTCCTCTCTTGGAGGATCTATCATCCCTTGGATTCCGACAAAAACAAGATCAGATTCAGCATCTTTTTCAGTGATATCTTTTTTTGATTTTAATTCTTTAAAAGCAAAACCTAAGACCCTCAAACCTTTATTAGAGAAATCTTCATAAACTTCTTGAACTTCTTGTCTTCTCTTTTTGCTGAGTTCTACTATCCCATTATTGATCATCTCATGAGTGCATCTTTCTAAAATTATTTCTGGAGCTCCTTTGACATAACTTATTCTTTGATTCTTGTTTTCTCTCACAATAGACATCATCTTTCTAGAAGAAGTGAAGACAAATTCTTTTACAATAACATTATCTTTTTTTAGTTCATTTTTAGTAAAACCAGACCCATATGCTATTTTTAATAAAGCTTGTTCTGTAGGATCGCCCATAAATTCTACCCTATTATATAGTTCATTCATTTTAGCATTATTGCATAGACAATTGATTTTCATCAACATCTCAAATTCTTTGCTTTTTTCTTCGCCCAATTGTTTTTCATTGAATTTTTTATTATTGAAGAATAAATCAGTTATGTTCATCTCTTCTTTTGTCATTGTTCCGGTTTTATCCGAACATATTACAGTAACTCTACCAAGTGTTTCAGCAGCAGGCAGTTTTCTTATCAAACAATTGACTTTATACATTCTTTTTACTGCAATAGCTAAGCATATAGTGATTACAGCAGGTAATCCTTCTGGGACAGCTGCAACTGCAATGCTGACTGCAGTGAAGAACATTTGGAGTTTATCCATTCCAAGTGAAATTCCTAGAACCGCGATGAGAAGACATAATATAATAGCAACAATTCCTATTTTCTTAGCAAAAGAATCTAATTTTTCCTGCAATGGTGTTTTCTCTCTTTTAACTTCCTGGACCATAGAAGCGATTTTTCCAAATTCAGTATTCATCCCAGTAGCAATAACAACACCATATCCTGAACCTTGGACAACACTGGTCCCAGAATAGACCATATTTATTCTTTCAGCAAGAACCGTTTCTTCTTTGATTTCATTAGCTATTTTGCTGATTGGCAGGCTTTCTCCTGTTAGAACAGCTTCATTAACTCTTAATTCCCTGCTTTCAATAACTCTGATGTCAGCAACAACCCTATCCCCTTCTTGCAGGTGTATGATATCCCCTGGAACAACTCCAGATGCTGAAATCTCATATATAATATTATTTCTTAAGACTCTTGCTTTAGGAACAAGACTTTTCTTTAAGTTTTCAATTGCTTTTTCAGCCCTATAATTCTGAAAAAATCCGATAAATGAATTCAAAAGAATAATCGCAAGTATTACAAAAAAATCAATCCAATGTCCTAAGAAAGCTGAAATCAGAATAGCAATCAAAAGCAAATAGATAAAAAAAGAATTAAATTGCTGCAAGAACATCAACCAGGGTTTTACTTTGTCAGTTCCTTTTAGTTCATTTTTCCCATAAAGTTCAATTCTCTTAGAAGCTTCTTCATTACTAAGTCCCTTTCGGTTAGTATTCAATAGCTCAAGAGTTTTTTTATTATCCAGAGCATGCCATTCAATGACCTCTTCTGAATCTTTTGCTTCAAAAACCTTTTTTTTCATCTCTTTGAATAAATTAATTTCACTTTAAAAGTTTAACCTTTTTAGTGTTCAAAAGGCATTAGAACATTAGAAGAAAGATTTAAATACTAAAAATAGTTAAAATCTACAATGTCTACAAAGTCTATAAAGTCTACAACTATAAGAATAAACTCAAGTACCAAAGAAGCTCTTGAAAGTCTGGACTTTGTCAAAAAACACACTTTTGACGAAATCATTTTGGAATTGATCAAAGAACATAAAAACAAAAAAGAGGTTAAAAAATGAGTTTTTTGAACATATTGGGAAATGCTTTGAGTTCATTGTTCTTAGCAAATCCTCTGGCTAACCCCTCTATACTCGTAAGTATTGCTTTAGTTGTGATTATAGCAGCTGTTCTAGCCTTAATCTCGAAACTATTGAAACAGGAATTTATTCTAGCTTATATTCTCGCAGGAATCATAATCGGGCCTTTAGTTCTTGGTTTGATTAAAGATCCTTCCCTGGTTAATGGCTTGGCTGAGATAGGAATAACTTTTTTATTGTTTGCAGCAGGCTTGGAGATGAGTCTTAACAAATTTAAAGGAAGAATAAGCACTATTTTGCTTGTAGGAATAATTCAAGTAGCAGCAGTAGTGCTTTTATGTTTTTTCACACTCCAGACTTTTCTTTTTTCAAGAACAGAATCAATCTGGCTTGGAGTAGCCATAGCTTTAAGTTCAACAGTGGTGATAACAAAGATATTTTCAGATAAAAACGAATTAAGTACACTACATGCCCGTCTTATTATTGGAATAATGTTTGTCCAAGACATTGTTGCAATAGGCGCGTTAGCTTTACTTACAAAGGATTTTTCATTAGTTTCAATTATCTTGTCTGTAGTCAAACTTGTGCTTTTAGTAGGGCTAGCGTTCTTATTAAATTTTGCAGTCAAGCCAGTTATGAAAAAATCAGCATCTTCTTCAGAGCTGTTATTAGTAATGTCCATCGCATTCTTGTTCTTATTTGTTGCAATCTCTTATTTTTTACAGCTTTCTATAGCAATAGGCGCTTTCATAGCAGGGATTATGCTAGCTAACACGCCCTACAAAATAGAAATAGAATCAAAAACAAAAACTCTGAGAGACTTTTTCTCAATAATGTTTTTTGTTGCAATAGGGATGTGGCTTACAAATCTCTCGAGATTCTTGCTATTGCCATTAATAGTGGTTTTGTTTATTTTGATTTTGTTTGAGCCCCTGGTTACTGCTGTAATTATAAGACTTTCAGGCTATAAATCAAAAACTTCATTACAAGTTGGTTTTGCATTTGCCCAAGTAAGTGAATTTAGTCTAATCTTAATGTTGGCTGCATTAAATATAGGCATAATTTCCCAAACCGCATTTGATCTAATCGTTGTTGTGGCAGTTGTTTCAATAGCAATAACCCAGTATACAATCAAAGCCGGTGAGCCTTTGGCAAGATTATTTTCAAAATTATTTTCGTTTATAAAAGTCCCAACACATAAAGAATCAAAGTTTACAAACGTAGGAATTGGCAAAAAAACAATTTTGTTAGTCGGTTGTCATAGGATGGGTTCTATATACTTAAAAAATCTTGAGAAGTACAGAAATAAAATTCTCGTGGTGGATTATAATCCCGAGATTATCCAAGCATTATCAAAACAGAAAGTCTCGTGTATTTATGGAGATGCAGACAGCCATGAATTATTAAGCAAATTGCCAACACAAAATCTTAAACTTGTCCTGTCAACAATTCCCAAAAAAGAAGAAAATCTTTTTATTATAAAACATTTCAAGAAATTATCTGACAAGATTTTTGTCGTTGTTACTGCCCAAAAAATCGATGATGCCTTGGAGTTTTATAAAGAAGGAGCAGATTATGTTCTGCTTCCAATCATTATCGGTGCAGAACAATGTTTGGATATGATAAAAAATCTCAACAAAAAAGAGTTTCATGAGTTGAAACGAGAACATATCGGTTATTTAAAAGATCTGCATAGATATTTGTATTAGTTATTTAAAAGATTTGGCTTCCGGTAAGCCATCTGTAAGTGTAAAGACCAAAACAATTTATAAACAACAACATCCCGATGCCACGCAAACTTAAACTTATTTGACAACTTCAAAACCCTTTATCTTCATCTGCTTTAGGATGGCACTTTTTCTTAAATCTTTCAAAAAGTCTTCAAAATTCTTGAATTTACATGACATTTTGGTGTATAACTTTCCTTTTTGTTCAAAAGCATTTGGCCATTTCTTCTTAAAAGCTTGGATATATTTTTTGTCAATAGTCAGTGGAGGGCCCTTGACTAAAATTTCTTTGCAAGGTTCGACAACAAAATAAAATTTAGCCTCAAGACTATTTTCATCAAAATCAATTTCTTTTTTGATTATCTTAAAACCCTGTTTTTCACTTTCATAAATCAAGAAATTAAAGAATTTTTTCAATTTTGCTCCAGCAATATCGGTCTTATTTTTCAAAGTTTTTGCTTTAATCAAGAAAAATCCTTTTTTACCTTGCCATTTTTTAGAGTCTAATCCCCTTTTAACAAAGAACTTTTCAGAAGGGTTTTTTAAGAATTGTCTGGCACTTTTGATGAATTCCTCAAGTGTTTTCTTATTCAAGGCAGCGCAGACATTCCTCTCCTTCTGAACAGGATCAATCAAGATAAATGGACCTTCTTGTTTAGATTTGTTTATCTCTTGAATAATCTCATTTTCATTTTTATAGTATTTTTCAGGGTCAATCACGATTTTCTTATTTGTTTTCCATTTGTTTGAATTTTTCAAGAAATTCAAGAACGAGCCATAATAACAAGTTAGTACTTCAAGAGCATATCCTGAAAAGCCCGAGATATAAGATTCTGCACCATAACAATTCTGGGCATAACAGAAGGCTTTAGCTAACATAATCTCTCTAGCAAGTTTTTTCTCAGTTTTTATTTTTTTCAAGAGCCATTTAACATGCAATGGACTTATGTCGGTTATATTCTTGGATTGTTCTGCTTTAGAAATCTTAAAAATAGGAACAATCTCATAAGTAATTCCTTTGATATTAACTTGGAAATAATCTCTCGAACCATGTACTGTGACAAATTTAAAACCTGCCCTAGATAATATTTTTTTCAATTGTTCAGACAAATCTCCATTGTCTTCTGGAAAAATCACGAAAATATCAATATCTATCTTCTCCTTGTTCAACATAGTTCCTTTTGCATAACTGCCGCCAATAAAAATTCTGATATCCTTGTTTCCAATGCCTTTCTTTAATTTTCCCTGGACTTCTAAGAAATCTTGATGTATACCCGAGAGTTGTTCTTCAGAGAATTCTATTCTTTCAATTATCTTTGAAAAATTGAATTTTTTCATAAGTATGTTTTAGCTAATCTTCTTAGTTTTTCAGCTTTTTTATATATTTCATCACTCTCAAAGTTCTTTATTTGGAGTATATCCACAAATTCTTTGTATAAATCAGGCATTTTCAATATTTCAACAAACTGTTCTTTTACCCATTTGTCATAAGCAACAGGATAAATTCTTTTTTTGATAAATAGCGCTTGCATAAATTCCTTACTTGCCTTATATAATCTATCAAATGAAGGAAAGTATAGTTCTCTTTTAACATAAAGCGTAATATGATCAAGATTATTATAGAGATATTTTTTTACATCTTTCAATCTTTCCTTTCTTAATTTTTCTGGATAATAGGGCAAATATTTTTTCCCCAATCTCTCAAAAGATTTATTTCTATCAAACAAAACAACACTGTAAACAAAAGTATTTCCGAGTCTTAATTCAAAATCATCTGGCCAAGAAGTCCAATCCCTTTTATTTGGGATAATTTTATCTGTATTTAATTGAAGATGAATTTCACTATATTTACCAACTTTTTTCAAATTTTGAAATTCTTTAATTGACTTACTTAGTTTTTCAAATTTCTCTTCAATTTTATCATAATCTTTGTTATTCTTTATAAAAATAGCTAAATCTAAACATGAATCTTTGCAGGCTTTACCTCTTGCACAAGAACAAACTAAAAGTATAGACATCACTCTAGAGTCTTTAGAAAAAATTTCAACAAATTTTTTTGCAGCAAATTCATGTTCTTTTGTTGGATAAAAATTTTTCATCTTAACATTTCCTCACAATTATCATCATATGTTGACTTGTGTCAACAACTGTTGGATGTGTACATAATTTATAATGTACCTCCATCCAGTTTTTCCAAGATTTTTTATCTTTATATAACTTATTTGTTCCTTTCTGGTCTGGACTTGAAATCCCTTCTAATCCCACAATTTCCAAGACTTTTACTTTTTTATTATCAAACAATTTTTTAAACTCATCTAACACAAAAAAATGGCAAAAAGCTTGTCCTTTCCAAAAATGATAATCGTCTCCTTCAAAAGCGAATTTCTTAAAATGTTTTGTCATTTTTATTTCATGAGCATAATTTCCCGGTCCCCTCATCAGTGTTACGAATTTAGCCATTACTGAAACAAAAATTGGAGCATTTTTTTTAGTTACTCTAATTAATTCCGAAATCGCTTTTTCTCTCTCAGATTCAGGATGAACATGTGATAAAGGTCCACCCAGGCAGATAACAGCATCAAAAGTATTATCTTTAAACATTGAGAGATTTGTTATTGAACCTTCAACTACTCCTTTAATCCTCTTTTGAACCTTAGCTTTTCTTATTTTCTTTAAAGCAAATTGCAGATTTGCTGGAACAAAGTCTAGAAGAGTAACATCATACCCTCGTTTAGCTAGTTCGATAGTATATCTTCCTGGTCCACCACCGGCATCTAGAATTAATGCTTTTTTAGGTAAATATTTTTTTAAAAAATGAAGAGTTGTTTCAAACTCCAACCGGTGATAAGGGTTTTTGACTAATCTTTTCCATTCTTTTAACACATTCTTAGTGTAAACCTTTGTTGTCAATTTTTCTTCTCTTTTCATTTTAGTATCTTACATCAGAACCTATCAAAAAACTTTAAGAAATTTATTCTATCTTCATTGGGAAAAATTTCTTCAGCGATTTTTTTGTATAATCTAATTTGTCTTTGGTTTCAGCATACAATGTAAATAGATTGTCTTTTTCATCAATAAAAGTGCCAACATGGGCATGGAGGTAGACTCCAGCAGCCTTATCTGCAGGGCATCCCAATAATCTTGAGATATAAGCTACTTTTTTATTGTCTATCTCAGTTATTTTCCCGCTTTTATTGGATTTTATTGTTTCATGGAATCTTCCTAATTCAAGCTTCCTTGAAATGTCATTTTCATTATCGCTTCCGCCCTGAGTGAGAATTATTTCCTTGAATTTTTCATAAGCTTTTCCCGAGTTTAATAGCATTTTGCATAATTCTGTCGCTTGTTTTATTGGAACGACAAAACTTAAGAGCTCTGTAGATAAAAGCAAGGATCTTTCTTCTAAATCCAAGGGTCTACTCTCTGTTCTTCTTAAAACAGAGATAATATCCCGCATCTCTAAACAAGGGCCAATTCCATTCCCTATTGGCTGTGAGCCATCAGTCAATAGACATTTTATTTTTAGGTTAAATCTTGAAGAAATTTTGTTCATTAGATATTTTATATGTTGTGCATTCTTTTTTGTGAATTTTGCCGTACTTCCATAAGGAATTTCCATTACAACATGTGTTGTTCCCATTGCAATTTTTTTAGCCAAGATACTAGCGACTAATTGTTCATGTGATTCTAAATTAATTAGTCTCTCCACCTGGATGATCTTGTCATCGGCAGGAGCAAGGCCCAAGATGCCATTCCAGACAAAACAAGCCCCGATTTTTTTGATAATTTTTTTTAATTGTTGTGTTGTGAATTCAATTCCAGTAAGGATTTCAATATCATCCGAGGTTCCTGCCGCACTGGTGATTGCTCTAGAAGAGGTATTTGGAAGTACCGCATTTATCCCCAACTCCTCTATTGCAGAACCGACAATACTGACAACTAATGGGGTTGTTCTGATTCCCGCAACTCCCCCGCAGCAATGCTTATCTAAAACAAATCGATTATTCCATTTTATCTCTTCCCCTGTTTTTACCATAGCTTTAGTCAAAGAATATACTTCGTCAAGATTCATGTCATTCAGACCAACAGCAGAACAAAAATATGCAATTTCGATATCAGTTAATTTATTTTGGACAATATCCGAGATTATAGCATATATCTCGGTATAGCTCAGTGCATGTTTTTTAAGTTTTTTTGTTACATACATCGCACTTATCGGTTTAAACGAAGGTTCAACAAAAACTTTCTGGTTTTTATGTTTACCAATCACTTGAGTGACTTCTTCAGAAACTGCGATTTCATCTTTTTCTACAAATCCGATACTGATCTCCACCACAGCAACTGTTTTTTTCCCACAGTTAAGACATTTGATTTCAAGACGGTCATTAGCATGCACCCCAAGTTTTTTTGCAGTTTCTTTATGCAAAATAACAATCTCTATACCTGCAGAGATTGTATACCTAAGTGGCCTTACTTTCAAAATCATTTTTTTACCTCTTTTTTATTATATCTTTTGTATTGTATTCTTTATAATTTTATCTTTAGATTGCCTTTTCTATAAAGTTCAATAAAAATGAGTGTATATTCCAGTACTATTGGCCCAACAATCAGCCCAATAGGTCCGATTAAAGTTAATCCGCCTACCATACCCAGGAAGATTATGACTGGATTTGCCTTTCCTTTTTTTCCAACAACAAACGGCCTGACAATATTATCAATGGTGCTTACGACAAGAATGCCATAAATACCCAAAAGAATCCCATTGGTGGTGTTTCCCATCGCAAACATAGACAAAGCCACAGGAATCCATATGACCCATGCTCCGAGCATAGGAAGCATTCCAAAAAATATTGCCAATAATGTCATAAATAAAGGAGATTGGGCATGGAATAGATAAAACCCGACTCCAGCAGTGATGCCTTGGATTATTCCCACAACAATCTGTCCATAAATTGTTGCAAATGAGATATCCTTTGACCTTTTGATGAATCTTTCGCTTACATCTGTTTCAAAAGGCAAGATTTCTTTGATATAACCTACAAGAGTATCTTTATCTTTTAGTATATAAAAAGCAACTAAGAAAGTAATAAAAAGCTCTGCAATTAATTTTGGGAGATCCATAATCACTTTCTTAACTATTTGGACATATGAACTGATTAAATCAGTTAAAGCAGTTTGGATTGTAACCGAAAGCTCATTGCTTATTTCTGGGGAGTTAGGAAAAACAAAGGCTACGACTTTGTCAGTTAGTTTTAGGAGATCAATCTGCCCCATGTTCATATACAGGCTAAATGCTTCCTTCACTGTAACCTGGGCTAAGAAATATATCCCCACACCCAGGAGGATGATAAACACTAGACAGATGATTCCAGAAGCAATCGCTTTCTTTTTTATCAATCTGTTTAATTGTTTGTAAGGCCACTGCAGAATATACGCGATGACTATTCCAAAGAGAATTGAACTAAAGAAAGGTTTTAATAATAAAAAAGTTAAGACCAATAATACTGTCAATATTGCTACTGCTGTCCACTTCTTTGATATGAC
Source organism: Candidatus Woesearchaeota archaeon (assembly GCA_964599615.1). Classification (GTDB taxonomy): domain Archaea; phylum Nanobdellota; class Nanobdellia; order Pacearchaeales; family UBA284; genus JAPLYB01. Next base: position 29,472 of record CAZRGF010000010.1, read on the forward strand.
TATATCCGACATAATAGCGAATAGTAATTTTGTTTTATAAATCTTATGTAGAAAGTTGTTTTATACTAAAAACAATCACCTAAAAACATGCGGAACATTGGAGAATTAAACTTATAACAGAAATACAAAAACTTAAAAGTCCGCATGTCTTGTCAGTTAATAAAAAAGGCAAATGAGACCACCAGTTTTTTTAGGACAGTTTTATGAACAAGACAAAGAAAATTTGAATGAGCAGATTGGAAATTGTTTTAAAAATAAGTTTGGTCCAGGGGTATTAAAGAAAAAAAAAGTTTTTGAAAAGATTTTCGGAGCAATCGTGCCCCATGCAGGATATGTTTTTTCAGGTCCTTGTGCAAGCCACGTTTATGCCTCTACCATAAATGTCAAGCAACCAATAACTTTTGTCATTCTTGGAACAAATCATACGGGGATAGCAAATGCTGAATTTTCTGTTTCATTTGATAGTTTTTTAACGCCCCTAGGGATAGCAAAAAACGAGATTTCTTTTTCTCAGGCCCTTGTTAATGAGAACACAATTCAGCAAGATGAAGCACCCCATAGATTAGAGCATAGTATTGAAGTCCAGCTTCCGTTTATTCAATTATGTTTCAAAAATTTTAAGATAGTCCCAGTCATCGTCTCTACAAAAAACTATAAAGAGCTTATAAAATTCTCAAATAGATTAGCAGAATTAATAAAAAAACAAAAAAATTCTGTTGTGGTGATTGCTTCAAGCGACTTCACTCATTACGGCCCAAATTATGGTTTTGTTCCTTTTCCCTTAAACAACCAGACAAAAGACAATCTTTACAAGATGGATAATCAAGTTATAAAAAATATTTTATCTCTTGATCCAAAAACATTTTATGAACAAGCTGAAAAATCAACTGTTTGTGGCCTTTCCCCTATAACCATAGCTATTGAAACATCTAAGCTTTTAGGAGCAAAAAAAGCAGAACTTCTGAAATACTATACCTCGGGGGATGTAATTGGGGATTATAAAAATGCAGTAGGATATGCTTCTTTAATCTTCAAATGAAAATTAGTTAAATTTTTAACACCCTTATTCTTTTAAAAAATATGGCCCAAACAATCAGAAGCCCAATCGTTACAGTAGCAGGTCATGTTGACCATGGCAAAACAACTTTACTAGACAGTATACGTGGAACATGTGTTGCTTCAAAAGAAGCTGGCTTAATAACACAGAAGATTTCATTTACTTGTGTTCCTTCTTCTCTTGTAAACGAAAGATGTTCCAAGATATTAGAACGGTTCAACATAAAGCTAGAAATTCCCGGTTTTCTTTTTATTGACACCCCCGGACATGCTGCATTCAGTAATTTAAGAAAGATAGGGGGTTCTTTAGCTGATTTAGCTATTCTTGTGATAGATATCAATGAAGGTTTGATGGAACAAACAAGAGAAACAATCGAGATCTTGAAAGCAAGCAAAGTCCCTTTTGTAGTTGCATTAAATAAAATAGATTCAATTTCGGGCTGGCGTCAAGTTTCTAAAGATTTGATCGAAGATATTGACAAACAAGCAGATTACGTAAAAAAAGAATTTGATAAAAAACTCTATAAGATGATAGAACAGCTCAATTCATATGGTTTTGATTCTGACTTGTTTTTTAGAATAACCAAATTCGAAAAACAATTAGCGCTGATTCCTTGTTCAGCAAAAACCAAAGAAGGATTGCCCGAAGTGATTGCAATGCTTGCTGGTTTGTCTCAAAAATTCTTGATTAATAAATTAAAACTAGGAGAAGAGACAAAAGGCACAATCCTAGAAATCAAGAAAGAAAAAATAACTTACTGTGAAGCCATATTATATGACGGAATTTTGAAAAAAACAGACACTTTAGTCATAGCAACATTGAACAAAGCAGTTGATACAAAAATCCGGGCATTATTCCAAGCACAACCATTGGGAAAAGGCTATGAAACTGTTGACGAAATTCCAGCAGCAGCAGGAATCAGGTTGCAGTTTCCTTCAGAAGCATTTGAAAATTTAGTTCCAGGAATGCCTTTTTTAGTAGCAAAAACCAAGAATAAGAAAGAGATAGAAGAAATCAAAGAAAAAATCCAAAAAGAAGTCTCTTATTCAATTAAAGCAGATAAAGAAGGCATTGTTGCAAAAGCAGATTCTTTGGGTTCTTTAGAAGCTTTGCTGTTATTACTCAGAAAAGCTGGTTTTAAAATAGCCCGAACATCCATAGGAAACATAACTCAATCTGACATTTCATTAACAAAATCTTATTCTGACTTGAACAAGGTTATCGTTGGTTTTAATATTGAATCAGAAGTTTCTGAAGAAAAAGCACTTGAACAAGAGGTTAAGATAATCCAGAATGATGTTATTTATCATATCATAGAAGATCTTAAAAAATGGAGTCAGGAAAAAGCACTTGAAATTGAAAGAAAAAAACTTCAGAATATGACTTGGCCTGTTAAGATAAGGTTGATGAAGAATTGTTGTTTTAGACAAAGCAAACCAGCTGTTTTCGGAATTCGGGTAGAAGCAGGAATCTTGAAACAAGATATCACTTTAATGAATGCTCAAGGCGAAGAAATAGACAAAGTAAAAACAATTCAGCATGAGAACAAATCAATTCCTAAGGCAATATATGGTCAAGAAGTTGCAATTTCTTTTCCAAGTACAACCTACGGGAGACAAATTAAAGAAGATGACCTCCTCTACAGTTCTCTTAATGAACAAGAATTTCTCCGATTAAAAGAAAACAAGAAATATCTTAATGGTGATGAACTTTCTTTGTTGCAGGAAATAGCGGAGATAAAGAGAAAGGGTAAAGCAACTTGGGGAATATGAAATGAAAAACAAAGAAAAAGAGATTAAGAAGTTTAATAAAAAGTCTGGTATATTAAATTATCTAAAAAACAAATTTATTGAAAGTGACTTGATTATAATTTCTGGTTCAACAGCACATGGAACTATCAATAATTGTTCAGATATAGACTTAGAAGTACATGGAAGAAAAATTAAAAATCCCTATTACGAACTTATCTTTTTAAAAAATAAAATTGTTTTAATTTCCGTTTATTTTCGTGAATATAACCCCGGCAAAAAAATTCACCCCCCAAAAAATATCAAAGTAATAAAAGGGGTTTACACAGATAAGATAGATAAAAAATTTATAAAAATGTACAGTGAGGGAGTATATAACCAAAAGGAAAAGATAAAAAGAGAATGTCAATTAGTTCTAGACTTCTGTTTTAAATATTTCCGGTCAAAAGACAATGCTTATCTGGGGTATATCCAAAAGAGAATAAGGTAAAGCAACTTGGGGAATTTAGAGTTTTAGTTCTAAGATTTCATTAAATCTTTGTATCTGTCTTTTGTCTAATTCCCTTTCTTTAGGGAAAATATTATAATAAATCTCTAATCCCAATGAATGATGTCTCCCAGTAATAATGTCCGAAACACCATCTGCAAAAACATATCCTAACCCCAGTGTAGCAGCCCCAACAACAGCTAATCCAGCTAAAACCGTAACTTTTGTTTCAACAGGTGTTTGGCTAGAATATAATAATGTATTGATATTATTGGCGTATTCAAAAGTTTTTGTAATATCTAAGTGTTGAAAAAACCTTCCTGGAAGCTGGTTATAAACAAGTAATCCAATAGTTGCATTAACTACTCCTCCTAACTGCATAACATTTTTGACCTTCATTTTAAACTTAATTAACTTCTAAAGTAAAGATTTCGATGGTAAATGACTTTCTGCGTTCTGGGGTCAATAACTTGAGTCACGTAAAAATCTTTTTTACCTTTATAGACTAAAACTTCCATACCATTCTGGATTCTTAATTCCTCTATAACTGAATTTTCTACATTTATTGTATCAATAATAGAACTACGGTGTAGATTGCATAATCTGGTTTTTACCTGTCCAACAAATCTTTTGCTTACATCTCTTTCATAATCGGTTATGTCTATTTTTGAAATGCGCACTTCTCCACCCACTCGTTTCAATAATCTTGCTAAATTCATTTTTTGTTAAATACTACCACTTTTTAAAGATTATTGTAACTAAAGGTAACTTTGTGGTTTAACCTGCTATTATCTATAAACCTAGGTTTTTTATTTTTTTCTGTTTCTCTCGAAATCCTTGACAATTATTAATTACAATACTTACATCTTTGATTACATAAAAAATAGGATGGAATGAGCCTGCTGTGATTTTCATGAGCCGGGAAAATTGAGTTTTCTTTCTTCCCGAAGCTTCTTTCTTTTTCAAAAGAAAGAAGGCTCTTTTGAACACAGGACCTACGGCTTGCTTAGTGCTATTAATCCAGAGATGGATTAAGGTCATATAAGACCGTTGCTCTAACCAGGCTGAGCTACAGGCTCACATCCATAGATTAGCTTGTTATTTTTGTTTATAAAAGTTTTTATCTACCCAAAAGATTCGTCTTATAGAATCAATCTTTTGTCCTTTTCCTTAAAGAAATTACATTTAAAGAACCAACTCTTCCTTCAACAAAACGATCCAGGTTTATTTCTGGTTCCAAGGGAAACGATTGTCCTTGAAAGTCAACTTCAAAGTCAGAATAAGGTTGTTTTACAATTTTCATAATGTCTCCAGGTTTTGCTTCAGGCAGTTTATTGTACATTCCGCCCCAGGAACTGAGCCAAAATTGTTCTCCTGTAACTACCATTATATTAGTATATGCATCATAAAGTACTTCCGGTTCATCGACCTCCGAATATAAAACTTCTTGGGCACTTTTAATATCTACGTGTGCACTTGCACTAGATTGTGAATACAATAATCCCGAACTAGAAGATGAACTAGAACTAGCTTTGCCTTTTGTTTCATACTCTCCCTTTTCAATCTCTATTCTCCTAAAATAAACTGTTTCTTCAGTTTTTTTTGTTGTCTCAGGGTATGTGGATGTGGGAGCTATTTCTAAAACCCTTTCTTCTCTGATATATTTAAAATTTCCGCTATAAAAAGTTATATCTCCTTCATAACTATAATCCCACGCCCACTTGCCACTACATTCTGTTTTTGATTTAAATTTTCTTATTCTATGCTGAGTTATTTTAAAACCATCTAAAGTATAAACTGCTATATTTTTTGTTCTTTTTTGTTCTTTTAAAAAATCAGTCTCTTCAGAATAAGAAATAAAACTTGGGACTTCCTTTAGCGAAGGATAAATTCTTTGATCAGTGACATAGTTAGTATGTTTATGATTAGAACATCCAGCTAATGTTAAAACCAATGCTACAAGTCCAACAATTGATTTTCTCATGTATCTTGGAATAAAAACAATTTATAAAGATTATTATTCCCTAGCGCTATAATCTTTGTTTTTTATGATCTCCCCTTTATCTTAATCCAAATAACCCATATTTGCCTTCTAGGACTCTAGCATGTTCAATGATTGCTTCAGCATAACCTTCTGCAGGATTATAATTATAAAGAGCTTTTCTTATTCCTTCTGGAGTATTTTTGATGCCTTTAGAAATTAAGATAGTGGCTACACTTCCAATACAATCTTCTAAATCAAAGGGATTTTTCTTTCCGTCTCCATTGAAATCAATAAAATAAGAAAAATACTCATCAGGCATAACTTGCATATGCCCAAAAGCACCAGCCCATGAACCTTTTATCTCGAATAAATCACTTACTCCACAATCTTGGCATAATTCTTTTTTTCTTTTCAAGCTTATTTTTAATAATTCATAAAACCATTCTCTTCTGGATTCTTTTGCTTTATCATCAAGATATTCTGAAGCATAAGCATTAATAATAGAGTGTGTTCCTTTCCAGTTTCCAAGATTAGATTCCATCCCTAATAATGAGACAACTAGAAACCGGTTGATTCCCTTGGTAGAATATTCCTCTTCAAGTTTGTCAAAAAGCCCCTTTTTTGAGACAAGCGTATCTAAATCTCTTTGAAAAGTTTCTTCTTTCCAAAACTCCCTGGTCATGTCAAAATAATTTACTTTAGCATAAGCTTTTTTAGTTTCTCTTAAATTTTCATTAATCTTGAATCTAGGGTCAGAAAAACATTCTTTGATAGTCAAAGAATCAACACCCCCTCTTTTTAGTCTTCTTTCTAACGCCATAATCCTACTGCTCGTTTGCCCATAAGTAATTGAGCTTAAGCCCAAACCAATTAATAAGATTAATTCAGTAATTTTCATTTTCCTTTATAATCTACAAGTGCTTCAAAAACAGCATATTCTAAAGAATCTTTCGCGAATGCGAAATTAGTATCTTCTTGAACTCCAATCCAAAAACCTTCTGTTTTTCTAGCAAGAGTCACTGTTAATTGTCTTTGCTGTCCTGTTTTTCCCTCATAAACTAATGGTTCATCTTCCTTGGTAGCTTGTCTACCCCAATTTTCTTGTTTTTCAGTCCCCAAACTATTCTCTGGTTCTCTTCCAGAAGATACTTGTGAAGTGCAGATAACCATGACATTATAATCCTTCTCCCAAACATCCTCCAAAATCAAGGAAGCAGAATATTCAATCACGCCTCTCCCCCTAAGTTCTTCATATAATCTATAAAAAGAAAGAAGTTGTTTTGCTTCTTCATCTGTAGGGCTCTCTCCAGACTTTTTTGTATATTTTATTGCCTGTTCTTTCAACAAAGAGAATATATTTATTTTGCGTCCTTTTCTTTTTAGTGAGGTGTAGTCTAATCCACGAACAAATGTTTCAGGAATAATATAATTTACCATTTTGAATTAATCGCCAACATAAAACCAAGAATCAGTTTATAAATTTTATCTAGCTATACTTTCTAATAGTTATTTTATTTTTAGACAAAGATTATAAACCCCCTTTCTATCAAAGAAATATGTACGATGGCCTTCCTAAAAAGATAAAAAGCTTAGCAGGAAAAGTAGAATCTTGTGATAGCATGTATTATGGTCCAAAGGGCAGTCCTGTAGCTGGTCCAGTGGATAGCAGAGGGCTTTGATAGTTACACTATCAGTTTCAGAAGCATGCGATGATAGCGGAAAGAGAATACCTCAAAAAAGTGTTTTGGAAGAGATTGGTGAAAAAGGAATAGTTATTCTAGGGTTTGGTCATCCTATCAGAACAAAGGATTACTTAAGAATGGGGCCTGTTGAGTTGCAAGAAGAAGTATTAATTGGCCCTGGACCAAGAACCGTTTATGTTTTAAGAGGGGGATATCATGTTGATGGTCAACATGGAGACTCCTTTACTTACCTTGATGATTAGAAAATCTTTCTTTGCACTAAAGCCCGTTTAGCGAAATCATAAGCTTTTCTTAGAATCTCTTTATTGTTCTTTTGAGTCAGTAAGTCAAATGCTTCAAGATATGGCGCCCATCTATACATAGAATGTTCAGAAGATATCTTAATCTCTGATTTTATTGTTCTTGCCATCAAAAAAGTAACTTCTTTGTTTACTAGCTCTTGTCGTTCATTCCTATAGAAAAAGGAAACCTTATCATGGAAATCATAAAACTCTAATTGTTTATCATTCAAACCAGTTTCTTCAAAAACTTCTCTGATTCCAGTATCTTTCTCTTTTTCACCAGTATTTACATTCCCTTTGGGAAATTCCCAAGCTTCTTTGTAAACTCCATTATCAGTTTTATACAAAAGCAAGAATCTGAAATCTTCTTCTTTCCTAAAAATTATCACAGCAACAGATTTTTCAGTTAACATTTTTATGTTGGTTTTTTATGTATTTTTTATATCTTTAATAATTTATTTATTCTTTCTAGTTTTTGTTAGAGTTTCGAAAATTTGAGACTAAATAACCATTACAACACATAACTTGTATTATACCTTCTTTATCCTTTCCTCATCTTTTAATATGCCTAGATTAAGATCAAAGTTCTTTTCTATAAAAAGATTTGCATCTGCTAGCAATTTTTTTACGCCCCTTGGTTTTATCAAAGACAGGGCTTTTTCAAAACTGCACCATTTAAAATCTTCATGTTCAGAGCTTATTTTTATATTCCATTGCCATGTCTGGGCAATCAAGAAGACAAATTCTTTTCTGATTAAATCATCCCTGTCTAGGGGATTTCTAAAATATTTCTTGCCAACTTTTCTAAATCCGGGAATAAATCTCAAATCAGTTAATCCAACTTCTTCAAGAATTTCTCTGAAAGCAGTAAGTTCTTCATCTTCTCCCGGTTCTACCTTGCCTTTTGGAAAGCCCCAGTAATTTGGATATTTAACTAGAAGATATTGTGGCTTGTTTTCGCTTATGTTAAAGATAACTGCTCCGCAGCTAAGTTCATATCTTGCTTTTCCTTTACTGGCTTTATCTTTTGCTGTTTCTGTTGTATTGCCCCCATTTTCTTCCATCTTGTTTGTCTATGTTCAGTGAGCATTAAAAACATTTCTATGGTTTAGAACACAATAATGCTTTTAAATAAACTAATCTTTGAGACAGATGACTCAAGAAAATGCTAAAAAGACAGTTTATGTTTCTCATGCAAAAGACCCTGAAGGAAATTATAGAACAGAACTTTATAAGCCACTTAGAGAAAACGAATTAAGCCAGAAATACAACCTCATTCTTCCTCATGAACATAGCGAGGAGTTATTTAGTTCTAGGGAATTTTTCCGAAATAAGTGTGATGTTATAGTTGTTGAAGCAACTACCCCCAAACTAGGGGTTGGTATTGAGGCGGGTTGGGCAGATGCATATGATGTTCCGATTATAGTCTTAATAAAAAAGGATGCAAGGCTTTCTAATTCATTGTCAGTTATGGCCCGGGATGTAATCCACTATGAAAATTCCCCAGACATGATTTCTAGTTTGCAAAGTTCTTTAGAGAGAGTTTTAAGTGAACCCTATTGATAATTTTGATTTATCGAACATAAACAGCAATGTGACATTGATTACAATTATAGACTGGAAATATAGATTACAATATCATAAAGGTTAAAAAACTAAAAATCATCAAAATTATGAAAAAGAATGTGCGGAATAATTGCTTATATCGGAGAAGAACGGGTCTTGCCTATTCTTTTAAATGGGTTAAGAAGACTTGAATACAGGGGTTATGATTCAGCTGGCTTAGCTATCTTAGATAACCACGATATAACACTCCTGAAAACAAAAGGAAGAGTAGAGGATTTGAATAAATTAACTGAATCAAAAGATTTGCAAGGAACAACAGGGATTGCACACACAAGATGGGCAACACATGGAATTCCCAATGAAATAAATGCGCATCCGCATTTTTCTTGTAATAAAGACATAGTCCTTGTCCATAATGGAATAATTGAGAATTATCTTACAATAAAAAAATATCTTGAAAGTAAGGGGCATAAATTCATCACTGAAACAGATACAGAAGTAGTTGTTCACTTGATTGAAGAATTTAACAGACAAAATAGTTTCGAAGAATCAGTTCGTTTAGCTCTGAATGAACTTAAAGGAGCCTATGGATTAGCTATCTTGAACAAGAAAGAGAACAAGATAATAGGAGCTAGAAAAGGTTCTCCTTTGATAATTGGCAAGAATGAAAAAGGGGTTTTCATCGCATCTGATGCTTCAGCTTTTCTTGAATACACTAAAACAATCAATTATCTCGAAGATGGTGAGATGGTGATTGCTACCCCAAACAATTTTGAGATTAGGAATATAAACAAACAAGAGATTCGCCAAAACCTCCAAGAAATCAACCTAAGTTTAGAACAAATTGAAAAGCAAGGGCACGAGACATTTATGCACAAGGAAATTTGCGAACAGGCAGAGACAATACATAATTCATTTAGGGGAAGGATACTAAAAGAAGATATAAGGATTGATGGAATAGATGAGATCTTAAGTCAAGACAAAGATTTTTTCAAAAAATTGAGCCGTATTATTATTATAGCTTGTGGAACTTCTTGGCATGCTGCCCTTTATGGAAAATATATCTTGGAATCTTTGACTAAAATTCCTTGTGAAGCTGAAGATGCTGCAGAATTTCGTTATCGCGATCCTGTTATTAAAGAAAATGACTGGGTTATAGCTGTAAGCCAGTCAGGAGAAACAGCTGATGCAAAAGGAGCACTAGAGTATGTAAAAGACATAGCAAAAAAAGAGAATAAAAACCTGAGAACATTCGGGATAGTAAATGTTGTGGGCTCAAGTATAGCTAGATTAGTTGATTCAGGAGTTTACCTGCATGTAGGCCCAGAAATCGGGGTCGCTTCAACAAAAGCATTTACCGGACAAACCGCTTGTTTCTACCTCATTGCTTTGAAAATCGCAAAAGAAAAAGAAATTCTCACAAAAGAAGAAATTTCCAGATATTTAAAAGATTTAGAAGAGATTCCTGAAAAAGTAACCCAAGTATTAAGAAAAGAACCTGAAATAAAACAAGCTGCTGAAAATTACAAGAATGTTTCTCATTTTTTATTTTTAGGCAGAGGTACAAATTATCCTGTTGCATTAGAAGGAGCATTGAAACTGAAAGAAATTGCTTATATCCCCTGTGATGGATTAGGGGCAGCTGAAATGAAGCATGGCCCTATAGCTTTGGTAGATGACAAAATGGCCTCAGTATTCATCTCCCCAAAAGACAAGACTTTTGAAAAAATCCTCTCCAACATTCATGAGATTAAATCAAGAAAAGGCCGTGTCATAGCAATCACCACAGAAGACACAAAAGAATTAGATAGTATAGTTGATAATATAATCAAAGTCCCTAACACAAATGCTTTCCTAATGCCCATTTTGACAACAATTCCTCTGCAGCTTTTTGCATATCATCTAGCATTGTCAAAAGGTTGTGATGTTGACAAGCCAAGGAACTTGGCGAAGAGCGTGACAGTAGAATAAATTAATAATTATCCTCTTCTTATTGCTGGCTATAAAGTCCTTTATTGTCCTTTCTATAAATATCATCTGGTTTTTTGTCATTAATCAAAGAACCTAAATAATCTTTTCTCGGAATAAAGTAAGGGTTTTTATCATCGTCTTTCCCATAATTATTAATACGCCTTTGATAAGACCTATTCTTGTCAATAATGTCTTCTAAACCAGAATTCTTGTGAAGTCTGGTACCATAATTTTCAAGGGGATCATTAATTCTTGGTCCAAGATAAGGTGCTTTAGCAATGGTTTGAACTGTTCGTAATAATTCCAAAGTTTCTTGAAGTATTCCTAAATCAATTTCATTAGTTAATTTATCTCCAAAGCAGTCAGGAGAAGTACTGTATCCACAAAAAAATCCTTGTTGAAAAGCTTTTCTAAAATCACCTATGGTATGTATAAGCTTTAAAGTTGATGGCAACCCAGAAGTTTGTCTTAAACTAATTGGTCCTGCTTGTGCACTTCGCATTATTGTCTCATATTCTCTTTTTTGTAAGTCTCTCATTTCACTTTGTGTTAAATCATCAGAATCACAAGAAGCATCAAAATCAACAAAACCAATTTTTATTTTGTCAGTTCCATTATAAACAACAATATTCCCAATATGTGCATTTGATCTTTCAGAATCGCAACTCCATGTTTGTCCACTTTCATCCATCAAACATTTTAATCTTCCAACAGTATTTCCAACTTGATAATAAAAATGTTTAAGATTTTTAAAAATTTTCTCGCCTTCTTTAGTTAGTTCTCCGATTTTTCCAGATTTCGCATCAATATACATCTTTTTGCAAGCAACACAATCTAGCACAAACATAAGTTCATCTAGTCTTGTATCTCCAAGTGTTTCAATGACCGATGCAGCAACTTTTTCTCCCTTAACTTTTACAGGGTATTGCCATATTCCCCTATAAGTCATTGTAGGAGCAATTCCATAATCTGAAAGCACTTTATTGCATCTATCAGACATCTTTCTTTCAAAATCTGCATTCTCTCTTTTTTGTCCGCCTAAAACCCAAAAAACATCATCTTCAAATTCTTTTATTTCTGGTTTAGAAGGATTAAGAGAAATTCCTTTAAGCCTGAATAATCTTCCAGTTTCTGGATCTTGGAATAGTGCTGACCTGTAACCGCTCCATAATGCTGGAACAACATCCGCCTTGCAATTTATTAATTTTACTTTTGCATTCTTCATGCGCTCTACTTCTTGTTTTAAGTCATCTGAGCCAAATTTTAAGTAAGTATCAATAAAACTATAATCCCTTTCATTTGCTATTATCAAATCGTCACTAGGTTCTCTTTTCTGGGTATGATCAACTATCTGTTGGGGCACAACTCTTGGTGTTTTTAGTGCTTTTGGGACATCGCTATCTACAATAGCTTTTCCTTTTGTCTTTTCTAAAAGAGTTATATCCCGTTTTACTAATAGTTGCATAAATATTTTAATTCAAGAGCATTTTTAAACTTTTCTTTTTGTTACTATCAGAAAGTTACATAACCAAGGTTTATAAGAGGTCAGAAGTCTACAGGCGGATGAAAAGCCATTCTTGATAAAATCCAATTTTCTCCTTTCTCCATACATCCAACACTTGGGCCATAACAACTTGGAATCCAGGCCCCAAGATTATTCTTTAAAACATATTCACCAACTTTGATTATTGTTTCAGTCATTGCCCTATCTGTTTTTAATTCAACGCCTTTTTTATTCCCTTCTCTACTTGGATGAAACATGATACAACAATTATACTTGCCTTCTACTTCTCTTTTCAATTTTGGATGAGCATCTGTATAAACTGAATCAAAAAAACAATCTTCTACTTCAGAAACCTGCATATAAACTAATCCTGTTTGTTCATAATAAACTTTAGTTCCATATTTGCTTTTTTCTTTATCCGTGGAAACATGTCCTGTGTTTTCTAGAAAATCGCATAATAATCCATAATCTGCTTTTAATCTGATAATAAAATTATCACCTACCCCTCTTTCTTCATGAAGTCTTTCATCAGGCAATTCTTTCAATTCTTTAATAAAATCTTCTAATCTCATTGGTTTTAAAGAAGCTTTTATTTATAATAATTATTGTTATTTTAGGTAATCTTGGTTTTGTCAAATCTTTTAAAGATTAATTGAAAAGCGAAGCGCAGATTCTAAGAATTTGGTTGTTAACAACCCGTTTTATGTGTAATAATTTTTTATATAAATTTATTTATCATTTAAAAACATTAAGAAAGAGATAATGAAAAACAAAATATTATCTTAGCACTTATAGATGCTACGCAATCTCTAGGTTTTATTCTAAAGCAGCCTGTGCAGCAGAAAGAATAGCGATTGGAACCCTGAAAGGCGAGCAAGAAACATTTGACAAGCTGATTCTGTGGCAGAATTTGACACTTGCAGGGTCTCCGCCATGCTCCCCGCAAATTCCGATATCCATATCTGGTTTAACACTTCTTGCTTTTTCAACACAAAGTTTCATTATTTTCCCAACACCTTCTTGGTCAATTGTCTGGAAAGGGTCTTTTTCAAAAATATTTTTTAATATATAAGAAGGGATGAATCTCCCAGCATCATCTCTTGAAAATCCCAATGTTGTTTGCGTTAGGTCATTTGTCCCAAAACTCATAAATTCAGCTTCTTTAGCTAGTTCATCTGCAACTAAAACCGCTCTTGGGAATTCGATCATTGTCCCAATCTTATATTCTATCTGGTTTTGTGCTCCTGTTTCTTTCGCAACCTTAATTATTATATCTTTAATTAATTTGAATTCCTCAACATGTATGATGTTAGGGACTTCGATTTCAGGAATAACCTTAATTCCCCTCTTTTGAACATTTATTGCAGCTTCAAAAATAGCTCTTGCTTGCATCTCACTTATTTCAGGATAGACAACTCCCAATCTGCATCCCCTGAATCCGAGCATAGGATTGAATTCATGAAGTTCTTCAATTTTTTTCTTGATTTTTTTGATGTCAATACCGCTTGTTTTAGCAAGTTGCTGAATTTCTTTTTCTTCTTTTGGGAGAAACTCATGTAATGGTGGGTCTAATAGTCTTATGATAACAGGCAAACCATTCATAACTTCAAAAATTCCTTCAAAATCTTTTCTCTGATAAGGAAGCAACTTATTCAATGCTTTTATTCTTTCTTCTTCAGTATCAGCAAGAATCATCTCTCGCATAGCATTTATTCTTTCACCTTCAAAGAACATATGCTCTGTTCTACATAATCCAATTCCTTCTGCACCAAAGTCTCTTGCTATTTTAGCATCCTTCGGAGTATCTGCATTTGTTCTGACTCCAAGTTTTTTATATTTTTTAGCAAGTTCCATTAATTCAGCAAATTCTCCCGAAAGTTTTGGTTCAATTAAAGGCAATTCCCCTTTGTAAAATTCGCCTGTTGTGCCATCCAGTGTTAAAAAATCCCCTTCTTTCAACATAATTTCTTTGATTTTAATTGTTTTTTCTTTTTCATTTATCTGAAGTTCAGAACAACCGACAATACAGCATTTACCCATTCCTCTTGCAACAACAGCTGCATGGCTTGTCATCCCACCCCTTGCAGTTAAAACACCTTTGGCAACATGCATTCCTTCAATATCTTCTGGACTTGTCTCTAATCTAACAAGGATGACTGGCTCGTTTTTTTCATTAGCTTGGGTAACAGCATCTTCTGCATTGAAAACAATCTTTCCAACACCAGCTCCCGGACTTGCTGGAAGGCCTCGCCCTATGCTTTGTGTCTTTTCTATGAAAATAGGGTCAATTCCTTTATGCAGTAATTGATCTAATTGATTAGCATCAACTCTTAAAATAGCTTCCTTGTCAGATATTAATTTTTCTTTGAACATATCAATAGCTATTTTAACAGAAGCCTGGCTGGTTCTCTTGCCATTCCTAGTTTGAAGGATGTATAACTTGCTTTTTTGTATTGTAAATTCTAGATCTTGCATATCTTTGAAGTGTTTTTCAAGAGTTGTTCTTATTTTCAGAAGTTCTTCATAATTATTCTTCATATCTTTCTTTAATTCAATTATTGGTTTTGGTGTTCTTATTCCAGCAACAACATCTTCCCCCTGAGCATTCATCAAATACTCGCCGTAAAATTCATTCTCCCCATTAGAAGGATTCCTAGTAAAAGCAACACCTGTTCCAGAATCATCTGAAAGATTGCCAAAAACCATTGCTTGAACATTTACCGCAGTTCCTTTTAATCCTCTGATATTATTAATTTCCCGGTATTTTATTGCTCTTGTACTGTTCCACGAAGAGAAAACAGCATCGATTGAAAGCCATAATTGTTCTGCAGGGTCTTCAGGAAAATCTTTTCCAAGCTCTTTTTTTACTAGCGCCTTATATTTTGAAATGATTTCTTTAAGGTCTTGAGGATCTAATTCTAGATCAAGTTCAATGCCCCTTGTTTTTTTCTTATTTTCCAGAATTTCATCAAATTTCTTCATGTCTATCTTAAGGACGACGTCTCCAAACATCTGGATGAATCTTCGGTAACAATCCAGGACAAATCTTTCATTACCCGAGTTTTTTATCAAAGCTTTTATTGTTTTTTCATTTAAACCCAAGTTCAGGATAGTCTCCATCATCCCTGGCATAGATGCTTTTGCTCCTGAACGAATTGACAAAAGCAAAGGATTATTTTCATCATTGAACTTCGCATTCATCTTCTTTTCTAATTTTTTCAAAGCTTCTTGAACATCTTCTTTTAATTTTTGGGGATACTTCTTATTCTTGAGAAAATAATCACAGACATCAATTGAGATGACAAAACCAGAAGGAACAGGCAATCCAAGATTGGTCATCTCACAAAGATTAGCTCCTTTGCCTCCAAGAAGGTCTTTCATGTCTTTATTGCCTTCTTCAAAAAGATAAACGTATTTTTCTGCCATGACAACGAGATATAATTTATCTTTATAAAGATATTCCCCAAGAAAAATTATTCACTTCTTGCATAAAGCTAGAGCGTAAGAACCATCTTCTGAAGTGAAAATTTTAACACTTCCAAAATACATCTTCAAATACCCTAAGAAATTCTCTTTTTCAAAATGATAGGTCACAGCTACGATAATCTGATCTCCTTTGTTGAATCGGACTTTTTTATCTTGAAATGTTATCGCCCTATCCGTTTTGATAGTATAATAAAACTCAACCCTTGGATCTTTGAATCTCACTCCATATTCAATGTCTCCTTTTTTCAACCCCAGTTTTAGGGGCATGTGCTCTAGAAAACTTTTTATCTTTTCATCATTTTGGGACTGTTTTACTAAATCTTCTTCAACCCGGTGGTTGTTCAATCCATTTCCAATTAATAATAAATCATTATCTTTCATACTGCTTCTTATCTCATACAAAATTTCATGAATTTCAAAATTTCCAAGTGTATTTCCTAAAAGCAAAAAGAAATTTTTCTTAAATTCTCCTCGAGTCAATAAAGGGGTTATGTTCTCTAAGTTCTCAAAATCAGAGATATTCCACTGAAATTTGACTATATCCCCAACACCGCCAATCTCTTTCATGTTCTGCATAGCTCTATCTACCATATAGCCACTGATGTCTATTGGGCAATATCTTAATTTGATTTTTTTATTCAAGTTCTGTATGAATAACATGGCTTTTTTACCATTTCCGCAACCAAGATCGATTATATTGACAGGCATTTTTCCGACAGAATTCGTTAAGTCAGCCATATCCTTCTTAATTAAGTTAAATTCTTTTGAACCAATGCCATCTTGATATTCTTCTGAATCAACCATGTCAAGATAAGATTGTGCTTGTTCGGGTGTTAAATACCATAACTTAGAATCAGCAATATTCCATACTCGTGTATTGCCTTCGAGGGAATAGCCTCGCTTTATCAGTTCTTTGAAGATAAGATCATTAATCTTAACTTCTTCTTTAGCCTTTGTCATGCATTTAGGGATATTTCGGACTTTTTAAGGGTTTTGTTTTATGCTGTCTAATCTAAGTAGCAAAAATCAAAGGATCTTTCAATAATTAAGAGAACCTTTAAAAACGAAAGAATTTTTGATAAATAAGGCTCCCATCTTCTAGAGGCCAAGGATTCAGCCCTTTCAAGGCTGTGACCCGGGTTCGAATCCCGGTGGGAGCATATAACCTTAGGTTAGAGTAGGGGTAAATTTAAATACCTCTACTTCTTCCTTTGATTATGACTGAAAAAAGAGATCCATATAACAGCAACGAGAGATGGCACGAATGGATACAGAATAATCCTAATATCGACGGATTAAAATTTAATTCTGATCTAATTATAACGTTTCTGAAAGACTTTGAACTCGGAAAAAACATTTCTAAAGTTTCTCAGAAAGGGGAACGAAGCTCAATAAGGTTAATGTCGCTCAAATCAAGATTAACATTCTTCTCTAAGCAATTCAAAAACAAGAAATTCACTAAATTGACTA
>CAZRGF010000011.1:0-46334 GCA_964599615.1 Candidatus Woesearchaeota archaeon
CTAACAAATGCATATGTAAAAACATGTGGAATTTTCTTCTGAGTTTAATTAAACTAAAAAAAGGTTTAATTCAAATGAACAAAACCAACTCACCTGAAATTGCAGAAAAGGTAGATTCAGAAAATGTCTTAAAGAAACTTGAAGAAGTTCTGAAATACCTAGAAAATCAAAACTTCTCTTTAAAATACAATGAAAATCGACCCATACAACCATAAAGAGAAGTATCTGAAATGGAAAGAAAAAACAAAAGAAGGAATTCCAGAGCTAAGCAAAGAGAATTCAGAGATTCTAAAGAACTATCTAAATGACATGGAGAGGGGATTAAACATTTCTATTGAGAATATCAAAGGACCAAGAAGCTTTAACAGGTTAAACACAATAAGGCAAAGATTTATCTCATTTACGAGGAAATTTCAAGAACTGTATGCTATTAACAAGATAACTGAGATAAACGAAGAACAATTAGTTTCTTTCTTTTCTGATATGAGAAATGGGACAGTTAAGAGGGAAGATGGAACAAACTACAAATCAGTTGAAACACCTGCTAAAATCTTTAAAGCATTCTGGCACTGGTGGATGAAAGTCAATAAAAAGAAAGGTATAGAAATTCAAGATATAACTGTTGATTTAGATACAACTCAAGATAAACCTGATTGGGTTTATTTAACAGAAGAACAAGTTAAGAAGCTTTGTGACAATGCTAAGTATGAGTACAAAATCCTCATGATGTTTTTATTTGATACAGGGATTAGAGCACCCACTGAGCTTATGAATATTCGGGTTTCAGATTTCTTTAATGACTTTAAAGAATTGAACATCAGAGAGGAAATATCAAAGACTTTTGGAAGAAGAATAAAGTTAATGATTTGTTCTCAGCTTATTAAAGAATATGTAAAGACCCGAGAACTTAAACAAGACAACTACATCTTTGATATTTGCCCTAAAATTGTCAATAAATATCTAAGAAGGCTTGCTGAAAGGGTTTTGGGCAATACAACAAGTCCAGCAGGCCAAAAGTTCTCAGAACTAACAATGTACGATTTTAGGCATGTATCTTGTTGTTATTGGCTTCCAAGGTACAAGTCTGAAAGTGCTCTAAAGTACAGGTTTGGATGGAAGAAAAGCGACAAAATACACTATTATTCTGAGCTTCTTGGAATGAAAGACACAATCCAAGAAGATGATATGTTAATAGATGTAACACGAACCGAAATAGAGAAAGAATTAGAAAGAACACGAAAAGAGAATAGCATAATGCAAGATAAAATGAGAGCTTTAGAAGAACAAATGTCAAAAATCATTAACATTACAGACCAATTATATGGACAAATGCGAAACAATGTTCAAAAGAAAGAAACAAGAGAAATCGAAATTAAATTGTGAGCGAGGTTTCGACAATGCCTTTAGGCAAGAAACCGAGCAGGAGATTAATATCAAAGAAAACGAACAAAGAGTTTATCGAATAAAGGACATTAGTTTGGATGAAGAGTCTGAATTAGAAGACCAAGGTTATCAAAAAGTCTTAATCAGAGACTTGAAAGGACAACAAAATCTTTATTTATTCAAACCATTTTTCCATGAATCTCCGAGACATGCAATTACTGTTTTTGAAATTGTAGAATATCTTAAAAAATTCCATAATATAAAAGTAAAACAATATCTTTCAAGAAGTCCAGATATTGTTTTTGAAGTTAATAAGAAAAAATATGCTATTGAAGTTGAAACAGGCACAATTCTCAAAAGAAACAAAGACCAAATTTATGGAAAAATAGCAAATTTAAAATATTATTACCATCGAAATTGGTTTTTTGTTGTAACTGACAGAAATTTAGTAAAATCTTATAAAAGATTTGGAAAAACTTATTCAAAAAGGAATATTCTAGGAAAAATTTATAAGATTATAATTCACACAGCTTGGCTTTAAGTGACTTAAATCTGGCAGTTGAATGTGAAGTTTATTTTTATAGGTTATTAACGATAAAAAAGCCATAAGTCACCAAATTTGTCAGTAATGTATAGACTATATCTCTTCAACCTTGACTTTTATATGTATTTAAAAGAGAATAAAAAATAACTGGTTTGTTTTTATGCAGCAACTTTCTTTCTCAATGATCTAGCCCGACCATACATCTCGGCTCTTTCATAAAGATCAGCTAGATGTGTATCTGAACAAATTGGTGTCCATGATCCGGCACCGGCTTTATCAGCTCTTGCATTTAATCGCCGTGCTTGTTCGTAAAATTTTATAGCTTTTTTTACTTGCCCGCGACCTTCAGCTAGTATGCCTCTCCTATCTAAAATCTCGCTCGCATGATCTAACTGGTATGGATCATTTCCGCTTAACATAGCCTTATACCCCCCGACGTGCAAGGTTCTTGATTCCCACGCATACAAATTATCCAAGAGCTTATTAACATGATATCTTGTTTCAGGTTGCAACAATCCTTTTCTTTTTAAAATTCTTTCAAGATATTCAATTTGAAAATGTTTTGTTCCAAGATCTTTTTCAACGCCTTTTTGTATGGGGGTTAATTTTTGCCTTAATTTCTCTTTGATTTCCCCCAGAGTCATATACCCCCTTTTTACACTTTTTTTTCCCATAAAGAAATTAAAGACCTTACGTTTTTAAAACTTTCTTTTTAAAAAAGAATTCTCTTAGTAATGTTTGGGATAAATCTTTATTTTTCAAGAGGTTTTTCTCAAAGGAGTTACTTTAATTTTCCTTCCAATTTTTTCATACATGCCTGCTATTCTACTCAATATCCCCCCCCGAGCAGGCATAGTCTCTGCTTTGGCAAGAAGTTTATACGCCGTGTCTAAGCTTCGTGTATCTCTAGCATACCCCTTTTCAATTTCAATCATCTTGTCTATATCACTAACATCCCTAGCAACATGCTCTGTCCCTGGAAGGAAGTACCCTACATCGTGGTCGAATGCTATACCTGAATCTTGAATCCTTTCACGTCTTAACTCTCTAAGGTAATCAATGTCTTCCAGTATTTGTTTTCTTTCTTTAATGAGGGTTCTACCAATTTTTATTAGCTTATTCCTTGGTAACTTTTTTCCCAATTTATCATAAACTAGATTTTCTGCATCGTCTATTGCTCCGATTCTAAGAAGTTCATCACCCACTTTTATAAGTCCTTTTTTAGACCCAGCGTTTTTATAACCAACATATGCATGACCTAGATTAAGTGTCTTTAAGGCGTAATCTCCCAAAACCTCATAAAAACTTTTTTGTGTTTCTGGTTTTAAAATACCAACTTTTTGGTAAATTCTTTTCAGATATCTAAACTTTTCTTCATCGGTTCCTAAATCTTTAAGTTTTCTATAAATATCAGATTTACTCATTCCCTTTTTTACCATATTTTATTAGAACTAGCTTCTTTTTAAGTATTTCGCTTTTTACAGGCTTCTGTGTTACCGAGAGGACATTATTTCTGGTCAATTGCGAAACCCTAGAGTAAACGAAAAATATAAATATAACCTCGTCTTTAAACCATTGTAAATTGAAACTAAATCAAATTAAATCAACTTACATTCCATCTGGGTTCCAAAAGGGTGTCGTGCTCGGCGCGGGCGTTTATTTCTAAAACCCATAGGTTTATCAACTCAAAATCTTCAAATAATCATGGGAAACTTTGGATCAGGCAGGAGAAGCAAATCTTTTAACAGAGATAGAGACGATTCTGACAGAGGAAGTCGATTTGGTGGAAGATCTGAAAACCGGGGCAGTCGAGGAGGATTTAGGGACAGAGACTCTAGAAAACCATTTGGAATGCATGATGCTACCTGCAGTAAATGTGGAAAAAACTGCCAAGTTCCATTCAAGCCAACAGGAAGCAAGCCTGTTTTGTGTAGTAGTTGTTTTAGACAGGGTGGTTCAAACAGAGATAGTCGAGATTCAGGAAGAGATTCAAGAAATTTTGACAGACCTTCACAATATCAATCAGGAAATTCTTCAGAACAATTTAATCAGATTAATGCAAAACTAGACAAGATAATCCAAATTTTACAGGACCTAGAAATGTCTGATGACTCTGAAGAAGAAGATGACGAGAATTCTGAAGAGTAACGCCTTACTACTTAAAGCTTAGATGTCCATAATAAAAGACACGTCATGAAAAGCGACAGCGCAGTATTGGGTTATTTAGACTTACGTTCCATATTTAACTTAACTTTGCCAAATGCGAGAGACGTATTAATAGACTGTCACTCTTTACCTGATTTTTTTAAGAACTCTCCGAAAACAATCAATCAAATCAAGATAATTTACACTTATGTCTGGCAAAGTCAAGTTAGAATGTTTGACTTTGCCAAATGCGAGTTATGCTGTAATAAATCATATTTGGGGATATTCTCAATTTCCTTAAGAATTCTTCGAAGACAAAATCAAAAACCCAATAAATACATTTTACACTTATAGCTGGCAAAGTCAATACATAAAGCAGGAGAATAGCTATTCTGAAGATTGGTTGCCATATATTTAATAACTAATATTTATAAGTTTCATTAAGTATTTATTATGATGCACGAAAAAAAATTATTCTATGCTAAAACCAGAAAAGGGTGGAGAATTTGGCTTAAAAAGAATCATGAAAAAGAAAATAAAATTAGCCTGGTAAGATACAAAAATCACACTGGAAAACCAAGCCCCACGCATAGGGAAGCTATGGAAGAAGCAATCTGCTTCGGATGGATTGATACAACCATAAAAAGATTAGACAATGAAAGATATATCATTAATTTCGTAAAAAGGAAGAATACTGGCAAATGGAGCAACAATACTCTAAGATATGCAAAAGAACTTGAAAAGCAGGGGAAGATGTCTCCAGCAGGTTTATTCGCATATAAAAATGGTCTTTCAAAACCAACCCATGATTCTGGAATCCCTGCCAATCCTTCAACTCCCAACGATCTTCTGAAGATTCTGACTAAAACAAAATCAAGAAAAGAGTTTGATTCATTCCCAAAATCTTACAAAAGAACACTTTTAAAATGGCTTTTAAGAGCAAAACTTTCAGAAACAAGAAAGAAGAGAATAGATGCGATTGCCAATCTTGCAAAAAACAATGACAAAAAGGGGTTTTATTGGGTAAAGAAAAAATAAGTCCTACACCGAGTAGAAACCCGCCAGTACGGGCGTTTTATTCAGCTTCTTCACATTTTCCATCAACGCATTTTGCTTCAGGAGTTGGACTGCATAAATCAATTATATTCCCGCATTCCGCAGAATAGAAATTCATTCTTTGATAGAATTCAGTCGAATTTTCATCTTTATTGATATAGTGATAACACCCAAATTCTATATACATGCTGCCTAACGGCAGTGTCTTGCAGTCAGAATTGACAGTACAATGATTTGCGTTTTGCAAATCAGTATCAATCGCATCATAAAGATTGGAGCAGTTAGCTCCAGAAAGTATTTCTTTTGGAATATATTGGGTGTAAACAGTTTCAGTATGAAAATAATTTCCCAGATAATCTGCAACAGCATAGATATAATTAGAATCATTTTTATAAATTTCTATACCTTGCAATAATCCAAGTTTAGGCTCTATCATCAAAAACAGAGTCTCATTTCCTTTTATCTCTTCTAATGTCTTTTCTAAAAGCCCAAGCTCAAATCCTCTTGATTCATCAATTATTTCTTTATACAGATTCCCATTGATGACGTAAACATTAGCTAGATGTATCTTTTTAAGATTATGGACATCTGAAAAATTTTCATCCGTATAAATATTTATTGTATTGTCTGTTTGGTTGGTCGTCTTATCTGGGCTAGTAAAAATTTTATAGATAATCACTCCGGAGATTATAAGAAAAACAATTATAAAAACAACAGCTATGACTGCAAGCCATATAAAAATTCTTTTTTTGTTTTTTTGATTTTTCATGATATTCCTACTAAAATTAATAAAACAGTCAAGATAATTCCCCCTATTATAAAACTAGCAAGATTCATCATCAGGCTTAGAATAAATGATTTTTTTAGATTTATTATCGTCTTGTTAAGCCAATAGATAAAACATGTTTCAAAAATAACTGCAAATGCTTCTGCAATAATGATGGCAAGTATTAAACTTATCCATGAAGACATCATTTCAAAAAATTTAAGCAATAAAAAGAAAATTAACCAAACTAGTGGAACAGAGATAATATCTGCAATTACCACTGTCCAAATAGGCTTTTTCCATTTTTTATTTTTTATCTTCCATTTCCTAAGAAAAATAATCAAAACAGATAATTCTAATATTATTGTCAGTACTAGTGCAATAAAAAAAGATAAAAATGAATAAAGAATGAGAGTTGAATCAACCGGCGCTGGTTTATTGGGAGAAGGAGTTACTATCACATCATCCGCATTTATGTTTATGTCATAGGATAATACGGGGTTTATCCATGAAAAATTGATGGCCTCTGAACTGAAATTTTCCCCATTAAGATTGATTAACAGTTTAAACTGGTTTGGAACTCTCTCAACGCGATAATAATAAAATTTGCAAGTTCCATTTTCGCAGAGAGTGCCCTCATCTGGCTCGCATCCGTTTTCTCGGCACGTAAGTAAGCTCGCACTAAAATTTTCAGTAATACTCGAATTATTGTAAGTTACGTAGAAGTATACTGTTGCGCTTGGGTGCGGGCTAGTATCTGCTGATGCTAACCCCATTGATGAAATTAGAACTAAAAATAAGATAACTCCAAGAATAATCGATGTAATTTCACTTCTTCTCATTTTTATTATAATTATTTATGTTTAAATATTTTTTTTAAATATAATGCGCTATCAACAAAATGGTGCGTTGTTGACACTGGTATAGCAGTTGCTCCCGCCACAATCTGCATTTGAATTGCAAGATCCACAAGCATTGCGATTTGCCATCCCACTACACTGACCTTTCCCCGAAGGTGGATTTGGAGGATTTGGCGGAGGCACAGTCTCGGGGTTATTTACTGGGACGCAGGATTCTACGCTGCCCATATTTCCAGATAAATCCACAGCATCAACTCCAAAACAGTATGTCCCTGCATTAGAGGTGACTGTTCCGCTTAAGATGCCGTTTGGAGAAAGCACAAGCCCCATCGGCGGAAATCCTGTTCCTGAAGCTAATTGAAAATGATACGGGGGATTTCCCCCTACAGGATTATTTGTTTCAGTTATTCCGCCACAAAGTGAATTTTTATTGGTTAATTCTGGATCACAAAAAGAATATTGATAATATTCTCCTTTAGTTGCAGAAGGCAAATCAACGATGAAAAATAAAAGCGCATCAGTTCCACCTGAAAGGTCTAATGGCTGTAACGTTATATCCAAATTATTTGCATTCTGATTTATTTCCCGATAGTAAGGAGCAAATCCAGGGGAGGTGACCTTCGCGAAATAAACGCCTTCTGGAATTTCTGTGTTTATTTTTCCATTTTCATCAAAATTAAGTGTGATTCCTAAACCAGCCTTTTCCCTGCTGACTAAATCCAAAGAACTTTTTGTAGGGTCTAGGGGCAAACCTCTTTCATCAACACCCTTTGCATTTGCAGTTATCTGCATTGGGATATAATCGCTTATGTACATGGTTTTGCAGCTGTACATTGTAATTAAGTCGGGTATTTCTGTAACAACTATTTTTTCTCCAGGAAGCCCGCAGACTGATACGGCGTTCTTATCAACTACAAAATTAAGAAGATCAAGAAAAACACCAGCCGGGGTTATCTCTTTCAGTGATTCTCCTTTTGTTTTAATAATATCATTAACACTTTCAAAACTGACTTTTTCTCCAAGTCTATTTTTAACAGAAACTTCTTCATCCGCTTCTTCTTTGGTAATAATTCGTTGTGTTGCAGAACTTAATTTTCCAGCATATTCGCCTATGGGCAAACCAGATTGATCAAGTGCTTTTGCTGCAAGTACCACCAAACCAGAGACATCCGAAGCACCATCAAATTTCTCTAGATTCTTTATTATAATTTTGTGTATGACTGAGCCCTTGTCCTCTGAAAGAAGAATCTCATTAATGTCTTCTGCATCAACTGCTTTTCCTGTGATGTCATCACCAGTTATGCCTGAAGATACTTTTTTTTCACCTTCTATCAAGATAAATTGTGGAGGAAAACGCTCGGTAGGGTCTACAACCAAAATCACTCCTGCTGATTTTTCTTTGTTTAATGCATACCCCACAGGCAACAATGGAACAGATACCCCACTGGATTCATTGATAAATTTAAATTGGGTCTTGGTACCTGAAATATCAAGGGTAAATATCCCTTTTTCATCAGTTACATTCGCCCCTGATTGTTGAGCAGTTACGCCTGAGAAATATGAAATAATAATCAATAAATTAAATATCATCAAAATAGCTCCAATTATAATTGCAGCAATCGCTAATCCCTTTAAATCCTCTTTGTTCTTCGCTTTTGCAACAGCAATAATTCCGAGGATTATGCCTGCAATAGGCGCGAAAGGAACAAAAAACAGCATACTTAAGACAAAAGCTATTATTGACAATCCTTTTCCCATTTTTCCCTCTTTTAGATTATACTTTGTAAGAGTTATGTATTTTTAAATATATTTAAAATCAGACTAAAATCTTTTCATATTCAGTTCAAGCGTTCTTTTCAAAAACTTTATAATTCGGTCTATCTTTCCCCAATAATGAAAATAATACACAAATCAGACAAGCACAAACAGATAGCATTATGGGCTACAGATTCTGCCCAGCATGTCTTAAAATACTTTGAAAAAGAGAATCCTAAAGACAACCGTCCTAGAAAAGCAATTAAAGCTGCAAGAGACTGGGCATTTGGAAGAACTAGCATTGCTGAAGCCCGTAAAGCAGCATTAGCAGCTCATGCTGCTGCTAGAAAAGCTAAAGCTCCTGCTGCAACTGCTGCTGCCCGAGCAGCAGGGCATGCTGCTGCAACTAGCCATGTCTGGGAACATGCTTTTGCTGCTGAAAGTTATGCTAAGAAACTTGGCTTTGCCAAATGCGTGATATGTGATAATTAATCGGTTTAAGCGTATCCTAAATTTTTTCTTGACTTTGACAAATTTCTAGATGTATGTGTAATATTGTATCTCAGCAATAATTCTTCTTAGTTCTCTAAAAAAATCCGAAGAAAACTTAACTAAAAATCAGGATAAAGCTATTAAACTTATAGATGACAAAACCAAGTTTTTTAATGATTCCTGGAAAATAAAAGTTAAGGACAAAATCAAGAACCAAATAAATACATCTTACACATATTTCTGGCAAAGTCAAGTCGAATACATCCAAACACCCACAGAATTAAACAAGAATTATTTTCCCTTTTTCCAAAATTTCTTCTTTTTCTTTTTGTCATATATTGAGATTATAACAAACATCAAGACAATTACTATAACAACAAGGATTATGACAATTATCTTCCAAGGCTCTAGGTTTAATTTAAAGGAAGGTCCCTTAAACGCAGTATTGTTCGCAGTTAAGTTTCCACCATTAGTCAAATTACCCCCACTAGAAGCTACTTCTAAAATCGGTTTTAGTAATAACTTAGCTTCACTGCTAGTTATGCTCACTAATTTGATTGAAAAATCATTCATTCCATTTCCATTCAAGTCAAGGTCTTTAATCTGATCTATATTTAAAGTAAAGGTCACAGGAGTTGAATTAACTTCCATGGTAGCAGAAGTAGTTGTAACTTCTTTCATAGTTAAAGTATGATTTGTATTTTGGAACATGAATATGATTTTGTCCCATCTGCTTAATCCAGGAATAGTTTTGCTATAACTCAAATTAGTCAAGTTCCCTGAATTAACTGTTTTGTTTTCATCAACAACAGTTTCATCATCACTGCTAGAACCACCGCCACCATTGCTTGAACTGGAGGTTACTGTTAAGGTTCTTTCTGGGGATGTACCAAGATTACCCGCCAAGTCATAACATTTGATCTGCCAGGTATGTTCGTCTCTTGAAAGGCTTATATCTGCAAATGTATTAACTGTGCTACCATCATAATGAATCCCAGAAGTGTCTGTATGTTCTATATCCCCATCTACATACAAAGAACAATTTTTAATTCCATAAACATCCTCCACTTTATAGGTGAAATCCCTAGAAGTTGAAGTTGTTGAATAATCATTAGCAGGACCATCTAAGGTGATTGCAGGTTTATCTGTATCATAAGTAAAATAAAACATAGAAGTTGCAGTGTTGTTTTTAGTGTCATTACAGTAAATAAGAATAGAATAAACTACCCCATTTGTTAAACTACTAAAATTTGTAAAATTGTAAGGACTTGTCGTGTCTACTGAAGGATATTTTGTTGAATTAGCCCATATTTTACTTATTCCAGAACCTGTATCTGTGCATGTTCCATAAAAATAAGGGGCACGATTATAGTAAGAATCATTTGCTGGCGAGTTGTGAGTTATTGTTGGACCCGTAGTATCATTAACATTAAATGTTCTATTTATGGTTATATTTGTCAAGCCAACTGTATTATTACACCAGACAGCCCACTTATAATTACTTCCATCAGAAATTCCAGTAACAGTAACATTCCACCAAGTATCATTGTAAGGACTTGAGTTAGTCTGGTTGACTTGCCATGTCCCACTCCAATTTCCCCATAATTGTATTGTTGAGATACTAATACTGTCTGAACATTTCATGTCAAAAACAATTGAACCATCATTATCATCGTAATTATCAACAGGATTTGTTCCGAATGAAGGAATCAATACCAGGGCAGTAGTATTATAGCTATTAATTGGCGTAGAATTCCAATGCCCTGCAGAATCATTTACATAAACTTGCCATCTTATTGTGCAACCAACTGTTGAATTCGTAACTTTTACACTATATGCTGGATTATATCCTCCAGAAAGTGGTGCCCAAGAATCATTGGCTAATGTTCCAGTACAATTATCAAAACTAAAAATATAACCTGACAATCCACTGTAATTATCCTGCCATGTAGTATAATAAAGTATAGGATACCCGGCATAAGTCCCATTAATTGCATTATAAGTGAGATATTCTGGGGCTGAAGTATCAACTACAAATGTTTTGTTCGTTGCATTGAATGCACAATTATCACTTTTATCACAAACATAACAATTCCAAGTATAATCCCCTTCACTAAAATTTCTTGAAAAATTTGTTGAATTACTTAATCCAAAAACATTGACTGTTTCATTTGCGTGCCATCCAGTCCAATTCCCATAAAGGGTGATATTGCTCAAATTAACATTATCAACAGCAGAGCAGTTAAAAGTCACATTATTTACAGAGAAGATAGCTCCTCCTACGGGTAAAGTTAAATAAGAAGTGGGGGGAGTAGAATCTATGCTCGAAACTAAAGCAAGATAATCTTTATTATTAGTTGTAAGGTTATAAGGACTATCACAAATGCCATTTCCATCTAAATCATTGCATGTTTGGCTGAATCCTGATCCAGAGGGATTTGCCCAGAAATTTCCGCCAATTTTACTTTCACCGATTATGTTTGTTCCATCAGCAAGTGTCGTGTTCCAATAATTAGTGGTGTTGTAAAAATTATTAACATTATCTGTATTATTGAAAAAATTATTGTAAAAAAGAGAAAAATTGTTATTGTCATCGAAAGATATGCCATAAACGTCGTTATTGATTAATCTTGAGCCAGTCACATTATTTGAATAAGAAAAGTCAGTAATAGATATTCCATCATTTAAACCAGTTGCTGAAAAATTAGCAACAAGATTATTAGAACTGTTATAAAACCAAATTCCCGTGAAAGAATGGGAGATATTAGTATTTGAGATAGTTACATTTCTTGACCCAACAACCTGTATCATATTAACATCTCCATTTGTATGATTCATCACAAAATTATTGACAACTGAATTGCTAGCATTGCATAAAACAAGTTCAGAGATATTGTTGTTCCAGCTTTGCAGATTCACGCTGGAATTATAGAAAATAATTGGCTTATTGTCTGTACCATTTACATTACTAAAGATTTGTTTGCATTCTGAAGCCCCAGAAGGCCTTGAATTCATCATATAAAAATCGTAATTAATGTTATTTACAAGCGAGGAATTAATTATTGCATTTGCGGAACTGTATTCTAGAATCAAACCCCCATAATTATCAACAGCAGTAATATTCAGAAGGGTATTGTTGGAATTGAACTTAAGACGAATGCCATAAGAATTAGAACTTACATTAACCCCCCTTATGGTATTGTTGCTCGCATAATAAAGATCAATCCCATAATCCCAATCAGAGATTATACAGTTCTTTATAGTTACATTGGTATTATTGGTTGGACCACCAGCTCTAGAAACAAGTACCCCATATCTCCATGGCCCCAAATACTCCCCATCCCCATCAATAGTATTTCCCTGACAGTCTAAGGTAACATTATTCGCCGAAATATTAATGCAAGCAATGTCTGGGGAATTGCTGATGCTCGTATTAAGATAGTATGACCCAGGAGAACTTATATCTGTACAATTAGATATATTTGTATCAGCAGAAGCACCAGGGGCAAACAAACCGAATATAACTATTAACAAGAAGAAGAATGCTATTGATGCACCAAATTTCAAATCCTTCATTTTTCCTCTTCTCTTTTCACCTTTTTATAACCTAATTTAAGCTAAAACCACTTTAAAAACCTTTTCTATTATATTCTATTAACTAGCTTTCTTGAATAAAGTTTATCTTTAGAAAGCATGATAATGATAACTGCAATTAAGATAGCAAGAATAATTCCAATCAAATAAATATATGCCAAACTCTTGAAAAGTAAACCCAAGGTATTTGGTTGTTCTCTAGACTTATCTGGCGAGAGAGTTGATTCATTTTTCGTTTCATTTGTATTATTGATATTACCCAAACTTTCATTTAATAAAGATTGATTCATTTGTGTTTGATTACTTGAAGTCTGGTTTGTTAAGTTTATGGTGTTAATAATTGTTCCACCACCTCCGCCCCCACCACGATTCGTTGTTTTTATAATCAATGTTCTTGCTCCAGCAGTCCCTTCATTTTCAGCCATGTCTGTACAATTTATTCTCCAATAATAGGTTCCTGCAGAAAGTGTCGTTGTTATACTATTCAAGCTATTGTTGACAAGAGCAGACTGGTTCGCTATAACCGAACTGCTCTGGCCAGATAAAATCAGCTCACAACCACTGATATTCAATCCATCTGAAACCTCAAAATAAAAAGTAATTGAAGTTAAAGTAGTTTCATTATTATCTTCTGGTGATGTTAAAGTAATTTCGGGATTATCTTTCTCCATATTAAAGAAATACCTGTCAGTAGAATTCAAATTTCCAGCACTATCATTACAAAAGAATGTAACATTATAAACTCCTTCATTATAAGTTGTGTTGATATAATAAAAATAAGTACTATTCAAACCAACCATTGAAGTATTTGAAAAATTCAATTCAAACCAGCATGAATCCAGATTTTCATCTGAACTTAAATTGAATTTTAGTCCATTATACCAAGAATCATTCAGGGGAGACAAGACTTCTATTATTGGTTTTGTTGAATCATATCTAAAAGTATAATTATCCAAAGAAAAACCTGAATTGCTGGAATTATCAAATGCTTCGCAATTCCAGAGATAATCTTCTTCTGCTGAAAAAGTATAATCAAAAGAAGATTGATTCGAAGTTCCGCTGATATTTTTTGAGGAGTTATATACTAATGAGGAAGAATTCCATAGATAGAAGGTAATATTGGTCAAATTGTTGTTGCTTGAAACATTACAAGTAAAATTTCTCTCACTATCGTTTGTTGCAGTTGAATTAGCAGGAGAGACTAAAACTAAATTAATTGCATCAATACTAGTTGCTCTAGTTTCAGATACATTGACAATCCCCAAACCCGATTCCCAACAGCTGATATGCCAATAATAATTTCCAGGAGAAAGATTCAAACTAAAAGTTGTAGGTGTATTATTCAAAACAGAAGAATTTGTCTGGTTTACTAAATTATTTAAAATTAAATCACAGGTTGATTGAGAAGAATTTCTATTAAGAACAGTAAAGTTAATAAGAACCTCAGAATCAGAAGTATGAACATCATTTTCTGGGCTGTTCAAGACGATCTTTGGCTTGAAATCAGGGGCATTTACCATAGCAGGATATTCTGCTTCTAATCCGATTCCACTGCAACCAAATCTTATGTAAATATAACCATTATCTCCCCAGCTAGCTCCCCATTGATTTTTGATTATCCAATAGCTTGTAGAATCATTTCCCGTGTCATTATAACCCACAAGAACTACCCCGTGGTTTAAACCATACCAGTCTATTGTTGCATTATCACAGGTATAATCAGTAAATAAACCGCCACTATAGGGGTCCCAATCATCTGTAGACAGGACTCCAAGTACAAGCGGCCCATTATCCACTAACATCTGTTTGAGTTGCTCATTTGTAAGATCATATGCCGGAGGAATACCATCCACATTTGTTGTATAATCAGTTATATTCCATAATCGAGTTGAATAATCAGAACATCTGTTACTGCATGTCCCATTAACTGCAAGATAAGGGAAACAAGCATAATCAACAATTCCATTATTTTTTATATAATCTAAAGCTAGATTCATCCAACCACCACTACACCCCAGATTGCATGTATCTTCATATCCCGGAAAAGTAAAACAAGTATGGTCGCATGAGACCTCATGCTGTTCAGATAAATGTGGATTAAGTCTTGAATTGTTCTGGTTTATTTCATATTTTGATTCCAAAGCACCAACAACAGAAAAAGCCCAACAACTTCCACAAGCTCCTTGATCTTTTACAGAAGTCAGCCAACCACGACTTGTATTGTCAAAATAAGCGAAATTATACCGAGAATAATTTGTCCCATTAGGCGGATTTCTCCAATCCCAATAAGAATAATCACTTATATTATAAGTATATGCTTGCCTATTCTCTGGCTCTAAACTTTTTGAACTTGAAAGTGAATTTCCGTTATTTGAATTTAAGATTTTTGTTCGTGGTTTTTCATTTTCTGAATTACAAGAAGACTCTCCCAAATTCATTAATTTCCCAACAGGAATCTCTTCTAATTTCCCGTTTTTCTCAACAACGCATACAGCTTCTCCATCAACTGTTTCGGTCTTGTAACCTTTTTTCACACAATAAGAATAACTTTTTCCGGCTTTCCCACTAAAAAATTGCCATTCTTCATATTTATTCCCATCTACTTCACAAACACCATACTGATTTCCTTTTTCATCACTAAAAACATGATAATTATAACCGCCAAATTCTGAATTCAACTCATTGCAATAAACTGCTGCAGGATTTGGCAAAGCTTTAACACTTGTAAAACTGAGTGAAAAAACAAATATAAGAGTTATAACCACATACAGAATATTTCTTTTTTTGTGATTCATTTGGCTAAACTTTCTCCGGGTTTACATTCTTCTCGGTAATATTGCCATTCATCACATTCTGAACTATCATTAAAGATACAGACTCCATATTGCCCGTTTTCGTTTTGTCTCATCTCAATAATCCCATTATGTTCTAAACAGAATACACTTGCCGGATTTGCTAATTCTGGATTTGATTTATTATTTGATTTATTTTCTTCATAATTTGTTGAAAAAGAACTCAAAAAATAAGACAACAAAGTTATTACAACAACTATTAAAATTACTATTAAGAAGATTAATGTTATTTTTTTCATTTTCTCTTTTTTAAGCAAGCTCAAAGAAAGAAGGATAATCTATATTTTAAACTTTTCTTTTAAATATTACAGAATTAATAACCCGGTAATCACTAATCTTTTGTTTTCTTTTTGACAATGACCATGATATAGACTAACAAAGCACCGACTATGACTATTATTGCGATTAATGCCCACGTTGGAAGCACGATTTTCTTCTGCACTTCTTGCTTGACACATTCATTGCCTATTTTTTGATAACCTTCTGCACAAGTTACTTCTTTTGGCTGTGCAACAAACTGTGCTATAGAAATGTCTGCTTTTCCATCAACAAGACCATTATAGGTTACTGCCAAATCATTGGTTCCATCACTATTTATATCCACATCCTTTGTCTCTCCAGCAGTAACTGTAAGACTTATTGGATTAGATCGTATCTCAATAGTCACATAATTTGGTCCAAAATCAATTACTTTTATTGAATGGCTCTCTCCCCAGAATAAGAAGTTCTTTACTTCTCCTTTTCCAAACTTGCCATGTTTTGAGAGGTCTTTGCCAGGTTTTTCTGTACTATCCCAAGTCGTGTTTTCAAGACTTATATTCACTATTTGATTCTCTTGAGACTGGTTTTCAGTAGTTCCACCACCACTGCCTCCGCCACCACGTTCTCTAAGATTGATTGTGAAGCTATTTGAAACAGAAATTCCGGGATTAATTCCATCAGAACAATTTACTTGCCAGCTATAAGTTCCTGCTGAAAATCCTGAAATTGTTTGATTGCAATCTGTCGCATTAGTGCAAGTTTTTACAGTCTGATAAGTATTATTAGTATAGATGCTACAAGATATGCTGCTATCCATATTGTCTATGACATTCCATTTAAAAGTAATCTCTGTTGTTCCTTTTTCAAAAACAGCGCTATTTTCAGGTTCAGTTAATGTGACACTTGGAGCTTCGTCATCTACGATAATTGTTCTATTTGAAGATGAAAAATTACAATTATCAAGAGCATCACAAGAGTAACAATTCCAAGTATATATTTCATTTGTTTCTAAAACTTTGCTTAGACTTGTAGAATTAGTTGTTCCAGAAATATTTGTTGTTTGATTCGCATGCCAAATCCCAGAAGTACCATTTGACCAGGTCCCATATAAGGTTATATTTGTTAACCCATAACGATTGGTTGCGCTACAATTAAATGTAACATTTCCTGAAGAATAATACTCCACATCATCAGGAGAATCTAAACTGACTACAATCATATAAGGAGTAACAGTAGTATAACTATAGGTGCCAGAAACATTCCAGTTTCCAGCAGAATCATTTACATAAACTTTCCATTGCATTGTTGTTCCAACAGTAGAATTAGACATATTTGTAACATTACTCCAGTTACTTAAACCAATCATGCTAGTCCAAGTATTATTAACAAATGTTCCATTCCCCTTATCTAAACTGAATATATAACCGACCAATGCAGTTGCATCAGCCCATCTTAACTGATGTATGACTAATTCTCCAGCATAAGTAGAATTAGTTGAATTTGAAGAATAAGTTGGTGCAGTTGAATCAATCAAAACAACATAAGAATTATTTAAAGCATAGTTTCCTACAGTATCATTAGCAGATACTGTTATTATTGCGTTTCCATCTGCTAAATCAGTTAAATTTAAAGTAGTTGTATTACACCAGCCATTTGCTCCTGTGCCTGAAACTGCAATAGGCTCATTTGTACCATTTATATTAAAAATACAATAACTTCCAGAAGAACCAGAATCAGATACGCTAACATTTAAAGTTAATTGGACAGAATTCTTTTTCACAGTAGCATTTGTGTAAACCGGCAATGTTACTGTTGAAGCAACAGCATCAACATCTGTTCTCCAGGTAGTTGTATTTGTACTAGTAAAATTATCAAAAGCCGTGATTATCCAAGTATGATTCATTTCATAACTTGAAGGTAATGTAACATTTAATGTGACATTTACTGCAAGGCTATTATTTGTATTACCAGGACCACCAGAACAATTTACCAAAGTACTGTTATACGCAGTACATAACCAACCACTTTGATTAATTAAAGGATCTGTGTTATTCAAAGTCATATTAACATTTGAAATAGTAAAATTAGTTATATTTGTTGAACTGTTCCTTCCAATAATTAAAACAGTAAAATTAAAAGGAATTGCTGTTCCACCTTTTAACCAGGTTGTCCCATTGGCAATGTTTGAATTTATAGTTAAATTGTTTGATGCGCTGACCAAAGAGGTAAGAGAAATGAGACTAACTAATAACAATAAAACCATGAAAATTTTTACAAGATTACCCATTTTCCTCTTTTTTATCTTACCTATAGAAAGATAACCTTTAAAAACTTATGCAAACATATTTTTATTTTTGTACTAATTTTATAATTTCAACAACTTAGTTTTTTACTTATCCCGCGGATCAAATCGCTCTGTAATCACTAATCTTTTGTTTTCTTTTTGACAATGACCATGATATAGACTAACAAAGCACCGACTATCGCAACAACGATAATAATTGGCCAAATCGGAGTAATAGGAACAGGTATCCCCGTCTTAACGCATTTATCCCCCGCTCTTTTATAACCTTCTGCACAAGTTATGTCTTTTACTTCTGTAGATAATGCCCTGACAAAAATGTCTGCTTCTCCATTAAAAAGCCCTTTGAAAGTTATTTCAAGTTCATTAATTCCATCTCCATTTAAATCAATCTTCTTTGGCTCATTAAGATTTAAGACCGGCTGAGACCCCAAAGGAAAAATCGAGATTTTGATTTTATTAGAATATGCTTCTAAAACTGTTAGAATGCTTGATTTTCCATTAATTGTGAACTGAATAGTGCCATTAACACTTACTCTTACTTCCTTCCCTTTCTTATCTAGACTTCCCAAATTAGTTGCATTCTGACTTACTGTTCCTGCTGTTTCATTAGTCTCATTCTCAACAGTACCTCCTCCTCCACCACCCCCACCATGGCTGGGATTTTCCTCAATTGCCGTAGAGGTGTAAGCTGCAAAATCTGTAGAATGTAATGTCCAGATAATCAAGTCATCTCCAGTACTATCATAACACTCCCTTACACTTAAATTCAATGTAGGGTTAGTAATATTATCACAGACAGTAGAGATATCATTAAAACTATTTGAATTTGACCAACCAGCTTTCTTTCCATTCATTCCACCAATAATAATCTTAACAGGACTAGAGAAATTTAGTCCACCAGAACCTAGACTGATGACCTTAACCAAGGTAGTGGTATAACCAGAAATTCCTGGAGCAGTTAATCCTGAATTAGATTTTACAGTAGGCAATACAAACTCGCCTGTCCAGTTAGAACCACCAATTATCACCACATTTGATGGAATAGCTAAGATGTAATTATCAGAACCGCCTATTCTTGATAAATTCACATCAGTTCCAAAACTCGTGTTTCCATCTGAATCTGTGATTTGCCCAAGATTTAAGATAATAGGCTCTGTTTCTGTCCTGTTCGAAGGTATTATAATTATAGTAAGAGTTTGGTTTTGTGGAAGAATGACTTCAGTTGTATTCTCTTCGATTGTAACATTAGAATCATTCAAAATACTCTGATTATCTGCTAATTCTTGAACAGTAAAAGTAATGCTCTTATTTGCAAGATTATTAAAGCTGTCATTTGCCCAGAAAATAAAAGTATAACTGCCATTTGTCAAAGTATAAGTTCCATTATTTGAACTAACATTGGAGGTAGTATTGTCATACCACAAACTATCGACATTAGTCGAGTCAGTTGCAGTGAAGTTGACAGTGATATTTTGTACAGTGTAGTAAGTTGTATTGCCTGGAGAAAACACAGTAATATGCGGGGCAGTTGTATCTACCCTAAATGTTCTATTGTTTGTTACATTAGTACTTCCAATAGTATCATTGCAATAAACAGCCCACTTGTAATTATTTCCTTCAGGAATTCCAGTTACAGCTATGTTAAGCCATGTATTGTTGATATAACTGGAGTTAGAATAATTTACAGTCCAATTCCCAGCCCAGTTACCCCAAAGTTGTATTGATGAAACAGCAGCATTATCTGAGCATTTCATATCAAATGTTATCGACGAACTTGTTGAATTATAATAATCCACCGGATTTGTTCCTTGAGAAGCAATTGGGCTAGTTGAATCAATCCCGACAACATAATTGCTATTTAAACCAAAATTCCCCAAAGTATCATTGGCATAAGCATAAATTGTTTTATTCCCATCAGTTATCCCGCTTAAATTATATGTTCCATTGCACCATCCTGCACTTACTGCAGCTGTCTGGTTTGTCTGCCCACCAACATTTATTCTGCAATAACTCCCTCCAACCCCAGAATCTGCAACATAGATGTTGAAAATCATACTTTGAGAACTTGTATACTTAGTCGCGTTAGTATAAACCGGCAAAGTTATTGTTGGCCCAGTTGTATCAAGCCAGACAAAATAATTATTGTTAATTCCCATATTTCCAGAAGAATCATTAGCATAAACTTTTATTGTCTGATTTCCATCTGTCAATCCTGTTAAGGCAACTGTTCCATTGCACCATCCATTTGAATATGTTATAGTCTGATTTGTTGTATTAACATCTATGAAACAAGGGGATTGTGATGTGCCTGCATCTGTAACACTTATATTCAAAGTCAGAGTATCTGTATTCTTTTTTATAGTTGCGTTGGTATATAACGGCAAAGTGATTGTTGGTCCAGTGGTATCATTAACACTAATCCACCAAGTTTCTGAACTTGAACTATAGTTTTGTGTTGCAGGATAAATTGCAGTGATGTTATACAATCCAACTGAATTAAACAAAGTATAGTTTGCTAATGGTGATGTTCCATTATTTACCAGAGTTGCATTTTTGTACAATAAAGTATTTCCTTGGGGAGTACTAGTCACATTAATCCAAATAGAATTTTCTAACTCTAAATGGGAAATGTTCCCCTGAGAATTATTTAAGTATAAAGCAACAGTGCTATTTGCTCTTGTGATATTGGCAAATAAACTGACTGAGCTTGAAGAATAATTCTCATTACCAGTTACATTGAAGTCAAATCTGTAATAATTACTCCCAAAAGTATAGTTAAGACTATTATTTATCTGCGTATCATTCAGGTACATAATCAGAGTTCCTCCTGTTGTAGAACCAGAAGCATTGACCTGATTAGGATAAGCTATGGTTAGATTATTTGCTGCCCCATTAAGCAAAGCAGTTATAACCGGATTAATTTTGTTGACTGTATACACTTTGTCTGAAGTATAATTCGAATTTCCGGCAGAATCATTTGCCCAGAAAGAATAAGTATAATTTCCTACTGCTAAACTTGAAATAGTATAAGTATAATTGCTTCCGGAATGATTCATAGTATAATTGCTTCCATTAAAAATCAAGACTGCTTTGTCTAAACTATTTGTCTCATTCAAGGTTATATTAAATTGATAGCTTTGGCTTAGAGAATAATTTGCAGGTGATGCAGGAGAAGTAATATTATTCGAAAATGCCGGAGCAATACTATCTATGAAAAAATATCTTGCAGAAGTCAAGTTTATATTTCCAGAAGTATCGTTGCAATAAAAGATTACACCATGACTTCCCTGGGTCATGCTGGAATTTGTGTAATTAGCAAAATTTCCCACAAAAGTCATGCTAGAATTAGCAGCATTATCTAAACTTAATCCGCACCAACCCCCTTGTTCACTCAAGCTTATATTGAATATTATTATAGTACTAGCATATGTTTGATTTAAAGGAGTAATTATTGTTATCATGGGAGGAACTGCGCTTATAGTAACATTTCTTGTTTCGGTGTAGTTGAAATTTCCAAGATTATCATAAGCAGTGGCATTAAAATAATAAATTCCATCCCCAAGAAGGCTGATATTCAAAAATAATGGAGAAGATGAAGCAGTATTATTTGAGATCAAGCCACTAGAATTGTAAAAGTATGTTGTTAAATTCTTAAGCCCACTTCCCGAATCAGAAGCAGTTGCATTTATTACAATATTGTCTTGGGTAATTGTTGTTCCAGAAGTTTCTGTTCCACTTCCAAAATCTATAGCAGGGGTAATACTATCGACAAAGAAAGTTCTAGAACTAAAATTTATATTTCCCGCAGAATCATTTGCATATGCTATGACTGTATGGCTTCCTTGTGAGAAATTATAGACTATGGCGGTAGTGTAGGTTATATTGACAGTTTCATTGTCCCACCATACTGAACTTGCATCAGAACCATTTGTAATATCAATTATAATACTACTATTAGTATAATTTGTACTTGCAGGAGATATCCATGCAACATAAGGCAGAGTCCTGTCCAAAGTAATTATTTTTGTTCCTGTTGAATTTGGATTTCCCCAAGTATCATTGACAGTTGCATTTAATCTATATGTTCCTTCAGGAAGATTTGTGAAATTAACAAAGAAATATCCGCTAGGGCCACCAATCGAGTTATTCGTGCTTGAATTATAAAGTCCCGTTGAATTGAACAAGAATATTGTGACATTACTGATTTCGCTAGAATCATTAACACTGATATTTGCCCAGATAGAACTTCGGGAATAATTCCCTTCTCCACTAGTTGTAGCATCTATGAATACAATGTTTGGCGTAACATTTTCTCCAATCTCAAAATCAAACGAACTTGAAGTTGTACTTGAACTCCCCGAAGCATAATAAACTGTTAAATTGACCACATTAAACGAATGATGGGTAGTGAAGATAGCACTAAAATTGGTATATAACAAATAAGACTGATTCTGAGAAAGATTAACAGAAAGATTATTCCATGAAACAACATAAGCAGTATAATTTATACTGCTCGGAGTTACAGAAGCATTAGTATAATTATAATCCACATCAAAGCCATTGGTTATAGTTAAATTAGAGATATTGCTTGTTCCTGTATTTGTTACATTGATTAAAAATCTGATTGTGTCCCCAACATTTAGTCTTTGGGAGTTAAGCATAGTATTGCTCAAACTAAAATTAGTGTTCTCCTGCTGAGAAGGTGTTAAATTAAAATTCCCTGCACTTAAAGAACCCCACCCAATCTGGTCCTCTGCCTCAAAAGCAAAACTGAAATTTCCTTCATCAATATTACTTGAAGTTACATTCAAATTTCCCGATGAATTTCCAATAGAATATAAAGTAATACTTGTGAGATTTTCATAACTCCATTCCCCACTTGAGAAATTGTATCTGTCTGTTTGTATTCTGAATTTTGAAGTTCCATTGATTATAGCAGAATTATTGAGCTGACATCCATCTGAGCATAATTGATCGTTGCTTATTCCAACTAAACTTTCATTACTTTGTTGAGATTCATTATAAGCAAGCCACCACCTGTAAGTATGACACACGCTTTGATTACTGCAATTTCCTCCGCAGTCATAATTGTTTCCATCCTGGGCAAAACATCCTGGCACAAGAATTGTTCCGTCAGTCCCATTAAAAGACCATTTGTTAGATACACTTAGGATATAATCTGTATTATTATCTAATTGATAAATCCTTTTTCCCCAACTTCTGTTGAAAGTTCCTTGCAGTATTTCATCACAAGCATCACCCTGTGACTCTCCACAAAATCTTCCCCACTCCATAATCGTTTTATTAGTATAATTAAAGACATATGCATGTACTTCATGCAGATAATTATCAGTTATATTTGCTCTAGCAAAAACTACAGAAGAATCAGAAGTATTTATCAATAGAATACTTATATTCGGGGCGTGATTATCAATGACCAGATTGTCCCGCCAAGAAGAAGCATTTCCTTCTAAACCCGTAGCATTAAGCATAACAGTATAATTTGCACACTCCCCTAAGCAATACTGGGAAGTGTACCACAAACACAAACTTCCATTAACAGAATAATCCCCGAAACATAATGAAGAATTTACCATGCCACTTGAATTACTGATACTTACGGTCCAATTTGCAAGGTCTGTTCCATTTACATATCCAGTAATATTCACAATTCCCATAACAAATCCATTATCTGCAAAATCATTGAGCTCTGCATTTAATTCACCCATGCCCCCACCTCCGCTTAAATTAATATAATCAGGAACATAATTAAGAGAAGTCCAAAAAGAGTCATAGGCTATGAAAGCAAGGCTATAATTCCCAGGTTCTGGAGTTTCAAAAGAAAGATTTAGATTATAACTGTCATTCACATCATAAAGAGTTATTTCTGTTACATTCTCATAACTCCATTCTATGGTAAAGAAATCAAGTGTCTCAGATTGAGGTTTAAATTTAGAAGTTCCATTCTGTATTATAGTTGTGTTTACTAAACAACCTTCTTGAGAACATAACTGCGCATTTGTTAATCCTAAAAAAGTTCTATCCTCGGTAGTTGGGGTCATATTATAGACCAGAGCCCATTTATACTCAGAACAAACTTCCTGATCAGCACACAACCCCCCACAGTCATAATTTGTTCCATCTTGGGCAAAACATCCTGGAACAACAGCTAGATAGTCATTAGTATAATCAGTAAAAAATTCACCCTGGATTGCCGGAACTTTAACTCCATTCAAAAAATAATTCTCCCAGTACCAAGAATAATTGAATTCTCCATTTCCAGGGAATGTACAATTATTCCCTTCTGTTTTGTTGCAAAGGTAATCAGTTTCTACAACAAGAGAATTATTCTCATCAAATATGAAACCATCAACTTTTTGAAGATAAGTATCTGAAATATTTACCTCTCCCACCCAGCTTGGAGGATTCCCAGGGATAGTAGTTGTATTTATCTGCCCAATTGAAGGGGGAGAATTATCAATCGTAATATTCCCTAAAAAAGTAGAAT
This sequence comes from Candidatus Woesearchaeota archaeon, assembly GCA_964599615.1. Lineage (GTDB taxonomy): Archaea > Nanobdellota > Nanobdellia > Pacearchaeales > UBA284 > JAPLYB01. The sequence goes on from CAZRGF010000011.1 coordinate 24,522, forward strand.
TTGTATGTCCCAAAGTATCAGTAGCATTTAAGACAAGAGTATAATTTTCACATTCCCCTAAACAATATGAGGAAGTGTTCCAAGAACAAAAAGTTCCACCAACAGGAGAAGTTCCAAAACATAAAGAAGAATTTACCATGCCACTTGAATTTTCAAGACTTATTGTCCAGTTTGCAAAGTCTGAATCATTTGCATCTCCTTTAATATCCACTGTTTCTCCTGCAAAAAGCATCATCCTTCCGCTTACATTTGCGTAAGGAAGGGGATTTCCGTCATAAGCTAAACTGTCAAGAACCGCATAAGGAAATTCTCCACCACCACTGCAATTATTACCAATACTATAATTCACTGCTGTAACAGCAAGTTGAACCCCAGAACTTAGGTTAGTCACATTAATATGATTAGTATAGTTACCTGCTAATTCTCCTGTTGTAAAATTAACAACCATCAGGGAATTGTTATGTGGACTCACATTTATCAGCCATGCAACATATGCTCCTGCTGACCAGTTATATTCAACAGGAATTGATTGGCCCGGCGAATAAAATATGCTTTCTCCCAAAGGCCCTGTATCATTGACAAGAACGTTTATAATGGGAAAACTGTTATTATTTGTTACATTAATGGTAAATGTAATAATTGAACTGCAATTAACTGGATTGAATACTGGAGATTTCACCACAGTTACATTTGTTGGAGGGTCTGCATTAACAAAAAAGTTAAAAGTAAAATAAGAGATAAAAAAGAGCACTAAAACAAGTATTACTATCGCCAAAACCGATTTTGCTTTTTTGTTCATTTCAACCCTTTTTTCTGATACTTAAAACAAAACTAACTTTAAAAATCTTTCTTAATAATTTACTTTTTCAACTTTTTTTTCTTATTAATATAATGACGACAACAACAATCAAGATTGAAACAATGATTACTAAAACTAACGGAACAATGAATGATGAAAAATTAATTTCAGGAAATGCAAACTGAAATCCAGCAGATTCTGAATAACAACGATTATTCTTGCAACTCTCTTCGCAGGTTTCTGATTCCCACGTGCTATTCTTACAAGTCCAAAGAAGTTTATTGTCAGCAGAACATTTTTTTTGATTTTCAGAACAGTTTTGCTCAGGGGGCACGTCTGGAGATTCATTCTTATATGGATTAGTCATATTTGGGGCCTTGCTTCCAAAAATAAGAGTCTTAAAAGAAGATGCTTTTTCTTCACAGACATTTATCTTATCACAAACAATCAGATCATAATAATAAGTTGTATTGGATTCCAGGTTAGGCATCATAAAAGAGTGTTGAGATAAAAATGTAGAATTTGTTACATTAAAAACATAACGTTTGCTTTTTCCATATCTCATCGTCACATTTACTTCCTTATTATATCTAAAACTTATAAGTGAAACATTAGAACCGATTTTTTCTGAAAAACTGACCAACGAAAGAGCTTCTTGCTTTTCACTTGTAAAAAAGCTGTATATTGGTGTTGAGTTCCAATTACTAGCATTATCTTTTGCGAAAACCCGCCATTGGATTTTGCATCCAATTGTTTTGCTGATTACCTTCAAAATGCCCAATGTCTGCGACGTAGCATTTGTAAAATTAACTGTAGAATCATTTACAAACCCCGTACAATTGTCGAAGCTGAATATATACTGCCCATTTGATTTTAAAGCAGTATCATCATCCCAGGTTATTTGAAAATTGGTTAAATTACCTATGACTGTATTATTAGATGATCCAAGACTGTGTGTTGGTGCTTTTACATCCTCAGAACGAAGTGTAGAAAAGCTATATATTGGTGTTGACGCCCAATTTCCTGCATTATCTTTAGCAAAAACCTGCCATTTGACTGTGCAACCGACTGTTGTGCTGAGTATTTTTTGTATGCCTAATTCCTGCGGCGTGATTGTAAAATTTACTGTAGAATCATTTGTAAAACTTCCAACACAATTGTCAAATGAAAAAATATACTGACCGTAATTATGTAAGGCCACAGTATCATCCCATAATATCTCAAAACTAGTTGTCTTACCTGCGGTAGTATCATTAACAGATGCTTGGCTAAATGTCGGCGCAGTATTATCTGGTGGAATTGGTTGGCTTATTGTTAAAATTCTAGTTTCAGATGTGTTCACAATTCCCACTTTTGCTTCCCAACACCTGATTTTCCAATTATACACCCCCTGATTTAGAGTGAGCTTGAAAATTTGGGAAGTTTTGTTTGTTGCTTCAGACATATTCCTGACAGTATCATTGACAACTAACTCGCAAGTAGCTTTTGATGCAACCCGAGTATATGCTGTAAAATTAAAATTCACTGGCTGGCTATTGACATTAGTATTATTTGGGGGGTTGTTTAACTTTACAAATGGCCCATAACTAGGTTCAATTACATTCTCTGCGAAAATTATTGTACCAAGATTACAATTATGCTCTGAAGTATCGAATCCAAGCCTAAAATAACCATCACCTTCCACAGCACAATTACCTCCAGGCCAGTTCTCTGAAAAACTATTCTTAGCAATCCAATAACTTGTATCTGAATTTCCTGTATCTTTATAACCCACTATCAAAACAATATGTTTTCCTGCATTAGGATCTGGAGGATCTACTGAACAATGAAAAATGCAGTTGTCTTCTTCTTTAATCTCCCCTGTCCAATTCATAATAATGCTCACAGGACCATAATTGATTGTAAAATTTTTAATTTGTATAACACTGGGCGCTTCTACAAAACTGCGTGTATCTATTTTCCAGAGCCTGCTTTGATAATTTTGGCAACGGCTGCACTGTCCTTGTTGATAAGTATAAGGAAAACAAGACTCATCTGATATGCCTGAAATTTTTGTGTAATTAAAAGCTTCAAATCTATCGCCACCAGTTTGACAATTGCCTGCATCAGAACAAGAGAGTAAATACTGTTCAGACAAATCTGGATTAAGCAAAGATTCATTTTGTTCTAGCTTATACCTGGTTTCAACAGCTGCTGCTGTTCCAAACGCCCAACATGAAGTACAAGTTCCCTGGTCTTTTATTGGACTTAACCACCCATTATCATCATCAAAATAGGGGTAATTAATCTTATTCCAAACAGTTCCATTTGGAGGATTTCTCCAATCCCATGAGCTATATGAATTTGGATTATATAATGTATTCAGAAGAGGAACTGGGAGTGGACACCCACCCATTATGCAAGAACCTATATCCCCAGTATTATCAGACATATTTATTTCTGCAACTTTTCCAGCGGGAATATTGCCACAAATCTCCCCCTTTCCTTGTTTTATGCAAATATCAAGACAAATTGCTTGTTCACTAGCATATGCTCCACCAAGCGCTGTAATCATACCATGACCTTGTTTAGCGCAAATAGAATAATTCTGCCCAATATTTCCTGCAAAAAATTCCCATGCATCTAATGCTGTACCATTAGGCATAATACATATTGACTTATCACCAGTCGAAGTATGCTGAATAGTATAATTATAATAACCATAAGTCCCGTTACCATAAAGCTCATTGAGCCTTAAGCAATAAGCTGCAGCTGCATTTTGTACTGCTTGCACAGGACGTAATAGAGAAACAACACTCAGCAAACTGATTATAATAATTACTAAAACCCATAAAATATTTTTCCTCATTTCTCCCTTTTGCCTCCTTTTTTTGAACTAGTTAAAAAATCTTGTATCCATAATTCCACTTTTTTAGACAACATAATCGCATTTTCTTCACAATAGTCCTGAAATTCTGAATAAATCTTTTCATCTATACTCAAAGTTACTTTCTTGTTCATACCTGCCTCTTTTTCTCCAAGGAAATCTAGTTTAAAAAAAAGACTATACTTCTTTATAAATCTTTCTAATTCTTTATACTTCTAAAGAAGTATAACCAAATAATTGGAACTTTTCACTGAAAGTTTTTAATATCCAACAAACTTGGGATTGTATTAAAAATGGAACAAAAAAAACTAGAAACAATATTTTCTCAGTTAAAATATAGTGAAGTAATCTCAAGATCATTAACAAGAGAAGAGCTAGAATCAGTCAAAAATGAACCGAACCTAACCCAAATTATAATAAGAAGAAAACATGGCCAAGTTTTCTCTTCTTCAGAGATAGTTGGATTAAGAGAACAACTAGACAAACTTTATGGCCTTGATAAAAAAAGTTTAGCTGAAACTCTTGGATTAGTAGATAAAAAAATAAAATACCGAACAGACTATAAAAATCAAATGTCCCATAATTCTCCAAACTCTCTGGATAAAACTTTCTTAAAACAAAAAGCTTTTTAAACCAAAATCTCCTCTTTATTAGGTAGTTGGTCAGTCGACTATCTGAGATAGTGTCTTAAAAAGACAAATGCCCCAAAATTATGAGCATTCTATTTTCAGAGGAAGGTCCACTCACCTTGCAATTCAATTGCAGACAAAGTCAGTTTTCGCAAGAAAACTTTTCGCGAGAAAAAGCTCTGCAACAGAAACGACACAGCTTTAACAGATGAATGAAGCATGCGCTGACAGTTGAAGTTAAAGAATTGATTAAACGCCGAGATAAAACTTGGAGTGCAAATAAACGTAAATTTATTTACATTGGCATCTTGACTGGTGCAAGTTCAGCTTGAACGCTTAGTCTGATGTTGACACAATCACTTTCAATTTCATTGAAATTGAATGATTGACAGAAAGTGGCCTATGACCAACTACACTTTCTTTTTTATGACATCCTCCGCACACTAAAGTGTGCGGTTTCCTAAGTGATGCTCCTTCTGATTTCTTACATATTCCGTGATTACATCTCTTTGAACAAAACCAACAGATGCAGCAAACTTGCCAAACGCTTTGTATCTATATTTTGAACACCACTCAAAATGCCATATTGAGATGCCAACTGAATGTGCTCGTCGTTCATATTCATTTACAAATATATTTTCCATTTTTTCTCCGAGCTTTCGCTAGACAAAGTCAGCGAAAGCAAAAGTTTTATATAAGATTAGAGAGTTACAACTACATCGGTGTTTCGATGAGCTGTAACAAGCTCATTGTTACATAATAATTCTAGAATAAAATAATCTTGTGCTCAGCACCCCAGCCTAAAGGCTGGAGATTTCTTTCTAATTAAAACTTATTAAAACGTGTTTATAAACAATATGGTGATATAACCTATATTTTAAAAAACAGGTTTTTTTCTTTTCACCAAGAAATCTCAATTTCTCGGTGTGCCAAAAAAATAAAGTTTTTTTGAGCATTCAAAAAAATTTAAATACTCTAAAACCAAGTTAAATTATGGCAGACAACTCAATGAGATTGCCTTCTGGTTCAGGAGGGTTAGTAAGATATTCTGATGAATACGGAAGCAAGTATCAGCTAAAACCAATACATGTAATCGGTTTGATAGTAGCAGTTACTGTTCTAGAGATAATTCTTAGAGTAACTTTGAAATAATTAGGGTTTAAGTTTTCGGTCTGTAAGTTTATAAGTTAATATATCCCCTATTCTCGTTGAGCTCTTAAGAAACCCCAAAGAAAAATTATTTATCTATGGATTACACTTATACCTAACTTAAGTTCCCCATCTATAAATGTAAATTATCTTAATTTGGTTATCTACTCCTTTTTTTTGAGAGTTCTTGAAAAATTGGGCAAAATCCGGCATTCTACTACCGCCTAACTCGCATTTGGCGAAGTTAAACATTATAACTTAAGTTCCCCATCTATAAATGTAAATTATCTTAATTTGGTTCTCGATTTCTGTTTTCGAATAAGTTTCTGAAAATTTAGAACTAACTGTGCATAATCTATTGCAGCATAACTCGCATTTGGCAAAGTTAAGTATCTAAGAATTAAGTAAGTTATTTATACTTCGGTTCATTCTAAAATTAAAATGGATACAGCTCAAAGCATAGGGGGCCTAGATTTAAAGCTCTTTGAAAAAGCTGAAAAGTCTTTTCAAGCAGCAGACCACGTTACATATATTGTCTATCCTCTTCTGAAAGACACTAAACTCTTGAAAAAATCACTTGAAGAAGTTTTTATCTCTGTTACAAACCTAGTTAACTCAATCCTTGTTTTTGAACAAAAGAACCAAAGAATCCGGCTTTCTCCGGATAAAAAACAGAACCTTGGGGCATTTAAGGCAATCTGCCAAAGGATGGATATCTCTGAACCAGAATGTGCTCTATTGTTAGAAATGATAGAACTAAATGAAAAACATCAAAAAAGTCCCTCTGAATTCATGAGAAACGAAAAAATCCTGATTCTTTTAGATAACACAAGAATAGAGACAATAAGCTTAGAGAAATTAAAATCCTTTATCAATATCCTCAAGAGTTCTATAGAAAAATTCAAGATCTACAAAGAAAGAAAATTCTAAAAAAGAATATCATAAAATCAGAATAAAACAATAAGTTTTTAAACTAATTTTAACTTTATAGTGATGACGAACAAAAGCATAGGTATTTATATTTTATTATCATCTCAAATAACTAAACAACGAAGACCATTGAATAAAAGAGGATAGCTTATTCTATGCTGAATCAAATAGAAAGAGAGAAAAAAATAGCCGAACATCTGTTCTATGTTAGTTTGAAATACACAAAAACAACCGATGTTATTCTAAATCTGATAAATAGATGGGTGATGATGATAGACCTTTCTGTAGACCTTATATTAAAAAACGCAAAAAAGAACAAAAAAATAAAGGAAATTCCTTCAGCTCCAAAAGCAAAGGAACTAGCTGTCCGAAAATTCTCAAAAGACAAGACAATTCTCGAAGTAATGGATATGTATTCATTCTTCAGGAAATTGCCAGATCTTGAGAAGATAAGGGAATTTGAATTCAGGAAGAATGTTGCTTTAAGGGTTATGACTTATAATAAAGAAGTGAAAATTGACATGGACAAACTAAAAGAGTGGAATGAAAAAGTCAATGCATTTCTTGAAATTGTGAGAAAGATTAAATAAAAAGCTTTAAAAACATTATTTTCATAAACGTTATAATGGGAAAAGTTATTACCATAGTGTCAGGAAAAGGAGGTGTAGGCAAGACAGTCAGTGCCATTAATATTGCTGCATCTTTGAACAAATTGAAAAAAAATGTCATCCTTGTAGATTGTAATTTCACTACCCCAAATACAGCACTTCATCTCGGTTCTCCGATAGTCCCAATAACTTTGAATCATGTACTTGCGGGAAAAAAGAAAGTTTACGAAGCAGTCTATCAGCATTATTCTGGATTAAAACTTGTCGCATCAAGCATTTCATTGAAAGCTCTGAAAAACATTAATCTTGAAAAACTCCCTAAAGCAATAAAAGATTTGAAAAGAATCTCCGATCTGATTGTCATTGACGCTGCAGCTGGCTTAGGAAAAGAAGCATTATTGGCTTTGGAAAACGCAGACGATATCATTGTAGTCACAAACCCAGAGATGCCTGCTGTAACCGACGCATTAAAAACGATAAGGATGGCAGAGCAATTGGATAAAAATGTTCTTGGGGTTCTAATAACGAGAGTCAGAAAAGACAACAAAGAGATGAAAATAAGGGACATAGCCAATCTTTTAGAAAAGCCTATTATTGGAGTGATTCCAGAAGACAATAACGTCCGAGAAAGCATAATGATAAGAGATGCCATAGTCCATACCAAACCGAACAGCAAGGCTTCTAAAAGTTATAGAAGAGTTACTTCTAAGATAATCGGCGAAGAAATCGAAGAAAAAGGTTTTTTCTCGAGAGTATTTGGCAGATGATGAGTGTCAAAAAAATTTCACTATAACCTAATTAAAAAATCTAATTCGATTTTATCGTCGGACTTACCTTTTTCTTTTCATAGAGCTTATTTTTTACCGTCGAGAAAAAAGAAAAATGAAAAATTAAAATATATTTAGAAACATTTATAAAGTAAAGCGATGCTTCTAAAATATAGTTTCAAAAGTTATGGTTAAAACAATGATTTTAAAAAACAATTGTTGCAAAGGCCATAAATTAAATGAAACCAAGGTTAAGGGAAAACAAATGGTAAAAGACGCTTTTAATACCTTTTTCAGGAAAAAGCCTGCTTTAATTTTGATGGCACTCAAAAAAGGGGGAAGAGTGCGATATGGGTCCATGCTTGCTAAAGAAGTAGACTGTACCTATAGCCACGCTGTCAAGATTCTTCAAAGCCTAGAAAAATACAATTTGGTGACTTTTGAGAAGAAAGGAAGAATAAAATTAATCAAGTTGACAAATCAAGGGCAAGAAGTCGCTGAAAACATGCAGAAGATAAAAGAAGCAATCAACTAGAAGAAATTGATTGTATTTATTCAAACTTTTTCATGAAGGTAGTAAAATCAAAAATAAAAGGTTAAATTTAAAAATGTAATATCTTCAAAAATAGAAACATTTTTAAACCGATATTAACTATACAATTACAACAAAAAAATGAATAAAACATTTTCAACAATATTTTTCGCAGTTTTATTGTCCATATTAGTTCTTGCAACAGTAAGAGCAGATTTAACAATGTCTTTAAGTGATTCTACCCTAACTGTTTTTCAAGATGATAATATAACTGTTTCTCTTTATATCACAAGCACAGAAAACACAACTGTAAATTTAAGCATAGTTGGTCTTCCTACAGGAATAACCACTACATTACCTAACCAAGTAATTTTAAATGCTAGTGAACAAAAAACAGTAGAATTTACAATAAAAGCTAATAATAATGCTGATCTTGGAGAATACACTAGTACAATAAATGCTGATAATCTAACTGGAAGTGAAAGCACTTCAGTTACATTTGACTTAACTGTGAAACAAAATTATTGCAGTGAAGGACTTAAAGGTTCAAAATTAAGACTTACTGTCGATAATCCAGACAATAATGACGATTTTTATGTAGGCGAGAATATTTCAATTGATGTTAATGTTAAAAACCTATACAGCCATGACATTGACTTTGTAATAGAAGCTCAACTTTATGATTTAACAACAGGAGATGAAATAGACTCTGCTGATTTGGATGATTCATTAAATGATGGCGATAATGATGATTATAGTCTTTATATAAAAGTTCCTTATGATCTTGACACAGGGGATGATTATGTTATCAATGTTAAAACATATGAAGATGGAAATGAAGAAGAACAATGTAAACAAGACAGTGTCCCAATTACATTAAAGAAAAGAAGTCATTCAGTGATAATAGATAAAGTTACATTTTCAAATTCTCTTTCATGTTCAATGCCCCTAGACTTATCAGTTAAAGTCGCAAATGCAGGCAAGAATGATGAATCAAATGTTGAAGTCAGAATTTCAAGCACATCATTAAATTTAAGTGCAGATCTAACCAAAGATATTGATAAAAATGATCAAGAAACATATACTTTCTCAGAGGTTCTTCCAATCGTTGCTCCTGGCAAATACACTTTAAAAATAGAAGTTATAGGAGAAGATTCTACAGATTATCAATCAATTGAATTGAATCTTCAAGCAAACTGCAGGACTCAGAAACAAGATGCTTCACTAGTAATCTTGCAGCAAAACACTGCTTCAATCAACCAAGATGTTATATTCAAGACAACTATAACCAACACAGGGGACAAAACAACAACATATAATATCAATGTACTTGACTATCAATCATGGGCAACTCTTTCAGGGATAAGCCCAACACAAGTCACTCTTAACGCAGGTGAATCAAGAGATGTAATCATAACATTGAGGCCAAATCAAAATGCTTCAAGTTCAAATTATTTCAAAGTTCAAGCTTCTTTCAATAATCAATTAAAAACACAAGAAGCTGTTCTTACAATCTCAAGTCAAAACACGCCAACGACAGGAAGCGGCACATTTGAGAACCTAAGAACTGCAATAAAGAACAATGCTTGGCTTTTCATAATTAATGTCATATTGGTTGTGCTCATAATTGGCTTGATAATTCTAGTAGCAACAAAGCCAAGAAAGCCAGTTGTCAAGAAAGAAGAGCCAAAAGAAGCTAGATTGAAGACAAAGAACAGCGGAAAGAAGAAGTAAAAGTTCTGCTGGGTTCAAGTCAATAAGAAAGCTACTTAAAAACATAAAAAAATGGCTGAAACAAAAACATTTAACCAAGGACTCTATGGGTATAATCTTAAATATTTTACTTCCAAAGATGGCGGTTTTAAAAACCAGGGCGAAGTTGAAGAAGCTTTAGCTGGACACAAGACTAAGGGAACTTTAGTTGAAAGAGTGTTTACTCATCAAAGAAAAGATGGTCGAACAGGAACAGTAAATATAAAGAATAGATTTGTTCTTTTTCCAGATGGAAGTTATAAAGCAAGAATAGAATGGGATGCTCCTGTAAGTGATACTGCTCTTTTAGGTCCTGGCGCAAGTTTTGAGAGAATAGCATTTTCACAGAAGATACATGAAAGTCCCGGATATTCGGCTATTAAAAAAATTGAAAAATCTAAAAAAGCGCCTTATGTCTTTGAGAGAGAACAAAAACTGCCGCAATTTGAAAAAGGTACAAAGTATCCTTATAGTAGTTCAGACCCATTAGCAGATCCAGTAATGTTATGGCAACAAGTTTGTGGAATTGCAGGAACTTTAGCAAGTTTTAATCCCTATGGGCCAGGAATGTAAAAAATGACAGGAAAAAAAAGAGTTCCAACCCTCGAAAATTATTTTCATGCAGGAAGATTTTTCTTTAAAGAACCATGTTCCATAGCAGGAGCACCAGATTATAGGCCCCCATCTCTTTGGCAAGTTCTGCCCATACCTCTTACTTGCAACATCCTTAGGGCTTATCACGACGCCCCTAGAATTAATACAATAGTGAATGATGCAGACTGGGATTTTCCACAGGGGTCGAACCTTCGTAACCTTTTAAAACTACCACATACACAAAGAGAAATTAGTGAGAAAGCATGCACTAGAGAATATCTTGTTCTAGAAAAATCTTATCTTGAAAGAAGACCAACACCAATACAACGTCGTTTTTATCAAACCAACCCCCATGATCTTAAACTTAAAGATCTCGAAGCACTTGATGAAACCTTTAAACGATATGCTAGAAAAAACTCTCCAGAAGCAGCATTTTTACTTGCCATGATGCGAGGTGCGGAAATGTCTGCGGATAGCCTTGTATATTCAGCAGAAACAGTTATATACGTTGCTAGAGAAACTGCTAGAAAAGCTCTCCCTTAATCCTTCTTAAATTAATCAAAAAGGTTTTAGCACAAAACCTTTTTAAAATCGTTTCTGTTAGAATTTAGATGGAAAAAGAAGTCAAAGAAACTTTGGATTCGTTGAATCCTGTAGAAAAAAAAGTTCTTCCCTACTTAGAATTGAAAGACATAGAAGAGATTCATCAGCAATCTTCTCTGAACAAAGAAAATGTCTTCAAAGCACTCCATTTATTTGCTGAAAAGAATATCATTGAATTGAAGCAAAATTCAGAAAAAACAATTGAACTTGATATTAACGGCATAGAGTATAAAAAGAAAGGACTTCCTGAAAGAAGACTTTTAGACGCTGTTCTTGAAAAATCTCTCTTATTGCAAGAAGCAAAAAAAGAGACTAATTTGAGTGATAATGAATTTACCATCTCTTTGGGTGTTTTAAAAAAGAAGAACATGATCAAACTAGAAAAAGGGATGCTTTCCATAGTCATAAGCAGAGAAGAAGCAATCAAGAAATTTCCAGAAGAAAAATTTTTAGAATCTCTCCCAATAAAACTAAGTTCACTAAAAAACGGAGATAAAGCATTATATGAAGAATTAAAATCAAGAAAGAACCTTGTTTTTGTTGAAGAAGAAAAAACAACTAGTTTTGATTTAACTGAATTTGGAAAAAGAATCATAGAAAATCTGGATAAAGCAGAAGATTTGATAGAACAATTGACTCCTGAGATGATAAAAGATGAAAAATGGAAAGGAAAAAAATTCCGTTTTTATGATCTAAAAATAGAACCAAATAAGATTTCTGGGGGCAAGAGACAACCCTATCTAAAGTTTTTAGAGCAAGTAAAACAAGAACTTGTTTCTTTAGGATTCCAAGAAGCACAAGGCAACATGGTTGAAAATAGCTTCTTTAATTGTGACGCTTTATTCATGCCACAAAATCATCCTGCTAGGGGGATTCATGACCTTTATATGATACAAAAAAAAGCTGATTTAAGAAGATACAAAAATATAATAAAAAACGTAGCAAAGACCCATGAAACTGGATGGAAAACCGGCTCAGATGGCTGGAAATATAGATTTAATGAAGAAGAGACTTCTAAATTAGTATTAAGAAGTCAAGGCACAGTAATCTCCTCTAGAATTTTAGCAAACAAACCAAATATTCCCGGGAAGTATTTTGCAATAGCCCGAGTCTTCAGGCCAGATATCACTGATGCTTCTCATTTAACTGAATTCAACCAGCTTGAAGGCGTTGTAATAGACAAAAACGTAAACCTAAAGCATTTGATGGGATTGCTCAAACTTTTTGCAGAAAAAATAGCTAAAGCTAAAAAAATAAAATTAGTTCCAAGTTATTTTCCATTCACAGAGCCTAGTGTTGAACTACAAGCTGAATTTAATGGAAAATGGCTAGAACTTGGCGGAGCAGGAATCTTCAGGCCAGAAGTGACTCTTCCCCTTGGTCTAGACAAAGATACAAGAGTATTAGCCTGGGGCTTAGGCATTGATAGACTATTCATGATGAATCAGAATATAACGGACATAAGAGAATTATTCAGTCAAGATTTAAATTTTTTAAGGAGGTCATAAAGTTTAGATTTAATCTAAATGTTAAGTCTATAAGTGAAGAGTTATAGCCTATTTCAAAACAAAATAAAACATATAGATGCTACGCAAAACATACAACACAAACATGCCAACAATAGAAATCAGCAAATCAGATTTAGAAGCTTTATGCAAAAAGAAATTTGATATACAAGAACTTCAAGAGATTCTTGAGAATAATAAAATCTCATTAGAATCCCAAGAAAAAGATGTTCTCACATTGAAGATAGAAGATACAAACAGGGCTGATCTGCTTTCAGTTGAAGGGATTGCCCGGCAATTAAGAGGAATTCTAAAAAAAGAAAAAGGAATTCCGATATATAAGATAAATGGATCTAATTTTGTAGTAAAAGTTGATTCAAGAGTCAAAAAAGTTCGTCCCTACACTGTCTGTGCTGTAGTGAAAGACTTGAAATTTGATAATAATTTCATAAAACAAATAATCCAACTCCAAGAAAAACTAACAGACACATTCGGAAAGAAGAGAAAAGAAGCAGCTATCGGCGTCTATGATTTTGATAAAATAAAATGGCCGATTAATTACACTGCTTATAAGCCGGAATCTTTAGCTTTCACTCCCTTGGGAATGGTGGAAATGCTGAATCTAAGACAGATACTAGAGAAACATGAAAAAGGCCAGCAATACGGCCATCTTCTAAAAGACAAAAAAGAATATCCTATTTTCATCGATTCTGGCAAAAATGTTTTGAGCATGCCACCTATAATCAATTCAGATTATTCTGGCAAAGTCACAGAAGAAACAAAGAACATCTTCATAGAAGTTTCTGGTTTTAATTTAGAGAGAATTTCATTCATCTTGAATATAATAACATCAGCTTTTGCAGAAAGGCACGGTAAAATCTATTCTGTTGAGATAAAAGATAAGAAGAGCTTTAACACACCCGATTTCAAGACACGGAAAAAGATAATCACCTTGAAAGAGATAAACTCTCTATTAGGTTTAGAACTAAAGACAAAACAAGTCATTGAACTTTTAGAGAAACTGAGGTTCAATGCAAAACAAGACAAAGAAAAAATTATAGTCGAGATTCCATTTAACAGAAAAGATATTATCCATAATGTGGACATAATTGAAGATATTGCTTCAGTCTATGGATACAAGAACATACTCCCAATTGAGCCAAAAATCTACACAGTAGGCTCAATTTTAGAAGAAACTAAATCAAATAATGATTTAGCTTATAGCATAGCAGGTTTTGAATTTCAGGAAATTCTATCATTTGTCTTAAGCAATAAAAAAGAGCAACTAGAGAACATGAATCTTCCTTCAGATAAGAATTCTGAAGAGATAATCGAGATTCAGAATCCGGTTTCAGAGAATTATTCTTGTTTAAGAAAATCTCTTCTTCCAAGTATAATGAAATTCTTCTCTAATAACATTGATAAAGACTTTCCTCAGAAAATCTTTGAAATAGGCAGGATTGTCCTTTCAGACCCAAGCGCAGAAAACAAGACAAGAGAAGAAAATCATCTTTGTCTTGGAGTTTCATATGCAAAAGCGAACCTAACAGAAGCAACTCAAATTTTGCATGCTATATTCAAGAATAAAAAACTCGAGTTAAAACCAAGGGAGCATAATTCTTTTATTTCAGGGAGATGCGCTGAGATTCTTTTAAACAGCAAGCCTGTTGGAATTATCGGAGAAATTCACCCCAAAGTTCTAAGCAATTGGAAATTGAGAATGCCAGTTGTTGCATTAGAAATCAATCTTGATACCCTAGTGTAAAATATTTGTGTGGCTATATATTAAATTAGTTTTATTTTTCTAGCATAAAACAATCTCTAAACCCCCTTAACAATTTACATTTAAAAACATATAGAATTCTTTTAGATGTTACTCCTACCTTGGCGAATAGTAATTGTTATTCCTAACTTTACTTTACTCTTTTTATTCGTAACGTAAAGCGTCTACAGGATTTAGCTTAGAAGCACGATAAGCTGGAATTGCTCCTGCAATCATCCCTATTATGACTGCGAATAGAAGGGCTCCCAACATAAGGGGGATACTGACATATGTAGAACCCCCTAGAAAACTCATCCCCCCTCCTCGTCCCATTGTCGTAGAACTTATTCCTGCAGCAGAATTAATCAATGCTGATGCAAGCATTCCTAACAAGGCCCCAAAAAAACCACCAACAAACCCAATCAAGCCCGCATTAATCAGAAATATAGAAAGTATATCCCTATTTTTTGCTCCAACTGCTTTTAAAACACCTATCTCCCGTGTTTTTTCTAAAGTGGATGTGAACATTGTATTTGCTATCCCTATTGCCCCAACAAGCAAGGAAATCGCAGCAATAGCCCCTAAAAATAAAGTCATTGTGCCCATAGTTTGTTTAATAGTTTGTTGCATTACTGCAGGATTGCTGACTGAGAAATCTTTTTTATTTTCTTGAAGAATTCCATGAGACAACATTAATTTCTTTGTTATATCTGTTACAGTTTGATTTGATATGTCTACATTTTCTATTTTTACAGATATTGAATCAAAATTCTCATCATTTTTATCTTCTAAAATAGTTCTGGAAATATCTATGGGCATATAAATTGCTGAACCTTCACTTGTTATCCCCACAACATTAAATGACTTACCTTCGATTATAATCTTGCTATTAATCGGAATTTCTTTATCAAAAACAGAAGTAGCTATCCTGTTTCCTATTACAACTGAGTACGCATCTCCTTTTGTTAAAAATCTCCCAGAACTAAGAGTTTCAGTTGTAATTTCTTTCCAAACAGCGATATCCACCCCACTAATTCTTGTATTTTTTGCAGTTTTACTTGAATAAGTAACGTCAGCTTGTCCAGAAATCTGCCCCATAACATATTTTAAATTAGAAACACTTTTTATTGAAATAATATCTCTTTCTGTTAAGTTTTTTGCAGTAGGGGTAGTTGAACCAGATTCTCCTGATCCTCTATCTCCACCAAAACTAAATCCTGAAGCTCTTTGTACTCCAGGACTTATTGTTAAGATATCTGCCCCCAAACCTCCAAGTCTTGCGTTTAATTGTTGTTGTGCTCCGAGACTCACAGAGATAATAGCAACAACAGCAGCAATTCCTATGATAATTCCAATTATAGTAAGCCAGCTTCTAAGTTTGCTGTGAAAAAGCATATTTAGTGCTAATTTAAATGATTTCTTGAATCTCATTTTGAGTATTAGAATCTAGACAGAGATTACTTACTTTTTTCCTTTGCTTTTTTAACCCAATCGGGAGTTTCAGAAGATTTTTCTTCTTTAGATAATCTTGATTTGTCTTTATTTTTTGCAAAGTGATTCTTGATTCTTGTCTTGTATTTATTATAAAAACCAAATCCAAGCAACAAAACTACGATGATGATGACCCAAAAATACCATTTTGAGAAGATGCTACTACTAGTCTGTCTTCTGGGAAAACCATTGGGGAGGGTCCCAGTTGTTCCTGTTGAATTTGTAGAGAAAGAATTTCCCGCAAATGGAATTTCTAGAATGGAAGTTCTTCTTTGCCCTATTCCATCAGTATAATCTACTTGAACTTTTAAAATATTTTTATTTGATTGATTATTTACCCCTTGGGCCCTCTGTATGTTGGGAATAATTGTAAAACCTACAATAGTATAATCCCCACTGTCTAGATTACCAACCATTTGTCCGCTTGTTCCAGAAACCCTAAAATTTTCTTGTTCAGGAATTTTTACTATCATTGAATTTGCAGCGTATCTACCGGTATTTGCTATAGCTATCGAAACATCCGAACTACTTGTTTCTTGAATTACTGCATCAAAAGATGTTCTTGAATCTTCAATTGTGATATTAAAAGTTTTTGTTGAATAAATATTCCAATTATTGCTAGGATCTGCATTATATCTAACTTTTAATTCATTTTCTCCATTTAGTGCATCATTATCAACCCTTACTTTATAAGGAATTGTCCAAACAGAGGTCTGGTCTGGTGTGTAAATATAAGAACCTAAGGTTCTTAGTGTATCATTATTGTCTATAGAAAAAGGATAAGAAGGAATTAATTCGAACTTTGCCCCATCACAATTTGAATTATCTACTCCACTAATCTGAAAAACTAAACGTATATATTCCCCCGGAGTAGCCGGATCTGGGTCTTGGCTAACTAGGCTGACATTCAAAGAACAGGAATTAGGATTTTCACCAGCAGAACCTAGATTTATCAGACTTACTGTAAAAAATAGAGAGAATATGATGATTAGGGCAAATATCAACAAAAATTGTTTTTTAGTTTTCATGTTTATGTTTCCCATTTGAAATTAGTTTATCAATCTTTCCATCTTTAATATGGACAATTCTTTTTGCATAATTAATTAGGTCTATATCATGTGTGACTAGGATAATAGTCTTTCCTTCTTCTTCATGTAGTTTTCCTAGAAAATCCATTATGAACATTCCGGTTTTAGAGTCTAGATTTCCAGTTGGTTCATCTGCAAGTATGACTTCGGGATCATTAGCTAAAGATCTTGCAATAGCCACCCTTTGCTGCTGTCCACCAGATAATTCATTTGGCTTATGATTAAGTCTATCACCTAGACCCAGCATCTCCAATAGTTCCCGTGCTTTTGCCTTGGCTTCTTTTTCAGGCATATCCAATAATTCCATGGGGATCATCACATTCTCTAATGCTGTCAATGTTGGAAGAAGATTAAAATCCTGAAAAATAAACCCAATTGTCTTTCCTCTTAAATTAGCTAATGAAGACTCATTTAAATCTGAGACACTCTGATTCTTAAGAAAAACTTTTCCCCATGATGGCTTGTCCAAAGCTCCTACAATATGCATCATGGTTGATTTGCCAGAACCAGAAGGACCTGTTATGGCTACAAACTCACCCTTGCTGATTTCTAAATTAATCTCTTTCAAAACAACAAGGGGTTCTGTTCCACCCATATCATACTTTTTCCATACATTATCAAGTCTTATCATAGATTCCATTTTATTATATAAATTGATTTCCTGAACGTGGCATAGTATTTAAATTTTTACAAATTTCACTGCTTGAATTTATGTTTCTACAGTAATACATACAATTAAAGCTATTTTGTTCGCAGTATGCAGTTATTTCCACAGAAGTGTGATTGCTATCAAAAAAATAATTTATCTCATTGATTTGGGTTTCATTAAGGTTAAATTGAAAATTATTTCCTCTTGAAAAACCTCGATGATTAAAAATGAAATAACTCACTATTCCCCCAGCGACTAATCCGATAATCAATCCAATTATCAATCCGATTAAAATTTTATTTGCCATCTTTTGTTTTTAACTTTTTTAGTTCAATTAAAAATAAATAATCTGGTTTATAAACAAGGTGGACTTGAAATCCATAAATCTTTAAAAGACCTCTCTCTTGTAATTTTTATTAAAATGGGGCCACAACTACCAATAGGGTCTTTTTTAGCAGGGGGAATAGGCGTTGAATTAATTTATTCGTTCATAATAATTGTCTGTGGTTTGATGATTTATTTCTCAACTAAGGAGATGGACAAGCTGACTTCTTATGAAGGAATAAAATACTTCAGATTATCATTTTTATTTTTTGCATTAGCTTATTTTTTCAGATATTTCATTCAATTCTTTCTTTTTTCATTTAATTTAAAGGGGATTTTGGAATTTTCTCCGATGTTCTTTGGGGCAATATCGCTTCTGATATTTTTGTACTTCAGTTCAATGGCATTATTCTTCCTCCTTTATAGTGTTGTGTGGAAAAAATGGGATCATAGCAGATTGACCATCACTTTATTCAATCTTTTTTCGTTGATAATAGCTTTTGCATCAATATTCATCGGGGGGAGATTAATCTATTTGATCATAAACCTCATTCTTCTGTTGATTGTTTTATCCATTCTTGTTATAGCCCATAAAAACTCTAAAAAGAAGCCAAAAACAGGAAGCCCATTTATTATCTATCTTCTATTGTCCATTTTTTGGATATTAAACATTACAGATGTATTAATCCCAAAATTCTTGAGCATCTATCAGTTATTTGTTTATCTAGTATCGATTGCATTATTTATGATAATTCTCTATAAAGTTTTGAAAAAAACAGGCAATTAGCATGGAAAAACGAGTTAAAAGGGGCAAACTAGAAATTATGAGAGATATTATTTTTATTATCAGGGAGCATAAAAATCTTATCAAACCAACACCCCTGCTAAGAAAATCAAATCTCTCCTCAACAAGATTCCAAGAATATTTTTCTGAATTAAAAGACAAGGGATTTGTAAGAGAAACCGAAGAAAAAAAGAACAAATTCGTCAGCTTAACTGACAAAGGTTTCAAATTCTTAGAAAGGTATCAAACAATAATTGGTTTTATTGATGAATTTGAATTGTAGGTTTGCATAGCATCTACATGTTAATAACTTATATGATAACTTATTTATTAGAACAATTCCCAAAAATCAAAGAACAACTCAAACTTAACTACCCCAAATAACTGTTCTTTCTTTCTTCAATCTTTTTTTGAGTTCTTTCCATCAACAATTAAAATTCTTCGCACTTTGTTTGAGTTATAAGCTATTATGCTGATAATATTTTTGAATAAAACTATTTTGGTTTAGATAACTTAACTTTGCCAATGCGAGTTAAGTCATAATTGATTGCTTTCCATGCGTTCTAATTTCCTTAAGAATTCTTCGAAGACAAAATCAGGAATCACCTAAAACTATTTTACACTTATACCTGGCGAAGTCAAGTTATAGATGCCACGCAAATATTTACCCCAAATAACTGTTCTTTCTTTCTTCAATCTTTTTTTGAGTTCTTTCCATCAACTTGACAATCTCATTCAAATCTGGTTTGATTTCTTGCCATTTGTTGAATACTTTTTGGATAAAAGCAGCTTCTTTTTTTTCATCGTAGTCTATGTCTAGATGTATTGCTTCTAGCTCTAGTCTAACTAGAACTTCATAACAACCCTTTATTATCTCTTTATCTTTTGTAGCTAAATCTTTCAAAGAATTTAAGACAAAGATAGGGGCTAATGTAGGATTGATTATATTCTCTAAAAATCTTAGGAAAGCGCCAATTTTTTCTCCAACCGATTTTCTTACTTCTCTCACTAAAAAATCAGTCTCAGTTTCTTGGACTTTCTCTATTTCAAATTCTCTATTAAGCTCGTTAAAACTAGGCAATTTGTATTTTTTCTGCAATGGTTCATACCTCTTCTTGATTTCAGTTAGTAATCTTTCCATCTCTATCTCTAGAAAGAACAGCTTTTAAACCTTTTTCTCAAATAATATATACTTTGAATTATTGATGATGACTTTCTATTGAGCATCTCTAAGATTTGCGTAGCATTGGTATGTTGTAGAATCACAATTTTCTCGAAGAAATGAACTCAACCAAACACATATGGATGTATCATCCAACTAGAATCAATTCAAGATTAATAGGCTCACTTGCTTCCCTTAACATATCAAAAAATGGCTTCATCTCCCTTGCAGTTTGCCTTAGTTCTTCATCAGCTCTTTCCAGTCTTTCATAATAAGTTGATGCTTTAGGGTCATATCTATTTGTTTCCATTTTATCTAGTAATAAACAGTAAGTAAAGCTTCTTGGCTTATCATTGAAGTTCTCTCCAGTCTTTCATTGAAATCTCTCAGCTCGCAAGAAACTCTTTGCAATTCTCTTACCGATGCCCAATACTCTTCTTCTGTAAATTTTGGACTAATTTTTCTCAAAACTGAACTTCCGCACCTATCATCAAGTCCCATAAAAATTAATCTTCTCCAACTTTTTAAAGATTTATGTGATAAATTTTAAGCCTCTGACGAAAAGCCCTAAATCTCCTTTTTTACGAGAATTTGATTACTTTTGTTCTTTTTCTTTCCTCTTTTCATAAATTCTTGCGATTACCCCTGAAATGTTTCGTTCTATTGTTTCAACAATTTGTTCATCATCCCCTTTTTCAAGTTCAATAAGGCCCCTTTTAATCAAATAATTAAAAGCATTTGGTAATGGAAGAGGAAGGTCTAAAGCATTTGGATTAGTTTCAAAATTTAAGCAAGAGTATATTACTCGGTTATGTCTGTCACGAATCACCCAACTTGCGGTCTCACCCTGGTTTAAACTCAAGGTTATCCTTTCTCCAGGTATACCCGCCCTAATTAAATCTGCCCTAATTTCTTCGGCTGCTTGTGAATCAATTACTGATTTTCTTTCAGTTTTATTTTTATATTCCTCACTGTATGGGGCGTGATCTGTTAAACAATGTGGTGCAACTAAAACTTTTTCTGGAAGTCCGGTTTTTTTTACGACATATCTAATTAAGTTTTGGAAAATATCACTAGCAATTTTCGGGTCCTCTTGTCCATTATTATCCTTATCTGTACCAATATCTTTATGCTCATATTTGCTTCCGAATACCTCAGACTCCAATTTTCTTTCCAAAATAGTACGCACCGCAGAATCTAAATATTGATCTAAACCCTGCCAGTCACAGTTAAACTCTTCTTTAAAAGTTTCTAGTGGATAATATACATAACCACCGTTTGTAGATTTGTTTGTAGATTTTAACGCTCTCAAAAGAGTCCCATCGCTAGTTACCTCTTTTCCTACGAATTGTGCCTTATTCTCGTTTGCCCAAGCGGAAATATCCTTTTCCTCAGTTTCTCTTGGAAAAATTTTTAATTCTACCTCATAGCCCTCATCTTTTAATTTTTTAACAAGTTGGGGCATATATTTACTATAAGCATCATTATCGCGATAAACCATCATAATCGGTTTTCTCTTTTCTTGTGTCATACTATTAAATGAGGGTTTCTATTTTTAAGTTTTTCTGTATCCAAGAAAAATCAATAAAACTTAAAAAAATAGTTCAATTCTCTCACTTTCTAAAAAATCATTTTATCGTCGATAAAATCAAGCCTCTGACGAGAATTGAACTCGCGACCTTGCCCTTTTTGTCTGGGTTTTCTTTTCTCCCAGGGGTCTTTTCTTTTAAGAAAAGAGGCCTTACCAAGGGCACGCTCTACCACTGAGCCACAGAGGCATTTTTATCTGAAAATACTAAAGAGAGAGGTTTTTTAAACA
>CAZRGF010000012.1:0-44464 GCA_964599615.1 Candidatus Woesearchaeota archaeon
ACAGGGGAGTTTCAACAATTCAATTATATGGGAACTGGTCTGGCTCGTGGCAAGTCAACCAGACTAACTCAAGTCCTTACAATAATACTTGGTGGAATGTTACTGTTACTGGAATTCCAGAAGGAAATAATTACAAGTGGGCTGTCTGGTGCAATGATACTTCGATTTATGAAGACTGGACAAATACTAACCGGACATTAAGTGTTGATAAAACAAATCCAACAGCATCTTTTGGAACAAATCCTGTTGACAGTTACAATGATAATGATGGTTCAGTAACTTTTGATATGAAATGTTCTGATAACAGGGGAGTTTCAACAATTCAATTATATGGGAACTGGTCTGGCTCGTGGCAAGTCAACCAGACTAACTCAAGTCCTTACAATAATACTTGGTGGAATGTTACTGTTACTGGAATTCCTGAAGGAAGTAATTATAAGTGGGCTGTCTGGTGTAATGATAGTGTTGGAAATTCGGATTTCACAGATACTAACAGAACATTGAATGTTTATTTAACAGTAATATCTGATTGTGCAAATATGACTACGCCAAACAAAGTATATACTTTGACACAGAATGTTTCAAGTGCAGGAACTTGTTTTAATATTAGTGCAGAGAATGTTACATTAGATTGTGATGGTTTTACGATTAATTACTCTTTATTAAATACAGGTTATGGGGTTTACACAACCGTAGATAAAACAACTGTTAAAAATTGTAAGATTAATATGGTTGGGGGTGTAGCGAGAAGTTCATCTTATGGAGTATATTTTAATGGTGGAACTAATGGTGTTATATTCAATAATATAATCAATGGCACAGCAACAAGTTATGATTCAGTTTATCTCAAAGGTAATGGTAATAATGTTTCAAATAATACATTAATACTCTCGGGCGCTAATGCCTATCAAAGAGGTGTTTTAATAGAATCTAGTTCAAATATTATAGAGAATAATAATATTTCTATTCCAACAGGGGCAGGTTTAAATGATTATGGTATTTATCTAAGTTCAGGAATAGGAAACCTTGTATATGGAAATTCTATTTCAAATACCCCAACTACTGGAACTTCAAGACACGGTATTCGGGTAGATTCTAATTCAAATAATATATCAAACAATAATATTACGACCTCTGGTGCAACTTCACATGGATTTTATCTTTTAACGAACATAAACAACACAATTTCAAGCAACAAGGTCATAACCACTGGCTCAAGTGCTTATGGTTTCTGTTCAAACACATCAACAAACTCAACTTTAATAGGAAATCAATTCAACACAACAGGTGCAGTCGCAATCTACGTCACAGGAACAAATTCATCTCATTATAATCAAAGCATTGATATAACAAACTTAGCAGAAGGTTTGCCTATTTGGTATAATTATTCTTTTTCAAATACTGTGATGTATCAAAATATTAATTTAAGTTCAAATGTTGGGCAATTAGTTTGTGCTTGGTGTTCAAATGTAACTTATAATAATGTTACTATGGGAAATGATGGATTTAGTTTTTATAACACCAGTAATTCAAAAATAAATAATTCGGTTGTTAACACAGAGAAGGGATATGGTGTTTTTGATTCAAATGGAAATTCTGATTTTTTAGAGAATAATACCTTTAATTTGTTGAATATTACAACGACAACTAATTCAGATTTATATGGCGTTTATCTTTTAACTGCGAGCGGGAATAATGTTACGAATAGCAATGTGAGTACGAATGGAAGTAGCGGATATGGGATTTATTTAAGTTATAGTTTAAATAATCTTGTAAAGAACAGTATAATTTTACCTTTAGTTACTAATGGTTACGGAATTTATTTATCTCATTCAGATAATAACGTTTTTATAAGTAATAATATTTCTACGGGAGGAGTGAGTAGTTTCGGAATTTATTTATTGATAAGTTCCAATAATAATTTCTCAAGTATCAATATTATGACTTCTGGGAGTTCTGCTTATGGAATTCGTTTTAATACAGCTTGTGATAATAATAGTTTTTCCCAGATGAACATTAAAGATCAATACTCTAATGCACCCCCAATATCCGTATATGCAGGAAATAATAATTTTACTATACAGGATAGTATTTTGAATAGTAGCTCTGCTGGTGCGGTACATTTTCAGATTTTGGGCGGTGTTTCTGGTGGAGATTGGAATTTAACTAATGTAACATTTAATAAATCAAGCACTTCTATTAATGCTGCTGCTTTAGGAAGTTTTAATGTTTTCTGGTACGCTGATACATATGTTAATGACACCTTGGGAAATGCAATTGAAAGTGCAAATGTATCTGCAACCACCACTAGCGGAACACTTACTAATTGGAGCTTGACAAATTCAACCGGCTGGACACCAAGATTAATTTTACGAGAATATATGCAGAATGCAACATCAATATATTTTGACACAAATTATACTTTCAATACAAGCAAATCAGGATATGCAAACAACTGGAGCATTATCAACTTGACAACAAATTATATTTTGCCTTCAAATTATGCTTGGATGACTCTTTATGAATCAACCCCACCAGTTGCTTCATTTGGAACAAATCCTGTTGATAATTACAATGACTCAGATGGTTCAGTAACTTTTGATATGAAATGTTCTGACAATTTTGGCATCTCCACAATAAGCTTATATGGAAACTGGTCTGGCTCGTGGCAAGTCAACCAGACAAATTCTTCTCCTTACAATGATACTTGGTGGAATGCGACTGTTACTGGAATTCCTGAAGGAAGTAATTATAAGTGGGCTGTCTGGTGTAATGATTCTGTAAACAGCATTGATTGGACTGATACTAACAGAACATTAAATGTTGGTGGGAATCCATTATCTGATTGTGCAAATCTTACAGCAGCAAACACGATTTATATCTTACAGAACAATGTTTCTGCAGATACCACCTGTTTTAATATCTCTGCAAGTAATGTAACTTTAGACTGCAATGGATTTAGAATAGATCATTCAACATTAAGTGCCGGAGATGGTGTTTATTCAAATACAACAAATACGACATTAAAGAATTGCATAATTCAGATGCCTGTAGCAAGGACTGGCGCATATGGGGTATATTTTAATGGTGGAACTAATGGGACTGTATATAATAATACTATAGATGGTTCGGGAACTAGCCATGATTCAATTTATTTAAAAGGTAATGGTAATAATGTTTTAAATAATACTTTAATAATCTCCGGCACTAATGCTTATCAAAGAGGTGTTTTAATAGAATCTAGTTCAAATATTATAGAAAATAATAATATTTCTATTCCAACAGGGGCAGGTTTAAATGATTATGGAGTTTATATAAGTTCAGGAATAGGGAATATTATATATCAAAATTATATTTCAAATACCCCAACTACTGGAACTTCAAGACACGGTATTCGGGTAGATTCTAATTCAAATAATATATCAAATAATACTATTATTTCACCTAGAGGTTATGGGATTTATATAATTTCATCAGATAATAATACTCTTATGAATAATATTATGACCATTAATCCTCCTGCGGGAGCATTTGATATTCATGGAATTTATTTATCTTCAAGTTCAAATAACAATTTGTCTGGAAATTCTGTGAATACGAGGGGTGGACTCAGTTATTATATTAGCGGAAGTACTCAACAGCATTTTAATCATAGCATTGATTCATCTAATTTAGCAGATGGATTGCCCGTTAATTATACTTTTAACGCACAAAATCAGATAATGATGAAAGATATTAATTTGTCTGAAACAACCGGAGAAGTAATATGTGCATGGTGTAATAATGTAACTTATCAAAATGTTACATTAGGTTTAGATGGGTTATTATTATCTAGTGTAAATAATTCATTAATCAATGCCAGTACAATTTTATCCAATGGGGGCCAAAGTGCAATATCTCTGCTAAACGGTAATTTTGATAATTTTACAAATAATACTATCAATGTAGGGGGAACATCATATACTCAAGGACTTGTTTTTTCTAATGGAAATAATAATACAATATTCAAAAATAGAATAGTAAGAGTAACTGGATTAGTTACATCGTCCGCAAATAATGGTATAAAATCAGATGATAATTATGATAATGTTTCATATAATGTTATTAGTGATAGTCCAGCTTATTTTACGGGAGTTATAATCAGTGGTGATTATAATTATGTAGGATTTAATAATATAACCTCTCATTCATATGGCGTTCAAATTGGAAGTAGTGCTAGTTGGAATAATATAACTAATAATAATATTTATGCTACGGATTCTTATAGCCCGAATGATGGAATTTATGTTGGTAATGGACTTAATTCTATTTCTTATAATAATATTTCAGTAAATAATCCGCATCATGCTGTAAATGGTATTTATTCCCATGGAGATTCAAATAATTTTACTGGAAACATCGTTTCTGCTTATAGTTCAAGTTCTTATGCACTTTACTTGGCAGGTGATATAAATTTATTTGAGGGAGAGAATTATACAGCAAATTCTCCTGCAATTACATTAAGAATCGCAGGAACTGGTAATTTTACTAATTGTACATTCAATAAGTCAGATACTTTATTTAATTCAGGTTCAATCAACGTCTTCTGGTACGCAGACACTTATGTTAATAACTCAATCGGGCAAGCTGTTGATAGTGCAAATGTATCTGCAATTACAACTGGTGGAACCCTTTCTAATTGGAGCTTGACAAATTCATCTGGATACACTCCAAGAGTTACTTTGAGAGAATACATGCAGAATGCGACTGCAATGTATTATGACACTAATTACACATTTAACACAAGCAAAACCGGATACTTTAATAATTGGAGCATTATCAACTTGACCACCAATTATATTTTGCCTTCAAACTACGTTTGGATGACTCTTTATGAATCAATTCCGCCAGTAGCTTCATTTGGAACAAATCCTGTTGATAATTCCAATGATTCAGATGGCTCAGTAACATTTGATTTAAAATGTTCTGATAATGCTGGGGTTTCTTACCTTCAGTTATATGGAAATTGGAGTGGAAGTTGGCAAGTTAATCAAACTAATTCTTCTCCTTACAATAACAGTTGGTGGAATGTTACTGTGAATGGAATTCCTGAAGGAAGTAATTACAAGTGGGCTGTTTGGTGTAATGACAGTGGAGGATATCCTGATTTCACAGACACAAACAGAACATTAAATGTTGATTTAACGCCTCCAACAGCTTCATTCGGAACAAATCCCGTGGATAATTATAATGACTCAGATGGTTCAGTAACCTTTGATATGAAATGTTCGGATAATATGGGAGTTTCAACAATGAGGTTGTATGGGAATTGGTCAGGAGTTTGGCAAGTTAATCAAACTAATTCATCTCCAATAAATGATACTTATTGGAATGTTACTGTAGACGGAATTCCTCAAGGTTCAAATTACAAATGGGCTGTTTGGTGTAATGATAGTGGGGGAAATGCGGATTTCACAGATACGAATAGAACTTTGAATGTAGGAACTGCAATATCTGGTTGTACGAATATTACTGAAGCAAATATGTTATATGTTTTAACACAAAATGTTTCTTCAGTTGGAACTTGCATGAACATCTCTGCAAGTAATGTCACTTTAGATTGTAAGGGCTATACACTTAATTATTCTTCTTCAAGTGCAGGATATGGGGTTTATTCTAATTCTAGTTATACGGCTGTAAAGAATTGTATTATTAAACAAACTTCTACGTCGTCGAATAGTTATAGCATCTACTTTATCGGCACGAACAACAGCGCCATTTACAACAACAGCATTAATACTAGGGGGACGAGCAGTTGGGGAATTAACGTATACTCAAATGTTAATAACAATTCTATTTACAACAACAACTTTACTAACACTGGAAGCAATAGCCACGGTATTTTGGTGTGGTCAGATGCTAATAACAATTCTATTTACAACAACCAACTAATTATCAAGT
Source organism: Candidatus Woesearchaeota archaeon (assembly GCA_964599615.1). Taxonomy (GTDB): domain Archaea; phylum Nanobdellota; class Nanobdellia; order Pacearchaeales; family UBA284; genus JAPLYB01. The sequence goes on from CAZRGF010000012.1 coordinate 5,941, forward strand.
TGAGTGATAGTCGTGGCATGTATGTGCTGGGTTCGAATAATTTTATTCACAACAACAATATTACTACTAATGGTAATAATGGCTATGGGATTGACTTGTATTCTGGTACAAACAGCGCTATTTACGACAACAATATTACTACGACCGGTTCAGCAGCTTATGGTATTTATTTGCGTGATGGTTCTAGCAACAATTCTATTCAAAACAACACCATTACTACTAATAACACGAATGGATATGGCGTTTGTGTTGAAGCTAATTCGAACAACAGTAACTTTTCTAGTAACAGTATTTATACCAAAGGGTCAAATGGATATGGAATCTATTTTAGTAATTCAACAAACAACACAATTTCAGGAAACAGATTCAATATATCATCTGCAGTGGGAATTTATTTAATTGCGAATGCAGATAACAACAGTTTCATTTCGAATAATGTAACAACAACAAGTGTGGGGGCTTATGGTTTTCAATCTAATACTTCAACAAATTCAAATTTAATAGGAAACAAAATTAACACCTCTCTATCTGTAGGAATTTACATAATTGGAACAACTTCTGCCCATTATAATCATTCAATTAGTATCAGCAACTTAGCAGAAGGTTTGCCTGTTAATTATACCTTTAATGGAAATAATCTGATTTATCAGAATGTTGCATCAGGAACATACGGGCAAGTTGTTTGTGCATGGTGTACTAATGTAACTTATAATAACTTCAATATGACTGCAGATGGATTTGCATTTTATAATACTTCAAATTCAAAAATAAATAATTCAGGGGTTAATACAAGTGTGGGATACGGTGTGCTTGCTTATGGTTCAAGTTCAAGTTATTTGCAGAATAATACTTTTAATTTATTGAATATAACCATTTTAGCCAACGATTTATACGGTGTTCTTTTTTCAGGAGCTTCTGGAAACAATATTACAAATAGCAACATCTATGCTTATCCTCCAAGTCAATATAATTATGGACTTTATTTATCCGGAACATCATACAATAATATATTAAATAATAATCTTACTTCATGGGCAACTGGTTGGGGGAAACCATTTGTTTCATCGTCATCTACAAATAATAATGTTTCAGGAAATAATGTGAGAAGTTATTATAACGGTGCAGGTGCTTGGCAGATGTCTAGTGGCACAAATTCAAATAGAATAACCAATAATAATTTTACATCGGTTAGTGATTCTGGGCTTAATATTAATGATGCAAGTGGAAACACAATAACAAACAATATCATTTCAAATTTAAATACAGGTTATATAGTTGCATTTTATAACTTTGCAGGAAATAATGTTTTTGTTGATAATCTTTTAACAACAACTGGTTCAAATTATGTTTATAATGATTATGGTATCAACAATTTCACGAATTGCACAATTAGTAAAACTGGGATGGCTGTAGCTAATACTGGAAAAACAAATGTTTTCTGGTACGCTGATACCTATGTGAATGATTCAAATGGAAACGCCCTTAATGGGGCAAATGTATCTACAACAGATGTCAATTCTATTTTAAGGAACTGGAGCTTGACAAACTCAAGTGGATATACCTCCAGGATAACTTTAAGGGAATTTATGCAAAATTCAAGCGGGTTTTACTATGATACTAATTATACTTTCAATGCAAGCAAATCAGGATATGCAAACAACTGGAGCATTATCAACTTGACAACAAATTATATTTTGCCTTCAAATTATGTTTGGATGACATTAAATAATGTTGGCCAAATAAATCTCTCTTATGTTAATCCGACTCCAAACAATGGTTCAAGACAGATTGCAAATTCTGAAACAATAAATGTTTCTGTTAATGGAACAAACAACATCGGCGCTTGTCTTTTATCGTGGAATTCTGGGGCAGGTTATGTAAATGAGACCATGACTTTAGAGGGTTCAGGAACAAATGTCTTTTGCTCAAAAACAAAATCAACTGCTGATGGAACAACATATTTATACAAGGTCTATGCAAATGACACCTTTGCAACTGTCAATGTGACAAGTGCCCAGACATTCAGGGAAAATGCAAAACCTCCTGTTCTTACTTTGAATAATCCTAATGATGGAAACCATACAACAAACAGGACCCCCCAATTTTCCTGGGCAATGACTACAGATGATGATGGAGATACATTAACTACACAGTTGAATATAACGCCTAACTGTGCTTCATTTTATTGCGATTCACAAGACTTTAAATTAAAAAATGTAACCAATAATGGAACAAGTTATGCCCTATCAGAAGCTGAAAAATTCATGAATTTATATGAGGTTGGAGATTATCCTGATAATTATACTTGGAAAGTCATAACTTATGACGGATATGAATGGTCTTCAAGTTATTCTGATACAAGAACAATTTTCATTGACTCAGAAGTTGTCTTGACTTTAATCAATAATGCCACTAACTTCGGAACAATGTCTCTTAATGAAAATAATGAGACTACTGATGATAATCCAAATCCTTTATTGTTGCAGAATGATGGGAATTGTTTTGTTGATGTAAACCTTTCTTCATCAGACCTATTATGGAACTCTATCTCCGGACCATCTAATTATTATCTATACAAAATAGATAGATACGCGGGATGGAATTCATTTAATTTCACTGAAAGCCAGACTACCTGGGAACAAGTTTCTGAATTAAATGTCACCTCAATTGCTGCGTTAAATTACAACACGGGGAATAATCGAAGTGAAATTGACCTCAATGTAACTGTTCCTGGCGATGAGACTCCTGGTTCAAAATCAAGTGTAATCGTACTTACTGGTTATTACATACGTGACCCTGAATAAAATGAAAATAAGAAATAAAAACAATATGCGCATAAGAATATTTTACTTGGCAATTGCTATTCTGTTTGTAATAGCTTTTGCCCAAAATATTTGTGCTTTGGGAATTACTCCTGGAAGAGCAGTCTTTGATTATGCTCCTGGCAGACAGGAAGATGTCAGTTTTAAGGTAATTAATAATGAGCATAAGGATATGATTGTCTTGATTTATGTTGAAGGAGAACTAAGCCAAAATATCGCTCTTTACCAGAAGATGGTTGAATTTAAAGCAGATGAAGAAGAAAAAGAACTGAAATATACTTTCAATCTACCGATGTCTTTGGAACGACCTGGAACCTATAAAACAAGAATCATGGCGATGGAAGTCCCAGAGAAGTCAGAAACTGGGACATTTGTCGGAGCAACTCCCGCAGTTACAACTGAACTTTATATCAAAGTTCCTTACCCTGGAAAGTATCTTGAGATGGACTTAGACATCAAAGAATCTGACGTAAATGAAACAACTAGATTCATTGTCTCTACTTTCAATTCAGGAGAAGAAAAAATTGCCGGGGCTTATGCAATCATCAATATCTTGAACAAAACAAATGATATAGTCGCAACCCTCAGATCTGATACAGCAGGAATTGATCTTAAACAAAGAAAAGATTTCATTGTTGAATGGAAAGCAAATGCTTTGCCTGGTTCTTATGTAGCAAGAGCAACTGTAATTTATGATGAAAAAACAGATTCAATTGAAAAATTATTTGATATCGGGACTGTAAAAATAGAACTGGTAGATATTATTGTAGAGAATTTCAAATTAGGGGGAATTGCTAAGTTCACGATTATAGCCGATAATAAATGGGACACTGAAATAAAAGATGTTTATTCAAAAATCTTGATCTTTAATTCTCTTAATGAGACAATCGCAGATTCAAAATCTGCAACCATGGATTTCCCCGCTTTTAAGAGAACTACAATGTTCGCTTTCTGGGATACGGGGGTGGGCAATATTCAAGAAGGAGATTACAAGGGAAGAATAACTATTTATTACTCAAATAAAACAATTGACAGGGAAATAAATGCCAAAGTAAGGGCAGAAGAACTAAAAGTGGAGGTTGTTGGATTGACTGCCAAGGTTGTAGGCACTGGCGGAGTTGGTAGCTCTACTTTCTGGTTGATTGTGATTGTGATAGTATTAGCTTTGATGAATCTTGCTTGGTTCATTTACTTCAAAAATAAACGCCATCATAAAAAGAAATAAACTAACAAAAATGTTCTAATATCTTAAAACAAAAGGTTTTTGAGTATAAGAAACCAAGAATTAATAAGGAATATAGAAAATGGATAAAGAAAAATTGGATAAATTCAAACCATATGTTCTCCCAGTAATCACGTTGATACTAATCTTCGCTTTTTTTACTTTCTATCTGCCGGGGAAAACAGATAATGGAGAAAGTAATGTTATCACTGGTTTTTTTGTAAGACAACCAGTTTATGGCCTAAGTGGTTCTATTGAATTGGGCAATTTGAATTTAGAAAGAGATAGTAATTGTAAAATCGATCTAGAATTGCTGTCTAAAGGGGATAGAAAAATGATGGGGAACTATTCTTTGGGCGTAGATAACTTCTTGAAAAAAGATGAAAAATATGTTTTTGACTTGGAAGCTTTAAAAATTTCCTTAGAACCTGGAAATTACCTTCTGGATGTTTTGGTTTATTGTAATGGAATAAAGACTTCTGAATCAGAACAAGAAATTACAATTTAGTTATAATTGTTGTTTTGCTATAATGGGGAAAGTTTGTTTTTTATCCCCCAAAACATTTAAAAACAAACTTTCTTTCTCAGAAGCATGGCAACAATGCATGGGCACGGAAAAGGAAAGGCAAGAAGCCACTCCCCAAAGCCCGAAAAACCTTATTGGTTGAAATTAGAAGCAAAAGATATTGAAGAATTAATAATCAAGTTAGGGAAAGAAGGCTTTTCTAGTGAAAAAATTGGATTGATTTTAAGAGATTCCCATAGTATCCCTAATGTCAAAGTAATTACCAAGAAGAAGATTTCAAAGATTTTGGAAGAAAATGGGATAGACAACAAGAGGATAGATCTTAAGAATCTAGAGAAAAAAGAAGATACTTTAAGAAAACATCTTGCAAAAAATAAAGTGGATAAAACTGCTAAAAAAGGATTGCAATTAACTCAATCTAAGATTCATAGGCTCAGGAAATATTACTCGTTAGAGTGATATTGTATTTTTAAGGGGATTAAAAAAGAGGAGTTTTTACTCCTACACATAAAAATGTTGATTGAAGAAGCTACTGCAAAATTTAAAGATACCTTAAAAAAAGAAGGTATTATAAGAATAATCACTCACCTTGATACTGATGGGATGAGTTCTGCTGCAATCTTGATAAAAGCACTGAGAGACATGGATCAGCAATTTTCTGTAAGAGTAGTCAAACAATTAGAAGATAGATTAGTTGAACAATTATTCAATGAAGTCAAGAAACAGAAATGCAAGGCAGTCTTTTTCCTTGATCTTGGCTCTAATAAAATTGAAAAGATATTATCCTTAGCTAATTTCTGCCAAGTGATTATATTAGACCATCATGATATAGAAAAAAGAGAATTTTTGGATTATCTTAAAGATAATCCTAATATCTTGTTTGTCAACCCCGAGCTTGAAAAATCAGATGATTGTAAAGTCAGTGCATCAAGCATAGTTTATAATTTTGTTAAAACTCTCGGTTCAGAAAAAAAAGAACTTTCACAATTAGCTATTTTGGGAATGATTGGAGACATGGTGGATAAGAATATAAGCAAATTAAACAAGAATATATTAGAGGATGCCAAGGCTTCTGGGATGCTGATTAAAAAGGGACTGATTGTGTTTTCTGCAACAAGGCCAATTAACAAATCCCTAGAATTAAATTCATCTATATATATTCCCAGTGTTTCTGGCTCTCAAAACGGGGCTATTGCTTTTCTGAGGGAATTGGACATTCAATTTAGGACAGCCACGGGTTACAGGACTTTGTTAGATTTAAGCGAAGATGAAACATCTAGGCTCCTGACTGCAGTTGCTCTTGCTAGAATGGAAAATGCAAAAAGCCAGGATATTATCGGGAATATTTATCTGATTAAATTTAACGGATATTTGATGGATGCAAGAGAATTGAGCACAATGATTAATGCCTGTGGTAGATTAGGATATTTTTCCCTAGCACTATCTTTTTTGTTGGGATCTAAAAAAGCCAAAGAGAAGATAGAACATGTTTACAGCAAATACAGACACCTCTTATTTGAGGCATTGAATTATGTGAATATAAATGAAAAAATTCAAGGAAGGAATTATGTTGTAATCAATGCAAAAGATAGAATCAAGGATACTATAATCGGGACAGTGACCAGCATTTTAGCTTCTTCTTCCCTGTATCCGCCAGGCAAAATTCTTATTGGGATGGCTTACCGGAAAGATAAGAAAATCAAGATTTCTGCAAGACTTTCTGGAAATAGAGAGGATGAAAATGACATAAACCTTTCTCAATTGCTAGTCAAGATGCTGCAGAATTTTGAGTGTTATGATGTCGGTGGACATCCTGGGGCTGCTGGTTGTCTTATTAATCTAAAAGATGAAAATGCGTTCATAGAAAAGTTCCAAAAAACCATGGAAATTGAGGAAATCAAGATAACTGTCTGATTAGAAAGAAATTACAATAAAATATATAAATAACATTAAACTCGAGTTATAATGGCAGAAGAAACAGGAACTTCAGAAAGTTTAGATGATTTCTTTGAGGCAATTCCTATGCCTGAAAATTGTTTTAGAGGAACATTCAGGTTAAGAGAACACCCGGTATATCCTACATTCTCTAGAGAGGAACTTACCCAGATAAGGAAAGAATATGAAACAAAATATGGAAGACCTCTTCCAACAGCATATAAGTGAATTCCCACTATTTACTCTGCTTTTATCATAATAAAATATATAAATAACATTTGAATGCTTAGAATATGACATTAGACAAAAAAGGATATGAAGTATATGAAGAACTTCCCAAACCAACCGTAGATGGGCCTTACAGGCTGACGGAGTATACATACGCAAGACCAATGCATTTTGATTCTAAAATGAAAGAATTGGTTGCAGAGTATAAAAGGCAGTTTCCAAGTCGAGAGGGAGAATTTTCTTGGGGATAGACAGATATAACTTTACGAATTGAATTTGACATCTATATGTTAATGTATATTCTTTTGCTTGGATAGCTTAAAAATTTTAAGGATTTTCAATTGAAGCAAAACCGCCAAAACCCTTAAAAACCACCTATTTCTTTAATCTGTATGAAACAAATCAGGATAACTTCAAGTAAGTTTGTAAGAGTCAGATGCCCTAAATGTGAAGGTGAACAAGTAATATTTGGAAAAGCGTCTAGTATTGTCAAATGCCATGGCTGTGGAACAATACTTGCTAAGCCTGCTGCCAGCAAAGCAAAAATTAAAGCAAAAGTCTTAGAAGTCTGCAAGTAGATTTGGGAGTTTGAAAATGACTTATGAAGAAGGAGATATTGTAATTGGGACAGTTGATAGACTTGTTGGAACAACGGTCTTTGTCAAATTAGATTCTGAAATGGAGGGGGTCATCAATTTCTCAGAAGTTGCTCCAGGAAGAATAAGGAATATAAGGGATTACGTAAACCCTGGACAAAGGATTGTTGTAAAGATAATGAGGATAGATGTCCAAAACAAAAGAGCTGATTTGTCTTTGAGGAGAGTCAATCAGAAAGAAAAGAAAGAATGTATGGCGAATGAAAGAAAAGAAAAAGAACTTTCAACTTTATTAAAGATAGTAACTAAAAATGATGATAAGACTAAACAGATTTTTGATAAAATCAAATCAAAGGAAACTGTTCTGGATTTTTTTGAGAATTTCTTGAAAAAAAATGAAAAGGAAATTTTAGCTGAATTTGAAGACTTTGGATTAAATGACCAAGAATCAAAAGAACTTTTTTCTATGCTAAAAGAAAAAATCAAAGAAAAAAAAGTCAATGTGAAAGCAGAATTCACAATCCATTCTGAAGCAGAAAATGGGGTAGAAAAAATAAAGGGGGTTTTGACAATTAAAAATGCAGACATTAAATATCTGGGAGCCCCACATTATATGATTAATGTTGAAGACAAGGATTATAAAGAAGCTAATAAAAAAATGAAAGAAATCTTGGACGAAATAACAAAAAGAGCCAAAGTTGAAGGTTGTGTCTTGGAGATAAAAGAAGAAAAATGATTATATCTTCAGTATGTTATGTAGTTATAATTGCAAATAACCTTGGTTCACAATGTGGTGCATAGTTTTGATGCACTGAACCAACTAAATAAAATCACCTTTCAATTTATAGACAAAGAGGAAGGTTTAAAAATCAAAAATTTTTAAGACTACTATGGCAAAAAACATGGAATGCACAAGTTGTAGGAAGATGCTGGATAAAAACGGCGTTGTTTTCAAATGTCCTAATTGTGGCAAACAAATCATCAGATGTCATGATTGTAAGAAGTTAGGGGTTAAATATAAATGCGAATGTGGTTTTGAAGGACCATAACTTTACGTCTATAAGTGTTAATAAAAAATCACTTGTCGCTTGCCACAGCACAACGTTAGCGACTCAAAATAACTTAAACATAATTTAAACATCATAAAAAATAAAGAAAATGGGAACAGCTGCTTTGAAGATAAAACTAATGCCAGAATCTCCTGATGTTGATTTAGAAAAGATAAAAGAACAAGCTAAAATTCTAGCTACTAAACATAATAAAGTTTTAGTCCATAGCATTGAAGAAGAAGAAATAGCTTTTGGATTAAAAGCAATCATAATCACCTTAGTTTGGCCAGAAGAATTAGATCAATCATTAATAGAAGATGAATATGCCAAAATTCCTGAGGTCAATTCTGTTCAGATAATTGATTTTAGAAGGGTTGTTGGCTAAGTAATTATTCTTAGAAAACTTTAAAAGCAAAAAGGTTCTTGAGATTTTACGGGAAGGTAGCTCAGCCTGGGAGAGCACGCGACTGAAGCTCGCGGTGTCGGGAGTTCAAATCTCCCTCTTCCCATTTTCTTTTAAAATATGTTTTGAGAAAAATGGGCCTTAGTAGGATTTAAAAAACTAGGAATACTTAAAATTGAATAAAAAGAGATTATAAAAAATGGCAATAAAAATACATGCGGTGGGGGGTTATTGTGAAGTTGGAAAGAATATGACTGTTCTTGAGATGGGAGATGATGCAGTTATGTTTGACCAGGGATTGTTTTTGCCACCAATAGTTGAATTAGAAGATGCCCAAAGAGTCAATTACAAAGAAAAAGATTTAAGGAGAATAAAGGCTATTCCAGATGATTCTTCAATCAAGAATATTCAAAACAAAGTAAGGGCGATTTTAATTTCTCATGCACATTTAGATCATGTTGGTGCTGTCCCTTACATGGCGCAGAACTATAATGCAGAAGTTGCAGGAACTCCCTATACTATGGAAATTCTTAAGTCTTTAGCAGATGATCAGAGGGTACAATTAAAAAATCCATTAAGGACCGTAACTCCTAATTCTTCTTTTATGGTAAAAGGAAAAAATGGCAAAGAATATGAGGTTGAATTCCTAAATGTAACTCATTCGACTTTACAAGCTGCTTTAATTGCAGTACATACTGAAAAAGGTGTTGTCCTTTATGCTAATGATTTCAAGTTTGATAATACCCCGATTGTTGGAAAACCGCCTAATTATGAAAGATTGAAAGAATTAGCTAAAGAAGGCATTTTAGCTTTAGTAGTTGAATCATTATATGCAGATACTGAAAGAAAAACACCTTCTGAAAAAATAGCTCGGGGGTTATTAGAAGATGTTTTACTAACCACAAGCAATGAAAATTCGGGTATTATAGTTACTACTTTTTCAAGCCATATAGCCCGATTGAAAAGCATTGTAGACTGCGGGAAAATGCTCAATAGAGAAATCATTTTTTTAGGAAGATCTTTGAACAGATATGTTGGAGCTGCTTCAAGATTGAATCTAGCCCCTTTTATGAAAGATATGACTCTTGTAAGCTATAAGAATCAACTTGAAAAAACATTAAAGAGAATCTCTAAAGATAGGAAAAATTACATGATTGTTTGCACAGGACATCAGGGTGAGCCTGGCTCGATTCTCGATAGACTAGTTCACGGAAAACTGCCTTATACTTTTAATTCATCTGACCATGTTGTATTCTCGTCAAGTGTAATCCCTAGCCCTATCAACGTAGCGAATAGGGAACAACTTGAAAAAAAATTAAAATCCAAGGGAGTTAGAATTTTTACAGATGTCCATGTTTCAGGACACTGTGGGAGAGAAGACTTAAGAGATTTGATTCAAATGTTGCGTCCACAGCATATTATCCCAGCTCACGCTGAACTCAAGAAATTAACTGCATTAGCTGAACTTGCAACAGAAATGGGCTACAAATTAGGAAAAGACGTCCATCTTCTGCAAGACGGGCAATCTTTGAGTATAAATTAAAAAAGAGGAGGTAAGTTAAGGATAAATTAATTTTGCATTGTTGTGAACGAGAAGTTCAGCAAAATAACTGCCTGCTATCAAGCACAACGTTGGCAGATAACTAATTTAACACCTATAAACATCAAAATGGCAAGACAAGACTTAATCACGTGTCTAAAAAATGCTCTAGAAAGAGGCTCAACTATAGAGCAAGCTAAAAAATCCTTGACAAATGCAGGCTATAACAAAGAAGATGTTGATGAAGCTGCCCAACAGGTGTCGAACATGAATGTAAGCAGATCAGATGTTCCTAAAACCGGTTTTTTTCCTAAATTACCTAAACCTCCTAAGAGATAAAGTTTATCCAAATTAAAGATTTCAAAGAAAAAGTAAGATGGATTACCAGTACAGTTATCTGATTGGGGACTTGGTTTTTTTAGTAATCTGGTTTGTCTTGTTTATCCTAAGAAAAGACCTACGAAAAAAGATGCTTTTAATTTCTATCTTTTTTGGGGTCATTGGGCTAATTTTTGAAGTCACCCACGCCCTTGATTGGTGGACACCCCATTTAATAACAAATACGCCTATTGGAATTGAAGATTTTCTCTTTGGTTTTGCAATAGGAGGGATAGCAACTGGCATTTATGGGGGATTATTTAAAAAAAGAGTAGTGGTTGAGAAAAAAGATAAAAAGAAGATAAAAAAAGAAAATTTACATTTTTTGATTATGTGGGTTTTCATAATTCTTTTTTACTTTATTTGCTTTTTTGTTTTTAATTTACATTCTTTTTACGCCGCGATAATTACTATGGGGATATTCACAGTTTACATTCTAATAAAAAGAAAAGATCTTATACTCAATTCTTTGATTTCGGGATTAATCCTTGTAGTGATATCATTTTTTGCTTTTTGGATTTGTGAATTTATAACCCCTGGGTGGGTTAATCATGTCTGGATGCTCAAGAATTTATCTGGCGTCATTATTCTCAAAGTGCCACTTGAAGATCTAATTTGGTTTTTCTTTGCTGGGGTGTTTATTGCTCCACTTTATGAATACTGGCAAGAAACAAAAATAGCGGAGATAAAAAAGAAGAAATAATCTATCACACAAATCTTTTTAAAAACCAGTTCTTTCTAAAAGTCAGAGTTAAGGGGGCAAAAATAGGTCTATATGTTAAAGTCTTGGTTTTTGATTTCACTACACTCCAAAAACTCTCGAAAACCAGAAAAGACTAAAATTTGATTGATAACACATATCCCTTATCTTAAACATAAAGATGAAATTCGCACATTTGGCAGATATACATCTTGGGGGATGGCGCCAGGAAGAAATGCAGGCGCTGAACTTGCAAGCTTTTCAGCAAGCAGTTAATATGTGTATTGCTGAAAAAGTCAAGTTTATTATATTTGCAGGAGACTTATTTGATACTGCAATGCCTTCAGTAGACACTTTAAAAGAAGCGGTCTCTGAATTCAAGAAGCTTCATGAAAATGGAATAAAATGTTATCTTGTCTCTGGCTCACATGATTACAGCGCAACTGGAAAAACCTTTTTAGATGTCATTGAAAGAGCAGGATTCTGCAAAAATATCTCGTGTATGCAAGAGAATGAAAAAGAAAGTGAACTTTGCGTTAATACACTAGAAGATGAAAACTTAGTTCTGGTGGGAATTCCTGGAAAAAAAGCATCTGCTGAAGTAAATTATTTTAAAAAATTGAAGATTATTGGAAGTCTTAATCAAGATAAATTAAAGATTTTTGTTTTTCATTCAACATTAACAGAAGCAAAGCCAGAAGGGATGGATTTTGTTGATTCAGTTGATTTAGCAAATCTTCCAGAAGGTTTTGATTACTACGCTGCAGGCCATTTACATCTTATTTTTGATGCAAAAAAAGGACAAGCGTCTATAGTATATCCTGGTCCTGTTTTTCCGAATAATATTGATGAAATAGAGAAATTGGGGGGAGGAAGTTTCTATTTAATTGAAACAGAAGGAAACAAAATAATAAGAAGAGAGAAAAAAGACATCAAATTAAAAGAAAACCTTGTCTTGAACTTAGATCTTGAGGGGATTTCTTCTGAAAAGGCAAATTTGAAGATTCTTGAAGAAATCAGCAAGCAAAATCTTGATGATAAAATCTTTATTTTAAGAATAAAGGGGTGCCTTTCTAGCGGGAAAACTTCTGATATTGACTGGAAAAAAATATCTGAAAAAGTAAAAGAGAAAAAAGCATTCACTTTCTTGAAATCAGCTTCTGGATTATCAACCGAGGAATTCAGGTTAGATATCAAAGCAGAATCACAGAATATTGAAGAAATTGAAAATCAATTCATAAATAAATACAAGGAAGAATCTATTGGAGATTTTAAGAATTTTTCAGATTTAATAATTCCTCTGTTCAATGCTCTTGAAACAGAGAAGCAAGAATCTGAAAAAAAAGAGAATTTTGAAAGAAGAGTCTTTGATGAAGTAAAGAAGATTCTTGGATTGGGGGATTAAAATGATAAAATACAGGGGTATGTTAAAAACAAATTTTGGTTTTGCACGTTGTGAAAATTGTGATTTTCAGCAAAACGAGTGTCGCTGCGAAGCACAAAGTCTGCGACATCCAATCAAATAACTTAACGTAAACTTAACAACATAAAGATGATTATAAAAAAAATAAAACTTGAGAACATAAGAAGCTATGAAAATTCTGAAGTGAATTTTCCTTTAGGAAGCACTTTGCTTTCAGGAGATATAGGCTCTGGAAAGAGTTCTGTTCTTTTGGCTTTAGAATTCGCTTTTTTTGGATTGCAGACAGGAATTATGTCTGGCCCAAATCTATTAAGAAAAGGCGTTGATTCAGGAAATGTTGAAGTTGAACTTGATATCAATGGCAAGATAGTAAAAATAAAAAGGACTTTAGAAAGAAAAAAGACGTCTATTAGTCAGGGAAAAGACTGTTCTCTTGAAATCGACGGCAAATTAGAAAAATTAAGCCCAGAAGATTTGAAAGCTAAGATTCTGGAATTATTGAATTATCCACAGTCTATGTTAAAATCAAAGACTAATCTGCTTTATAGGTTCACAATCTACACCCCCCAAGAAGAAATGAAGCAGATTTTACTTGAAAAAGCAGAAGAAAGAATAAATATCTTAAGAAAAATCTTTGGGATAGATAAATACAAGAATATCTTATCAAATATTGACATTGTTTCGAGTAAAATCAAAGAACAAAGCAAAATCAAGGAAGCGAAAATAGAGGACTTTGATGTAAAAAAACAAGAAAGGAACAGTTATATCCTTCAAAAAGATAATGAAGAGATACAATTGAAGAATATTCTCCCCTTAATAGAGATAATGGCTTCTGATATAGACAAGAATAAGAAAACTCTACAAGAACTTTCTCAAAAAATAAAGAAGGCCCATGAATTAAAGACAGAAATCATCTCAACCAAGATAGGGATAAAAAACTCAGAAGAACAAAAAGCAAGAAATATGAAAGAGATTGAGAGAATAGACAAAAGTCTTCAAGCTACTTTTGACATGAGTTTTCAACAAAAAGATTTTAGAAAAGAAATCCTGGATTTAAAGGAAGAATCAGAAAACAAAGACAAAAAAATCAGGGACTTTTTCTCAGAAATAGCTGTCAATGAATCAAAGAAAAAAGAAGTTAATGAACTTGAAAAAAGAATTCATGATTTGATTGAATGCCCTTACTGCAAACAACAAGTCTCTACCGAACATAAAACCAAGATTTTAGAAGAAGCTAGAAAGAATATTGAGAATTGTGACCAGAAAATCTTGGAATTTAGGGCAGACAGAGATAGACTTGAACAAGAATCTAAAAAAATCAAAGAGGATATCGAAAAACTTAGAGATAAGGAAAAAGAAGCTGAAACAATAAAGTTAAAACTCGCCTGGATCGCTGACCAGAAAAAAGTCAGAGATAATATTTTTGAAGAATTGAAATCATTGGTTGAAAAACAATTTTCTTTAGAAGATAAACTGAAGATTGTTGAACAACAGGCAAAGGAGTATGAAAATGTAGAAAAAACCTATGAAGAACAACAAGGAATTATTGAAAATCTGACAAAAAAGGGGCATGACCTTGATATCAAAAAAGCACAATATGAAAGACAAATACAGTATTATGATATAAGGATCAAGGAAATTGAAAAAGAAATCAAAACTAAGGAAAATCTGATGTTAGAAATCTCAAGATTGAAAAAATTAAATGAATGGATTTCAGACCATTTATCCATATTGTTGATGTCAATAGAGAAGAATGTGATGTTAGCGATTAATATTGAGTTCAACAGGATGTTCGAAAAATGGTTCTCTATGCTAACAGAGAATTTAAATGCAAGAATAAATGAAGACTTTTCTCCTATCATCGAACAACAGGGCTATGAAATAGACTATGAAGCACTTTCTGGAGGAGAAAGAACCGCTGCTGCTTTGGCTTACAGATTAGCTTTAAATCAGATAATAAATAATCTTATGTCAAAACTTTCAACAAGGGGTTTATTGATTTTGGATGAGCCAACAGATGGTTTTTCATCAGAACAACTTGAAAAAATGAGAAATATTTTAGATGAATTAAAAACAGAGCAATTAATATTAGTTTCTCATGAAGCAAAAATAGAAAATTTTGTGCAAAAGATAATAAGATTTGAAAAAAAAGATGGAAAAAGCCAGATTGTTATGTGAAAATTGTTTAATAATACGCAAAAAAACATATATTTTTCTAATACAAAAATATTTAAATACCTCAAGTTTAAAGTATTATACTTAGTAACAACAAAAATGGTGAAAAAAGGACTTTTATTTTTATCTATAATTTTAATATCTATGTTTGTTATATCTTTAGCAAATGCAAAGATTGTTATGACCAAGGAAGCTGTCAATGATGTTGTTGCAGTTGAATTGACAATTCCTGCAGAGTATAGAATAACTGTAGAGAACCCAAACCCCACTGCAGATACTATCGAATTCTTGGTCTTAACTGATAATACCATCCTACCAAAACAAATACCTGCTCCTGCAAAACAATCTGTAACTGCTTTGGTCACTTTCTTACCCAGCTATAGGGTAAAGTATGATTTTTATTATGAATATTATATCAGAAATTCTAGGGCAGAGTCATTAAAAGACTATCTCTTTGTTAAGATAAGGCCTTTATCTGAGATTTTGACAATAACTGTCCCTGAAGTGATTGGAAGAAATGATGAGTCATTTCCGGTTACAATCAAAAATAAGCAGAATATTAATTTGGGAGATGTTCAGGTTTTTATTAAATCTGACCCAGTAACTTCTGAAACAGGCATTCTTGTTCCTGCAAATTCTGAACAAATAGCGAATGTTCCTTTGACAAACACTAGGATTAAAGTGACAGAAGCTGGAGATTATGACTTTACAATTATCCTTCAATTAAATAATGAATATAATTATACTATACAAAGATCTATCAAATTAAAAGAATATGCTGAGATAGTTGAAGAAACAAAATCAAGCTTCCAATTTTTTGGCTATAAAAAGACAATAACCCGAAGAAATAATGGGAATATCAACCAATTAATCAATGTGGATTACGCGTATGCTAATTTCTTAGAAAGAACATTCACTACTTTTGACATAGAACCTACTGACAAAACATCTGAAAAAGCAACCTGGCAAAAGCAATTAGCTCCAGGAGAAACATTTATAATTGTTTCTGATACAAACTACACTGTTCCAATTGTGATTATCGCTTTGATTATCATCGCGATTGTAGCTTATGTTATTGTCAAAAGACATATGGTCATAGTTTCAAAGAAAGCAATTAGAATAAGAACAAAAGGCGGAGAATTTGCAGTCAAGATTGTCTTATTATTGAAGAATGTAAGTGGACATGAAGTGTCTAACTTGACTTTAGTGGATGCATTGCCTTTAACAACCCAAATTTATGAGAAATTTGGAACAGTAAAACCAGACCAGCAGGATAAACACAGGCTTGTATGGAAATTCCCTGCTTTATTGCCTGGAGAAGAAATACTAACTTCTTACATTATCTACAGCAAAATTGAAATGGTTGGAACAATTGAATTGCCTAAAGCTAAGCTGACTTTCAATGACATAAAGGGCAAGAGGCATATTTCAGATTCTAATAAGTTATTAGTTCGTGCTGGCTAAGCGCGAACTAACAATCTTTATTTTTACCCTCTCCCTATAAGTTAAATTGTCCTGATATCTTCAAAAATAATTGCATTACAGAAACAACAACTAAATCTTATTAGTAAGATTTATTAATAAAGAAAACTAAATAATAAAATAAAAATGAGAGCATCAGAAGATCAAGATGAAGAGTATGCAAAACGATTTTGGAAAAGGCAGCCCAAGGGTATGCGAGAGCAAATGATACAAAATGTCACAGTTACGGGTGCTAATGCAGGTTTTATCGGTGCCTTTGTGGATCCAAATGGACCTAATGAAAAAGATAAAGAATATATGTCTGCTCAGAGATTATTAGCAAAAGAATTGGGTTATGAGGTAGACGGTTATGTATTCCATAAAGTGTCTTATACTGTAACCGCAAAAATAAGAAAAAAATTAAGATAGGCGTGGCAGCAAAAAAGATGAAAAAAGAATTTATCTCAATTAAAGAAGCTCTTGAAAAGAAGAAGGGACAAATCTCCTTGAGGGGATGGGTTTACAGAGAAACTAAGATGAAAGACAAGATGTTCATTGTTCTTAGAGATTCTTCTGAAATAATCCAATGTGTCATCAAAAAAGAGATTGTTTCTGAAAAAGAATGGCAAGATATTCAAAAAGTTCTAGTTGAAAGCTCTATTGAACTTGAAGGTTCATTAAGAGAAGACAAAAGAGCCCCAACAGGCTATGAGATTGATGTAAAAAACATCAATGTTGTGGGATATGCTGAACCTTTTCCGATAACTAAGGAATTAAATGAAGAATTATTATTGGACAGAAGACACCTTTGGCTCAGATCAAGGAAGATGACTGCAATAATGAAAATAAGAAGCACAATTTTCGGAGCAATTCATGAATTTTACAGAACTAGGGGGTTCTACGAATATCAATCTCCTATTTTACAATCTGTTCAATGTGAAGGAGGTTCAACATTATTTGAAGTGAAATATTTTGATAAAAAGACTTTTCTTGCACAGACTTGGCAGTTATACGCAGAACCTGCTATCTTTGCTTTAGAAAAAATTTATGATATTGCCCCTACATTCAGGGCAGAAACCTCTAAAACCTCGAGGCATTTGACTGAATTCTGGATGCATGAGATGGAAGTTGCTTGGGCAACATTTGAAGATATACAAGATTATGGAGAAGAACTCATAAAACATATAGTAAAAAAAGTTCTTGAAGAAAATAAAGAGGATCTGAAGATTCTTGGAAGAGATAGAAACAAACTTGAACCTGTTCTAAAGAAAAAATTTCCAAAAATAAGCTACGATGAAGCTCTTGATTTATTAAAAGAAAAATTTCATATGGGCATTCCCTGGGGCAAGGATTTAAGGACTATTGAAGAAGATAAACTAAGTTCTTTGTATGATGTCCCTGTAATTATCTATAATTATCCCAAAGAAGTCAAAGCTTTTTATATGAAAGAAGATGATAAAAATCCAAAAGTAGTTCATGGTTGTGATTTTATTGCACCAGAAGGCTATGGGGAGATTATCGGCGGCAGCGAAAGAGAATCTGATTTAGAGAAATTAAAAACAAGATTAAAAGAAATGGGAGAGAAAATAGAAAATTATTCTTTCTACTTAGATACTAGAAGATATGGCTCTGTGCCCCATGGCGGCTTTGGAATGGGTGTAGAGCGAGTTATTGCATGGATATGCGGCTTAGAGAACATAAAAGACACGATTTCGTTTCCGAGAACAATGAATAGAACAACTCCTTGAGACTAATTAAAATTAAAAAATAATTCTATTTTTATTACTCATTAGAAAAGCGTAGAGTATCAAATGTGCAAGGGGGTGCAAAGTTTACATCTTTTTCATGCACCGCATAAAATGGACAACACCTATATTGTATTATCTTCTTTTCTCCTTTTATCATCACTTTTTCTACATGCGTGCAGTAGATTCTATGCTCTCCATTTTCCCCAGTTTCAATTTGTGGATATGCTGGTGGATCAAGATCATTTTCAACACCGCGACAAGGCGTTGTTTTAACACCTACAACTTTATATAAATCGGTCATAACTCGATACATCAAACCTCTTTTTAAAGATTTATATAATGAAAAGAGTATTTTTAAAGTCAATAAACTAAGTATTTGCAGAACACAATAACACAAAGATGGCAAAAAAAACTAAAACCAAGAAAAACAAAAGAATGCCCACTGCATTCAAACCAAAGGCAAAAAAATACAGCAAAAGAGATATTATCGCCTTGATTATGGCACTAGCTGCAATCTGTTTTTTTATCTTGAATTCAATTTATTTTCTTGCTGAAAAAGATAGTCTAATGAAAATGTTAGGAGAACAAGATGTTTCTATTCTAGCTATTATGCCAACTGCTTTTGTAATACTTGCCCTTGTATGGGTTATTTTTGCTGTTTTGATGTCTTTAGTAGTATATAAAATAGAACACAAACAGATGAAATGGTCTTCTTTACTAATACTCTCTATTATTTCTTTATTCACATTCAGGGTGGAGTGTTGTATTTTAGGAATAATCGCGTCTATTTTGTATTACAAGAACCATAGATAATCCTTAAATAAAAGTCTATTAAGATGTAAGTGTTATCAAGATAACTCCCCTTTATGTTTCAATAAAAGGATTAGGACAAAGATACAGGTACTACACTTATAGCTTTAGAGATATATTCTAAAACACGAAAAAGTTTAAATACAAAAAAATATTGTCTTTCTATAAAAAGTAGGTAATCAACATGACTAACTTCAGATGTGAAAAATGCAATTTTCGGTTTAAAAGAGAAAAAATGCCTAATAAGTGCCCATATTGCGGGCAAGACAATGCGGTTTGTGAAGAAGGCGACGCTACTGTTATCTTAAAAGACGTTGACTCAATGACCGGATAAATGAATTAAGTATAGGTATGTAGGTGTAATAACTGAATGTTATCTATGATTTTGCTTTGACAAAGAAAGTGAAAATAACAATAAATTGCATAACAAGAACATATAGACATAATAACTAAGATGAAAATACAAGACATAGAGATAGATTGGTTTGGACATTCTTGTTTCAGAATCAAGTTTAAGAAAAAAGTAATTTATTTTGATCCTTATAAATTAAATAAAAATGAAAAAGCAGATATTATTTTTATAAGCCACAGCCATTATGACCATTGTTCTTTTCCAGATATTGAGAAATTAGCTGTTGATGGAACAACTGTTGTTTGTACAGCCGATTGCCAGAGCAAGATAAACAGAATTCCAAAGAAGATTGAAATAATTCCTGTTGAACCAGGCAAGGAAGTTATAATTGAAGGAATTAATATTAAAACATTTCCTGCATATAACACCAATAAAGAATTTCATTTAAAAAACGAAGCCTGGGTGGGCTATTTGGTCAATTTGGGAAAAACTTCAGTCTATCATGCAGGAGACACTGATCTGATTGGAGAAATGTCTTATATAAAAAGAAATTCTGGTGAATATTTGATTGCTTTGTTGCCTATTGACGGCAAATACAACATGAATTATCAAGAAGCTGTAAAAGCCTGCGAAATCATCAAACCAGAACTGGCAATTCCTATGCATTATGGTGCTATTGTCGGAACAGAACAAGATGCTAAAAAGTTTGTGGAATTATGCAAAGAAAAAGGAATAAACGCAGAAATTATTAAAAAATTATAATTTTTTATATCAGACAGAAATAAAAGTGTATAATCCCATACAATAATCTTTTTATATCTAGTTTAAATTCAAAGTATATGGTGGGCTTAATAGCAAAAAAAAATCTTGAACGGGTTTTAGCACAAAATTCAAGCAATCAAACAAGGAGACAAGAATTTTTACTAAGACTTCTTATTAATTTTAGAGAGTCTAGAGAAAAAGAAAAGGAGAGAGCTTATGATAGTGAGTTTATTCTTTCTAGCGCATATGTCATGCAAAGAATGAAATTTATTCCCACTATCTGGACTGACTTTGATAATCGTAGCGATATTTATGATGGAACTCTTCATGGAATAGACCTTGAAACTCTAGAACAGGATAGATTTATAGTCAACTTATCAGGAGATTATCATCTTAAAGCAGATGTTTCAAATGAATATTTCAAAGAAAATCCTGGACAAGGAGAAAAAACACCTCCTGAATTTATCAAAATATTAGAAAAAGCAAAACCAGATAGTATCCGAAGATTAGCGCAGATACTATGTTATGCTGCCCATTATGCTGGGGACAGAAAAGTAACTTCGATTAGCCCAAAGAGACTAGGGGGAGCTAAAAACGCTTATGGAATTTCAGGTTCAGAGTATAATGCAGCATTTTCTCTTTACAGAAAATTAAAGACACTTGATCCAAGAAAACAAATTCTGCTTTAAATCATGAAAAACGTGTGCCACTCCACCCCAAAATCCTTGAAAATGTTTCGCATTTTCGGGACGCCAAAAAGCGTAACTTTTTAAGCGTGTAAAGTTATCTTTTTTGAGTGTATAAACCTAAAAAAATAAATTAAAAAATGGAAGAAAAAAAAGAAGAGGAAAAAAGAGAAAGAACAGCAGCAAGTTTAAAAGAATATCAAGAATTCTGCAAACTCACTGCTAAAAAATTTGAAATCCCTGAACATGAGATATTTAGCTGGGGTTTGGGAATTTCTGGAGAAGCGGGAGATGTTGCTGGATGTATTAAAAAAACATTTTTCCATGGGAATGACCAAAAACAAGGAGTTAGAGAAAATATCGGCGATGTGATGTGGTATGCTGCGATGATATGCAATTATTTTGGCTGGAATCTTCAAGATGTCTTAAATGAAAATCTTGAAAAATTAAAAGCGAGATATCCAAATGGATTTAATATAAAAGATGCTTCTCGAGGAAATACAAGAATAGACTGGCAAGAAGAGAAGATAGCTGGAAAATGAATTACTTCGGGTTAAACCCCCAGGAAGGTCTATAATAATAAAAACACGTTTATGAAAAGCACATGCGCAATAATATACATTTTAGGATTATGCCCCATATTTAACTTAACTTTGCCAAATGCGAGTTATGTTGCAATAGATTATGCACCTTAACTTCGCCAATGCAGGTTAAGTGATAAGCAACTCTTCTTCATGCTTCCTGATTTTCCTGAAGAATTCTTTGAAAAAAAAATTAAGAATCAAATCAAAATATTTTATATTAACACTTACAGCTGGCGAAGGCGCAGTAGCTAACTTAACTTTGCTAAATGCGAGAGACGTATTAATAAACTGTCATTCTTTACCTTATTTTCTTAAGAACTCTCCGAAAACAATCAATCAAATCAAAACACTTTATACTTATAGCTGGCAAAGTCAACACTTAAAGTTGAAGTATAGCTATTCTGAAGCTTGGTCACTGTATATATCCTCATGATGATTCTAAATACATAAATCTTTTTATACTATTTTATCTCGTTTTTTAATGATTGGAACAACAAGGGAGTATGAAAAACCAGAGATGCAGAGAACACTTGTTCTGATAAAGCCTTCAAGATATGGGCCAGATAGGGTCCAAGATAAAAAATTAGTCAAAAAATTGCTTGAAGAAGAACTTGCTTCTTGTGGTGTTATTGTATTTAAGAAAAAGATTCGGGTTAGTAGAGAACTTGCTGAAAAACATTATGCTATTCATCGAGGAAAGTGGCCTTATGGCCTGCTAGTTGAACAGTTAACTGATAAATATCTCATTGCAACTGTTTTAGAAGGTCCTGAAACGATATCTAGAGTAAGAAATAAACTTGGAGCTACAGATCCCTTAAAAGCAGCCTGGTGGACAATTCGGGCCTATGGAATTTATACCCTTGATACTGTTAACAAATCTAGACAAGGCAATTATGGGACAGATAATGTTATTCATGCTTCTGATTCAATGGAATCTGCAGACTTTGAAATAGAAAATTTTCTTAAATTTTTGGGCATTAAACTCAAACCACTTGGCCACTATGTCCATGCAGAGTATTTAGTAAAGCATTACTAGATTATGATTTTTTAAAAAATGTAAGTTCTAAGATGAATCACAAAAATAATTTTTAGATGCCTGTTGCCCAGAATGTCCAAGTATCGGTCTTTGTACCAACAGGAATTGATTGAGTTAGATTTAACCTGCACTGAATAGTTACTTCATCCATCTCATCTTGATGCCTCATTAGTGAACAAACTGTCTTGTTTCCTGTATCCATTGATGTTCCTGGATAAGCTGCTAGTCCTGAGGTACAAGATCCAGATTCATTATTTGCACTCCAGAATTGATAAGTACATGATTCTCCACTGCAATCAGCACCATAGAACTGAGCAAGAGTCTTGCCAGAACTTACATTCACAGTTAAATTCGTGTTTCCATCATTTCTTATTACTAGAGGGTTTGTTGTTCCTGCTCCACTCCAACCATATTTTGAACCATTACTTTCTAACAAAGCACTTACGTTTCCTGTGATGATGTAACCTGAACCAAAATCACAATCTGTTGCAGTTACATTGATGGTAGATATGCTTTCAACAGTAACATTAACATAACCAGTAGAACCATAACCCGTTAATTTAGTTATCTTGTTTATCCGGTCAATATTCCAGAAAGTTCCTATTACTGAAAGAACTATTGCTGCGGTAAGAAATATTGCTAAAGCTGTATGCGAAATTTCTGTTTTGGGAGTCACACCTTTTTTCTGCATTTTCTCTTTTTATTTGTGTTTAACTGTTATAAAAGATTAATTGTTATTGTTATTTATAAATCTTTCTTTTTTATTTTTTTTTATTTTCTAAACGCGAATATAGTTGAAAACATATCCTCGGGAATATGCCCTCAAAGGTCATAAAAAAATTTAAAAATAAAAAAAAGACTAAACCAATTTTGGTCTAGTCGTCGTTTTTTTAATTAACTAGGTTTTAGAGTCCGGTTACCCAGAATGTCCAAGTATCGGTCTTTGCACCAGGGGTAACTGATTGAGTGATATTCAACCTACAGTGAACATATACTTCGTCCATAGTATCTTGATGTCTCATCAGTGTACAAAGTGTTTTGTTTCCTGTATCCATTGATACTCCGGGATAAGCCACTAATCCTGTTGTACAAGATCCGCCTTCTTTGTCTGCGCTCCAGAATTGATAAGTACAAGTCTGCGAACTGCAATCAACACCATAGAACGAAGCAAGAGTCTTGCCCGAACTTACATTCACAGATAAATTTGTGTTCCCATCATTTCTTAATTGTATAGATGCTGCGGTTCCTGCTCCACTCCAACCATATTTTGAACCGTTACTTTCTAACAAAGCACTTACATTTCCTGTGACAATGTAACCATTACCAAAAGCACAATCTGTTGCAGTTACATTGATTACAGATGATGTATCAATAGTAACATTAACATAACCAGTAGAACCATAACCAGTTAATCTGCTGATTTTTTCAATGTTAAACAAAGTACCCATTACTAAAAAAACTATTGCCACTGTAATCAAAACCACTAAAACTTTGTGTGAAACTTCCATTTTTTTGTTTTTAAATTTAATTGTAAATTTTAATTATTATTTATTATTCTTTTCTATATTCACTGACACTTTTGCGCCCATGGCTGGATTTGGTTCAACAACTACACTAACTTGCCCTTGGACATTTGTCTTTGCAGATTTAGAAGCCAAATCATTCATTTTTGAATTTATTCGGTCATTTATAGTTATAATACCGACAATTGAAAGTACGATTAAGAATACAGCTAAAACAATTACAACACTTGGGGTCACACCTTTTTTCTGCATTTTCTCTTTTTGTTTTAATTTAACTGTAAGTAATTGTAAACTGTTATTTATAAGTCTTTCTTTTTTATTACCTGACCTAAGAAAAATTTAAAAAGAAACAAGAAAAAATTTATATACCCCAAGAATATTGCTATCTAAAAGAAATTAAAAGAGATGAAAATGAAAATAATCAAAAAAAATATTTTTTTGTTTTTGTTGATGATAATCTTCTTCTTGGGGTTTATACAAGAAGTTTCTGCGGTGGGAATGCTCGGCAGAAATGATTTTTTTATTTTTGAACCTGGAATAAAAAAAACCTATACTTTCGGTGTTCTCTCCAATACTGACCGACCGATGAATCATACTCTTGGTTTTAATGGAGATTTAGAAAAATATGTTACTTTAAGCAAAACTGTTCTTGAAAATCTTGCTCCAGGAGAAGTAGGTTATTTTAACTTGGATTTGAATCTTCCTGATGAGCTTCCTGCAGGACTGCATACTTTAACCATTTGTGCTTTAGAATCTGAAACAAGGGGGGGTGGTGAGGACAAAGGAACAAGTATTGGAACCAGGGCGGCTATTTGTTTAGTAATAAAAGTTTTGTCCCTTTATCCTGAAAAACTAGCGGAATTTGATCTTTCTGCTCCTGATGTGGCTTCTGGAGAAATTGCGGAAATAACAATGCAGGTCAGAAGTTTGACACAACAGAATATGTCCATCAAGGGAATTGTGGATATTTATTCTAATTCATCTGGTTCTCCAATTAAAGTAATCTCTTTGAATACAGAAGAAAAAATTTTATATAGTGGAAAAAATGAGGAATTATCTGCCAGATTAGATACAACAAATTTAGAAATAGGCCAGTATCTTGCAAAAGCCACTCTTTACTTTGATGAAAACTCTTCTACCCAAGAAAAAACTTTTAATATTGGAAATCTGTCCATGCAAATCGAAAACTTTACAGATACGGTATATAAAAATAAAGTAAATAAGATGGAAATTTATGTTAAAAGCAGATGGAACTCTATGATTAAAGACGTTTATTCAGAAGTATTTATCACGGGGAATAACCAAACAATAAAAACTAGCAGTTCAACTGAATCATTTGAACCATGGCAGACCAAACCATTAAATGTCTTCCTTGATGCAAAAAATATTTCTGCTGGAGATTATAACATCAAGATACTATTACATTATGAAGGACAAACTGCAGAAGTAAACGGAAAAATAAAGGTCATAGAAAAAATAGAACTCCCAAGCTCCACAATGTTTTTAATTGTCATAATATTGGTTCTGGTAATCTTGTTCCTCATCTTAATCTTAAGAACAAGAAAAAAGATGAGAGAATTGGAGAAAAAAGCTAAAAAGAAAAAATGAAGGAAATACAAAAAAATAGTCTTGCAGGAAAGAATAAATTTTATAATATGTTTAGGTGGCTTCTTCTAATTGTTTCTATTATTATTATCATTTATTTTATTGTCTACATTATCATATCCCTGAATGACATAAGTGATGTTCAAACATTAGACATCAATGTAAAAGTCGGAGATTATATTGGATTTAATCTTGATCCAGGTTCCTTAAATTTTGGAACAGTCTTGCCTGGTAGCGGTTCTATAAGAACTGTGACCTTAAAATCAGATAAGCCCCTAAGGGTGCATATCTCTTTTGAGGGAGAAACTACAAAATGGATAAATGTTTCTAAAAATGATTTTATATTGAATGGAACTGATAACCTAAATTTCTATGTTAATGTTCCGGGGGATGTAAGTATGGATAATTATACTGGAAAGGCAGTTATTCTTTTTACTAAGTTGTAAAAAACTATCTTTAGAAGCTTTTTTAAATAATAAATCCTTGTATGGAATTATGGAAAAAGGAGGAGTATCCGGGTTATTTGGAAAAGGTAAGAAATATCTACTTATTTTTGTTCTAATCGTGATATTGTTCTCTGTTTTTAACATGGCCTATTTAACAACTAAGATTTCTAATTTTAAAGAATCTGGAAAAATTTCAGCTAAGGCAATCCAAACAAATATTAAAGTCTGTTTAGATGTCGCCCCTCCAGAAATGAGCCCTATTGGAAATAAAGTGATATATATTGACAAAAATTTTGTCTTTAAAGTTAATGCAACTAGCCCCAGTAATAGGACTGTTTATTATTTTGATAATACTACTCTATTTGACATCGACCAGGATACTGGTTGGATTAACTTTACCCCAACTGAAGAACAAATTGGAACTTATACTATCGAAATATGGTCAACGCATAATATCTGTGGAATAAATACTAGTGAAACAATTCAACTTTTAGTAATAAACAGTCGCGCACCTTTCTGGTTGAATAATACCCCCGTAGTCCAGAACATTACTGAAGATTCTCCTTATTTTCTTAATCTAAGCCTATATGTTATTGACCCGGATAATGATACAGTCTACTTTTTCAGTAACAATTCTTACTCTAAATTCCCTTCATTTAATTTAACCATAGACGGAATATTGAATTTTACTGCAGATGATATTGATGTTGGAGTCCATGCTATCATGATGAATGCCAGTGATCTCGGCAATTATTCCACAAAGAATTTTACTTTTAATGTCATAAATGTCCAGGAGGCCCCAGTAATAGATCCTTTTCCTTTAGAGTTTGACCTGTGCGAGGGTTCTTATTTTGATTACCTCATAAACGCAACTGATGAAGACCTGAATATTCCCAATTCTACTGAAGAATTATTTTATTATGACAATTCATCAATGTTTGTGATTGACGAACAAACTGGGCGAATTATCTTTATTGCATCTTCTGATTTTTCAGGACATAACCCCACGAGGATATATGCGACTGATGAAGAGGCGATAGACTACCAAAACACTGATTTCTATATAATCCCCATAAATGACGCCCCGGTTATGGAGGAGATGGGCGCAAAAACTGTTTGGGTAAACGAAACATTCAACTATTATGTAACGGTTAATGATAAAGAAGATGGAACAAACTTTGATGGCAATTTAACTTTTACTGACGATAGTGATCTGTTTAATATCTCTTCGACTAATGGAAGTATAATCTTCACACCATCGGACGAACAAATTGGGACATACAATATCTCTGTTTGTGTTTTAGACAAGGGAATCCCACAACCAGAAAATTATTCTTTATGTGGCAATGACAGTTATCTGCCGATAACTGTCTGTCAGAATTTCTCCTTGACAATTACTTTGGAAAATAGGCCGCCGGTCATAACCAGCTATTCTCCTACCAATTTAACACTAGAGATACAAGAAACAGAGAATATTTCATTTATGATAACTAAAGAAGATCCTGACGGAACAATCCCCACAACTTACTGGTTTAAGAATAATGAACTAGTAAACATGAGCTATGATAATTGGACTTTTGAAACAACATATGGTGATGCTGGCTTTTATGTGATAAAAGTAGAAATCACGGACGGATTATTAAATGATTCAATGGAATGGAACGTCACTGTGCTTGTTAAACCAATACCTCCACAAGATTCAACAAACGGTGGCGGAGGAAAGTCTTGTGATGAAACCTGGACTTGCACAGATTGGTTTGATTGTGTTAATTTCTCAAGAATTTCATTTAATTCATCATGGGGTGAAGTATCAAAAACAGCATGGGCTGAATTATGGAAAACTGGGTGCGAAGAAAAGGGCATACTTCTAGATATCTGTGGAATTCAAACCAGATATTGTAAAGACCTATCGTCTTGCTCTAGCGTAATCAAGAAGCCTTCTGAATATATGTCCTGTGGATTACTTCCCCCCCCTTCTTGTGAAGATGGAATAAGAAATTGCCATCATGGTTCGTGTGAACTGCTTATAGATTGCGGAGGAACATGCCGTCCCTGTCCTGCAGAGATGAACAGAACAGAATATCCGGGAATGGGGGTCTGTAAAGACAATAAATGTGAAATGAGTGAATTATTCACTTGTTCGGATTGTTACATGTTTTGGGTATTATGCATCTCTGCGCTAATCTCTATCCTAGTAATCGTTTACATAATAAGAAGAAGGAAAATCTTGATTATATCAAAACAAAAGGAATTAAGAAGAAAAAATAAAATAGAAAGAATAAAAGAGGATATTCTTGAAATTGAAAGAGATATGGAATTAAGAGATTACAGAAATGCCAGGGCAAGATTCAAAAAAACAGAAAAAATGGTCAATTCGTCAAGAGAAATAGAATCAAAATCCCTAAGGAAAAAATTATGGACCTTGAAAAAAGAATTAGTCGGGGAAAGGAGATATTCCAAATGATTTCAAAGAATAATCTGGGAAAATTCATAAAAATTTATCTTATTGTATTTATTTTTATCCTGCTCTTTGTAGGAATTTCGTATTTCACTGAGATTACTAATGTCTCTGCAACAAATTCTTCGTCAAATGAAAACGGTTCTTTGCAAATATGGGACACTACTGAAAACTTAACCCGATATACTTTTGGGACAACACATAATAAAAACAGCGATCATTGGAATGTTGATTTCTATGCTAATTACACAAATGCAACAAACCAAAGCATTACAGATGGAAACTGTAGCATAAGATTCAAAGAAAATCTCACTGGTTACACTAACTGGCAAGAAGCGCTTTATAATGCAAGTTCCTATTATTACGAATATAACCGAAGCTTTAATTACAAAGGGAATATCACCTTTCAAATAAACTGTAATGGCTCATATCAAAATTTTAGTTTAACAGATTATGCAAGAATAAATAATACTAGACCAGAAGTAACTGCAAAAGATGACATGTCTGGTGATTTGTTGAGCCAAGCATATAGTGAAGATAATCCAGTGAATTATAATTTTTCTATGAATTGTACAGAAGATGATTACAATGACTTGTCTTCATTGACTTATCATATACTTTACATAAACAATGAATCTCCTTCAGGTTATACCTGGTTCTCAATGAACACTAGCACTGGAATGTTGAAGATAAATGCCACTAGAGACAATCAAACTGGTTCTTTTAGTGTTGTGATGGATGTAATGGATAGTGAACATGCAAGTGATTCTGCTAATTTGCCAGTAACTATCTCTCCAATAAATGATGCTCCCCAGTTTACTAATGTTTATACCTCCATGAATGCAACAGAAAACGTGACTTACAGCATTACAGTCTCGGCATTAGATGAAGAGAACAACACGCCATTCTATTACAATGTTTCATTTGTAAACTGCACAACAGCAGAATGGAGCGACAGAAATAATACCAACTGCACTCTTTTTTCAATAAACCAGACAACAGGAAAAATAAATTTCACTCCAAGTAATAATGATGTCGGAAATTACACCATAAATTTTAGTGTCAGAGATTCTGGCCAGTCTGTCCAGCCCTATAATGCTTCTAATTATAGATTAGTCATATTCACAGTTATCAATGTGAATAATGCGCCTGAGCTGGATTATGTCTGTGATAATGAAAGAAGTACCATCGAAGATTATTCATTCAGCTGTTTGATAAATGCTACGGACCTTGATGAATCTTATAATATTACTTTTTCCTCTAATTGCAGCTGGTTTAGATTTAATAATTCTGCGAGTAGCATCACTGTTAATCTTTCTAATCATGTTGCTACTGCACAAGTTAATTTTACACCCAATGATTCTGCTGTCGGAAACTGGACTATACGTATAACTGCGCGAGATACTGCGGACAGCATAGGTTCAGAAGTAATCAATTTCTTTGTCAATAACACCCCAGATAATCCAATTCTCTTGAACATATCAGATAAATCTGTTTTTGCAGGTGCTTTATTCACGCTTTATCTAAATGCAAGCGATAATGATTTACTAATCCCTGACAAAAATGTCTATAATGAAAGCTTAAATTTCACATCAAATGCTAGCGATTTGTTTAATATAACCAAAATGAATGTCTCTGGCAATTGGTCAATAGGGTTAATCAATTTCACTCCTTCTAGTGCCGACGCAGGCAATTATACCATAAGAATAAATGTAACAGATTTGACTGGAAATTCAGATTACAAGATTTTTACTTTGACAATCTGGAATAACAGTGCCCCAGTTTGGAATGATAGCACACCAACAAACCAAACAGCCACTGAAGATTCTGCTTTTTTCCTTAATCTAAGCCAATATGTCTATGACCCGGATAATGACTCGATTAATCTGTCAAGTAATGCTTCATCTGAATTTCCTTCTTTTAATTTGACTGCGGGGGGGATAATTAATTTTACTGCAAATGATTCTGATGTTGGGTTTCATGCGATATTAATAACTGCAACAGATAATAAATCTGCATATTCTTCAAAAGTATTTAACTTCACCATCAATAATATCAATGATAATCCTTCTATCAGGTCAATCAGTAATATAGACACAGAGCAAGAAAATCAGACTATTTTCTACATCTATGCCTATGATAATGACCTTATAATAAACGACAGTTTTTACAATGAGACCCTTTCTTTTAGCAAAAATGTAACAAACCTCACTGGAGACTACAGAGATTTATTTGATATAACTGTTTTGAATACTAGTTTTAATTTAACTACTGCTATTGTCAATTTTACACCCCTCGGTGCAGATGTCGGGGACTATACTATAAACATAAGTGTAAATGATACCCAAAATTCATCTGCTTATGTTGTCTTCAATATTTCTATTGGCGGGGTGAATCATGCTCCGAGAATTTCTATAGGTAATTATGCTGGCGGAGTAAATAACAGTTTTTTAGAGTACGTATATGCAACAGATATTGACAATAATTCAATTACTTTTACAGATAATTCAACTTTGTTTAATATTAGCCTGGTTAATCAGACATATTCAAACGGGATAACCACTGCATACGCCAGGATTAATTTTACCCCACATGATACTGATATGGGCGTTCATACAATTAAGATAAATGCAACAGACAATTGGAGTGCGGTAAACCAATCTGTCTTTACAATCACTATCTATGACCCCCCGATTATAAATATTCTGGGGTGTACCCACGCAACTAGTCTTTATGAGGGAAATACCTCCTCTACTTGTACAGCCCAAGCTAGCCAAACAATAAATGAGTCCATGGATTGCGCATGGTTCTTAGATAGTCTCTCTGTTCAAAATGCGACTTGCAATGAAGAAGACACTGTAATCTGGGGTTATAGTCCTGATTATTCAGATGAAGGAGAACATAATTTAACAGTATTTGTCTCAAATGATTATTTTACTTCTAAAGACAATAAGACTTTAACTGTTAATCATAATAATGCTCCACCAGAATTTTTTGCAACAATAAGCAACATAACTTCTTCTGGCACTTATACTTTGCTTGATTTACTAGACCATTTTTCAGATGCAGATTACGATGATGAGAGGTATAATCAAAGCATAAATTTTAGTTGGAGCCAATATGACTCCAACCTATCTAATTTAACTAATCCAACTATCAATATAAGCCAAGAAAACTATACGTTAAGACTCCAGTCTTCTGAAAATGTTTCTGAATATGTAAGAATTACTGCAGTAGATTCTAATGATTCTACTTTAAACGTTAGTTCAAATTATTTTCGAGTTAATTTTGAAATTCAAACAGAAACAATAGTGGTACCTGCCCCTGCCCCTAGTTCTGGTGGGGGTTCCAGTACTAAACCAGAAGAGTTAGTTGTCTCTATTAACCTTATAATTCCAGGAGCTGTTACAATGTATTCTGTAGACCAGATAGTAGTTCCTATAAAATTGATAAATGATGGCTCAGTTAATTTAGAGGGTATAAACTTGAAGGCTAATACTACCAGGGGTGCGGTTACGCTTGAATTAAATAAAACTTATTTTGAAAAACTAGATGTGGGACAATCTGAAGAAACGCAGTTGATTATAAAGACACATGTTGTCGAGGTCCAAGACCTAGACTCATTTGAAGTAGATGTTTTGGCAGAGGTTCAAACTCCAAAAATTAATGACTCTGCAAAAATATTAGTCAATATACTTGAAACTAGTCGTGTATTAAAATTAAGGGCCCAAAAAGAAAACGATTTTTTGAATGAATTTATCGCAAGCAACCCAGAATGCCTGGAATTAAAAGAAACTTTAAAGGAAGCAGAAGAGGCTTTTAATAATAAAGACTACCATAAGTCATTAACGCTTGCTGAAAATGCTGTGGAATCATGTAAGGCTATGGTAAGAGGATCAGAATTCAATAATCTAAACCCAAAAATAATCACAGATAAGAATATTTATCTGTCTTTGATTGTTCTGCTTGTTGTAACTGTTTTGCTTTCAATATTCTCTTTGTATTATAACAAAAAGAGAGCTAGCACCAGATAATCCCCTGAAAGAACAAACTTTATATATATGCTTTTTTTATAGCTCTGTAAAGCATCCAAAAAAAGAGGATACAAATCATTAAGATGGAAGAATCAATAGCAAGCAGAGCTAAAATAAAAAAGTATTCTGAAACATTAGAGAAAATAAAAAAAGAAGTAGAAAGAGCAGTTGTCGGACAAAAAGTTATTGTTGAATCTATTTTAAGAGGTCTTATCGCTGATGGACATGTCCTTGTTGAAGGAGTTCCAGGAATTGCTAAAACTTTATTAATCAGGACACTTGGTGAGGCAACTGGCTGTAAAACAAAAAGAATCCAGTTTACAATTGACTTGCTACCCTCAGATATCGTGGGATTGACTACTTATGAAAAGAAAAGAGGACTTGTATTTGTGAAGGGGCCGGTTTTTGCAAATTTCCTGATTGCAGATGAGATTAACAGAGCTTCTTCAAAAACACAATCTGCTCTTCTTGAAGCTATGCAAGAAAAAATAGTGACTATCGCAAAAACAAACTATCCTTTGCCTCTGCCTTTTTTTGTTATGGCTACGCAAAATCCAATAGAATCTTCTGGTGTAAATGCACTGCCTGAAGCACAAGTAGACAGGTTTTTATTTAAACTAAATATGCCCTACCCCTCGGGGGAAGAAGAAATGAAGATAATGAAAGATAATATAACTTTGAAGAAATTTGAAGATTTTAAGATAAGGCCAGTAACTACCCCAGCACAAATATTGGAAATGCAGGCAGCTGTCAAAAAAATATATCTCTCCCCAGAAATCGAGAGATATATTGTCAGTCTAGTTGCTGCAACAAGAGAGAAAAATAAAAAATTTTCTATGGCAAAGTATATTTATCTGGGATCTTCACCAAGAGCTTCAATTGGTTTGTTTATTGCTTCAAAAGCACAGGCGATGATGGAGGGCAAAAATTATGTAACTCCCTCACATGTCAAAATTGTTGCACCGGATGTTTTAAGACATAGAATTCTCTTAAATTACGAAGGGCAGGCAGAGAATGTCCAGGTAGATGATATTATAAAAGAATTATTATCAAAGACCCCTGTGCCATAAAAACTTAAATTGTAACTAATCCGATAAAAAGATGTTTAGAAAAACAAAACCCCAAGACCACGTTTCTTCGATTGACCCCAGGAAATTGATGTACCAGCTTGATATTAATATCAAAAAGACAGTCCAAACAAAATTAATAGGAAAATACAAGTCTATATTCAGGGGAAGCGGACTAGAATTCAATGGTTTCCGGGATTATACTCCAGAGGATGATTATTATAAAATTGATTGGAAAGTAAGCCAAAGGGCAAATAGGTTGATGGTAAGGGAATATATTGAAGAAAGAAGGATAAAGATTTATTTTATTGTTGATACCAGCAGTTCAATGCTTTTTGGTTCTAGTGATAAATTAAAAAATGAATATGCTGCAGATATCATCTCTTTGCTTGCTTATGTTTCGATAGCTTCTAATGATATGGTGGGTATGGCTCTTTTTAATGATAAGATAACCAAGTTTATCAGACCGATGAGCGGAAATAAACAATTTTTCATCTTATTAAAAGAATTAAGCGATGGAAAAAATTATGGCGGGGGATATAAATTTAAAGAAACTCTTGAATATCTGTTTAATCTGATTGAAGAAAAATCGGTGGTAATTGTTGTCTCTGATTTTATTGGCGAAAACAAGGACATGGAACAAATCACTAAACTTTATGGAAAGAAATATGACACAATATTTGTCATGGTTCGGGACAAAAGAGATGAAACTCTTACGTCAGATATCAAAGAAATTGTATTGCAGGATCCTTATTCTGGCAAAACCCTCTTAGTTGATCCAAACCTCATAAACAAGAAATATGAAGCCTATGTAAAACAAGAAGAAGAAAAATTAAGGAATCTCCTAGCAAAAAGTGATATAGATTTTGTTAAAACTGATACAGACAAACCTTTCTTGCCGTTATTAATCGGACTTTTCAAAAGAAGGGCATTTTACCGAAAGGAGATTTAACTAAACCAATTAAAAATTAGGACATAAAAATGCAAATCGTGATTGAAAGATTCATTTATCTTCTGCTCCTAGCCGGTGCTATACTTCTTATTATGTTTATACATTTTTTTTCATTAAAACATATCAGGAGAAGAGCACTAAGTTTCGCTAATTTTGATGCTATTGAAAAAGTCTTGGGGACTGAGATAATCTCCAAGAATCTGACTCTCCTTT
The DNA here is from genome assembly GCA_964599615.1 of Candidatus Woesearchaeota archaeon. GTDB lineage: Archaea > Nanobdellota > Nanobdellia > Pacearchaeales > UBA284 > JAPLYB01. Next base: position 40,675 of record CAZRGF010000012.1, read on the forward strand.
ACTTAAGAATAGCCATCCTCTTGTTTGTTTTTCTTTCATTATCTGGTCCTTCGTTGATATACCCCGGTCTAATAGCAGATTCAGATTTTGTCTTGACAATAGATGCTTCTGCAAGCATGATGGCTGATGATATGCTACCAAATAGACTAGAGGTTGCTAAAGAAACAGCAATTGATTTTGTCGATAGTTTGCAAGGTCAATCCTCTATTGGGGTAGTGACTTTTTCTGGTGCAAGTTATATAGAACGACTTCCGACAGATGATCTGGCTTTAGTAAAAAGCACAATCCGGGGCATTAGTAAAAAACAAATCGGTGGAACTGATATAAGCAATGCTATCCTAACTTCAATCAATCTTTTAAGGAACAGCGATAAAGGTAAAGTAGTTGTACTGATTACTGATGGGCAGATAAACACCGGTTATATTAATGAGGCTTTGCGTTATGCTGGAGATACTACCATCTACACCATAGGAATGGGAACAGCTGAAGGCGGTGAATTCGTTGAGGACTCAATTTCAAAGATAGATGACAACACATTACAACTTATTGCAAACTACACACATGGAAAATATTATCAAGCTACATCAAAAGAAGAATTGAAAAAAGCTTATTCTGAAATCGCTCATCTTAAACAAGGAGAAAGAAAGCTAGATCTTACATCTATTTGTTTAATCATTGCTGTTTTGCTCATAATCCTAGATTGGATTTTGATAAATACCAAATATAGGACTTTGCCTTAGGCATTTTTTAGTGTAAACAATAACCCCTATTTTCTAGACTTTAATGACCAAAATTCTCCCACACTTAGTGTGGGGTTTCCGAGGATTTTGGGCATCAAGAAAAAGAAAACGGATTAATTCATCTGCAACCTGAAGGTTGCAGTTTTCTTTTCTTGAATAATAACGGTATAATCTAATCAAATGATTTCTCAAAACTTCTATCTTTATAATAAATTAAAAGAAAAGTTATTAAATCGTCGATTATTAGCAAGTTTATGAAAATTTTTAAACAGGAAACAAACAAATCCTGTGGTGTTGCTTGTCTAAGAAGCATTCTAAATCATTATGGAAATGATTTTTCTGAAAAAGATATTTGGGATAAACATGATCCTTTCTACCCAAAAAGTGGAGGAATCCTAAATCCGATTATAAATATAGGAGTAACTGCCCTTAAATTTGGTTTTGATGTAACTTATATTGGATATAATCCCATTATTGCAAATAATAACTCTTCAGATGATTTAAAAAAGTCTCTTAGGGAAAAATCAAAAACTTATTTTGATTATGGAAAATTCTATGTTGATGAAGCATTAAAATTTTTAGAATTAAAGGGAAAATTGAAAATCTCTAAACTAGAGATTAAGAAAATAAAAAAGATTATTGATAAAAACAAATTTGCTTTAGTTGAAATTAAACCGGCATTTATAAATAAACAAAGTTCTATAAATCTGAATCATAAGGTGATTATTATAGGGTATACTAAAAAAGGATTCAAAATCCTTGATCCTTCAGACGCAAAAGAACATATCTTGGATTATGATACTTTTTTATTGGCTTTTTATGCAGCAGTTCCCGAACTATTAATTATAAAAAAGAAATTGGTGTAATGCTAATTTTATTGTACCCCCTTACAAACATGGTCCAAGAGGGGTTGAACCTTGGAACCTTCAATAAACGAGCCCAGGAGGATTCGAACCTCCATCATCCGGTTTCTTCCCACTATTTTCTGGGGTGACTTGTTAGGGGACAATGCCCCATACGAACCGAAGCCGAAAGTTCTATCCATTGAACTATGGGCCCGATAACACCAAGAAGAGGGTATTTAAAAAATGTGTGAAAACGCTTGAAAACTTAACTTCGCCATCTATAAGTATAAATTATCTTGATTTGATTCTTAGCTTTTGTCTTTGGCGAATTCTTTGTGAAATTGAGAATATGCCTAAATGGGATCCATTGCAGCATAACCCACATTGGCAACGTTAAGTAAAAAACACAATCACAACCTTTTTAAATTTCATAAATCTTTAGACTGAATAGATGAGTTATAAAAAAGAGGCAAAATGAAAAAATCTTTAAAGTATTTGTTAATATGTGTTTTTTTAGCAACTCTTTTTTATAACCTAAAAACAACATCAGCGGAAATCAAGATTGGGGGTATTTCCTATCCTCCAATAATTATTCTTCCGATAGCGATAGTCATTCTTGCTATAATCTCACTTGTTATTTATCTAATTTATCATTTTTCTATCCTCTCTAGGCTAAATAAAAAACGAAATCATGGAAAAACAGCAAAAAAAGGAAAGACCAAAGAAATAGACAAAAAAAACCCAGATACCCATGAAGAAAAAAAAGAAAAGATAAGTTCAAGCAAAAAGAAGATTCTCAAGATTTATCTTCCTCTTATCCAATCCTTGAAGAAAAGTCAAAAGAAATTTTCCTTAAGCCAATCATCAAACAAATTTTCTTTATTAATCAGGAGATTTTTTAAAGAATTTTATGATATAGACTACGAGTTTACATTTGATGAATTAGAAAAAGAATTAGAAAAAAGAAAACAGAGGAGAGAGATAATGGAATTTGTTGGAAAATTAGAAGTCCAATATGACCAGAACCCTTCAAGAGAACAACTGTCTGAATTGATTACAAAATTTGAAGAGATTTTGAATGAACTTACATTAGATGAAGTGGACAAAATAAGTGATATCCTTAAACATGAAAAAAAAGAATTAAATGATCTGCTGGTGGATGGTTTACGACACCCGACTAATGGTTCATATAACGAAAAAAGAAATAGAGTAATCGAACTTATTCAAAAATGGGAAAATTCACCAGAAGAAAAACAAAAACAAATATTTGAGGAGATATATGGTGAATTTGGGAGCATGACCCATGCAGAAAGAAATCTTCTCTTTAAAAAAATCTATGGTGCTTATGAGAAACATAATGTCCAGGTCTGTCCAGGCACGATTTCTTGTAAAAACTCTTTTGAATTTAAGAAACAATTGGATTATCTAAAAGGTAAATTCGAAAAGAAAGTATTTTTTATGGAAGAATAAAATTAAAACCCCTGTAATATAAATAACACGATAATGAAAAACGTCTTAGCCAGATGCCATATATTTATTATAATTATGCTTATGCCCAATACACTTAAAGTTGGAGGATGGAGATTCTGAAGCTTGATCGCCATTTAAAAAAAGATGACAAAATTATCCGTGAAGCAAAAAGAAGAATTTTTCTTCATACTAAAAAGAGAAGAAGCTAAACTTGAAAGAATTTTTGAAAACATAAAATTGAAAGACCCAAAATTTGCAGAAACATTCAAGTTCACGAAAGCTTATTATGAAGATATGAAATTCTTTTTCAAAAAAGAAGAGCATGTCAAAGCATTTGAACTACAGAATTATGTCTGGGGTTTATTAGATTCTTTAGCTTTAGCAAAAGCAATTGAAGTTCCGAAAGAACTTCAGAAACACTTTAAAGCAGAATTTTCTTAAGTGTCTCTGAGTTTCGGTGCGCAGGCTGTCTTACAATTAACATAAAAACAGCCTCGAGCAAGCAAAAAATTCAAAACTGATTAAAAAACAAATTATTTTTTTCTTTTTTTTCTAAATATCTTTTAATCTTTACTAAATTATACGCTGTAGACATCAAATTTAATTCGTTTTCACACGAATTTATGCTTCTGCACTTAAATTCTCGATAACCTAGATTGTGTTCAATGTGCGCTTGTGCTACTTCGCCTATATGAAATCTTTGGTCATATTTTTTCTTTCCACTTTTCGTCTTAA
>CAZRGF010000013.1:0-43747 GCA_964599615.1 Candidatus Woesearchaeota archaeon
TTACATTATCTTTGTTAAATAAAAGTCTAGACCCTCGGATAGAAACAATGAATTCCTTTTTTAGAGAGTTTTTTTATCTGAATAAGTGTGATTTAGCTACAATTAATATAAAAAGACCTCTTGAGATGCAATATGCAAATGCGTGTTTAAAAAAGATAACTGAAGAGCAAGAAAAAGAACTAAGAGAGGAATGGGAAAAAGGTGCATTTGAAAATGATTAAAAAGGATTATCAAAAATTTTAACTATTTTTGTTCCACTATTCTTGGTATAAAACTATGTTTTCCTTCTTTCAATAGTTCTATAGAATGGTCTTCACACAAGTAGATATTTTTGTTATTTTCTTGAATATAGAATTCTGCTTTTTTCTTACAATGTTTACAGACATGTTTGGCTAGTTTTTCCATAAAATATAAAAAGAATAGAGATATTTAAAGATTATTAAAAATGCCACTTTCACTCTAGCTGTATAAACTAATGCTTAGCTTAAAGTCCTTCCCGGGGCGTTTCTTATCACTTTTAAGTTGTAACAGAAAGAAAAATTTATAAATGCTAATTTCTTATTCTTTTTAATTAAAATGACCGATGAACAGCAATCAACTAATTGTGGAGAAAGACTTGCATCATTAAGCGAAGATGGTTTGGGGTATTTTTTTACTAGTCTGGGTTTTTTAAAAGCAGAACATTTAGAAGAAGGACTATTTATTGGGGGAAGATGCAGTACACTAGTAGCAAAGACAAGTGTACAAATGAAAGGTTTTTCTGCACCGGTTGTTTCGGAAGATATAGCCAAGATAGTAGATGATTGTGATCTTGAAAAAGGATCTAAATATTGTGGTCCAGAAATACAAGCTTTCAGAGCAGATGGACGTTGCTCTTTTTTAAGATATATGAATCTGTTTTCTCCTAACTCTGATCGTGATACATTATGGATTTATACAGTTAAGGATATTCCTAAAACAGAGTAGTTATGCTTGAAAAAGAAACGGGGAATTTTATCTTCTGTCTAGAATATCTGGGAGAACAATTGAAAAAGAATTATTAACTTCCCTTTGCATTTCTGAAGAATAATCTCTTGTCTGAATCTGTTCAGAGTACCACGCTTTTAATTTGGACGTATCATATTCCCAGTGCCATTGTTCTCTTGGTCCATTAATTCCTTTGGCCCAGGGTGGATTTTCAAAACCATATTTTGACGCATGTTTAATTAACCATCTGTAAATTGACCCCTTTTTTATAAAGCCCTCAGGCCCTGCAAGGTCTAAAGCAATTGCTTTTTGATGATTGCTGCCCCCAGGAGGAGCAACTTGTCTATTCCCATTTGATTGTGCATAAATTACAGCTTGTTCTGACTTGTCCCGATAGCCTGAGCCTAAAAGCAGTTTTATCCCTTCTTTTTTAGCAGAATCAGCCATTTCTTGAAAAGCTAGAGCAACTGGTTCTAATAATCTAGATTCATTTGTTGCATCTCTCTTATAGTCTAATAAATATTTATCTGGAAGTTTTACTAGACCTCCCTTTGAAGTAGACCATTTTTTAGTTCCACTTTTCATTTTTTTAAGATCTTTTCCTGAAATATTAAGGTATTGGCACATTAATTCGTCCAGAGTTTGTTGAGGAGAATTAAATACCGGAGCATAATTTGGGATTTGTTCTCTGAGGATAGTTGTCTCTAGAGATTTGTTTCTTGCATTGTCCTGTGAATTTGGCAATTGATAAAATCCAAGTACAGCTGCGGTTAGTAACACAAATAATTGTTTTATCATTTTTTATAAATTTTTTGAAAATTTTATTTTTGGTTGTTGTAGATATAAGAAATGGTTTATAAACTTTGTGGATACAAGCTCCATTAAAAAACTTTATAAAACCCCAAGCCTTGTATGTATAATAAGGGGTAATTCATGAAAGTTAAAATTTCTATTCCCAATTTAATTTCTGAAAAATTAGCTGAGGAGACTGGTTGGCACATTGGGGATGGAAGCATGAATTTTTATCGAAATCAAGGTAAATTAAAAGGAATTTATCAACTAGGGGGGCATGTCATTGATGACAAACCCCATTATATCTCTCGAATTAAACCCATATTCAAGGAGATTTATAATCTGGACATAAGTTTAAGGGAAATGCCTTCAACCAGGGTTTTTGGATTTCAGATTTGGGATGATAACTTAGTGAAATTTAAGCAAAAACTAGGCTTGCCTTTAGGAAAAAAGTGGGATGTGTCTATTCCAGAGATTTTTCTAAAAGAAGAGAATCTTAAGATCGCTGTTGTAAGGGGAATATTTGATACTGATGGAGGAATTTATCTTGAAAAGAAAAATAATAAACTTTACCCCCGAATGGAAATTAGGACCATTTCTTTTAAATTAGCAAATCAGTTATTGAATATTTTTAAAGAATTGGGTTTAAGGGCGACAAAATATTCTGAGCTATTCAATAAAGAGTTTAACAGGCAAAAGACCCATGTAATCTCAATTAGGGGAGAAGCGATGTTCCATCAATTTATGGAAGAAATTGAACCAAAAAATAGAAAACATATGGACAAATATGCTCATTTCTTGAATTCAAAAAGCTTTTAAATTGATAATTTGTTAATTGTTTATATGAGCCTGTAGCTCAGCCTGGTTAGAGCACTGCATTCCGTAAAGACACGTTTTTTCGGAAGGTGATTCTGATAATTTTAAGAAAAAACTTAAAATTTAGACAGGCAGGGGTCCTGTGTTCAAATCACAGCAGGCTCATATTATCATCAATTAAAACATAAGAGGAAATAATGGCAGAAAAAAAAGAGAAAGCATACAAGATTGTTCAGGAACATGAAAAGTGCATCGGTTGTGGCGCATGCGCCTCAATCTGTGATAATTGGATTATTGGAAATGATGGAAAAGCGAAACCAAAAAAAACAACTATCTCAGAAAAAGAATTGAAGTGCAATAAAGATGCTGAAAGTTCATGCCCTGTAAATTGCATTCATGTTAAATAATACCTTGATTTTAAAAATAAAACGCATGTAATTATTGATCATGTTTAATTCTAAATCTTCCCAAATTTTTTCAGAAACATTATATAGGCAATCAAATTAAAGTATTTTTCAGGATAATCTACAAATTCAAGTATCGAGCCCCATTTTGAAAATCATAAGAAAAAGGGATAATTAAAAAATTAGTTCTACTGCCTTTTTTTTGGCTTATGGTCAAATTGGCCGTCTATTATCTGAACCACCTTCTTAATACAGAGAATTGCTAATAAACTAAATAAAACACAAAACCCCCTCATTATAGAAGTCACTATCGGTGTATCAACACCAAAAAAGAATAGTATATCCCTAATAAAAACCATCCCAATTGACAAAATAATAAAAATTACTATACGGGAAAGTTTGCCTGCTACTCTAAACAAAACAAGAATTCCGATTGTAATACTGATTAATGCAAGCAGTCCATTTATCAGGGCTAATATAGTTAAAATTTCCATTTTTTATCTATTTTTAACTTTTTATATAAAATATTCATATTTATTAACTTTTCTCTTTTTAGGATTTTGTCATATTTCTACTCACCAAATTCTAGCCAGCTCTTTTTTTTGGGTCTTTTTTTCAAAGATTGTGATTTTTTTGTAGCAGTGATTACTCCATTTTTGGCTGAGACAGCTAATATAATGTCGTTTATCTTGGAGGTTATATGTTTCCTCAAAGATTTTAATTCATGCATGATGATTAAAATCAATGTAATGAGAATTATTACGACAATTATCAAATAAAGCATATTTCCCTCTAAAAAGGTTTTTCTTTTAACTGAGAACCACGCACTTGCACTTCCAACTTGGTGATCATAATTTGCTTTTATATAAACCAGGTATGTTCCCGGTTTTATCTTCTCGGGCAATTGAAACTCTTTTACAAAACTTGTCTGAACTTCTACTGCAACCATTTCTTCTTCAGCTAAGATTATATTATTCTTATCATCTTTTATCTGATACTCTATTTTTACATCTACTCTTCCTGTTTTTCCAAGACTATAGAGTTTTATATTTGTCAGCAATTCTCCTCCGGGTAAAACTTGTTTGTATCTTTCAGGAATCTCTACTGCTACATCAAATAATGGTGAATTAGATTCAACTTCGATTACAACTAAAATTTCTTTTTCTACTTCCCCCCCTTTAATAATAATCTTGCCTATGTACAAATCTGGGATTGTATCTTGTCTTGCTATAAAGTCTATATCCACTGTCTTTGATTTTCCTGGCAATAATTCAAAGTTACTTCCACTTAATTTTATAAAATCTTCTATATCCACAGTAGACAGATTTATGTCTAGTTTTCCACTTCCCGTATTCTTAGTTATAAAACTCTCTTTTTTTGTTTCTCCTTGTTTTAAAGAAACTAAAATTATTTCTTTATCTACTGTGATATTAGATTTTGAGACTATGCTCCTTCCCCCATTGCCGCCACCAGCATTTTCCTGTCCTGGAGTTTTGGGCGTTTCTTCTAAAGTAAAACTGAAAAGACTTGTAACTACAATGCTTAATACTCTATTAGAGTATGTTTCATTTGAACAAATTTCTTCAGGGCAAACCTCCCCGTCTATCATAATTCGGGGGCTATCAAATGTTAAGTTATAGAACCATAATGTAGCGCTTTTATTCAAGTTCGGAAGTTCTGTTGTATCAACAGAAATAGAATGATTCGCAATTAATACATGATAGTCTAAAGTTGTAATCTTGTCTGAAGGATTGAGATCTTTAGTTAAATTTATTGGTTCATTCCATACAATTTTCCCATATCTTGTGTTCTCTAAAGTCATATTGGAAAAATTTTCCAATTCAGCATCATTGTAGTCATCAAAATTAGTTGAATTCCCTTTGTTATTCTCCCGGAAGGTTTCGTAGATTATAATTAGTTTGGTGTTATTGACACTGAAATTGACTGAGCTATAACCCACTAATCCAGTTGTGTCATTGGCATACAAATAAAGGGTTTTGTTTCCTTCGAATGTATTAAAATAAATATAATTCTTGGTAAGATTTCCAAGACTGATATTTGTTCCATCAACATTATACCATGCTGCAGAAACCCCATCTATATCCAGAAGGGAATAGTTCAATAAAACCGAATGAATACTATTGTATTTCCTCCCCTCTTTGGGGTTGTAAATTGTGACTATTGGGCCTGCATTGATGACCTCAATACTGACATTCATCTGACTGCTTGCATCTCCTGTAAGCCAATCTGTAAATGCATTTGCAGAAGTTGTTGGCAATAGATTAAATGAGACAATTACTGATAATATTAGTATTATAGAACATAACAATAACAAAGATGTTTTGTGCCTCATTTTATTTTTTTTATAATCTTATACATTTTTTACCTTTTTAAATATTTCTATTTTTTACAATCCCTTAAATTTTTTCTTAGCTCTTGAATTTATTGTCCATATGTTCCTCTGATCACGGTTTATCAATTCAGAAATCTCTTTGAAAGAAAGGTTCTTTTCTTTTAGATATAGTACTAAAGATTCTAGTATACTTAATTTTCTGTTTGAAAAGAGGGATAATGGAATTAAAAATTTACTGGATTTAATTTCTAATTTTTCTTTTTTCTTCTTTTGAGTATTTCTATAAGTAGTCCAGATTGTTCGGTCATCTCGGTTTAACAATTTTGCAATTTCATGATAAGGAAGATTTAGATTCTCTTTTAGATATTTTACTAAAGATTCTAAAGCACCCAAATCCTCTTTGAATAAATTCAATGGAATTGTTCTTTCTTCTAATTTTCCCTGGATAATTTTTATTACATCGATTATGTCTTCAGGAGACAAGGAATATTTTTCTTTTATCTCATCTAAGCTTGATTCTAGGGCAGTGAACACTTTTTCTTCACCCATACTATTTTTCTTCTTAGACTTGGTTTTCTTCTTTCTCTTGGTTATGGGGATAATCAATGCCATTGATGCGATTATCTTTATCAACCAAGAGCCTAGAAGATCAGTAGAGTATGTCTGCGCAACCAAGGTGGTATCGATTTTCTTGATGCAGTAATAAATCTGTTCTTGTCCTGATGTTTCGTTTCCGTAATTCAAGGAATTATTCCCTGCGGTCAAGATAGAACCTGTGATGTTGACATAAGTATCGTTTTTCATAGAGTCTCCATCACATTCTAGATTTGAACCTGTTTCTATGCTTATTGAAAAATTAGTTGAATTTATGAAATATGCTGGATAATCATTTCCATGCAAATCCAGAGTCTTTACACTTACATAATTAAGCGGAATGTCTGCATTTCCTGTGTTGTTCAATAGTGAAGGATCATTGTTTGATGTGGTATTCTCTGTTCCAGGGATTATTGTTGCGAATGTTATTGGTGACGGAGAAACAATAAAAGAAGTTGTTTTAGATAATTCAAATGTTTCATTGTAAGCAGAAGAGATTAAACTTGTTGTATCATTTGCAGTGACGTTTATAGTCCAGTTTCCTGCACCGTCCCAATACCATATCCCGATAGTGCAGGAATAATTTGCTTGAGTAGCATTATAGTCTGAGATAAACTTACATGAAGAATTTTGTCTTGTTTCTTCTCCTGTTCTTATGAAAGTTGCGTTTACAATATCAATTGTTCCAAAGCCTTGAGCATCTGAAACATTAACAAAGAAAGTCACATTCATCAACCCGCCCTCTGTTACATTCTGCAAAGGAAGATTTGAAATGTCGTCGATTGTTGGGGCGACTGCGGTTGTAACTGAAAATGTTCGGTTTATTGTATTATTCTCTAAATTGTTTGTGTCATTACACCAAACAGCCCACTTAAAATTACTTCCTTGGGGAATTCCAGAAACCGTTATATTCAACCAGGTGTTGTTATAATTGAACATACTGTTGTTTGTGTAATTTGCTTGCCAAGAGCCAGACCAGTTTCCCCATAATTGTAAATAAGAAACTCCTGTATTATCAGTACATTTCATATCAAATGTAATTGAACCATCTGAGTCATTATAAGTATCAACAGGATTTGTTCCGAATGATGCGATTGGGGGAGTTGTGTCTGTTCCACCTGAATTCAAATTATGAATCCCTAATGCGTCTGTGATGATTTCTCCTTCAAGACCTGCTGCAGTATTATTATAACCAAACCAATGATAAAATGCGATGCTTCTGGATGCTCCTGGAGCAAAATTACCAATTTCCCATGCTGCAAAAATATCATCTGCAAAATTGTTTGAAAATGTTTGATGATCTGTTTGGAAAGGCCAATCATTTTGTCCTGCACTTGTTCCTAAAGGAGTATGGTCTGTATCTAAATGCGCGCATATTGTCGATACATCTTCGCTGGTGTTTGTTGGAAAAATAATTGCAGTACCATAATTTGTTGAATTGTCGTAAAATCCACACCAATTTGAACCTAATTCTTCAAAAGTATAATCTTCTTCAACATTTAGTGGATATCTTCCCAAAAGCATACCTTCATCATTTTGGTCTGTAGACCCTCCTGAATAAGTCCAGGGCTCTCTTCCCCAAACAAGGGTGGTATTTATTGTTTGAGTATCAATATTATTGATTGTAAAATTTGTCCTGTAATATCTTTTATCAGAATAATATTCTAGGATTTTTGTTACATTGAAATAATTTGTTGAACCCCAATTATTAGTTGACGGGTCATCTGTCATCTTTAGAATAATGTTGGTTGCATTTGCTACAACAATTTCTCCACCCATGTATTTGTAGCTGTTATTCCAGGTTGGCTCTGTCCAATGGATGTTCCATTCATAATAAGAGTTGCAGCTGCCACAGATATCAAATTGTTTTGTTCCTGTGCTCCTGTTATTTGGAATTCCTACTCTTTCCATGCAATCATCTGTATGTGACTTGTTATCATGAGACTCGCCATCAACAACTTTTCCCCCAACATTTTCACCAGTAGCATAAGGTCCTTGGGTTGTTTCTCCACCTTCTGCTGAATTTGAATTGCTATTCCCAAAGACTTCCTGCTCCATGTGGCTATTGAAAATAGTAAACCCATTTTTTCCTTCCCTAAGACCTATTGTCTGTGTTTGATATCTATCATTGTGAGTCAAGACCAAATCACTTGAAGCATTAAAAGAGAAATTAGCCATGGTTGTTCCACCAGATGTAAAATTCATATAAAGGACAATTACATTCCCATTTTCAATATGATAGCCAGGGTTAGAGCCGCGTTGAACATATAATCCTGAAATGCTTGGCTGATTTATTATTGGAATTTTAACTGTTGCATTTGTAACTGCTGTTGATGGGCTATAAACTTTAAAATCAGTTATATTAATGTTCCAGATTCCTCCCCCGAGATTTTGGATTTTATAATTTGCATAAGTATCTTCAACACCAGCAGAGCCCCACCATCTTCTTAAAGCAAATGTTGTGAAAGATTTACTGCTGTTATACGCTGGAATAGAGCCTGATTTTACTGCGCTGACATTAACAGCCATTGTACCAACAGTTGTTGCAGAACCATTTAAAGAAATATCATAAAGAACAGTATAATTACCATCATTTGCAACAAGGTCAGGAGAAACTCCATCATCTTTCATCTCAACTGTTTTTGCATCAACATCTCTTCCTGCTGGTGGTGTCACGGTTACATTCACCGATGCGCCTGTAACTGGCTGATTGTTTTGGTCGATGACTGTTGCATTGATTAATATCTCACCAAACCATGAGTCTGAAGATTTGCCTAGATTTACATATTTTACATTTAAATTAAGAGACGGATTTACATTCAAGGTTCTATTTACTGTTGTGTTTGTCGAGCTAACAGTATCATTGCAATAAACTAGCCATTTAGAATTATTTCCCTGGGGAATTCCAGTAACTGTTATATTAAGCCATGTATTGTTATAACTAGCCATACTATTGTTTGTGTAATTCGCTTGCCAAGTTCCACTCCAATTCCCCCATAACTGAATAGTTGAAACACCCGCATTGTCAGAACATTTCATATCAAAAGTTACTGAACCTGATGTTGAATTGTAATTATCAATAGGATTTGTTCCGAATGATGCAATGGGGGCAGTGGTATCAATCCAAACAACATATGAATTGTTTAAAGCCATGTTTCCAAAACTATCATTGTCATAAATTCTGATTGTCTTGTTTCCATCAGTCAATCCTGCAAGAGAAACTGTTCCATTACACCATCCATTTGAATATGTAATTGTCTGATTTGTTCCTCCGTTCAAGCTGATGAAACAAGGTGATTGCGGAGTTCCAGTGTCAATTACACTTATGTTTAAAGTTAAAGTGTCTGTGCTTTTCTTCTTAGTAGCATTTACATAGACTGGAAGTGTTATTGTTGGGCCAGTTGAATCAATCCAAACAACATATGAATTGTTTAATCCAGTATTGCCTAAAGTGTCGTTTGCATAGGCATAGATTGTCTTATTTCCGTCTGTCAAGCCAGTTAATGCATATGTTCCATTGCACCAGCCATTTGATACAGCAAGTGTTTGATTTGCATTTCCATTTACATTTATTCTACAATAACTTGGGCCAGAACCAGAATCTGTTACAGAAATATTAAATATCATGTTTTGGGTATTTTTGTATTTAGTAGCATTTACATAAACTGGCAAAGTTATTGTCGGAGCAGTGGTATCAACATTAAATGTTCTGTTTGTATCTGTAAAATCAAAAGTCCCTGTACTATCATTACACCAGACAGCCCACTTGTAATTATTTCCTTCGGGAATTCCTGTAACAGTCACATTCCACCAAGTATCATTGTAAGGACTTGAGTTAGTTTGGTTAACTTGCCATGTCCCTGACCAATTCCCGTATAACTGTAAATAACTTGGGGCAATATTGTCTGAACATTTCATGTCAAATGTAATTGAGCCATCTGTGTCATTGTAATTATCAACTGGATTTGTTCCTTGGGAAGCAATTGGTGCTTGAATTTCTAGTGTAGTTATGTTTATAGCAGCATAATTTGTGTCATTAAACATTATTGAAGTTTCATTGCTCATAAACCAAACACTAATATTCCATAAAGAACCAATATTTCCAGTTGCATTTACACTCCAATTAAGCTGACAAAAATTATTAGTTGCATTTAATATTCCGCAGGTTTGTGGCTGATTGTTTGTTGTCCAAAAAGGAGTATTTCCCATTATTGTGCTAATTATACGCATGCCCCCTAGTGTTCCGTTATATCCAGATTCTGGATCAGATATGCCACTCAATTCATCAAAATCTAGCCTGATTCTTCCATCTCCACCATCACCACCAATATCATCAGAATCCACTCCCCCTGCTCCGCCACTAGCATTTACTTCAGATATTGACAAGTTAGTTGTACTTAGCCAGATTGTTCCCCCTGCTCCTCCTCCTGAAACACCTCCAGCACCTCCTGGACCAGTACCAGTTTCTCCTTTTGCATATACTGCAGCATTTGAAATTGAATCAGCAAAAATAATTACCATTCCGCCACCATCGGAGTATTCTGGATATGGTGTTCCTCCATCATTGTCCCCACCACCACCTGCTCCCCCTCCAAAAAATAAAAGGCTTAAATTTGCTATTCCTATATCACTCCCGCCTGTTGAATTATACGTACTGGTTCCATTACCACCAATTGTTCCATAACCTCCGCCAGCACCAGGCTCTCCATTAACTCCTGAAGGTCCGTAACCTCCGCCACCACCTTGGCCATTTGCTAATAAACCAATAGCTCCTGCACCAGTTCCACAATCTACAACTCCACAATCTAAACCAAGCCCTAAATGTCCTTCTCCCTGATCTCCCCAAGCATTATTGCCACAACCATTGCAATCTCCTCCTCGAAATCCTTTTTCATTAACATTGATAGTTCCGCCATTAAAATTAACACCACTCATTGATTTAAAAACTACAACCCCTCCATAATACCCATTCCAAGCCGGAGCAGTAATAAAACCAGAATCTAAATCAATTGTAGTGTAATGAGGGACTCTTACAATCTGGGTTACTGTTGCATTTACTTGATTAAATGTGCCTGTATAAAAATCATTTGAAAGAGCGGAGATAAGTGTTATATTATTATTTATTTTGTCTACTGAATCAATGGTCGCAAATTCATAAGCCCCAGCTATTCCTCCACTATAATTTTGCATTTGGATAATTAAAATTTCATCACCTTCGTTGAATTCAGATGCATCAGATACACTAAGATTAATGCCCCCAGTGTAATCAAGTGTTAAGTAAGTGTAATTATTTAGGATTGTATTATCCCCTGTAATTGTCAATGGACCATCCTTTCCAGTTCCTGTGCCATATTCTGAAGAACTAACATTATATCTTGCTGTTCCATTTATCATGCTGCAATATCCCCCGATGCAATCAATAGTTGCATTTACCCAAAAAGTCTGGTTTTGATTAACATTAGTTATTTGGCTTGGAAGTGGAGTCAATAAACTAACATTGAGCCATCCATAAACAATGCTGACATCGCAGGTTACAGTGATATTGTTTCCATTAGTATCATTAGTTGAATTTACGTGATAAACAGCTTCGTATAGTCCTGGCTCTTGAGCAAGTGGGGGTGAGCAATTAATCCTAATTTCTCTTTGTTCTTGAACATCCATGTGCCCCAAATCAACAGGCATTGCAGACATAAAATCTGTCCCATTTCCTTCTAATTCATAAATCATTACATTATCATGGGCTCCGACAGCTATGATTGTTACATTTGAAGTATTGCTTGTGCCTTGCTCTGTTGTGATGTCAAGTGTAGATTGGTTCCAAAGAACTGTTTTTTGCGCAGTAATTTCACAACTTATATTTATTTGATTAATTATTGTATCATTGTCAGAACTTAGATTATACATCACTGAAAAAGAACCAGCAGTAGTATTTTTGCAGGTAAATTCTACTACTTCGCTTTGGCCATCCACCATGTCTGTTCCATCAATCCAGTTATCTGTAAAATTTCCACAATCATTACCTTCGCAGACAATATTCACATTCTGGTTAATGCTTACTGAAGTTATGTTTGCATAACCAGTCAGATTCCCGTTTTTTTGAAGCTTTATTCCTAAATTTAAAATAGAGGTATTCCAGGATACAGAACTTGCTAATTCTTCTGAACTTATTGTGTAAGTTGGAGTTGGCCAAACATATTGTCTCGCAGCTTTTCTTCCAAATAAAGTTGATTCATCTCCATCAGCTGTTTCCCAATGCCCTCCTGCAGTTGCATTGCATTCTACTCTTGAACCACTGTTAAATTTATCATTGTCATTTCCAGTACCAAGGTCAATTTTTGTTGGATAGGGATAATCATATGTTTCATCTCCCACGTCATTTAGATTAGAATAACCTACTGCATAAAGAGTACAATTTGTTGCTTGCCTAGTTGCAGCTAAAGCAATATATTCTCCAGTTTTGTAAAAATAATATTCTTTTTCTAATTCATATTCTGGAGAATAAGCGGCATTTTCAGTACCATCCCCATCACTTGTTTCCATTCCTCCAAGAGATACTTCACTTGAGTTTACATGCCAAGCATAACCAGAACCATCTGAGCCTGTGCCGTCTGTTTTTTTCCAAGCAATTGTTCTTGTTCCAGAAGTGATTGTAACTAAACCACTTCTATATTCTTCAACATAAGCTCCAACAACTCCATTTCCCACTTCACTATCAGAGATTATCCATAAATCATCTGTTATAGGATATATTGGAAAGTTTGAATTAGCACCATTTTCCACATACATCAGAAAAGGAGCTGTTGAGTTGCAAAGGATTGACCTTCCACTGGTCCATGCAAAGGTTGTAGCCGCGCATGCTCCTCCTGCACTACAAGATGCACTATCTTGTACACTGCCCCAATTTCCTGCAGCAGTTGTTGCTTCATAACAATTTATGGTAATAGCTTTAAAAGGAGAATAAAAGTAAATATCATAAGGACCTCTTGAATTAGGAACAATAAATTCTGTTGAAGCCCAGCTAATTGGATTAAATTCAGCGCCCACACTTGTTAAACTGTCTCCCCCAAGCAAAGCTCCTGTAACACTTAAATAAGAAGCTCCTGTTCCCCCATATTGCGCTGTTGTAAATGTGTCTGTTCCTCCAGGTTGTAAAATAACACTTTTTGGAGAACCACCATAACTAGTTACATTTGTATTAGCATCAAAAGCAACAACCCCAATAGTTCCATCATAAACATTTTCTCCAACAGTATAATAAATTGGTTTTAGCTCAGAATAAGTAAATACTTCTGTAATATTGCTTAAAGATGTTGTTTCATCAGGATTTCCATAATACATATAAAATGAGGTGTTGGTATTATTTGTAAGAGTGTCTGTTTTTAACCAGATAAGTGTTTCTGTTGAATTACACTTGTATCTTGGGTTTTCATCAACATAAAATGAAATTAAACTAGCTGTGCTATTTGCAAATCTTAAATCCGAACAATTAGAATTTAATTTTCCGTCATTAATCATTGAAGCAGTATCAATGTACAACATTACTTGATATTCGGTCAAATTGTTATATATATTTGAGACATTTATCTGTTTTCTATAAGCCCAGTTAACAGAGTACCATATCGCAGGATCAAGTATATGGTCAAATTCAACAGAGCCATCCACAATTTTCAAGTCAAAAGTATCTTGCTCTCCTTCAAGTTTAGTCAAGAAAACTTTGTTGTACTCATTTTCTTTTATGTTTATAAATTCTGCAATAATCTCTGTTCCATTAATTTCATAAACTTCTATTCTTGGATTTCCAGAAATTATTCTCGGAAAAATGGTAATATCATTTTTATTTGTCAGGTTTTTTTCAAATGTGGCTTGAACATAATGGTCTGAAGGAATTTCTTCACTCCAGATATCATCCAAAGCTTTGACTTGTTCGTAGATATCTGATATGAAAGTATAGTTTTCATCTAGATGTTCTGCTTTTGTAATCTCAATCACTAATAAGAACTTCTGTTCACTTAAATGGGGAACAACCCACCCTACCTGGTCTATTAAAGAGTCATTGTCAGAATCAATGTAAGTCAGATTTTCAATTAGAATTTTAGAATCATTGACAAGCCAATAAAGTTTTATTCTTCCTTTGTCTGTTTCAGAAACTTCTGAAATGTTTGTGAATGCTGAAACATTCTGATAATGGACTGAATCTGGACCTTTAACCGTTATTTCTTTTTGCTTTTTGTTTATTTCTTTTTCAGAAATCTGTGGAGCAGGTGTTTCATAATCAAGTTGATATTCATTTGTGGTTGCGTTTATATTGATAAGGGTTTCGTTTCCAGTACTGTCTAAATTAAAGTTATCTTTTTTTAATTTTTTATTTTCTTTTTTATTTAGAGTTATATTATTGGATTCTTTTGGAAGTTTTATTTTAACTTGTTTTGGCTGTTCTGAAGAAACATTTTCAACAAAAATCATTCTTGACCATTTTACTGGCTGGCCAATAGTTGCATTATACTGAGTTAGGTTCTCTGTAAAATTTTCAGTGATATTAATCTGGGTTATATTCTCTTGTGTTATGTTTGTTACGTTTTCTTGAGTTAAATTAGTCAAATTTTCTTTTAATTCTTTTATCCCATAAGTTATAGAATCAATGAAAACAGAAGCATTTTCTAATTCAATCCTTAATGTGTGGCTTGAATTGGTTAGATTAAATTCTTCTAAATCACAGGTTTCAATACAAATGTTAGAAAAGTCAATTTCATAACTTATTGGTTCTTCAGATATATTTGTCGTGTTTTCTGCAGGAATAGTTATGTTCTCTTCTGGGGCAGTCATGTTGGTTACATTTTCTGTTGGTATGGTTATGTTGTTGTCTGTGTTATTTGTGTTTAGTTCATTTTGTGTTTCGTTTTGGGTTTCGGGGAGGGAGCTCTCGTTTTTTTGTTGAGAGGGTTCTGTAATATTTTCCTCAAGTAAAATCTCTTCTAGATTTGAGATTTGGGTTGTAGAAAGATTTTCTTCAGGCTGTACTTCTTCAGTTATCGGAGTTTCTTCAACAGTTACTTCGCTAGTTGAATTTGTTTCCCCCATTGCAAGGCCTGTAATCAAAGAGTTTTTATTTCCTTGATTTGGGCCAGTTTTGTTTTCAGAATTTTTCTTTTCAAGTTCTGAACTATCCAAAAGAAGCTTATCTTCAAGATAAATTCTTACAGAACCCCCTCTGACTAATGTCAATTTTCCAGAAATCTTTGAATTAAGTAATTGACCATGATTCTCAGGACTCCATTCATAGTCCTGAGATTCAGTTATGTTTTGTTCAATAATATCTGTATGAGATTGGGTTGTTCTTACAGAAAATCCAGTTAGTTCTAGTAACTGTGTCCTGAACAAAAATAAAGAAAATAAAGTGATGAGCGCTATGGCAATGAAGAAAAGAAATCTTTTATTGAATCTTTTTTCTTTTCTATATCTTTTTGAATGAATTCTTTTCAGGTCAAAAACTTCTTTCTTGATATTATTAGAGAAAACAGTCTTGTTTTTGATTTCTGGAAGTTCATTAAAATGTAAATTCTCGAGAATTTTTTTATTAGGATTTTGTTTTTCACTAGGCAAAGCTGCTTTTATAGCTTCAGTTAGTGAACTGAATGAGAGATTATCCTCTCTACAACCCAATCTCATACTTATTATGTGTGTAAAGAGCTTTATAAAGGTTTCTAGATAATACTTAATAATGTTATTTTTTACTTATCTTGTGTGTATAAAATGCAATTTTTGACAACCTTTGTATATTATAATAAGAAATATGCAAAAAGATACAAAAATGATAAAAAAGGGGTTTGAGATGGGCTTAAGTTAAGAAAAACCAAACAAAATCAACCCAAAATTTGGGAATTTTGTGTAAAAAAGTCATGTAAAAAAAAGAAGAATATATAAACTAAAAAAATTAAGAAATAGAAAGAAAAAAGGGATACCAAAGATTTATAAGGTAATTTTATCATTTAATAATAGTTAAAAAATGAAAGTTAAACACTCTACAAAACGTATAAAACAGACCAGGTTAAAAAAGCAGTCTAATGTGAAACTTAGGTTAAAAAGACAAGTTAATGCAAGACCCAGATTAAAAATTCAGTCTAATCTAAAAAATAGCATAATAACTAATTTTCCTAATTCCAATTTTATAAATCGAGTTGAAACTCCATTGGATGTTCTTTATAATTCGATTGAGGAAGATGGACTCAGTATTCATAAGATTATGAAAAAATTTGATTTGAAAAAAGAACAAGCTCTAGAATGGTGCGAAGTCTTGGTAAACAGAGATCTTGCTGAATTAGAATATCCTGTTTTTGGGGAACCCGTTCTTAGAATAAAAAGAGAGTGATGCTATAACCAAAATGAAAAGAAATAAAGTGAGGACAGAAATCTCTTGTTTTGACAAACTTTGTGATGGGGGATTAAATGAAAGTTCTATCAATCTGATTGTCGGAGGTGCAGGTTCGGGAAAAACAATTTTTTCAATTCAATTTCTTATGGCTGGTTTAAAAAAAGGAGAAACTTGCGTTTACATAACCTTTGAAGAAAAAAAAGAAGAATTATATCAAAATATGCTTTGCCTTGGATTTGATCTTCAAAAATATGAGGATAAAGGAACATTTATTTTTATGGAATATTCTCCCGAGAAAGTCAAAAACCTCCTGGATGAGGGAGGGGGGGCTTTAGATCAGATAATGCGTTTTAAACATGTGTCTAGGATTGCGATTGATAGCATAACTTCATTTGCTTTATTATTTGAAAATGAATTAAGAAAGAAAAAAGCATCCTTGGAATTATTTGATATCTTAAAAAAATGGAATATCACTTGCGTTTTGACATTACAAAAAGGATTAGAAGAAAAAGATTTGGTTGCAACAACAAATAATGGGCCATTGGAGTTCGAGGTTGATACCATCATATTGCTGTATCTGTTAAGATCTGATAAAAAAAGAAAAAGATATTTAGAAATCTTAAAAATGCGCGGGTCAAAACATTCAGAGGGGTTTCATGAAATCAGGGTAGATAAAGGGATTGTAATCTTTCCAACAGAACTTAAAATCAAAAAAGATAATTGATGTTTTTTATGATTTTCACTACTTAAAGTAACAACAATACCGTCGAAAAAGATATATATTCTATAGTATAATATTCTTTATAAAGAAAATTCGATTAAAATTAAATCTAAAACACAAAATGTTTTAGGGAATTTTAAATGAGCCTCGATTTAAAAAACAATCAAAGATTGTTAGCAAAATAATGCTTAAAGAGGCACAAATCATTAACAAGCCCTAAAAAGCTTGATTGAAAGGAGGTTTAAAAAAGAAGAAAATGAAAAGCAAAGGAATTTTATTCCTTGCTACAATAGTAATAGCAGTGATGACTTTGACGAGTGTAATCTCTGCACAAACCTTGACAGTTGTAAGCGACAATACTGCACAATGGTCTGCAGATGGGAATTCTTGGAGCAACACATTTGCAACATGGGTTTTTCCTGGATGGCCGACAATTTCTGGAGCAACGTGGATTTGGAGAACAAACCAAACCAATGTTACTTGGGAATATGATCATGTAACAGATGGTGGATGGTATTTTAGAAAAACTTTTAATTTACCAGAATGCGCTGATGTGACTAGAGCAATTTTGTATATAAATGCAGATAATGCTGAAAGTTATTATATCAACGGAAACTATTTGGGACAAGATGGTATATTGAATAAAACCCGAACAGAATTGCTGTGGAATACAACAGAAACTGCCGATATTTCAGCGTATTTAGTTGAAGGTGAAAATGTTCTTAGTTTTAGAGCACTAAACTTTCTTCGTACCGGTAATTATCAGACAAATCCAGCAGGCTTGATTTTTAAAGCAGTGATAACTTATGACATTGTAGATTGCACAGAACCAGATTCAAATGTAACATACTTTACAAGAGATGATGGAAGCGATAGAAGAAACTGTACTTGGAACGGAACAGCTTTCAATGCATTTGTAAATTTTGGAGATGATGATATTGTTGGAAATGGCATTTCTGCTGATGATATGTCTAACTTGTTGGATATATGGTATATCCGAACAGGTTGGGGATATTGGCAATTTGCAGGCCATAGTAATATGGGTCAAATTGTTCCTTGGTGGACAAATGCGGATGATTTCTGGGGCGGAAGAGAAGTATACAAAGTTTGCGGAAGAGCAAAAGATGTATACCATAATGAAGAACCACAGATTATCCCTGTTGAACAAGTTCCAGAAGATGATTGTTGTTGGTTATGTATCGATAGACAAAACCCCGGACAACCCGGAACACCTGGCTTAAGTAATCCTTCACAATGTGTTTCAAATTACATTAGTGAAAATCCGCAATTCTCATGGACACCTTCAATAGATTTAGGATGTGCTGGAATAGCATATTATGAAGTAGAGGTTTACTATTCAAATGGTAGCCTCTATGATTCTTATGATGTTCTAACTCCTGAAACAACTTTTGAAGGAGTAAATGGGCAGGATTATTACATGAGAGTCAGAGCTTGGGACAGAGCAGGCAATGTTGGTCCATGGAGTGCAAATTCTAATGAAGTTTATGTTGATACTGAAAATCCTGATGTTGAAATAACAGCTCCAGAAAGTGGAAGTTGGTTCAACGCAGATTTCCAAGTCAGTGAAACTGACTCAGACAACATGGCTTTGTGGAAATGTTACTATCAAGTCGGAAGCTCAGGATGGATAGAAACTGTTTGTAATGAAAACATCACAGCAGATATTTCAGAGTACTGTCCTGAAGAAGGTTTATGTGTTGTCGGCAAGAAAGTTGTTGATAATGCATGTAACGAAGATTTTGACAGAGAGTCATATAACATTGATAGATTACCTCCAGAAACAACAAAAGAAGTATTCAAACCTACATACGGCGAGGATTGGTACTATGTAACTTCAGATAGTTCATTTAATCTATATTGTTCTGATGGAGCTGGAATCGGATGTGATGATACATATTATCGATACCAATATCCAAATGATACATGAACTGAATGGATGACTTATGAAGGAGCATTTTATCTTGTTGGACCAGATGGAGAATATCTTTTACAATGGTACAGTGAAGACTTGTTAGGAAACACAGAAACAACACACAATCAACTACACTATTTAGATAATACCCCTCCAGAAACTGTGAAAACAGTTGGAAATCCTAAATACACTTATTTACAAGGTGAGTGGTACGTAACAAATCATACAACATACACCTTAACTTGCAGTGATGCAGGAAGTGGATGTGATGAAACATACTACCGAGTAAATGGGGAAGGATGGATTCTTTACGAAGGACCATTCACACTATTTGGAGATGATGGAGAATTTATTTTAGAATGGTATAGTTATGACCACCTTTACAATGAAGAGTCTATAAAATCTGAAACAGATTATATGGATAACACACCACCAACAATAGAAATTGTTGAACCAAGCGATTATGAAGATGCATTCGGCTGTGAAGCAAATATATTCACAGTTAAAGCATCAATAAGTGATGGCGATGGTTCTGGAGTCAATAGCGCAAAAGCTGAATTGTTCTACGAGGGCGATTCGACTGGAAGATATTGTAACTTAGAGAAAAAAGCAGATGGATACTGGAAATGTAATTTAAATCATTGGAATCTTTTAGCAGGAGACTATGAAGTAAGAGTCACTGCGGAGGATAATGTTGAAAACGAAGGAAGTAATTCAACTGATGTTACATTAACATATGACGTTTACTATGTTGGAGGACCAACTTTCACAGTCCAAAAAGGAGGAAGTGGAAGTACTGGATTCAACATAAAATTATGTCATGGTGGGAATGCAACAGGAATGTTGATGACTAAACTTTGTGGAACAATTGATTTAGATCCAGTTCTAAGCTATTCTAACTACAACTACTACATATTCCAACAACCATATGAATTTTTCATTGACAATGATTTCTGGTGGACAAATAGTCCATTATTCATGCCATTGAACAATCCAATGAGTGAGGTTGGTGTTGAAAGACCAGTAACTTTAACTTTAAGTGTACCTGAAAACTTTACTTGTAATCATGGAACACCTCAGTGTAGGTTCTTAGGTTACAAATTTGGCGCAGGACAAGAAGGTTATAGCGTACCCTCTGAACCAGATTCAGAATATGGTGCAATTGGTTGGTTTGAAGTAAAATGCAACGGAAATTCAGTTACATTCGAGAGCGACTATGAACCTTTCTGCGGAAATGGAATCATAGAAGAAGGAGAAGTATGTGACGGAAGCGCTGGTGTACCAACAAGTTGTGGAGAAGGTTACACAGGAAGTTATTCTTGTACAGGATCTTGTACATTAACAAATAACTGTGTTCAAAATTCAGAACCGCCAACACATCACAGCAGTGGAGGTTCTAGCAGTTCATCAGGTTCATGTACTGAAAAATGGCAATGTAATGCCTGGGCAAGTTGTATTGACAACTGGCAATTCAGAACATGTCTTGACATGAATGAATGCGGAACAACTAACAATATGCCATCGGAGAAACAAACTTGTGAAACTGATGCAAGTGGAACAAGCGTAGCTAGTGGACAAGAAACTACAAGTAATGGCAATGATCTAATTACTGGAAATGCGGTGAAATCATCAGCAAGCCCAGTAGCTGGAGGTATTGTTTTTATCTTGATTGTAGCATTAGCGATAGTTGCGACTATTGTTGTAAAGAGACTAACTGTAAGCAAGAAGTAAACAAACAAATCCAAATTTTTTTTATTTTTTTTTTATTTTTTCTTTTTTTTCTTTGCTTGAGGCAACTCTCTTAAAAGAAAAAATAAAAAAAATTCTTTAGAAAAAATTTAAATATCACTTTGTGATATACCTATATGAAATTCGTTCCCCTTGGAGTTTGTTGGGAGATAACTTCTTTATGTAATTACAAATGTCCTTTTTGTTATGCTAAAAAAGAGAAAATACTGAGTTTAACTTTTGAACAACAAAAGAGAGTATTAGATATTCTTAAAAAACAAGGTACAAGATACATCAGCTTTACAGGGGGAGAGCCACTTTTTGTGCGAAGAATTGATGATTTGATGGTTTATGCTAAAAACTTAGGTTTTTTTGTAAAGTTATGTACCAATGGAAGCATGTTAACTAAACAATTTGTTGAAAAAGTGAAAAATTCACTTGATATGATATCCTTACCATTAGACGGATCAACTGATAAAATAATTAAAAAGATAAGGGGAGAAAAAAATCATTTTTCTAAATTTATCAGGGCAATGCATTTTCTAAGTAACACAAAAATAAAAGTAGTAATTAATACCTTGGTTACAAAAGACAATGGGCCTGATTTAATAAATATCTCACAAATTTTGAAGAAATTCCCAAATGTCTATGAATGGAAGCTATTGAGATACTACTACATCGATTATGAAGATACAAGCTATATAACTTCTAAAAAAGACTATCTTTCTTTGATTTCCAAGGTTTCAAAGTTAAATATTCCCTTTATGGTGGTTGCAAGGCCCCAAGCGAGAAAAGATCAAAGCACTTTTATCTTGTTAGATGAGGCGGGGGATATTTATGTCAAATCAAATCATAAGAGATACTTAAGAGGTAATATTTTTAAGCATAACTTAAAAAAAAGTTTAATGAATTCTAGATATTTCTCAAAAGAGTTACATATGAAAAAATATGCTAAGTATTCAAAACCCTAATTCTTTGTTGCGCTCTTAAGAATCACTTCGCCCAATAAGGTTCGTCTTTCTTCTTTGCTACAGTTTCTTGGACAAGATATGCTGGAATCGCTTTATTGCCTAGGGCAAGTGGAGTTATCTTCTTCGCTTGGATGACACTCGAGACTTTGTTATATGCTGGTTCAGATAAAAGAATCTCATTTTTGAAAGCTTTTCTTTCAAGTGATTTTGCAATATTTGTCGTGTCTTGGACAGGAGAATATTTTATTGACTTGTCCGATCCTATTGAAGTTATTATCAAAGAACCAGTGTGAATGCCTGCTGCGAAGTTTAATTGGAATAATTGTTTTTTCATTGAAAGCTCTTGATTGAATTCATCTGTAATCTTCTTGATTTCTTGGGCTGTTTTCAGTGCTTGAGCAGTGTGATTTGCCTGTGGAAGAATATTGAATAAAATCATGAAGTTATTGTCATAGAAGCTAGCAACTCCGCTATTCACTGATATTCTTTTTATTATTTTTGAAAAATATTCATTAGATAGTTCCTTGAACAAGAAAGAATCAGTATTTTTTATGTTGGCGAGTGAATTTAAGCCATTTATCTTTATATTGAGGATTGTGACTTCTTGCTTCTGTCCAGCTATTGTAGCAGGGATTATCTTTGAAGCTGCGAGGCTTCCAGAATTGTTTTCAAAAATATCTTGAAGGGTATCATTTCTAGAAGAATATGTCCTTGAATCCTGAATTGCTGCTCTTTCAACTGTTTTATTAATCTCTTTCTTGACTACATGCGACATCTTCATTGCTGCTGGTCTATCTTTTTCTTGTTTTTTTGCAGAAGAAAAAGAACTTATTGGTTTTTGATTATCTTTTTTAGTTAAAGGTAAGCTTGTCTGGGTCTCTTCCTTGTATGTCTCAAAACCATAGACTTTTTGTGACTGCTTTTTCTTTTTTGGTGTAAATAAATTTACAAAAAAGTTCTTTCTTATAGCAATCAAGATTACCGCTAATAGCGCGACTATCAATATAGGGATGATTATCCAAGTAAGACTTGAATTAGTATTACTCATATTCAAAAACCCAGAGATTCTTCCAGTTATCGGAACATCTGTAAATGAGTTTATTTGCCCTTCAGATTTCAATGTAATCTCGTACAAACCTTCTGGGCCTTTGATTATATTCAAAGAGTAGGATTTTTCTTCATTTACTTCTAAATCAATACTCAAAACCTTTGTAACCTCTGTATCTCCAATTTTAAAAATAATTTCAAGTGGTTTTTGGTATCTTACATTTCCCAGATTTCTCGCTATCAAGGTGGATTTTGCTGTGTCATTAGACATGACTATCGTATAATTTATTTTTTCAACTCTTGAGACTGAGATAATCTTCTCTAATTTGAATCCAGAAGTTTCTGCTTCAATTCTATAATCTTGTGGGTTAGCATATAAATCAAATTTATATTGTAAAGAATTGCCAGAAAGAACAATCGCTTCTACCAAATCAGTCCTTTTTTGCATTGCTAAACTCAAATCTTCTAATTGGACTAATTTTAATGAGATATTTTCAGGAATAATATTTCCTGCTTGATCTAAAAGTGAGGGAGTTATTATCAGTATCTCTCCGGGGTTTATGGTTTCATTGTTTATATCTATTTTTAGTTCAGTTTCTACTGTCCCGACTTCAAAATTAATGTTTACTGAACCAAAATTATTCTTATCATCATTTGCTTGAATTAATAACACATGTTTTCCAGGAGCGATTGTTTTTTCAAGATCAATTGTAGTTGTAAAAGAACCTTTTGAAGCAACAGTGGAATAGTTCTTGTTTTCTTCTAATATCGTGACTGCGCCACTAAATTCTTTTCCATTTGCCATTATAATCTTTCCAGTAACTTTTAGAGATTGTTCGGGCATGAAAAACTGTTTGTTTAAACTCGCTTCAATGTTTATCTTGTTGGTTATTATAAAATTAGAAGTTTTTGCTTCTTCTACTTTTGAATTATCCTTCTCAAGCAAAGCGAGAATATAACAATTCCCTATGCTTGTTGGACTGACTGAAAAAGAAAAAGCTTTTTCTTTGTTAGCTTCAGTTATAATAGGAGAATAATACAACAAAGTTGATTGGTTTTGGCTTGAGTTGCTTGAACAAACCAAACTTGATCTCAAAAAACCATTAAAGTTTTCAGTTGTTATCACTGTAATAGTCTGTTTTATAGTATCTCCGAGATTATATTGCTCAGAAGGAGTTGATAAAACAATTTTAGCTTGAACTCCAGCAATCAGTATTATCACTCCGATTAATAATGTCAATGATAAAAATATCTTTTTAGTATCCATTTTTTACCTTTTTTTTACCTATCTTATTAGGATTAGGTGTTTTTAAAATTTATTGTGGTTTGCTTATCAGCTGTATTATGCTAAAAAACATAGAAAAGCATTTAAATTTGAGGATCATGCATTTTTATGGCAAGTTTAGTAAAAGGTTTGACTGCATTGTGCCTTCTTCTTGGGGTGGTTTCTGGACAAAGCCAAGGATATCAGTTAAATGAGAATTATTCTCAAGAACCGAGTTTTCAGTATTCTTATAACTGGCCTTCGGGTTTTAGATTCAAGCCTGGTTTTATGATAGATGGGACAAAAGCTGATTTTTTTATGAAACTTTACAAAGAAAAGAAAACACTTTATGATGCTAGGGCTGAATTTGAAAGAATAAGGGAAAATCCCATGAATCCAAAAAGATTTGAAGAACTTGCTGAAAAATTAAGATGGAAAGATATTTCTTTTAATTTCTTGGTTTTAGAGGATAGTGGGGCTGGGCCTTATGACCTGGAAAACCAGTCAGCAAGATGCAATCACTTTATTTTAAGAGATGAAAATGGGAATTATGTTTATCCTTATATGCACTTGGATTATCCTGGTAGAGATTCAGCAGAAGTTCCCGTTGAATTAAGAAATCCCCCTGAAAATGAAGGATTTTGGAGATTATTTAATGGAGACAAGGACAAAATAATAAGATTTGGCCAAGATTACGGGACTAAGAGAAAAGTCTTTTATCTGATTGATGTCAAATTAGACCGGGGAACTGAGAAAGAAACAGAATATTCTTTTGAGAGTGGTGGGAAAGATGTTCTTTCTTATTTTAGACTAGGAAAAAATCAGGTGTATGTGCTTGTTTCTGATAATGGGAATGATTTTGGTGTTGGTACTTTAGAAGACTTGGTTCAAAGACAATGAAAGTTTTATAAATTAGAGATTTTTTGTCATACTATGAAAATCATTGCATTGCATTGTGATTATATCAGGATAAAAGCTTTAAAAAAAGCTATAAAAGAACCAGAAGAGCTTAGCGAAAAAGAAAAAAAAGGTTATGAAATAAAAGAATGCTTGGTTGTACTTTCAGCTGTAGAAAAAAATGATGAGGGTTTTGAAGAACAGATTGCTGAAAAATTAGTTGAAAATATAAAAGGGATTGCAGAACAAGTTAAATGCAAGAAAATAGTACTTTATCCTTATGTTCACCTTACATCAAAGCCTTCCATGCCTATAAGCGCGACCAAAGTTCTGTACTTAGCAGCAGAATTTCTAAAAAAAGACAAAGAAAAATTTGATGTTACCCAGGCTCCTTTTGGATGGTATAAAGAATTTGAACTTAAATGCAAAGGTCATCCCTTATCAGAATTATCCAGAAAGATATATGTTGGCGAGGGAGTACAGGGAAAAAGTATTGGAGAGACTAAGATAATTACTGGAAGTAAAGAAACAGAATTAAATGAAGATGAAAGAAAAAAACTTTTAGATCAAATTTCTAAAACCCGGCTTGACAGAGAAAATCTAAAAGAAAATGACCACAGGATCTTGGGGCAAAGACTTGACCTTTTTTCATTCAATGAAGTTGCTCCTGGAATGGTTTTCTGGCATAATAACGGTTTGATTATCTACAATGAATTAGTCAATTACTGGAGAGAAGAGCATAGGAAAGCAGGTTATGAAGAGATTTCTACTCCGCAGATAATGGATAAAAGATTATGGCTTATTTCTGGACATTGGGATAAATACAAAGACGGAATGTTTTTTACGCAATATGAAAACAAGGCTTTAGCAATTAAGCCAATGAATTGTCCTGGGGGAATTTTAGTTTTCAAAAATAGGCCAAAAAGTTATAAGGATTTGCCTTTGCGAGTAGGTGAATTAGGAATAGTGCATAGGTTAGAACTTTCAGGGAATTTGGCTGGTTTGTTTAGGGTTATTAGGATTACTCAAGATGATGCACATATTTATTGTACAGACGAGCAAGTTGAACAAGAAGTTCTCAAGATAACTGATTTATTACAAAAGATGTATAAGAAATTTAATTTGCCGTATAGGCTAGAACTTTCAACAAGACCTGAAAAAAGAATTGGTTCTGATGAAATGTGGGATAAAGCTGAAGCTGTTCTTGAAAAAGTTTTGAAGAAAAATAAATTGCCTTACAAATTAAACAAAGGAGATGGTGCTTTCTATGGTCCGAAAATTGATTTTCATCTGAAAGATTCTTTGGGAAGAGAGTGGCAGTGCGGAACAATTCAATTAGATTTTGCAATGCCTGAAAGATTTGATTTGACTTATATTGGCGAAGACAGCAAAGAGCATAGGCCTGTAATGATTCATAGGACAGTTTTAGGAAGTTTAGAAAGATTTATTGGAATCTTGTTAGAGCATACTAACGGAAACCTTCCTTGCTGGCTTTCTCCGATTCAAGTAAGATTAATCTCATTTACTGACAGAAATGTTAAGGCTGTTGAAAAATTAAAAAAACAATTTGAAGATGAAAACATTCGAGTTGATGTTGATGTCAAGAATGAGACTGTGAATAACAAGATAAGAAATGCCGAGATGATGCACATCCCTTACATAATCTGCCTCGGAGATAAAGAAGAAGAAAAGAAAACTCTTGCTGTAAGAGCTAGGGGGAAGAAGCCAGAGTTTGGAATCAAGACTGAGACATTCTTGGAGAAGATAAAAGAGGAGATTAAAGAGAGGAAGTAAAATTATTTTAGTTCTAAATGCATATCTCTACCCTCGTAATTGTGGATTATTCCTTCAATAGTGTCTACTTGCTGGGGTCTTAATACTCCCCCATATTTGGGGTCAATATACTTATCAAACTGTTCAGAGTAATAATATTTTTTAGTTCCCCATGGATTATTGTATGTGACTGTAATTACGGGGATATTATTCTCACGAGAGTAATATGCTTGTTTTGTATCAACGAACCAAAATGTGCCAAACATAATTGACACAAAGGTAATAAAGGGAATCCATTCTGATTTACTCCATCCCGATTTACCGTTCATTTTATTTTCTCCGTAACAGAGCTCTTGTCTTAGCAAGTACTGATTGCATTTCATAAGAACCGTCTGTTCCTCTTAACATTTTATAACTAAGTGCGATGTCCTTATAGGCTGCCTTCATTGTCTCATAACGAGTAAGGCTGTTGTAGATGTTATCTGGAGATACATCATACTTTCCTAAGGTCCTTTTGTTAAAAGAGATGATAATTCCATAATAAGATTCTCGAATAAACGCATTTGGAATAGCCCAAACAAAAATTTCTAGTTTATGGCAACATGCGCAATAATTTGTTCTTTTTTGTCTCTCCCATAATTTAGCGGGAACCATTCTTGCTAGTGCCAAACATTCGTCAAATGATAATTTTTTTTCTAAACTTTTTAATCGTTCATTTGTCATTTTGTTTTTTCCTCGTTCATTTAATTACTAGATAGTAGATAATGTAGACATTTTAAATATTTTGGAAGAAAAATTTAATAAAATGACAAGATTTATAAATATAATGTAGTTATGTTAATAATGATAAAGGGACATGAACCATTCAAGCTAGATGTCAAGGAGAGGAAGATACTTGCAGAGCTGGACTCAAATTCAAGGAAATCTCTTCAGGAAATTTCTAAAAAAGTCGGATTAAGCAAAGAAGCTGTTTTTCATAGGATAAAGAATCTTGAAGAAAAAAAGATAGTCACTGGCTATACTTTACTGGTTTCATTAGCAAAATTGGGTTTTATGCAAATCAAGTTAATGATAAAACTGCAGAATGTGACTAAGAATATAAAAGAAAACATGATTATATATCTAAAAAATCAGAAAAAGGTTCAGTGGCTTGTATCTTGTGTGGGAAATTATGACTTGATGATTGGTTTTGTTGTAAGAAATTTGGATGAGTTTTATAAAATAAAAAACGAGCTTTTCAACAAATATTCTGGTTATTTCTTAAATGAAGAGATTTCAATAATGATTGAAGGAAAAGCACATGGAAGAAAATATTTGGGAAAAAGTCCAAAAACCATCCACTATATCGGGGAAAAGAAAGAGGTTGATATCAAGAAGAAAGATTTAGAAATTTTAAAACTTTTGTCTAAAAATGCCAGAACTTCTGTTGTTGGGATTGCTGAAAAATTAAATCTAACCCCCCGGATTGTAGCTTATAAAATAAAACAATTTGAGAAAAAAGGGATTATCACGGGTTATACTATTTCAATAAATCATGAACTTCTGGGAATTTCTTATTTCAAATCTTTGATTTATCTAAGAAAAAACAATGAAAAGATAATAGACTTTTTAGAAAATCAAAAGAACTGTGTTTACAATGTTTTGGCTTTAGCATCCTGGAACCTTGAACCTGAGTTTGAAGTATATTCAAATGAAGATTTTTACAGAATTGGTGATGAAATGCAGGATCTTTTTGGAGATGATATAAAAACAATTAATAATATTTTAATAACAAAAGAGCATAAATTTGATACTTTTCCCTCACTATAAGTAAAAACTAAAGATTTATAAACTATAACTAGTTATATAGTAGATATGGCAACAACTATACAGGTAAGTAATGATTTACTTGAAAGGCTTAAAGTGATGAAACTCAATGATAAAGAAAGTTATGAAAACATTATTTGGGATTTACTAGAGGATTCTATGGAACTTTCTGAAGAAACAAAAAAACATATTGCCATATCTGAAAAACAAATTAGAGAAGGAAAAACAATTTCTTTAGAAGAGGTAAAAAAGAAACTACATATGAGAAATGTATAATGTAGAATTTTCTCAGGAAGCTGAGAAACAATTATACAAATTAGAAAAATACATTCAAGAGAGGATAATCGCAACATTGGAAAGAATTAGAATACGACCTTTTTCTTTTGTTAAAAAATTAGCTGGAAACCTATATTATCGTTTAAGGGTTGGGGATTACAGAGTAATTTTAGATATAAAAGAAGATAAACTTATTATTTTTATCATTGAATTAGGGCACAGAAGAAATATTTATAATAGCTAAAAAACAATCATATTTATGTCAATTAAAACTTTGATAGATACAATTGAATCTAGCCAAGAATTCAAGGAATTCAAGAAAGAACATAAAAAAACTGTTCTTTACAGTGCTTTTTTGTTGATAAGACAAGCTTTTGGGAATCTGATTGTTGAAACACAGCAGCTAGATTACTGGCTTGGGGACGAGGAAGTTGCTGAATTCTTTATAGACGATAAAGGAAATGTAAAATTTAAAATTGATAAATTAGAGCCAAGCAAAGAAAAAAATCGTGTTTTTACAGAACTTGATAAAAGGATTTTGGAAGTTGAAGAACTTGACAAGCTGATTATCAAGGAAATTGGAAAAAATTCTTCTGAAGTCAAAGAGGTTTCAAAAATAATCTGTGTTCTTCAAAAAATTGATGGTAAGCAAGTATGGAACATAACTTGCATCATCGGTTTGAGCATGTTGAGATTTCATCTTGACATGAATGGGAAAGTAACTGAAAGCAAAAAAGGGAGCTTGTTTGATGTTGTTAGTGTTGAGCCCGGTAAAGGGAGCAAAAACAAGAAACTTGAGAAGAAGAAATAAACTTATATCCCCATTCCATTAATCGTTACCCTGGGTTTTTGAGGCAAAGCCGGAGGTGTTCTTTCAATATAGGGAATTCCTGTTAATGAAGAGATTTTAGTTCCTATTTCTTTGTATGCTGCATTTTGGCGTGATTTGCTTCTGGAGAACTGGATCTCTTGGCCATTTTTCAAGACTAGAAAAAGCATGCATGTAAGCACTGTTCTTGTGTGATGAGATGTTGTTTCAGTATCTAATGACCATACTAGGTCTAAAGATTTTATATCAGTGAAAGGATATTGTTGAAAACTATTTTTTATCAATCTTTTATCTGCTATAGCAAGAGTCTTTTGCATTTTGTCTAGGGTTATTGTCCTGTTGCTTGGGAGGATTATCGCTAAAATTCCGAGTAATGAGATAACTGAGCCTAGAAAAATCCTTAATCCAACTGATTGTTGCAATTTTATTATGTTAGCTAAAACTAGAACTCCAAAAGCAAGAAAAAGAAACCCAATAACAACTAATCCAAGAATATTCTCTTTTAAGATGATTAAATTAGTGTCCTCTTTTACAATTTTCATAAAAACTTAAAACAGGGGAGATATATAAATATTCTGAAAATTCTTTGGCAGGTGTTCATAAATTAAAATTTTTGGCATGCTGAAAATGTTCTCATTTTTAAACATGTTGGACCTGCGCAGGTTCAAACAAAAGCCTCTGACAGGGATTGAACCTGCGACCTATTGCTTACGAAGCAATTGCTCTACCGCTGAGCTACAGAGGCACGGAATTACCAAACATTTATAAGTGCTTGGCGGTTAACTTAGTTATGCTAAATAAGTTCCCTGTATTCCGAAGGTTTCAAGTAGAAGAGATTTTTAAAGATTTAGATAGCAAGGAAAGGAAATTTATCGAAGATTATGTACAGTATAGAAAAGCAAGAGGGTTAGTTTCAGAAGATAAACTTGCTGATTGCAAAAGGAGAGTATTGCAGATTATTTTTATTCTTGGAAAAGATTATTACCATTTTGATTTGAAGAAGTTAAGGGATTTGCTTGCTCTTATCAACACTTCTGATTTAAAGAACACAACAAAGAATGACATAAAGGTTGATTTGAAAAACTTTTTAAGATATAAGTTTCCAGATTGGAGCCTAAGATTTTCTAATCTTGAAGACATCAAGACACAGCAACATTCGGTTAACGGGGAGAAGTTGAATCCTTCAAGCATGATTAAAAAAGCAGAAATAGAAAAGTTAGTCAAGCATGAAACTAAAACTTATTGGAAAGCATTTTTACTGGTTCAATATGAAGCAGGATTAAGAACGGGAGAAGTAAGAAACCTTAAATGGAGTGATATAAAGTTTAATGTTGACGGGGATATTTCAGAGCTAAGCATTTATGCAACAAAAACAAAAAAAGCAAGGTCAGTATTTGTTAAAGAATCAACGTTTTACTTAAAGAAGCTTAAAGAAGAGCAGGAAAACGTAGAAAAAAAAGGTATTTTTGTTTTTCATGGCAAGTTTGATATTAACAAGCCAATTGACAAAAGCTCTGTTTCATGCTGGTTTGGTTCATTAACCCAAAAAACACTAGGAAGAAAATGCTGGAATTATTTATTAAGGCACAGCAGAGGAACAGAATTATATCAGCTAAGCAGAGAAGGAAAGATAAGCAGAGATACTGCAAAAGACTTTATGGGTCACTCTAAAGATATGTCTTATTTTTATGAGCATCTTGACAGCAAGAAAATAAAAGAGATGCTGAAAGACCAAATATACAAATTAGAAGATTTGCCACCAGAAAAGAAAGCAGAGCTTGAAAAGCAACTCGAAGAACAAAGCAAAATTGTAATGTCTTTACAAAATGCTCAAAAAGAAATGCAAAATGAATTAGAGGAAACTAAAAAGGACTTGAAAAAAGAAGCGAAAGAAAATAGGGTGGCTGATGAATTTGTTGCAAATATATTCCGAAATAGACCAGAAATTTTAAGGGCTATTGAAAAGGGCATAGAACAAGAAAAATTAAAGAAACAAAATAAAAAATC
Organism: Candidatus Woesearchaeota archaeon; assembly: GCA_964599615.1. Taxonomy (GTDB): domain Archaea; phylum Nanobdellota; class Nanobdellia; order Pacearchaeales; family UBA284; genus JAPLYB01. Next base: position 31,547 of record CAZRGF010000013.1, read on the forward strand.
TTAGAATTAAACTTTAACATTGCTCAAAAAGACAAGAACAAAAGAAACCGAAAGCCTTGTTTAAAATTATAAGATAAACTAAATCGTGAGCAAGGTTTCGAAAAGCCTTTAGGCAAGAAACCTTGCAGGGGTGATTAATGAAAAATGAGCAAACAAGAAACAGACATGGGTTTATTTATAGTTATTGCACTTGTCTTAATGGCTATTCTATCGTCAACTTTTCTCAAAGTCAAAAATTGGTTTTCTCAAACATTCAATGAAATTTCAACTTTCTTTAATAATTCTATAAGGTTTATTCAAACACATGGCATACTTACTATTCTTTGGGTTGTATTTGGCATTTTTGTTGTCTATATCCTTTATAAAATAATAAAATCGATTACAGACAAAATAAATGAAAAAAGAAAAAAAGCTGAAAATATTAAAAATGAGTTAAAAGAAATAGAAAAGCAAATTAAAACAAGGTCTGACCCAGATACAGTAGAAGAAGCAATTGATTCTGTAAACAAAAAATTACAATTTTGCGAAGACACAAAGGAATTAAAAGGATACATTGAACCACTAAAAAAGAAACTTTCTAATCTCGGGCTTCTTAATGAAGAATCAAGACGTAAGGAGAATATAAGTAATTTAGAACTAAAAGAAAGAGAACTAAACTCTAAAAACGAAGAAAAGGAAAGAAAATTAAGAGAATCTGAACAAAATAAACAGATAATTCTAAGAAGACTTGGAATTGAAGAAAACAAAGTTTTTAAAAAATCAGAGTTAAATGACAAGCAAATAGAAATCCTTAAAGCAGAAGGATTTGAGCAAGTCAATCAGTTTGATGTTCTTGAAAGAAGATTTATCTCTGTTTTAATCAAACCCTATGAAAAATTAAATCATTCAAGAGAGCATATCTTTTTAGTTTGGGGTGTAAAACGGCTTTTAGAAAAAATGGGAATTGATATAATTGAAGAACATTTGACAAAAGGTGCGGATATTACATTCAAACATAATAAAGAATGGTTTGCAATTGAAGTTGAAACAGGAAAATTGCTAAAAGCACCAAAGCAACTTAAAGAAAAAGTCAATTATCTAAATAAACAATATCCAAACAGGTGGCTTTTTATTGTTTCCAATGAAAAATTAGTGCCAAGATATGCTAAATTTGGATTAAGCACCCCAAGAAACCGGGTGCCCGAAATGCTTGAAAAACTGCTAAAAAATGCATGATTTTAAGCACCCGAAATTTGCGGGTGCAAACTTGCTCTTATCGACGATATCACTTTGTTCTTAAGTCCGTTTTATCAGCAGTGTATATGGTATTTACCCTTTCTACCTCTCTTAACACTTTTTCTCTCAGCTTATAACTATTTGCCCATTTTGCATAAGCATTCCAACCTTGAAAACTCTCCAGTAATTTTTCATAAGACAAAAGCTCATCTCTAAAAAGTTTTATTTTAATTTGCATCTTTTTTATATTCCTTTTCCTAAGCAAACGAAAATAATAAAAGTTTCTAAAACCAACAAAATCAACTCCTTTTGAAAGTGGGATAATTCTTGATTTTTCTGGGTGTAATTCAATTTTTAAATTTTGTTCTAGAAATTTGCTGATTTCTACTTTCCACTTCTCAAGTTGTTCTTTAGAATTATGAAGAATTACAAAATCATCAACATATCTAACATAATATTTTGCTTTAAGTTTGTATTTTACAAAATAGTCTAGTTCGCTCAAGTAAACGTTTGCAAAGAATTGAGATGTTACATTTCCAAGAGGCATCCCTTTTTTTTCATCCCAATAATTCTTTAAAATCTTATTAATCAAATTAATTGTTTTTTCATCTTTAATCTTTTTTCTTAAAATATTCAATAAAATTTTGTGATTTACTTCAAAAAAGTAATGCTTAATGTCTGCTTTCAAACAGAAAGCAATTCTTGTATTATTCTTAGTGACTTTCCGTTTATATTTGTCAAACAAATTTAAGGCATATAAGTTCCCTCTACTAATTCTATTTGCACAACATCCATCAATGAAAGTTTTATCAAAAATAGATTCAATCACCCTATAAATTGCATGATGAACCACTCTGTCACGAAAAGTAGATTTTGAAATCTTTCTTGTCTTAGGGTCTCTTAGAATAAATGTTTTTAATGGTTTTGGTTGATAAGTTTGCTCTTTAAGTTCAGTATGTAATTGTAGGAGATTTTCTCTTAATTTTGATTCAAATTCGATAACATAATCTTTCTTTGTCTTTCCTTTTCTTGCATTTTTAAAGGCAAATTCTAAATTTTTTAGAGAAACAATCTTATCGAAGAGATTTCTGTAAGTTTTCATTTTTATTAGCTTGGGCTATTCCGAGCGCAGGAGTCTCGTTTTGTGTTTTTAATACAAAATTTCGAGTTCTGAGGATTCCTGTTGCAATTGACATTCGCCCTATCGGAATTCGCATTGAACCTCGCGACAGATTAGCAAATTTACTTTCCCATCACCATAACGTTAATATTCGCTCAAACTTACCCAAGGTTTTCATCACTACTAATTATTGTTATTGAATTTCATAACATTTAGACTCAATCGTCCATGCTATAATAAACTTGCATGTAGCCCAAGCTGTTTGCTTTTTAAGGCAAAACTAGGGCAAACTTATGAATAGAACCGGATTTAAAAGAATTTAGAATATAACTAAATGCTAAAAATTTAAGCGCTTCGCGCTTCGCGCACATAACGTACCCCGAGCGCAGGACCCGAGTCCTGAGGATCCCAGTAGCAATAGACAACCGCCCTACCGGAAATCGCAAAGAACCTCGCGACAGCATTTGCCCTTGGAAACCAAGAATAAAAATCATTGCCAGTTTTAGTGGCTATTCCTTGACTTGTTAAATCATTAAAACTTGCCCAAGTGTCTTGCATTAAACAATTTTCTAATTCTTCTTGACTTTGGGCAACCAAATTCCCACTTGCTAAAACATGATCTGAATGAACATATAATGTTTTTCCTTTAGGTACAAACCAGGTGTTTAAATGTTCTCCTCTCCAAGAATCTCTTTTACCAAACATTTCATCATAAACAACTCCGCATTCTTCCCTGGACATTTGTCTTTTATTTCCATCATAAACTTTAACTTTTCCTTCTGCTCCAGCTTTCAAATGAAGTAATCCATCCATCCCTCTTCTTAAAGACCATGCTCTTGCGCCTTTTAGGCTTCCTACAATCCTTAATCCTTGTTCATTAGTAATATTTCCGATATAAGGAGTTCCATCTCTTTCTTTAGCAGTATCACTTAAATCTAATTCTAAATTCGCAGCAACTTTTCTAACTGGTTCGCTCATTCCTAGTCTATGCTTAGCAACTTCTAAAGGAGCATATTTCCTTGTGCTATGTGTTGCTTCATGAAGAATAAATAATTTATTTGGATCAATGTCTAAATCAATTCCTTGAGCAGAAACTTCAGATAAAGAATATCCTAATTTTCCAAATCCTTCTGCTTCATCTTTTGAAAGATCAACTTGATATATTGGTGCCATTTTGATTTATGTTAAATTTTATTTTTTTGCGTCGCCTTCGGCGCATGGAAATACCCCGAGCGCAGGAGCCGAGACCTGAGGAAACCAGTTGCAACTGACATCCGCCCAAGCGGAACACGCAACGAACCCCGCGACACTATTTTTTCTAGGATGATAAAAATAAACTACTTTTCCAGCTTTATAATTTTGATGACTTGATTTTCTAGTTAAAAGTCCTTGACTATTTGCAGATTCTACTTCTGCCCAGCAATCTTCTTGTAAACAATCTTCTAAAGGAACTTTTTTAGTAGATAAACTGCCGTCTTTGTTTAATCCAGCAACAGTTACTAAATCTAGTCCTAAACATCCACTTCCTGCTTCAAAACCAGCATTTAACCAAATCCAACAATCGGAATTAAGTCTGCTTGCATAGTTTCTTAATTGTTCTCCTTCAATTAAATTTCCAGAAGCATCATATAGAATAGGTTCTCCATTTAGTGCTTGGTTTGCATTTTGATATTGAGTAATAAAAGTTCGCAGAGTTGGTAAATTTAAGTTGTCTTGTAATGCTTTAACTTGAGCATCTTGATAATTAAGTCCGTTTATGTCTTGTTTCATAGACATTACTCTTTGTGCTTGATCTCCTTCGAGGACTAGTGCGTAATCTCTTGGATTTATAGTAGCTTTGGTTTCAAATGGGGCTACATTTCTTGGAAAAGCATAAGTTCCATCTTGTCTTTTTACAGGAATTTCATCAGATCTAACTTCAAGTTTTCTTCCAACAATTGTTAATGCCATTTTAATCTACTTTTCATAAGAAAATAGGGTTTATAAACTTTTCGATTTATTATCTCTTTAATAGTAGTAACAAAATATGTCCCGCTTGTTTATTTTTGTCTTTTACCATCCTTTTCTTCTAAGCAATTTTTCAAGCATGAGCTCTATTCTAATCAATCTTGGTTTTTCTCTGATTCTCTGCCTGCAAAATTCAGACATAGAAACCCCTTCTTCAAATGCTTCCAGCTTAACCTTATCCTTAAGAGAGGTTTCTAAGTAAAAAATTATTCGTGAATTTTTAACCCCCATTTTGACCAAGTTTCCTTAATTTATCTTCTAATTCTGAAATCTTCCTATTTTTTTCAGCTAATTTTTTGCCTAATTCGTCTATACTTTCAGCTAATTTTCGCAATCCTCTTATTGCTTCTTCTCCAAAATCAGGAGTTAATTCAATTGTCATATCAATAAAGCTCTTCAAGAGCTTTTAAAAATTATTTTAGTGGAATACTGTAAATAACATTAGAATAATGCTATTATTCACAAATTCATTAAGGGCTAAATTTTCAAAACTGCTTTTTAAGACAGTTTATATTGCTAATAGAAACTAGCTTCTATTGATAATAGAAAGAAGTGTTGCAACAAATGACAACATAACATTAAAATTTATTAATCTAAACAGTTTCTATTTTTAATGGTTTATCTAACGAAAGAAGAAGCACATAAGATTGTTAAAGAACTTGCAGGAAACAAAGACAAAGAGGTAAGGAGAATAGTTCAAAAGTTAAATTCTCCTGAAAAAAGAACAATTTACGTTAGGGGCAAACCAGAGATAAAAAGATTATTAAGAAAAGCGTTTAAAGAAAGAAGTCAAGTTAAGATAAGATATTATAGCCCGCATTCTGACGAGAATACAACAAGAATTGTGGATATTTATCAAGTACACAATGACTGTATTACTACTCTTTGCCATTTGAGAGAAGAGGAAAGAATTTTTAGAATAGACAGAATTGGTTCTGCTACAATCCTAGATAATAAATACAAAATTCCAAAAGGATGGGAACCAGAAAATATAATCTTAAATTAAAATGGAAGTGCAAAAAGAAAGACCAAAATGGCCACTAAAACGATTGAAAGGCATGTACTTTGCAATGCGTTGTTGGAAGTGCAAAAAATTTGAGCTTCCTATGGAAGAATATAAAAGAAGATGTGAAGAAAACATCCAAAAAATTATTGATAATCTGGAAGTAAAGGAGATGAAATTCAAAGAATTTAATGCTATTATTAAAAATACTACCTTCTGCAAATTTGAAAAAAGGGATTTTAATAATGATTGTCCTATCTGCAAAAAGTTGGGTGTGCCAAGATATAGGGTATAGAAACAAGATCCATAAAACGAAAGATTTAAATATGTTAAATATATTTAACACAATATAAAATAAACTTAACAAAAAGTTAAATAAATTTAATAAAAAGGAAAACATGATAATCCATGCAAATAGTGAATTTAAGATAATACAAGTTTTAACAAGATTTTGGTTTAGGGAATTTTCAGCTTATGAGCTTTCTAGAGAATCAAAAGTAAGTGTTCCAATGATTTATAAGGCAATTGATAAGTTTTTATCTAAAAAGGTTATATCGCAAAATAGAAAAAAAATAAAAATAAACTTTAGTAATTCTTTTGCCTATAACTTTAAGCTTCTTTATGATGCAGAACGATTTTCTGAACTTTCTCAAGAATATCAAGAAAAAGTAAATAACATCTTCAATGCAATTAAGTCAGAATATCTTTCTGATTTACTGGGCTTTATGATTTTTGGTAGTATTGCTTCAGAAGAAACAACTGAAACAAGCGATCTTGATATCTTAGTTATCGTAAAAGAGAAAAAAGAAATAGACTATAAGAAAAAGGGTTTATTAAAAATTGAAAAGATAAATATTATAGAAAAAGAAAAGAATGAATTTGAAAACGAATACTTGCTTGCTCACGACCTTGTTTTGAATGCTCTTATGAATGGCATAGTTATCTTTGACGGGGGCATTATTAGATTTCTCTTAACAAAACCCTTGCCACAACCATCTAATGAGGTTATAATGCAAAAGAAAGAAAGACTGGATGTCTTAAAAGACCGGCTTTTAGTTTTGCTTAAAGATAAAAACTATAAAGAATTGGTTGAGCAGTTTAAACTTTATATTATTGAAAAAGCAAGAATTTTATTTTTGCAAAAAGATATAATCCCAAGTTCTAAAAAGTATATAACTGACAATCTTAAAGAAGTTGATAAAAACCTTTATAATCTTTATTACCATGTAAATAAAAGTAATGTTGGAGAGTTATTAAAAAATGTTTGAAAGAGCAAAAGAGAATTTTGAGTTTACGAGGAAAAAGTTAGAACATGCTAAAAGTTATTTCAACGAAGGAGATTTAGCAGAGTCCGTGCATTATATTTGGATTATTTTTGAGAATTGCATAAATGTTGTAAAAGATATCAAGAATAATAAACCGCTTCATGAACACAAGGCAAAAATAGACCTTTTCAAAATTTACCATAGCTTAGGATATCTGAAGAAGGATTATTCTGAAACATTTTCCAAATTGCTAAAACTAAGAATAACAGCAGATTTTGGAGATTATGGAAATTCTCCAAAAATTCCAGACAAGAAGCATATCAAAGAATTTTTAGATGATGCGATAAATTTGTTCAATGAAGTTGAAGTGATAGTCAAGAAAAGTTAAATAAACATTGAATGCCCCTTCTACAATTAGAACTTACAGTGTTTGAAAATTCCTGTTAACTGAGCTACAGAGGCACTCAAAAATACAACTCTTAAAGACTTTTAAAATTTTACTTTAGAACAACAATCATTCTAAGTCACTTTTAACACCGGCGTATATGGTATCTACCCTTAGAACAATAGTAACTGACATCAAACCAGTTTCTTATTTTGAGAAAATCTTGGATTGGGCAGAGTCCCAATCTCTGCGGAGCCCTTGTTTTTTATACTCCAATCGCAACAGGTAAATTTTGCTCTGTCGGTTCCCGCTTTTGCAAGATAAATTCCAGTTGCTTAGCCCGCTCTAATTGTTTCCGTCTTCTAAGAGATGCATAAAGACCGCTATCTCTTTTGTTAAATTCTCTAGCGGTTAGCCCCAAAAATTCAGAATGTGCTTTACAGTAATCTAAAGGGTCTTGGTATCCCCTATATGTTCTTCTAACTTTTTCAGGAATAGCTTGATTCATCTGACTGTTTTTTCGTAAAGAAGATGAAAGTCCACTATCAACTATGCTAAGTTGTTTTCTAGTCAAATCCCATAACTCTTCATGTGTATTAAAATAATCTAAGGGGCTTGAGAATCCTCTGTATGTTTTTGGAATTGCTAGCTCCAGTTGTTTCCATCTTATCAAAGCCCTATACTCATTTGGATATTGATTTGCAAATTGAGTTTTTGTTAGCCCATGCATTTCTGAATGAGCATTAAAATAATCTAAGGGGCTTGAGAATCCTCTGTAAGGAATTCTTTTGCGAGGAATTTGCTGTAACTGGTCCCATCTCCTAAGAGCATCATATAAACCCCTATCTGCTTCGTGAATCCCAAATCTGCCCAAACCATGTAACTCTGGGTGAGCATAAAAATAATCTAAAGGACTTGGAAAACCCCGATAAGTTTTTGAGGGAAATATCTCTCTTAACTGATTATGATTAGCCAATGCATGATGAAGTTTAGGATCCAGCCTCTTCAATTCTACTTGGCTTTTTACTTGTCCATATAGCTCTAGATGATTCTTAAAAAATAGTAAGGGGTCTCCAGTATATCTGCTTGCTAAAGGAATTGCTTTGAGTTCGTCCCTTCTAGCCATGGAAGAATAAAGTCCTTCATCAAATCTTTGGAGTTGGCCTCTGCTCAACCCTTTGTATACATCGTACTTTTTCAAAAATTCTAATGGACTTTGATTTTTCCAATCTCTTCTTTTAAAAATAATTTCAATACTCGTATCAAGATTTATTCTCTTTATTTCTCTTTGTGGAAAAAGCAACATTCCATCACGCCCATATTGTTTAACTAAAAACTCAAGCCGAGCTCGTATTTGCTCTGCATTTCTTGACACTTCTCTGGGTGTTACCTTTAATAAGAAATCGCCTTTGCCAGTTGCTTCTACTAACTGGTATAAAACGTCTAAATACTGCCTATCAATTTTTCCTTCTAACACATCGATAATTCTTGAAATGTGCACTTCATCTCTTCTTTCAACTTCTTTTTGTATCTCTCTTCCGTCCTCCAATGAAGCCCCGCCAACAATTTCGTGAAGGGGCCTGTTTGTTTTTCCGAATAGAGAATCCAATCTTAGTGCCAGTTTACTTTCATAATAATTATCAGTAAGCCTATAGATAATTTCTGCAATTTCTTCATATTGCTGGTTCATATTGAGAATAACTAAAGAATTTATCCTATGCCTCGCTAGCATTACTACTTTTTCTCTTATTCTTGGAGACAAGTCAGGAAACGTATCAACAACTTGCCTTATCCAATTCACATCTGCAAATTCTGTTTCTGGCATCTTTTTAGAAATACAGCAAAATATAAATATTTGAGCATTTTTTAGAAAATACAGATACTATATAATTTTATATTTGAACTTACAGAGTTTGAAAATCCCTGTTAACTGAGCTACAGAGGCGATTGAAAATACAACCCTTACAAGATTTAAATCTTTTTCCCTAGTTACCTTTTTAAAAGGTGGTTTTAGCATTCTTAAAAAAACAGACAAATTCTTTTACTAATTTTTTATTTCCAGAAATTAAAAAATCATCTTCGTGAGTTATGGTAAATATCCAATTTAGATTTTTATCTGCAATATGTGTATTTGTAGTTTTATCTTCATTTTCTTTTAGAAATTTTTCTAAATCTCTCGTTTTAATAATTCCAGAGGGGAGGCCATTCAAGTTAAAATCTGGCTCTGGAAAAAATATTACCTCTTTGATTTTTTGGTTATCTAAAAAGTTCAATAAGTCTTTTATAGCCTCTTGTGAATTTATATTAGCGATAAAACACTCTTCTTCAAACTTATTTTTAAATTGTATGTAAAACCAACCGACTTTTGGATCTAATCCCCTGGTCTTCCAAATTCTGTTTAATTGTAATTTTGTTAATTCTTTCATCTTTGGATAGATATTCAGATCTTTTTAATGCTTTTCCTTCAGAAACTACAGAGTTTGAAAATCCCCGTTAACTGGGCTACAGAGGCATGGATTCTAGAATATGACTTGATTTAAACAGATTATTGAAAAATAGAATCACTCTTTCTTTTCTTTCTTGGGCTTGTCTTCTTTTGCTTTTTTCTCTTTCTTAGGTTTCTTTTCCTTCTTATCTTTTACTGGTTTTTCTTTCTTTTCTTCTTTTTTTCCTTCAGAACTTTCTTTTGCTCGTATTTCAGCTAGTTTCTTTCTTATTAGTTCTCTAGCTGCAGTCATGTCAATCTTTTCTCTGATTTCTGGCTTTCTTTCTGGTCTTTCTTCAAGAGAATAGAATTCTTTTTCATCAATTTTCTTATCGATCTTTTTCTTTTCTAAATAAAGTTTTGCTAATAAGTATAAAACTAATCCTGCTGAATTTGCTGTCTTGTTGTTACAGGGGATAACAAAATCTATGTTGTGGGTGTTGTTGTTAGTAGAACATAATGCCATTACTGGAACCTTTATCTTTACTGCATCATTTAATGCATTTTTGTCAACCCAAGGATCTAGGACAAAGACTAATCTGGGTTCAAAAAAAGTCTTAAGCACAGGGTTGGTTATGATTCCCGCGGGATATCTTGTGAAAATTCTGATGCCTGTTGCTCTGGCAAATGCTTCTAATGGTTTTGTTACAGCATCTTTTCTACCGCAGACAATTACCTCTTCAGGAGCGTAATTTGCTAAGAAACTTGCGCCTTGCGCAATTTTTTCATCGACTTTTTTTGTGTTAAGAACAGCTATTCCATCTGCTTTTCTTCTGTAAACATACTCTCGCATTGTTGGAGTTACTGCCCGTGTTCCTATGTGTATTGAGACTTTGATATAAGTCTCTAAAGGAGCTAAAAGCGTTTCTTTTTTGGAAGCTACTTCTTCTGGAATCTCTTCTTTTATGTCCTCTGTTATAACTATCTCTTTTGTTTCCAAACTTTCTGTTTTAGCTTCTCCCTTTGTTTCTACAGTTTCTTCTCCTTCGGCTTTTTTCTTTCTTGGCATGTGAATTTATGTTATAGGGTGTTTTTAAATGTTACGAGAAAGATTTAAAAACCATCTTTCATCTTGTATACTATGATAATGCAAAGTAAACTTCAGGAGAGTGTTCATCACTCGAATTGATTTTTCTAGCTTAGCTTATTGTTCTTATTTAATTCAAAACATTTTTAACTATTCTATTCTTTATTCTAGAGTAAATCGTGGTGGATGTAGCGTAAAGGTAGCGCGCTCGGCTGTGGAGGTCTCTTTTCTTTTACAAAAAGAAAAGACCCCTGGGAGAAAAGAAAACTCAAATTTCCCGGGAAACTACAGATCCCGTGCGGACCGGGTTCGATTCCCGGCTTCCACTTTTTTGAGGGTAAGATGACAGAAATAAAAATAAATCAAGAGAATGTCAAAGGATTCCAGGATTTTAGCGGTTTGGAAGCTCTTAAAAGGGAGACAATAAAGAAGATCCTTACTGAGAAATTCAAGACATATGGCTTTAATCCAGCTGAGACTCCGGTAATTGAATTTGAAGAATTTGTTAAAGGTCAAAATGCCAATGATGAAGCAATTTCAGACATTTTTAGATTAAAAGACAGGGGGGAGAGAGAATTAGCATTAAGATACGAATTCACGTTCCAGTTGAAAAGATTAGCTGTTGGAAAAAAACTTCCTTTCAGGAGGTATCAAATAGGGGAAGTTTTCAGAGATGAACCTACAAGTTCAAATAGATTCAGACAATTTACTCAATGTGATGTTGATGTTATTGGTTCAACAATAAGAGATGATGCTGAAGTTTTGAAAGTTTTTTCAGAAATACTAAAAGAATTAAAGATTCCTTCTGTAATAATGATAAATAACAGAAAGCTTTTGAATGAAATACTGGAAAATGAAGGAATAAAAGATAATTTTACTAAAAAACAGGTTATCAGGGAGATTGATAAGTTAGATAAGCTGGAAGAAGATGAAGTTAAAGCAAATCTTGTGGAATATAATGCAGAAAAAATAATTTCTATCCTGAAAAAACAAGAAAAATATTTTGAAAAATATGAATCTTTCAAGGAAATTCAAGAATTGAAAAGGTTTTGCTTGATGTTTGGATTCAAAGTAGAGTTTTCTCCTTTTCTTGCTAGGGGCCTTTCTTATTACAATGGTAGTGTCTTTGAAATTAGGACTGAAGAAATGAAAGAAAGCATTGCTGGTGGGGGAGCTTATTTGGTAAATGGAATCCAAAGTACGGGTATCTCGTTCGGCTTAGAAAGATTATCTAGTTTAGCAAAAATAGAACCAGAAGGAATAAAATGTTTGATTATTTCATTAGGACAAGACAAAGAAGCAGTTGGTTTTTGTCAAGAATTAAGAAATGAGAAAGTCTCTTGCTTTGTCATGGATAAATTATCTAAGGCTTTAGATTATTCAAATCAGGAGAAGATTCCCTTTGTCATCTTTATAGGAAAAGAAGAGATTAAGAAAAAGAAATTCAAGTTAAGGAACATGAAATCAGGAAAAGAGGAATTTCTGACTGAAGAGGAGATAGTAAAAAAATTAAGTTAATAAATTGCGTCTTATTCTCTTGACTTCGTCAAATGCGTGATAGGTGATAATTAATCCTGCTTGAAATCGTGAAAAATTTTCTTCAAAGTTCTCGAAAACAAAACATTAAAACCCAATAAGAATAATTTACACGGACGAGCAAGGTAGCTACAGATTTTAATCTGTAGCGGAATTGC
>CAZRGF010000014.1:0-40538 GCA_964599615.1 Candidatus Woesearchaeota archaeon
AGAGACAATAAGTTTCATAGTTGTGAGGGTTGTGGGGGAGCAAAAGTTATTGATTGTTCTTATACAAATCAAATCTGCAGGGAGGTAGAGGGATGTGTTGATAAGATAACCATAACTCTCGAAAACCCGGCAGACAACACTAGAAGTCTTCCAGATAATTTTGCAACATTTAAATGTTCTATTAACAAAAACCAAGGATTAACTCTTTATGGAAACTGGGACGGTGGATGGAGACCAATATTTACTAGTTCAACTTCCCCACTAATCAAAGCAATTCAACTACCAAAAGGGAATTTTGTTTGGAATTGTTGTTATGGAGATCTTTGTGCAGAAAAAAACTTCACAATCAATCTTGCAACAACTGGTTGTGATGTTTCAGCTGTCTCTATTGATACAAGCCAATGTACTGGCGAAGGAGGAACATGTAAAAGTCAAGATGACATAAATGTAAGTTTTAAGATTAATCCCAAATGCATAACTTTTAATTTTCAGAAAAATGGAAAGGTTCAACTAAATCTAGTCCTAAAACAATCAGGAGACACACAAATAAGCCCTGCCCCAACAATCAAATTAGAGTCTGTTATAACAGAGGACATCTATCGAACATTTTGCCCAGGTCTCAGTTGTGAAATAAAAACCAAACTTATTTTTACTGATCCGGTTTTTATTGGAAAGACACTAGAAGCAAAGACAATACAACTTTATAATTCAACTTCTTGGTTATCTGGAGCTTCAGGAGATTTCGGAGAAGTTAATATCTGGGGCCCAACTACATATGCATGTAAGATAACAAAAGCAAGCATATCTCCTTACTGCGGTCCAGACTATAAATGCAATATTTCTGAAAAAGTCCAGATGAATATTTCTGTTGAAGATCCAAGCAAATGTTTGGACATCAACAATATGTCGATGGTGATTAGACAGGTAGGGGATACATTACCAGACCCATATTGTTCAATGACTGCTGAATATTCTCCATCTGTAATAACTCCTCAAACAGGAAAAAATTATTATCTTGGAAACTGGACAATTCCAGAAATTCCAGAAGTCTGCCAAGGTGCAGGAGTTTCAGCAACAATTGCTTCCCTTTATAATGGTTCTCAGAATCTTGTAGGTACAATCCCTAGTTCATCTGGATTATTAACTTTCTGGCAACCAGCTCCGCCACTATACACTTGCAAAATAATAGAAGCAAGCATATTTCCTTATTGTGGCAATGATAATATCTGTGACACAGGTGAACAAATACAGATGAACATCACAGTTGAACAAATTTCAAAATGTCTGAACATAAAAAAGATGGTTCTTCAACGTTCCCAGAATAGTCAAGGAACTCTGCCCGGTGGTACAGGATTAGTTGTTGGAGGAGGTTCAACTTCTGATTGTTATCCTGTTTTAGTTAATGAACAACCCCAAAAAAAAGGAGATAGTATTCTCGGAAACTGGACTGTTTTTGTTTCTGAGGATTGTGCTGGTGAACAAGTGGCATTGGATAGGGCTTCTCTTCATAATCTAACTGGTCAAATTGGATTAATGTCAGGTGACTTCGGAGAGTTCACTTTTTCAGACAAAGCAACAGGGTCATATAATCTGACTGTCAGGACTTGTAAAAGCTATACTCCTGCAAACGGTTCTTGCCAGGAATATTTAAATAAAGGCATAAAAATAGACGGGGAGTCATTTGTAACAATTCCCCTTAAAACTGAAATTGTTACGCAGGGTTGGCACGAGATTTCATTTGATTCAAGCACAACTCCAGTAAATCCAGCAAAAATATTTGTTAATCTTCCTCCAAACATGACTTTGACAGGAGTTTACACTCAATCTGCTTTGACCCAGAATTCAACAATCATTATAGAAGCAGTTGATACTTACGGGAATCCTGTTGGACCAAGAGTCTTGTTCTTCAATGACACAGAACAGATAAAATCAGTATATATAAGAGAAAAAGATAGTAGATTATTCTACAATCATACTGGTAGCTATAGAACTAATTTTACAATAGAATTCAAAGATATCACTGGTTTTAAAAGTCCAGGAAATGCATCATTTAATTTGACTGGAAAAGGGATTTATATCCTAAGATATGTTTACGCTGTTTCAGGCCAGTCACATTCAGATTGTTATTGCGAAGACGAATCTAATGTGATAACAGATTGCAACCAATGTTATCAAAATGCTCCGCCTTTCAGATATTGTGAAAACACTAGTACATGGTATCCAGTTAATAAAACATGGTCAACTAGATGGGATTCAAGTTGTTCAGATTATAATTGTTGTTTTGAGCCATTTTCTTGCAATTCTATCGGAACATGTGAAAGGGCAGGAACAACAGGAGATTGCAATCAAGAGAAGACAATTGGTGATTGCAACACTCAAGGAAATTTTTTCTGTTACTGGGACAAACCAGACGGACTTCCTGGCGAGAGTCCTCCTGCAACATTTTGTAAGCATTGCACAGATACTATTCAAAAACCAAATTCATGTTCAGATTATAATGAGCAAACAACCTGTACAGCAGACAGATGTCATGTGAAAAGTGCTGGCTGTCCTTCAGGAGCTTCTTGCAAATGTGGCTGGAATACAGCTGAATCAAAATGTTACTTAAATGCAAGCTATACTGGCAGTGACCCAGATGATGGCATTTGCTGTAATTATGCTATAAGTTTTGGGACTTGTGGAGAAGGTTGTACAGAGAACGGAATTAATTATCCAAATTCAAAAAAGAAGATAACAACTTGCACTGGTCCCTGCACTGGTCAAAAATGTGTTACAACAACAACTCCTAATGACTGTGAATTAACTGGGGGAGTTCCTTCTTCAAGTGCATGTGTAGATTGTGGTATAGTCACAACAAAATTGCCGTTTTTCATGCCTTGGCAGATACTGATTGTTTTAGTCTTAATATCTGCATACTACATGCTAATAATATCAAAGAGAAAAAATAAAAAGAAATAAGGTGTAAGTTAAAGAACTAATATCAGCTTGCAACGTCGTAAGCTATAACTTACCAAACCGCGTAAATAAAGATTAATCAATATAAAGATAAAGAGATAAGTTAAAAGACAATCACCCACTTATTACCTAGCGATATACAAATGTATAATTTAAACACATACAGACTAAAAAAACAAAACTTTAAAACCACAAAGTTCATATTAATTTAATAAAAAGAGGAAGAATGAACAAACTAAATTATTTGATATGCTTTATCTTAGTCTTTACTTTAAGTCTTTCTTTAACAGGTGCCACAATGCAACAAGGCAATCCTGATTTCAATCTGACTCAGTTTAGTTATAGCCCAAATCAAACAATGAATGGTTTTGTCAACTTTTCTTTAAAAAATGAGTTATCAAATACTATCATAAAAGCAACAATAAATTCAGGCAGCCAAGATCCAATAACAAAACAACTTTCAATTCTAGAATTTTTGACAGACTCAAGAGCAGTTTTTGATTGTTCTCAGAACTGTTCTAGGGACTATACTTACAGCAACGGACAATTGACAAAAAATCTTAACTTGGAAAAAGATTCAGAAAAATATGTTGGTTTTGTCATACATGGTACAAACATTCAGATTAAAAATCTTAGTTTTTTGATTTCAGGTTCAGGTTCTAATACAGAATCGGTCTGTTACGAAACTCCATTTAAATTAGATCTTCTTGATGACAATGCAATAAATTTTGAATACAAAGAGACAATGGATGAATTCTGCAGTAATAAACAAAGCAGTTGTTATAATCCCATGTATTCAGATGATGCTTTTTTTTCAGAAACTACTCCATTCTGCCAAAACATACATATAAATAAAACAGCCAAGGTAAAAGTAACTGCTTTGATGAGATATTGGGAAGGTGTTGGCCCAGAACCTCTGGGAGATGATGTCCAGTTCTCTGTCTATGATGGAGCTGCTAAAAAAGGCGATTGTGTAACTTCTTTTGACAGTTTAGGATATGATTATGCTGAATGTGTGATAGGTGAGCCAGATGAAGAAGGCAACAGTGATTTTTACATTGATGAAGCAAAAGATTATTATGTCTGCGTTGAAATTACCACAACTGCTGCGTCATCATATTCAATAAAATCAGAGACAACACCTAAACTTTGCGGATTTTCAGGTTTTCCAAGTTCTCCGGCTCAGGAACCGATAGCAGATTTCTCAATCAATGTCTCAGAAGCAAAATTTGCGCCATTCACAACATTTGAAGAACCTTTTGATGAATTCAATGATTTGCAGAACAACCTAATAAGCTCTATCCAGAATTATATAGATGAAAAATATTCTGGAAACTGCTCATCTGTCAAAGGCTGTGTAATTCCTATAAAAATTATTCCTTCATCAAGCCAGGAGATAACTCTTGACCAAGCTTATTTGAAGTATACTGAAAATGGGATTCTAAGATATTCAAACAATTTCTATGACCTAATCCCTGTGGAACCAAAAATAAATCTTTCTATGCAGGCCATTTCTTTGAATGCTTTTAATTTAACTAGTCCAGAAAAACAATCTAAGACCCATCGTTTAGCTCTTTATTATGGTGCAACTTCTTTTGGGACAGTTGCATTTAGTGTTGAACAAGTTCCTACAATTGAATCTTTAACTCCCTTGACAGTAACTCCGAATCAACCAACAACATTTAGTGTTATTGTAACCCCGAGTTCTGGCAAAGAAATTATTAATTATACCTGGAACTTTGGAGATTCAACGCCCGAACAAATAACAATTATTCCCGAAGTAGAACATACCTATGCTTCTGGGCAATATAATCTTCTAATAAAGGCAACAGATTCTGATAGCAAAGTAGGTTCAAGAACCTTTGTTATCAACACAGCAGTATCAAAAGAATCATTGAATCAGACATATCTAAGGAAAAAACAATTATCTCAGAAAGTCCAGGCTCTTGGAATAGATTCTTGGTACCAGGCTTTAGTCTATAATTCAACTGAAATAAATCAGCAACTGGATTCAATTAATTTAGCATTAAATTCAGCAAGTCCTGACTTAAATTCAATCAATTCTCAGTTAAATTCAATAAAAATCCCAGTATCTGTTATGAACTCTTTATCTCTTCAAGAAAGTGAGTATTTCCCCAATAAGAACAGCATCAATCTGGATTATCTCAGTGAACTTGGTGCAGGAACTTATGATGATGCAGAACAGACAAAAAATGCAATTGCTTCTTGGCAGAATGATATGGCTTTCAGATCAAGCGCAACAACCAAGAAAATTGTTTTTGATGATGCAAGTTCTTCAGAGATTACTCTTGTCACAGTAAAACTTTCAGGAATTCAAGAAGAGACTTATTTTATTTTCAGTCTGCCTTCAGGAATTTCTTTAGAGAGTATCAAAATAAAAGAAAACCTTGAAACAACTTCTTTCAGTGATGCATTCGGATTGATTCTTTCACAAGACCTTGTTTTGAATCTGGCAATTCCCTCAAGACAAGATGCAGTTTCTCAAATGAACTTCTATGCTTCTCCTAGTTTCAGTTCTTTGGGCATAGAAGGTAATCCAAATGTCAAACCAACTCCAACAAGCTTGTTCTTGCCGATTGCAGCAGCAATTCTTGTTTTATTGATATTGATTGTGTTATTGGTGATGATATGGAAAAACAAGAAAAGTTCAGGAGATGATTTTTCAGACACAAGTGCAGCTGTTGGAACAGGTCCTTTTGAAAATCCAGCTGATTTATTTAATTTAATAAGTTATATACAATCTTCTCTTTCACAAGGAAAAAAGAAAAAAGATATTGAAGAAGACTTGAAAGAACAAGGATGGAACAAGAAACAAATTGATTTTGCTTTCAAGAACAAAGACAACCAGAATTTTTCTCAACCAGACTCAAATTCTGATTTCCCAACAACTCAAGAACAAACCTCAGATTCAGAAATGCCCAAAGATTTTGACGAACTTCCGGATTTATAAAATGATTATTCCCTTTGTTGTCCGGGTCCTAGTGGGCCTATGCCCCTTAGTTGTCTGAATCTCATATTGATTTCTGTTTCAATCTCTTTCTCAACTTTCTCAACATCGAGTTGAGGATATAACTCCCGGATATGGTATAATTCACCTTTTTTAACTTCAGCAGTTAATTTACCTGCAACAACAACAAAATTTTTATTTTTTTCAGTGGTCCCATCCCTAGACCTATAACAAAAACCTAAATAATTGAATCCTAGACTCTCAACATAACTACTAGTAGATTCTTTATAATCCTTTAACCATATATAAAGTCCAAGAAGGTTTCTACCCAAATATCCGCGTAAATCTTTATTTTCATGAATTGCAATCATTTTTTTATGGAATTTTTCATCATCAAAAAAACTCTTTACTTCTGAAACTGTTTTATCTAATGTCATTTTTTTCTCTATAAATTTATTTTAGTCATATGCTTCCTTATATCTTTTTAAAAATCCTTCTAATTTTCCATATTCTGAATGTAATGAAGAATTTTTTCCCCATGAGCATCTGAATGATCCTTCAATGAGGGTATATGTAGCTAGTTCACTTCCAGCTTCAAATCTTGGGATACAATCAGCAATCACTTTTGATGATATTTCAAATGTAGTAGCAATATGTGATGTGTCCATTGCAGCTTTTCTTTCTAATTCTCCTTGAGGGTCTGCTTTTGCTTCTTTTAAGAATTCTTCTGATGCTGTTCTTGCACATCTGAGAATATACTTTCTTTCTTCATCTGAAAATATTGATTTTGCCATTTTAATTTTATTAGATTTATCTTGGAAAATACCATTCAGCAAGTTTTATGCCTTTGCGTTGGAATGCTGTAGCAGAGCGTTTTGCTTTTCGCATCAATCTAGTTGCATCTGTTGCAAATCCCTCAAAAGTTACAAGTGGATATTGTCTTGTATCAGAATAAATTGGAATTTGTACACTAACGCCTCCCAATGCATCTCCAATAATCTTTTGTGTTTCTAATCTCCAGGCTATAATTGATTCTTTGATAGCTTGATATTTGGGGTCTACTTCTGTTGGTTGCATTTGAAGAGCGAATCCAACTTCTAATTTTGGCGCCCGATTATTATCTTGTTTAGTTAATTCACCATAGAAATAAACAAATTCATTTCCAATCTTAATTTGACTATCCAGCCGATATGATTTGTCCTCAAAACCATCTCTACCAAGACCTTCTCGAACCAAATCATCAATTGCTTTTCTGGCTCGTCTGTCTGTTGACCAATAATCCTGTGTCATTTTATACATTTTAACCATGCCCCTATTTATAAATCTTCCTTTTAATGTCACTATAGAATAGTCTTAATTTATTCCCCGCCCAACTTCTCAAGTTCAGCTAAATTCTCGTCTAATTCAGAAGCAGGTTTCTTTTTTACAGGTTTTTTCTCAGGAGCTTTTTGTGTTGGAAGTGGTTTTGCTTGCATTGTTTTTGCAGGTGCTTGAGGTGCTTGTTTAGTAGGCATAGGCATTGGTCTTACAACTGGTTTAAGACTTGGTTTGCTCGGAGATATTGCTCCAGCCCCAAAACTAGCCATTCCCCCAGCAGCATCACTTGGGAATCCAAAGTCATCTTCTTCTTTGCCTTTTCCTTTGAGTTTTATTTTTCCTGATTTGACTAGCCAATAAATTACTCCTGCAATAATTATAATTATTAAGATGATTATAACAACTGCCCAAGGAAATTTCCCTTTTTCTTTGCATGTTCCTAAACAGCATTTAGCATTATCTTCTGAAGGAATCGTGCTTTGGCTACATACCATGTTGTTGATACATTCTTGCCCCCCCAGATCTAAACAACTTTGTAATTCTACTGTGCATGACCCATCACAACAGACCAGTGTATCCATAGTCTCGTAATTTGAACCATCACAACTTTCACCTTCATTGCATATACTATCGCTACAAGTTGATTGCAAGCATCTTCCACCAGTAGTGCAGCAAGTAGTCATGCCATTTGTATCAGAAGCATCAACCATTGTCCCATCTTTGCATTCTTCTCCACTCTGGCACCTGACTCCAGCTTTCTGCGAGCAAGTCAATTGTCCTTGAACACAAAATCCAATTCTGCAGCAATATAATTCGCTAGAAGGCAGAGTATTAGCACCTTGGCAAGAACTTCCTGAGTTAGGATCACATATAACTCCACCAAGTTCAACACAAGTTTGTTGTTTTGTTGTACAAGCTCCCTGGCAACACCTTGGTGAATCACTAGAAACTATGAAAGGGATGATTGTTCCAAGAGTATTAGTGCATTCTTGATTCTGCGAGCATATTTTGCCATCAAGTTCAGAAGTGCATAAAGATTGGCTGTTTAATTTGCAGCAAATCCCAGTTTCACAGTTATATCCTTGTTTAGTCTCATTATTTGAAAAACAGCTTGACTTGCAAGTTCCATATTTTTCCTCACAGCCATAAGCATTAGGGTCAACATCACAACATTCTCCAGAAGAACAAGCATATTGTTGGGAAGTTCCTCCAACACCAGTGCAATTATCAACACAACTATATCCATTTGAAGAACATTCATCTGCGGTCTGTTTGTTTATTCCTAATCCTACTAATAACAACGAAGTTTCTTTGATGGAGTCATCTAAACTTGAACTACATCCCCAATAAAAATAACTTCCTTCTTTTTTTTGCTCATTAACAGACAATAATTTTGTTTCAAGTTTAGTCATATTAAAAGATTCAGCGTTTTGCAGTGATTCTGTCCATAAAGCCAGTGCAGTGTTATAATATTTGCATTTTGTTGAGCCAGGAACTTGTATAAATCCGTCTGTAGATTGTAGTTTTCCTGTTTCATTAGCATAATCTCCTATTCCAGTTAGATAATACAAGAAAGCTTTAGGCATCAAGTTAGGATAATTTTTTTCTTCAGCAATAAGATAAGGTGATAATTTCTTTGCATTTTCTTCATCTCCAACATAAGAAAATGCAAAAGCAGCCCATAAAGTCGATTCATAATCACAACCAGAAGCTCCGTTTATGCAGTAACTTGATATATTTAGTGTGATAGTCTCTGTAGGTTCAGCTATTTTCAGATTTCCAAAAACATACCACACTTGCTGATTTGTTTTCTTGAACATGAAATTAGTTTTTATTGAATCATTGCAAGTCAAATTATAATTTTCTTTTAAGCAAGCATCAGTAGGATTCAGTTTTAACCAATATTTGTCTATAGCAAAACAACTACCTGGATTTGAACCAAGTACATAGCCAGAATCATTGATAGAGAATTCATAATTGTTATTAGCATAGTCTAAAGAACATAATATCTTCGAATTAGGATTCTGGATAATCTGCAAATACCAATCCATGTCCTTAATTGTAACTGGTTTTTCTCTTTCTAGTGTCCAATTAGTCACATTTTCCATTTTTTCTGTATAGCCTGCTTCATAAAGTGCAATTTTAGCTAAAGAACTGTCGATGACATTGCAATTGCCTGAAGGCCAGCACTCGCCATTATTGCTTTTAGCTAATAGTTTTGTGACAGAATCATTCAATTGTCTTGCAGTTAATTCATCTTTCAAAGCAATCAAACAAGAAGCTAGAGCATCTGCTCTTAGATTCTGCCAATTCTTGATGCATTTGCTTTTTATCCAAGAATATGGTTTTCTTACTTGGTTGTATTCTAGTGCGCTTGAAAAAACGCTTGCTATTACACTGAATAATATAATAAATATAATTATAGTTATCAGAAAGACAAATAAGTTCTTATGCAACCTCTTTTCCATTTTTTATACGAATTCTTAGTCTTTTAGCATTTAAAAAACTTTTTAACATATATAATAAAAAGTATAAAATTTAAAAACCTCAAATTACTTAATATAAAGAGAAAAATGCGAGATAAAAGAGGGCAGCTTACATTATTTGTTATAATAGCAGTTGTAATTATTGCAATAGTGCTTTTAGTGATTTTCTTAGTCCCCAAAACCAATAATCCGCAGAATACTGCTTCAGAATCCATTGATCCTGAAACTTATATCTCAAGTTGTATAAATGATGAACTTGAACCAATGGTAGATGATATCGCTGTAAGGGGTGGCGACTTTGAAAAAAATAATTGTATTTTTTATGGGGATATATGCAGAAAATATCTTTGTTATCAGACATTGCCTTACAGACCATGTGTAAACCAAGAGCCATTGCTTCAGCAGCATATTGAAGGATTAATTAAAGAAAGACTTCAAGAAGAGGATGTTGTTGATGCTTGTGTTGATAATTTTATAAATGCTGCTCAAAGAAAAGGTTATGAAACAAGTGTTTGCAACTCACCGCAATTTTCAGTTGTTTTGATTCCCGGGCAAGTAACTGTTCCGATAAATTGCCAAATGACTTTAGCCAAAGGAGAAGAAAATAAAAAGTTTATGAACCTAAATACTTCAATGTCTTGGCCATTATTCGATTTTATCATGATTTCACAAAAAATAATTGATGATGAAATGAGGAAAACAGATTTCGATCCTTTCTCTTTTATGTTAAGCAATACTTTAATTGAGATTGAAAAAATCAGGACAAGCGACGGTTCTGATATCTATGTCTTGAGAGATAGGGCAACAAGAAAAGAATTTGTTTTTGCTTTAAAGAATTATATTTTGCCCCGGGGGCCATTATAATAAAAAATGTCAAAGAAGAAAAAAATAGACAAATCAACATTTGCAATTTCCGTATTTATGTTAGTCCTGACAATAACAATGCCGATTGTCTTTACAGCCCTTCAACCAGAGATTCAAGGGAATGATATAACACAAAATTCATCTTTAGATTTTATTCCAAGTTTAATCAAAAAGACGATTTCTTTTTTTGACTTGATTCCAAGTGTCTCTGCTGAAGTCGGTTGTTGTATTGATTCTAAACAAGGTTATTGTTTGGTTGTTGAAGATACTTTATGCAATGTTAATCAGGGCTTTTATGCAAATGAGAGTTGCGAGAATTATTGCTTGGGCTGTTGTGTTGATACTTTAATAGGTTCCTGCCTTCCGTTTTCTGCTCAACAAACCTGTATCGGGCAAAATTCAATTTTCAATCTTGGAGATGCAACCTGTGAACAAGTTCCTTCATGCAAGCTTGGTTGTTGTTCAAAAGGTTATGAAAAAACATGGACAACTAATAGTACTTGCACTAGCCAATATCATGGGACTTGGAATGGAAATATTCCCACAGAACAAGAATGTTATGATAGCGTTTCATCAGACACTTTCGGTTGTTGTACAATCGGTTGTGAATACGAAACAGCAGATGATTGCGCAAAAAAAGTAGGATTGGTTGCCGGAGAATTAAAAGACTGGCAATTTGTTCAAAAAAAATGTTATCAAGATGTTCCTGGTTGTTCAAGATGTGGCACAAGTTCAAGTAAACAATCTTGTATGAATAATTCACTGGAACTTTTTAAAGCAGATGATTGTGGCAATGCATATGCAGACGAGGTACTAAAGAAATGCACTACCCAAAATCCGTCTATGTTTTGCAAAAAAGGAGGCTCAACAGGCGAAAAAGATGATTGTGTTGCTTCAAGTTGTACTACAATTTATAGTAATTATAACAGTCTATCAGAATTTAACTCCATGGCTTATTCTACCTTCCCCCCAAAGAACCAGACAATAACTGTGCCTCATGGCACGTCATGGTGTGCTTATGACACTGCCCTAGATTTGGGAAATGGAACATCTGCTAGGGGTTCGAGAAATTTAAGGCATTATTGTTTATATGGGCAAGATTATTCTGAGCCTTGTGATGAAGGTAGGACAAGTGTTTGTCTTGAAACAACAGGGGGTTGTTTTGGAGAAGATACTAGTTGTTTTGATAGACCACAAAGTTCATGTTCTTCACCATGCACTTGGGTTAAAGCTCACATGGCTGTTTGTATTCCAAATACTTATCAGGTTTGTTATAGTATAAACACTTCAGAGGAGTGTAATAGTAATCCTTACTGCTATTGGTGGACACAATGGTTAGATCAAAAAACACCAGCAAATGTTCAAGGGCTTTTGCAATCTGCAGGTTTTAATATCAATCAAGATCTTGGTCAGCAAGCTTCTGGATTTTATGGTTTTGATCCTATAAAAAAACCTCTTCAAGTTCAGCCACAACTTTGTTTACCGAGATGGCCAATAGATTATAATGAAAATACTGCCCCAACAGCATGTGGACAAGCAGCTGTAATCTGTACTTATTCAGAAGTATTCTTTGGAGCAGATACTGAAAACAAAGAATGCAAGAATAATGACAAATGGGATGTTCTTAATTTTGAACGTTGTAGAGCAGTGGGCAATTGTGGTTTATGGAAAAACTGGAATAATCAGGTTGTTGGTGAGGGAAGTGTCAAGAAAATCCAAGCTAGCGAAATGCCTAATAATACCAATGAAGCTCGTGGAAAAAATGTTTCCATGCCCACAGTTTATCTAGATTATATAAATCAACTTAATCTCAATCCACCACAACCCTCTACTTTAAATGGGTGGAATACAGCAGGCACAGCAGTATTAGTTCTTGGAGCAATTCCCGCTATTGCCGCACTTGTAGAAGCAGGAGGCATTGGGGTAATATTTCATGGTATTATTCACGCAGTATATTGGGTAGCAGAATTAATTATGCCCGGTGCTACCCATATTCCTGCAGCTGGTGGTGCTGCTGCAGCAGGGGGTGTTGGTGCAGTTTTAGCAGGAGTAGCATTAATTGCAGTTGGGTTTATGATGATTGGATGGGCACAAAATTTTCCAATAGGAAGTGCAGCGCATAATCTTCTTATGACTGGTGGCGCAGGTTTTATCTCAGCAGGAACAGTTGTTCTTATTTCTGCATTTGTTTCAATTCCCGGTGTTGGGTGGGTTGCTCTAGGAGCAGCAGCAATCATTTTTGCAATTACTCAACTGGTTTATTGGCTTACATACAAAAAAGAGTATTATGTCGCGCAATGTCAACCTTCGAGAGCGCCGGTTGGCTCAGATCAATGTCATGTTTGCAATGAAGATTCTATGAGACCATGTTCAAAATATAGATGTGAGATACTCGGCCTTAATTGTGAATTTAATGATACTGTGACAATAGGATTAAAATCTTTCCCATTAGGGGATGGATATTGTTACTCTACTATTAATGACGGCTTAGCACCATGGATAACTAAAATAGATGTTACAGATTTACAAGGAAATCTATATAAAGCAGAGCCTTCAACTACCACAGGGCCCCAAACAATAACCATAACAAAGCAAGATGGCGGGGCTATAGAAGATTTAACTGATATTATAGTCAAGATTACTTTAAATGAAAAATCATTTTGTCAGTGGGATACGCAAACTAAAACAAATATCTCTGTCATGACTGAAAGTTATGGAAATGGAGTTTTTGGAAAAGAATTAAGCAGCCCATTTACTGCGCATCAATTGCAACCAGATTATTACATAAGGTGTGCAGATGCTTATGGGAATGAGAATGTTGCAGAATATATCTTCAAATTCGCTACAACAGAAGGTCCAGATATACAAGCACCATATATCTATGCTGTTGATCCAGAGAATAGCTGGGAATTCCCAAATAATATGAGCGATATAATTATAACTCTTGCTTTACGAGATTCAAGTTTACCTGCAAAATGCACTTTTAGCAGACTTGATTCTTCAAAAAGCTATGATACAATGTTAGCTGAAACAAGCAAAGAATGTTATAGCACTTATGTTGGCCCAAGCATAGTCTGTAAATTCTCGGGTATAATACTAACGCCTGATGTTTCAAATAATTTCCATTTCAAATGCAAGGATAATCTAAGTAATGTTAATCTGGAAAGCACCTCAGTTAGCTATATTGCTTCTCCCCCATTAAAAATAACTTCAGTAGAACCAGAAACAAATTCTAAAGTCGAGGGCTGTGAGTTATCTTCACAAACATTAGTGAGGGTAGGAACAGTAGAAGGTTCTGATTCGGGAAAAGCCATATGCAAATGGACAAATATTTCCACAGAAGAGCCAAAATACAGGTTTATCATAACTGATAGTACAGTTCATGAAACAAATGTAACACTAAATCCGGGTCTTAATACCATCTATATTAAATGTACAGACAAAGTTGGAAGCTCAGCTTCAGAATATATAACAATAAGTGTTATTGAAGATCGAGCAAAACCTGAGATAACCAGGTTCTATAAAGAGGGTTCTGAACTTGTATTAGAGACAAATGAGCCAGCAACTTGTGTATATAACAAGAACACTGGCTGTGACTTTGATGCAACTCATTGGTTGAATGCAATAAAATTCTCTTCAAATGGATTAATACAATCAACTGCTTGGAGAAATGAACCTTGGAATGTAAAATGCTACGATGCGTGTAACAATGGTCTTCTTTTTGGAGATTGTGTGACAATAATTCCTTCTTCATTGGAATAAACATGACAAAAAACATTATAAAATTAATAAGGGAAGGTTTTTCTTCATTATTCAATAATCTCATAGTCCTTTTGCCTTTTCTTTTTCAATCAGTCTTGGTGGTTTTGATTATTTCGTTTGGTTTATTCTTATTTCTTAAGATGTTTAATGTAACTTTCTTGGATTTGGTTCTTGGTAAAATTTCTCAAGAACAGTTGCAAGAACTTTTTGTTTCAGCTCTGCCATCATCTGCAATGTCTTTCAAAATCTTCTTTATATTTCTCGTAACTTTCTTAGCTTCTTTGTTAGTCTCATCTTACTTTGTTCCTGGTGCGATTGGCATGATGTACTCATTTTTTAAGTCAAATAAAAAACCGACATTAAAAGATATGCACAATTATGGAAAAAAGTTTTTCTGGAGATATTTCTTTTTAGTATTGATAATTGATATATTCTTTTTTATTGTGGCTTTCTTAGCTTTTCTTCCAGTGCTCTTTTCAAGTTCAAGTCCTTGGTCTTTGATATTGTTTATGATAATTTTTATTATCCTGGTGATTTTCTACTTATTTTTCATCCTTGCCCCATTTATCTTGATAGTTAAAGATTGTTTTGTTTTCCAGGCTATCAAGAAAAGTTTTAGTTTAACAAAAAGCAATTTCTGGGTTTTCTTGGGTTTAGCCGCGTTGTACATACTTTTATCTGGTTTGATACAGACAATTCCCTATGCCGGCTCTATTCTATCAGCTTTTGTGATAAACCCCGCAATCAATTTTTCGTTTGTCCTGTTTTCTGTAGAAAGGTCGGGTTGAATTTTACCCTCGACAGAGTTGTAAAAAACAAAAAACCTTAATAGTAAGATTTAAATATCTCGCAATTTTTGATTAGAATTAGTAATCAAAAAAGGTAATAAAAATGGCATTAATGAATTTTTTTAGGAGATGGTTCGGAGATATTTTTGGTACAAAGAAAAATGTCAGAATCGGTTTTTATGGTCCGCCCAATGCAGGCAAAACAACACTAGCCAATAAGATATGTATGGACTGGACTGGAGAAGAGATTGGTTCTGTTTCAAAAATTCCTCATGAGACAAGGAACGTCCAATTCAAAGAAAAAGTCAATGTTGAACATGGAGGAAAAAAAGCTGTATTCAAATTAATAGACACTCCTGGAATTGCTACCAAGATAGATTATGAAGATTTTATGAATTTTGGGATGAATGTCAAGGAAGCAAAAGCAAGAGCAAAAGAAGCTACAAAAGGAGTCATTGAATCAATCAAATGGCTAGATGATGTTGATGCAGTTGTAGTTGTTCTAGATTCAAGCAAAAATCCATATAGTCAGGTTAATGTCACTATCATCGGAAATCTAGTTGCAAGAAAAATCCCGGTCCTGATTGCAGCAAATAAAATTGATTTGAAAGGTGCAGATACTAAGAAAATAGAAGCAGCATTCCCAGAATATGGGGTAGTGGGAATAAGTGCAAAAAGCGGCAAGAACATAGAAGACTTTTATGATTCATTATTTAAATTAATTAGATAAACTCAAATAAATCATAAAAGTGTGGACAAGATAATAATAATTAAGATACAAACAATAAAGAAATTGAAAAGGGCATAACTAAAATTTAATTATTAAATAAAGATAAACAAAATAAACAAAAATGACAGACTATTACGAAGTTAGACTTGAAAAACATGTAGGGCAAGTTCGAGTGGGATTTACTCGTAGGGGAAGCCCAATTAAAAAATCTGCTGTGACTGCAAGATTTGCGCATCTTCCAGCAAATTGTTTGGGAAGTATTCTAACAGACGCAGTTCACAATAATGAAAAAATTTTTTGTAGGCCAATATCAGAAGATGAATACAATAAACCTTGTCAGCCACCATGTACTTACACTGTCGGACTTGGTTTAAATTATGTTTTATAAAAACAAAATAAAGTAATATAAAACTAAACAAGATACAGACAATAAAGACGCTGAAAACAGGATAAATAAACAATTAAACACAATACATACTCTAGATAAGATGACAAAAGACGTAACAATTCAATTCATCCCCTTTGGGGAAATAGCATATTTATCTAGTTTCAAACGAATAAAAAAATTAATTGAAATTGTTTCTGAAGACAAGATAATACTTATTCAAGGCAAATTAGCTCCCGAAGAAGAAGCTGATTTGATAGAGGAGACTATGAAAAAAATAGGAAAATCTTCTAAATTCAAAGGTATAGAGCTTGTGAGTTTCATTCCTGAAGTTAAAGACCTTCCATTCTTCCAATCAATGAAAGAAAAGCTTGCATCAAGATTAGTTGGCAACAGAGATACCCTAACAGTTATTGGGCCAGCAACAGTTGTCCGCGAGATTAAAAAAGACCCTACAAAGATTCAAGTTATGCTAAGAAAATAAATTTTCTAAATTCTATACTCCAAAGATGGGAAAAGATTTAGTTCTGCTTGCAGAATTGAAAGATTGGGAAGAACAAGCATATGTTTTTCATCCACCAGTTTCAAGACTTGGCGATGGCTTGACACTAAGAGAAAAAAGATTCTTTGTTATGTTTCATGATGCACTTAATGAGAATCGTTATGGGAGATGTATCTGGCCTGGTTGTACCTGTAAGGAGATACTTGAACCAGATAGGGACATTGGGGGTCCATATTGCAGGGAACATTATTTACAAAGAGAAGCTGAAATTATGGATGAGACATTTTTCGGTTTCGAACCAAGCGAACTTAGGCCAGAGATGGGCAGGGGAGTTGACCCGGTGAACTATAAAATAGAGTAATCTGTTTCTAAAAACATTTATATATCTTTTAGATATTAACATTGTATATTAAATAAGGGCTTTGGCTAAAACCATCTATAAGTTGAAATTATACCTATAGACTAAGTAGGGCACGAAGCCACAATAAAAAATTAAAGATGCCACACAGATGTGTCAGATGCGGAAAAATATATGAAAGTGTAGCTAAAGAGATTCTAACAGGCTGCACCTGCGGAAGTCATTACTTTTTCTTTTTCAAAGAAGAAGATGTCAGATTAATGAATCAGACAAATAATCTGACAAGCAAAGAAAGAGAAGAAATCCTTCAAGATGTTAAAGATATTGTTGGAGAAGAGCCAGAAAGCCCTGTTGTCCTTGATTTAGAATCAATCAGAGTAAAGAAAGCAGGCAAATTTGAGATTGACTTAGTTAATTTATTCAAGAGAAAGCCCGTAGTCTATAAGCTCGGAGACGGCAAATATATCATTGATATTCCCTCAACATTTCAATTGATGAGACCAAATAGTCCAGACAATTTAAAAGAAGATATTAAAGAGAATATAACCAAAGATGAAGAAGATGAAATTTCAAAAGTAAAAGAAAGGATATCCAACTTGAAAAAAGACTCTGAACAAGAGATCCAAGAGATTGATGTTGATGACTTTGATAAAGATTCAGACGAAGATGATGATGAAGAGGACAAAGAGGGGGATGACACAAAAGACGACAATAAAAAATCCAATAAAGAAGTGAAGTCAATTATAATCGAGCCAGATTACGAACCAGAAGAACTCGAAGCAGGCAAAGAGCACGACATAAATGAAGAAGCTGAGAAAATCAAAGAAGAAATTGACAAATAATTCTTACAGCCTTATGTTGAAAAGCGAAGCGCAGTTTCTAACTTTGTTCTCAATTTGAATTAAAAAAATATTAAAGAATTAAGATTCAATTAAGACATATGGTCACATATAGGCACAAAGAATCAACTTCGTCAATGCGAGTTATGCTGCAATAGATTATTCTTTCAATTTCCTAAACTTTTTCAAAAATTTTTCAAAGACAAAAGCTAAGAATAAAATCTAAATAATTTACTTTGTCAATTATTTATTCTCTAACTAAAAGCATCAGCGCAGTATTCGAATGTAACTAACATAATCCTAGACAAATTTAACATTACAGAGATAAGTTTAAAGGCGAACTTTAGCAGTTAAGGTTATGCCTTTGTTGTTTGAATTTTTGCTCCTGCTTTTTTGTTTGTGTTTTGTGCAATGACGAAGTCAAGTTAGAGAATCAATCTCACCATTTCTCTTCTAAAAAAAAGTCGGGAATTTTAAAAAATAAAGCAGCGTAAACAGTAGTTTGAACTTGTTTTCCTGAATCAGGATACTCTCTTACGCGGTTTGTCCCACCATTAAATTCTGACTTGATGTATGCATTAGCTTGACGAGGAACAAAAAACTCGCTGTCTTCAGCTCTTTGTTCTAGATACGCATGAACATCTGTTAAAGTTTCAATTTCAAAGGTTTTAGGACTTAATCCATCTAGAACATTCATCTCGTTAGGATAAATAGGATACGAACCGACATAATACTTTACTTTTCCTTCTTTAGTTTCTTGACCAATTTCAACTAATTTTCTTGGCATTTTTATCTGATTGATTCAAGGTTTTTAAGCATTTATGTTGTAAAGTGAAATATCTTGAACTAATTGCTTTATTACATATTAACAGCAAATTATAGACACTTGGGGGTAGTTACAAAAGAAGGGTTTATAAAGGAAAACATTTTTGTAGATAAATGATACAGCATATTGAATATTTAGTAAAACCATATCAGGATAGTAAGGATTTACCTATAGACGGGTGTGCAAAAATGGAAGTTCCACCATTTGCTCATAATCCCTTCGTTGGTATTCTTAAAGAGATATCCAAACGGGGAATTACCGCTAATCAATATCTTAATCAAATGTTGGGTTTATGGAGACAAAGGGTGGATTATGTTAGAATTAATTCCAATTCTTTATTTGTAACAATTGACATTTTTAAAGAAGATTCAGATAGACCTGATGAATTAATGGCATTAAGAGAATATGCACAACAAAAACTTGAAGAAAGATTTATCACTTTGCATAGTGGATATGAAACAGCTAATCATCTTAATGATAAGTGGCATCTTGGCCAAAGACTAAGTATCCATGCATATGGAGAAATCTCCGATAGGTGTGCTAAAGGCGAAACTAAAGAACTAGTTAGAAATTTAAAATCTTTAAAACCTAATTTAAAAGTAATAGTTAATTTTGATAAAAAGTTAAGTTCTGATACAATTGAAGGAAAATTTGACTAATTATTCTTAAATATATTTTGTTTACATAGAAAGAATCATCCCATATAACTCAATTGTTTCTCGTCTTTAGCGTCCTGGGTTTCAGCTACCTTGTTCATTATGTCTTTTATCTTGAACTCCATTTCTTTTGCTTTACTCAATAAAGGCGCTGGGTCTAATTGTAATTTAAGATATTTATCTAAAGATTCAATTAGTTTAGCAGCTGCTTTGTTATCCGGCATCTGCGAATGTGCTTCGACAAACAAGCAAGCTAAAGGATTAGCTGATTTCATCAATAATGCTCCTGTTACTCCCATAATAATGCCTTCTTCTAATGGCATTAATTTTAATTTATTCAACTTCTCCAATAAAATCTTATTCTTGCTGAAAAAGAAAACTTTTGGGTCCTTGGTCGGTGTTGGAGAACTTACTCCTTCTAATCCAATAACTTCTTTTACTTTAAGTTGTTTGCATAAATCATCGATTGTTTCAGCTATTTCCCATTCCAAACCATCAACTGGAGTTACAGCCTGTATGATCACAAGATTATTCTTTTTGTCATAGAATATTCCCATGGGATTAATGACTTGACCTTTATGAATAGCCGCTATTGGCTGTATCTTATTAGAGGTAATCATCCCAATTGGTTTTGCATTCAAGTGCTTTATCAGAAATTCAGTTACAATTGTGCTTACAAAGCCAAATCCTGGAAAACCCTCGATTAAAATAGGTTTACTTGCCGGCTTTTCATTTAATTCAAGTTTTAACATATTTTCCTCGTTTTTTTCTGTCACAAGAGTTAATGTAATAAATACTATATAAATCTTTTCAAGAGCATAATTTTTTAAATCTCCAATATCTTAATAATTATGGATTTTGAAGAAACAATAAAAGAGGCAGTTTTTCAAGCTGTGAAAGAAACGGGCTTAAAAAAAGAAGATATTGCAATTGAAAAGCCAAAGCAAGACTTCGGAGACTATGCTTTTCCCTGTTTTTCTTTGTCCAAGATATTGAAGAAAAGTCCTATGGAAATAGCAAAAGAATTAGAGAAAAAAATAAAACCCACAGGTGAAATAGAGAAGGTTTTAGCAACTGGTCCATACTTGAATTTCTTTGTGGACAGAGGTTATTTTGCAGAACAGATTATCTCAAAAATCTTGAAAGAAAAAGATAATTTTGGCAAGCCAGAAACAAAAGAAAGAAAAAAAGAGAAAGTCATGGTAGAGTTCTCTCAAGCGAATACACATAAAGCATTTCATGTAGGGCATATTCGAGGAACTTCCTTAGGAGAAAGCATCTCAAGAATTTCAGAATTTCTTGGAAATGATGTGACGAGAGCGAATTATCAGGGGGATATTGGGATGCATGTAGCTAAATGGCTATGGTGTTATCAGACTTTCCATAAAAAAGAATGGCCAAAAAAAGATGCTGAACAATGGGTCGCCCACATATACGTAGATGCAGTCAAAAAGTTATATGAAAATCCAGATTATCAAAAAGAAGTTGATAAGATAAATCATGCACTAGGAGAAAAAAAAGACAAGAAATTGATGGAATTATGGAAGAAAACAAGACAGTTATGTTTAGATGCTTTTGAAACAATATACAAAGACTTAGAAACCAGATTTGATAGATATTTCTTTGAAAAAGATGTTGAAAAAAGGGCAAAAGAAATTTCCCTTGGCTTACTAAACAAGGGCATAGCAAAAATAGATCAAGAAGCAACAATAATTGATCTTAATCCATATGGTTTAGGGATTTTTCTTTTGTTGAGAAAAGACGGCACAGTCCTTTATTCTGCTAAAGACATTGCATTAGCTGAAAGGAAATTCAATGAATTCAAGATAGAAAAAAGCATTTATGTTGTTGGCTCAGAGCAAAGATTATACTTCAGTCAATTATTCAAGACGCTTGAACTGATGGGTTTTGAGAATGCTAAAAACTGCCTATATGTTCCAGTTTCTTTAGTAAGACTTCCCACAGGAAAGATGTCTTCAAGAACAGGAGATAATATTCTGTATAGTGATTTTAAAAAAGAGATTACAGATTATGCCAAAGAAGAGATTAAGAAGAGATATCCCAAGTTAAATGCAAAAGAACTTGATTCAAGAGCATTAAAGATATCAATTGCTGCTATCAAGTATGATATGCTAAAACAAGACACTAACAAAACAATTGTATTTGATAAAAAAGAAGCATTGAACTTTGAAGGAAATTCTGGCCCTTATATTCAATATACTTATGCTAGGGCTGCCTCCATTTTAAGAAGAGTCAAAGCAGAGCAGAAAAAACAAAAAGTCAAGAGCAAAATACAGAAAAGTAAAAAAACAAAATTAATCTTAGTTAATCAAGAATTTTCTTTAGTAAAAATACTTGGAGAATTTCCAGAAATCATCGAATCATCTTATATTCAATTATCTCCAAACATAATAGCGAATTATGCTTATGGATTAGCACAAAAATTCAATGAATTTTATCACTCTTGCCAGGTTTTAGGAAGCAGTGAAGAAAAATTCAGATTAGAATTAGTTGAATCAACCAGAATTATTTTGAAGTCTTGTTTGTTTCTTCTCGGAATCATTGCTTTAGAAGAGATGTAAGTGATTTTTCTTGTGAAAAGCGTTAGCGCAGAGTTGAACTTGTGCAGAACACATAAATAAGTGTTTATTAACTTGACTTCGTCAATGCTAGTTATGTGCAATGGATTATTCATTCAATTTCCTAAACTTTTTTTAAGAATTCTTCGAAGACAAAAATCAAAAATAAAATCTAAAGAATTTACACTTATCTCTGGCGAAGTCAAGAAATAATATCAAACTTTCTTCATTAAACAAAAAAATAAAAAATTAAAAGTTCTTTTATTGATTAGAATATTTTAAAAACAATATTAATATGTAAAGTTAATGATTAAAAACATTTACCTCGAGACATATGGATGTTCAGCAAATCAGAACAATTCTGAGTTAATAGCCGGAATCCTTGTTAGAAATGGTTTTAATATAGTTGACAATGAACAAATTGCTGATCTGATTATATTAAACACCTGTGTAGTCAAAGACCCAACAATCAAGAAAATAGAAGAAAGAATAAAAATTATAGTCAAACAAAACAAACCCCTAATAATAGCAGGTTGCATGCCTGAAGTTTTTGAAAAAAAACTTAAGAAAATCGCGCCAAAATCCCCTTTAGTTTCAACACACCATGTAAAAGATATTTTAATTGCAGTCAGAAAACTTTCAGAATCAAAAGCAACTTATTTTTTAGGAAATCAACAAGAAATTAAGGTAGGGATTTCAAAAATCTCAAAGAACAAAACAATTAGCATAGTCCAGATTTGCCAAGGTTGCATAAATGAATGTTCATATTGCCTTGTCAAAAAAGTTAAGGGCGCTCTCTTCTCTTACCCAGAAGACAAAATCCTTAAAGAAATTGAAGGCAGTTTGCAAGCAGGAGCAAAAGAAATCTGGTTAACAAGCCAAGATAATGCCTGTTATAATTATGATACTGTTTCGCCATCATTAAGTGTAAGTAAACTTGGTTCACAACGTTGCGCAATCAGTTCTGAGGCGCTGAACCAACAAACCGAAGATTTTACACATAACCAAACACATACAGATGTAAGTGGTAGAAACAATGCTGATTTCGAAAGTCGAAGTTATTCTAAAAATTTCGAAACCTTAAAGGAAAATAAAACACATAACTCCGAACATCTCACCGAAACACAGAAAAAATCCAAAACTTCAGATAACCGTATATCACTTCTTCCTCAACTTGTTAACAAAATCTCTTCGTTAAATCATAAATTCTTCCTAAGAATAGGAATGATGAATCCCTCTTCTGTTCTTCCTATTCTCAGTAACTTAGTAGATGCATACAAAAGTGACAAAGTCTTTAAATTTTTACACTTACCTCTACAATCTGGGAGCGACAAGATTTTAAAATTAATGAACCGGAAGTACAAAATTGAAGATGCTCTAAAGATTATAGGCAGATTCAAGAAAGAATTTCCCGAGGGCGTCATTGCAACAGACATAATTGTAGGTTTTCCCGGAGAAACAAACGAGGACTTTCAAGAAACACTAAACATTATAGAAAAGATTCGTCCAGATGTTCTAAATCATTCAAGATTCTGGGCAATGAAAGGAACAGAAGCTGCAAAAATGAAAAATGAAATTTCAAAACAAGAATTAAAAGAAAGAGAAGTTGAATTAATGAAATTGCATGCTAAAATTGCTCTTGAGAACAAGCAAAAACTTATTGCAAAAGAATACAAAGTCATTGTAGATGACAAAGGTTTCAAAGACACATGGCTTGCACGAAACGAGAACTATCAGCTGATAATAATAAGAAGTCAGGAGAATTTGCTAGGCAAATTCTTGAAAGTTAAAATCAAGGAGGCGAAAGCGCACTATTTGATTGGGGAAGTTATTTAATTCCGATTTGATCTTATAGAAAGAAGTATTGGATACTCAGTAACAACTACTTTGTCCTTTTCAGACATCTCTGTTTCTCGCGTATAAGCCAACTTTCTATTAGCCAAATCAAATTCAGCAGGTTCATAAATTCCAGGGATATTAGATAAATAATTTTTAATATCAGTTAGCGTAGCTAGGGGACTGTATGAACTAATTAAACCAAAAAAATAAGGTTTTTTCTTGTATTCATATCCTATCAAGATTTCACCAACAGTATGTACACATCGAAACGGGCTTAAAAAGAGTCCAGAATCCTTAATTTTTACATGTCTCATTTGTTTTAATGCGTCTAAAATTGTTTCGTACAGGTTTTGCTGAGTCATTTTATTCATCACACTTATCAATTATCCTCTTTAAATCAGATGTATCCAAATCACACTTGGGATTTGAAGAAAATTGATCAAATTGTTTGCCAGCAACAGTATAAGCAATTCCCCAATCTTTTAGATCCGTACCATCTTTGTCTTTATCAATTGTAGATAAGCATTCTTGATAAAGTGAAGCAAATCTAGCTTCATATTGCTTAGCCCTCTGTTCTTTAATTTTATCGTTTCTACAATAATTGTAACTAACCAAAGAAAGAAATAACATTCCCAAAATTACAGCACCGCTCATAATCCTCGATTCGCGTCTATGTTTATAGTATTGTTTAATTCGTTTTATTTTATCTTCATCACTTTGATTATAAAACCTTTCTAGCAAACCCTGTTTCACGAGTTGTTTCTTATGTTTTTTAACAAATTTTTCAATGTAGACTTGGCCTTCGTATCCAGTTAATGACTCAGACATTTTTCCTCCTCAAAGTTCACTTTGAAAATCTGAAAATTTTCATCTAAATCCTCTTTAAGTTTTATTTCTTCAAAATCAGATTTTTGCTTTTTTAGAATTTTGTTTCTCATCTTTTATCAGACTCCCAATGATAAGCGTTAATTATTTTTTTTAAATCTGTTGAATCTAGGTCATTCCTCGGATTTGAAGTATATTCCTCAAACTGTTTTCCTATTGATTGATAAGCTAATCCCCAATCTTTTTTATCAGTTCCATCTTTAGCAACATCAATTATTGATGAACATTTTTCGTAGAGAGTTTGTCTTCTATGAAAATATTCATCTGAACCGCGTGAACAAACAAATCTATTAAATAAACCCATGCCAAGAAAAATACCCGCGCATATTGTAAGTAATAATAAGGGCCTTGCATTTTCTCTTTCACATTCATCAATAAATTGATAAGCTTCTTGCAGTATTCTTAAAAGTTTGTTCATCTTACCCTCCCTAAAGCTTTTCCCACAATTCCCCCACCATTAAAGTTAATTGTTACATCTAATTTTTCCTCAACATAAGCCATATAACCATGAATTTGAACAACCCCGGGTTTTCCTTTATGGAATCTCCAATGATAATCTTCAGGAAGAAAACAGCGAACTCCAATGTCACGAGGGATTCTGCCAAGTGTCCTTGCACCATCACGTCCTACAGTTGCGATAACCAATGTATTTTCTTCTATTTCAAGTTGGTTTTGAACACCAGGAACTATATTTTTATATGGAACAAATCTAACAGTCTTATCTTCACTATAAAATATACCCCCTTCTTCAGTCTTTATTTTATCGCGAAGAACACATTCGTTCATATCAATTCTTCTATTTTCAACTGATTGCAAACCTATTAAAAATGAATCTGGGTCGTACCTTTCTTCAATATCCTCTAACAAAAACGATTCACATAATTCTTTTTTGATTGGAGGGTTATCTTGTATGTAAACCCCTGTTTCTCCTAGTAAAAATCCATGATCTGTAAAGAAGTTAGTTAGATGATGTAAATCTTCTTTCCAATACTGGCTTCTTATCATCCCCTTGGGTGAAAATCCGAGATAATCTCTCAAAAAGTCAGACATTTTATCATCAACTTCACCTTTATCCATTTTGCAGAATAAAACAAGTAGCTCTGCTATTTCTTTTAAGGTTGGCATAAAGAGATTTCTACGTTCAAGATACTCTCTTGCACGAATATATGTAAAAGTGGGTATGTTGTTGGATTTATGTGAAGGAATCGGATAGTCTGAACTATAATGAATATTAGATTTCCTAAAAAGAGGGACATATTTCTTGATTACTCCATCGCAGTCAACTACTAATTGGATTTCTTCACCTTGTTGTTCAAGTTGTATCTTTCTATTAAGGTTCATTTTTCTGTTATTTTATTCCTCCAAAGTTATTAAAATAAGATAAAAAGTATATAAAAATCTGTGTTGTTATAAAAATAACAACATTTAAATAATGTCATACAATAATTATTCATGGAACAAACAGACGTGCTAGAAGAATTTGGCTTAACAAAGAACCAATCAAAAGTCTATCTGAAACTTCTTCAGCTAGGACCAAGTCTAGCAAGCCAGGTTTCAGGGCAAACCAGAATAAACCGTTCATTAACATACACCATATTAAAAGAACTTGCTGAAAAGGGACTTGTTTCATATTTTATTCAGAACAATAAGAAGTATTTTCAAGCAGCCCAGCCCAGAGAATTCCTTAATATTTTAAAAGAGAAAGAAGAGAAAATTAAAGAAATTCTGCCGAGACTAGAAAAGATAAATATCTTGCCAGAATCTGAGAAAGTAGAAGTTTTCAAAGGACAAGAAGGATTAAAAACAGTTCTTAATGATTTTCTTAAATATAAAGAGTATTATGTTATAGGTGGAGTTGGGAAAAGTATTGAAGCTCTGCCTTATTTTATTGATGGCTGGCATAAAAGAAGAATAAAACTAAAAATAACAAGACATGTGATTATCAGTGAGGATGCGAGGGGAAAGAAAGTCTCAAAATTTCCCCTTACTGAAGCACGCTATTTGCCAAAACAATATGAAACATTTGAGTCAACAACCATCTATGGCAATAAAGTTGTTCATACTATTTGGGTACAAAATCCTTTGGCAATAGTCATTGAAAGTAAAAAAATCCACGATGCTTACATGAAGCAGTTTAATCTTCTTTGGAAAATCGCTAAACCTTGAATTAAGAAAGTTAAATCCCACTATATGATCGCTCAGGTGTTATAAAACAGATTTTAGCTCTAGAGAGTCTTGCATTATTTCTCCTTTGCCTTCTGTCCATTTTTCTTCTTTCTTCATCAAGAACATAATTCCGGTTCATATCTTGAAAAACACTATTTTTTCTTCCAGAATCATAAACTACTCTTTCTATAGGTATATTGTATCTAACAAAAAAACCAGTAGTAACTAAAATTCCATCAAGAGTAACATCTAAAATAGTTGCATCATGGAGTTTGCAGTGTCTTTCAGGAACATATTTTGGCCTAGCATCAATTCCATAATCAGCTAAGATCATCTCACGAAGCCTTCGGTTATAATCCCTGTAAGCTTTTCTATCATTAAAATTGTCTCTAGAAACTCGGTCATTGTCATGCCCTAATAAAGTTCCAAAAAATCTTCTGTTTTTCTCTCTTTGTCTCCAAGTATGCTCCGCTTTTTCAATTAGTTTCATATGGTCCTCCTAGAAAAAATGCAGTTGTTCTTTTTTCTCTTCTCTTCAACGCAAGATGCTGTTCCTCAAGCCATTTTATATGCTCTAGTCTCATTTCTTCATCTCTTTTGTCTAAATCAAAATATTCTCTTAAGCTCATTACTGGTTTAGGGGGTAAAGAATATGGAGATGTTCCGCAATATGCTATCAAATCTTCAATCTCTGCTTGACGCCTTAATTCTTCTTTTGTTTTTTCCATTTTTTCAAATTATCGTCTTAAGTCTTTGTCCCCTTCTATAATTTACCCTATCAATTTCTCCCAATTGCCCATATAACAAATTATCTTGAAGCTTCTCATTTTTCTCGCCTTTAGGTGTAACATAAATAAAATCATCTATACAAACGCCATTAGGATATCTTCCATCAAGGGCTTTGGCTTCTTTTTTCCAAGGCTCATCTGAAGGATTATAAATATATTTATTAAGATTCCCCCAGTTAGACATTATCCTAAATGGTTTTATTGGACTAATTGCTGGATGATAAGTTTTGGGTAACATATCTCTTCTGATTAATTCAGGATCAGGCCCTTTACTGCTTGTCCTTGTTCTTGGCCCATTTTTAAGGGGTTTTATAGTTCCAAAAACCTTAATTTCACTTTCATAGTCTTTAGGGGGTCTTGTTACCATGTTCATATATAAAAGGCAAACCTTAAAAGCATTTATATCTTAAAAAAGATATTAATAAAATGGGGGGAGAAAAGAAAGTCAAGCCCAAGTACGTTCGAATATGCCCAAACTGTGGCTCACTGGACATTGAAATCCTTAATGTGCAAAAACAATATACCTTCGCTTTTGGCATGCCAGCAACATACAAATGCAATAATTGCGGGTTTTCCAACAACATTTTTCCAGAGGTTGATGTTAAAGACTTAGAAAAATTAAAAGAGAAAGACAAAAAAGAGAAAAACGAAAAGCAAAACGCAAAACACTAAAAGTTGGTTGCTTTTAACCATTTATAAACGCGTATAATTTACAAACTAAACCCAAATAAAGATACAACCTAAAGATTCATGCAAGCTCACGTTTAATTTGAAAAATGTTAGAACTAAAACCAAGATTTGAAGAATATATCAAAAAGATAATACCCGAATCTGAGATGCAAGAATTTCTTAAATTCTGTGAAAAACCAACTCGAAAAATCATAAGATGTAATACTCTCAAGATTTCTCCTGAAAAACTAAAAAAAAGACTTGAAAATAAGGGTTGGAAAATCTCTCAACCATATAAAACAAATCCAGAGATTATAATAATTGAATCAAGATTAGGCCCAGGCGAGCTAGGAAAATCAATTGAACATCAAACTGGCTTGTATTATGTTCAAGAACTATCTTCAATGATGTCTCCCCTAGCTCTACTACCTACAAAAGAAGACTATG
Source organism: Candidatus Woesearchaeota archaeon (assembly GCA_964599615.1). Lineage (GTDB taxonomy): Archaea > Nanobdellota > Nanobdellia > Pacearchaeales > UBA284 > JAPLYB01. The sequence goes on from CAZRGF010000014.1 coordinate 28,810, forward strand.
TTCTAGATTTATGCGCTGCTCCTGGAAGCAAGACAACGCAGATGTCAATGATGATGGAGAATTCTGGATTGTTAATAGCTAATGATGTCAAGATTGATAGATTAAGAGCCCTAGTTACGAATTTAGAAAGACAAGGATGTACAAATGTCATAACAACAAGGATGGATGGAGTTCAATTTTGCGTAAGATTAAAACAAAAGGGTTTTTCTTTTACTAAAATTTTATTAGATGCTCCTTGTTCTGGGCAAGGTGTAATTCGTTCAGATAATCATGTCTGGAATATGTTCAATGAGAATATGAACAAAGGTTTGTCATTAATGCAAAAGAAGCTCCTGGCTTCCTGCCTTTCAATACTCAAACCACAAGGGGTCTTAGTTTATTCAACCTGTACTTTCTCACCAGAAGAAAACGAAGAAGTTATACAATTTGCCTTGGATAAATTTCCAGTTGAATTAGAAGAGTTTGAGCTTCCATTGAAAACAAGAGAAGGCCTTACATCCTGGAAGAACAAGACTTTCTCGCCAGAATTAAAAAAATGCAAAAGAATCTATCCCCAAGATAATGACACCGAGGGGTTCTTTGTTGCAAGATTGAGACTATCTGCGAAAATAAAAGATTTTCGGGACACCAAAAATCAGGGGAATTTTTAGTAAAATGATAAAACTAAGACCACATCATTTATTGTGCCTTTCAAGAGCATATAGCAAAAAAGGGGGCTGGTACAATGAGAAGTTATTCAAACATGCAAACAAGATTTGTCTAATTTTTGAGGGCAATCCAGAGTTAAGTATTAAAATCGTGAAGAAATGTGATGACATTTGTCAGAAATGTCCAAATATGGAAAATCGAGTATGTAAGAAAAAACCCAAAATAAATTATTGGATAATTGTTATGGACAACAAAGTATTGAAGAAGATAAAAATAAATGAAAATTCAACACACAAAATAAAAGATTTGTTCAAACTCGTTTTGGAAAATATAGACAATAAAGATTTGAAAGAAATTTGCAGGGGTTGCGAATCTTTAAAATATTGTTTAAATCAAGGATTAAATAAAAAAATAATTTCCATATCTAAAAAATGAGATACCAAACCCTAAACAAAAAACAAAAAGAGAGATTTAGCAATTTTTTTAAAGAGAAATATGGCCTTGAACTTAAGGGCCAGATTGTCAAACAATCAACAGAAAAGTTAAGGATTTTTACAGGAAACCTTTTAGAGCATGAATTAGCAGTTTTCGTAGGAACAGTTCGTGTTGAGACAATTGGGATTTATCTAGTAACTTTAGATAATCGAGATAAAGGAGAAAAAGAAGAAACAATCCGTTTTTCATTTGATGCAGGTTTTTTAGCAAAAGACGCGACAAAAAATGTTCTTGAATTAAATGATAAACAAGCCAAGCAATGGTTTAAAGGGGAGGACATAACAATTGATTCTGAACAACAATCTCCCGACACAAAAGAAGACCTTAAACTTAACAATGTAGATTATCCCTTTGTTTTACTCAAATACAAAGACGAAATAGTTGGCTGCGGCAAATTAACACAAGACAAAGACAAAATTATTAATTTTGTACCAAAAGAACGAAGAATAAAATACTAGGCATGAAGTATATTTTATGATACACAAATCTTTTTAAATAAAGAAAAGTTTTTCTAAAAATGATAGCAGAACCACTTGTAAAGACAAAAGCAAAAAAAAGAACAAAATGCCCATTTTATGGTTTTTATAATGCCATGGGCCATTTTATGGATCAAGATGGCAACCAATGTCCTTTGATAACTGGTCATTATGCTCCATGCCAGTTAGAAATAGCTGGATTAGATCCCGATTGGTCGAGTTGTTATGTTTTTAATACAGCAGAAAATAAGGAAGTTATTGAGAATATACTCAAAAAATCAAGAATTGCTCCGAACGAATATTGGCCAAAAGGAGAAAAATCTTTTGGGGGTATTTCCTTCAAAGATTGGTATGACCATATAACTAAAGGCAAGGTAATCAGTGAAAAACAAAGGCCAAAATCTTTTCTTAGAAGTCTAGTAGATCGTCTTAAGAAATAAAACTTTTGATGAAGCTTTTGATTCTTCTCTAAACTTTTATAAACATATGAATTTTTAGAATTTATGGAATCATCAGAACTTGAGAAATGGAGAAAAGCAGGCAAGTTGGGAAGTGAGACACTTGCTTATGCAAGGAGCATTGTCAAGCCAGACATGCTTCTGCTTGAATTAGCTGAAAAAATCGAGGAATTTGTTCAAAAAAAAGGAGCTAAGTTCGCTTTTCCAATTAATTTGTCTAAAGATGAAATAGCCGCTCATTTTTCCCCTTCATATGATGACCAAGAAAAAGCTTCTGGAATTTTAAAAATAGACCTGGGAATAAGCATTGATGGCTATATCTCGGATTTATCTTCTTCAATTGATTTGACTCCTGACAAGAAATATAAAAAACTTATAGGGGCTAGTGAAAAAGCACTTGATGAAGCAATAAAATTAATCAAACCAGGCCAAGAACTGGGAGTTATTGGAAAAAAGATTCAAGAAACTATCTCAAGTTATGGTTTTGCTCCAGTAGCTAATCTTTCTGGACATGAATTAAAGCAGTATATTCTTCATGCAGGTTTGACTGTTCCAAATTATGATAATAATTCTAAAATAAAATTAAAAGAAGGTCAGGTTCTTGCAATAGAACCATTTGCAACAACAGGGCAAGGTTTTGTTCAAGACGGCAGACCTTCTGGAATTTACAGATTTGAAGCAAAACATAACACCAGAGATATGGAATCTAGAAAGATTCTTGAATTCATCGAACAAGAATATCATGAATTGCCTTTTTCAGGCCGTTGGATTATAAAGAAATTCGGAACAAGAGCGATTTTCTCATTGCGTTCTTTAGAGCAAGTCAATGCTTTGTATCACTTTAAGCAATTAGTCGAGAAGACAAAAATGCCTGTGTCGCAAGCAGAAGCAACTGTTCTTGTTACAAAAGATGGTTGTGAAGTACTGGCTAGATAGATATGTTTTCTTACAATAATCTTTAAAAACCATTAAGAAATATCCATTCATGACAGAACTCTCAGATAAATTAGAAGTAGCATTTGGAGGAAAGGCGAGTGATGAAGAACTTGGTATTACTAAAGAGACCACACTAAAGACCCAACACACTAAGGGACCAAACGAGCCCCAAAAAGAAAGAGCAGTTGGGCTTGGTTTTATGGACCCAGAACAAATAAGAGAAATGATTGAAAAAAGAGAAGCATACATCACTTATATATTCGGTAAGGAAATTATACATCTTGAACCTATGGCGTATAATACTCTTTATAATCTGTCCCAAGGAAACCCACGTGTTGCATTAAGGGCATTTGAGATTTTATCTTCAAAAATAATGTATAAAACAAAGGGCCAGTACCCCCCATATACTCTAACCGCTTATACCATAAGACGGTCTGGTTTGGTTTATAATGCTCCAGATGAAGATGGGAAACAAGAACTATTAACTCCTGAACAAGCTGCTGCATGGCAAAAACAATTCTGGTACTAGCAAGATAAAAATCACATAAATTTTTAAAAACAGTAGATTGTAATTAAAATCATTAATAAAATGACAAGTGATCCTGTAAAATACTACGAAAAAAGAAAAGTAGAAAGAATAGACTCCCCAGAAGGTTTTCCAGATCAAAAGATAAGTGATTTAGAAGCAGGTATAGACAAAGCGCAGAAAGAATTACATATTCAGTATAATACAGCAATCACCAAATTACTTCCAATAAGAATGGAAGAAGCGAAAAGTTGGCAAATATTAGATTGTTTGCATCTCTCAAAAATAGGAAGAAGGTTCTCATTAACAGCGATGATCTCTGAAAGCAGAGGACCAACCTTCCCTGTAATAAGCGAACATGTTGATGGTGGTTTAATTGACCAATATAATCCAGAAAAATTTTTAGATATAGTCTCAAAAGATTTTTTTCTAGCTCAACAAGTTTATCATAATCTTATTGACGGATATTTTATGCCCAGGTTTGATCATGATAACCCCACAGATTAAGGTTCTTTTAATTAATTCTTAATTTAGAATAAAGAGAAAATTTAAGATTTTATTCAACAATATCAAATTCTAAAACATCCCCTTGGGAATTATATGCCCTAAGATCATTTACTCGATAAGGAAAGTTGATAATAAAATGCACAAGTCCTCTTTTGCTGAATGACTGCAAGTCAGCTTGTGATGGCCTCGAATTATGTGAGGGATGGCTATGCACAGTCCCAACAGAACCAGATGAAACAGGAAGATTCATTCTCATAGATGTTGAAACAACAGAAGAAGAATACTGTTGATACATAACATCATCAATTATTACTACTTTGTCTTTGACTTCTCCCTTGAGGATAGCTATAAACTCCTTAGGATAACTTCCTCTTGCAAAAAGCATAATCTTCGTTACTACTTGTTTTTTTATCTGAATCTTGTTATATTCATATTTATCTAAAGAGAATAACTTGATAAAAAATCTTCCTAATGATTTAGATAATCCCATAAAAACAAATAACCTCCAGGTTAATAAATCTTTAACCTCTCGCATTGTATTTTAAACAATCCTAAAAAACAAAAAACCTTTAAAGTCAAAAGTCTATTATGCACAATGAAAAGAGAGAATAGCCCAAAAAACAAAACCAAGCCATTGGGTGATTCATACAAAAAAGGAATTGGCTTTGGAATAACTTCTGGAATCATAACTACCCTTGGATTAATAGTTGGTTTGCATTCAGGGACTCATGAAAAACTTGCGGTTTTAGGCGGAATTTTTATAATCGCAATTGCAGATGCTTTTTCAGATGCTTTGGGAATTCATGTTTCAGAAGAAGCTGAGCAAAAACATTCAAGTAAGGAGATTTGGCAAGCAACTTTCTCAACTTTTTTCACTAAATTGATAATTGCTTTGACTTTTGTTATTCCAGTTTTATTATTTGATTTAGAAACAGCAATAATGGTGAGCATAACCTACGGCTTGATTCTGATTGCACTTTTTAGCTACACTACTGCAAAAAAACAGGAGAACGGGCCCTGGAAAGCAGTTACTGAACATGTCGTAATAGCTTTGGTTGTTATTGTTGCAGCACATTTTGTCGGGGATTTAGTAAGAACTCTTTTTGGTGCTTAGATTTACGTCTGTATGTAATGATGTATCTCTGATTTTGTCTTAAAAACAATCGCCCAACTAAATCGTTACTTACACTTACTTTAATTCTCATCTAAAACAGAATTGCACATCTTGTCACAAATCTGGATAAATTCATGTTCTCTAGAAACATTTGCAAATGAAATATTTTCAAAAAAACCTACAAGTTCTTTAACTTCTTCAACTTTTTTCTTCAGATGTTCTTGTTTTACTTTATATTCTCCATTGATTTGTCTAATAACCAGTTCACTGTCTGAAAATAATTTGATTTCCTTGAATTTTTGTTTCTTGGCTTCTTTTAATGCATTGATTACAGCCTCATACTCTGCTTCATTATTTGTCTTCTTTCCTAAATATTTTGAAAAACTGAAGAAAATGCTAGATTTTTGAACAAAAATAAAAGCATAAGCTGCATTTCCAGGATTATTCCTTGATGCAGCATCTGTGTAGATTGTAATTTCCTTCTCAGTCTCTTTTTTCATACAAAATAGAGCAAATAACAATTTTTAATTGTTTTGGATGATTTAAAATCAAAAAAGTTTAATATTGAGAAAAACTATCTAAATGCTTAAAAACTAGCATAATCTAAAAAAATATGGCAGAATCAATTAAAGGAAGAAAAACAAAAGATCCCGAGGTATTTGAATATTCTAAAGAAAAATTTCCATTATACTACAAAAGTGATAAACAAGTCCTTAGACTGTCTTCAGTTGATGAATGTGATGATGAACTGATTGTTCCAGCAAATTTTAAGAGGGGAGAAAAATTTAGGCTAGTTTATTTCATGAGAAGCTCAAACTATCATGTTTTTGGCGATTCGCCTTGTATGGGAGCTACAGAAACATCATTAGAACAATCTTCACTTCAAGGCCCATATGCTGAAGAACCGTCAAAACCTAATGAAGAACGATCTTCAGAAGAAAAACGTTTCAAATATATAAAAAGATTGATTCCTGAAAGCAAATTTCCAATAAAACTTATCCCTTGTGAATTGCATTCAATATATTTCAGGAGAACACCTGATTTTCATCTGAATGATAAGATTAATGTTGGATTAGTCAAAAAAGTCCAAGATGCATCTATTCCGCGTCTTGTTCTAGAAGCGCATAGACAAGAAGGAGTTGAAATTAAGTCTGGCGAGCTCTATAGGGCGACTTTGAATGAGTGTTTTGTCCAGATTCATGCTGAAAAAGAAAATCCCCTTAGTTTGGGTTTTGAATTTCTAGGCAGGAAAAAAGATGTTTATAAGGCGAGAGAGAAATTAGGGGTAGATTTTTTAAGGCAATGTTTTAAAGGGGGGTCAGATCTAAATTATTATCTTACAGATTCTTCTAGTGCAGGATTTTTGATTAATTACGATTCACTCAACCAAGTAGAGATAATGAAATCCGGAATTCCTTCACATCACAAGTCTATAGTTTTTTAATTTCATTTCAAGAAACATCAAACAGAATTATCTTCTTTTCTTCTTCCCTTTTTTGAGCTTCATCAACTTAGCAACTTTAGATTTTTTACTTTTGTTACTAGGTTTTCTTCCTTTGTATTCCACTTTCTTTTTTTTCTTTGCCATTTTTATCCATAAGTCTTAAGCTAATTAGATTTTGCAACTTTGTGCATAGGTTTTGATGCACCAAAATCTTTTGATTAGTTATTAATCATATCTCTCTTTTTTGATAAATTGATTATGAAACTGACATTCTGGACTCGGTGAAGAAAGTGCCTCAAACAGCGTCAATTTAATCTTAACTCATCAACATGTTTTAAAGGTTATCTTCTTCGTGCCATAAGGCAAAGCATAACAAGTGCGAATTTCGTAAGGTGAGTTATAGTCCAGTCACCAAATTAATAGTCAAACACTTGACATAGGCTCATATAGCCACACCCTTTTCAGGGCAACCGAACTGTCCTTTGTCAGTTCATGTTTAAGAATATTAAAAAGTATATAAATCCTTAGTATCATTTTATAGTTAAAACAAAGAGATAAGCCTTAAATCTATATTTTGGGTCTTTTTAAAGATCTAACTTTTTAGAAGTTTGTTGAATTCTAGATCAAAAATTGCTTCCATCTGAAAATCAAGATGTTCGTATCCCTTTAGATGTTCTAGTCTTTTAAAATCAATACCCCTGCGTTTGTCTCCTCTTTGAGCATAAATTGTGACAGTTGGGCTGTCAGGAGAAATAAAATCAGCGAATACAAATGCCCTTATAGACGTATATTCTTGGGTTATTGTCTCAGAACTATCCTTCTTGGTATTAAATCCAACAAAATATTTTGTTTCTTCATCTACTGCTGTCATTTTGATTGTAATTAAGCTAGAAAAATCAGTATTTAAACTTTTTTTAGATATTACCACTTGACTTTGCCAGCCATATGCTTAAGGTTTTATCTTGATTTTATGATTTAAGTTTTGTTAAGATTTTGAAAAGACACAAAGAAATTTTCTAAAGTCATAAAAAATATGCATATTTTTGTGATGCTGAAGAAATTCTCCTTTTCAAGCAGAACCATTACACATACAGACAGGGATTTGACAAAGTCAAGTTACACAATTTTAATTCTAAACTCTGAACATTTCGCTGGGATTAAATCTTTCAGAAATACAAACTTTTGGTTTTAGGTCTTTTCTTTCTTTTATCAAAGAATGGATGGTATTCAAAGCAATACTAGGGGTATTGTTTATCTCGCTAAGATGAGATAGAACCAGGTTTTTCAATTTGTTTGATGAATGTTCTAACAAACATATGGAAGACTGAAAATTAGAAAGATGTCCATTATCACTTAAGATTCTTTTTTTTAAGAACACCGGATATGGCCCCTCTTTCAGCATATCGACATCATGGTTTGTTTCCATAAAGAGGATATCAGCTTCAGAAACAGCTTCACAAACATTTTTAGAAGCATGTCCTATGTCTGTTATTATTGAAACAGTTTTTCTGTCATGACTTATTGAATAAGAGACAGGGTCCTTGCAATCATGCGGTTTTGCAAAAGTTCTTATATCTAATCCAGCTATCTTGACAGTTTCATTATTCTTGATAAAATTGATTAAATTTTCATCAGAACATATAAATGTCTCCTGAAAAGTCCCTTTAGTCAAAAAAATCGGAATTCCGAAAGCTCTAGCAAAAACATCAACCCCTTTTGTATGGTCTGAATGTTCATGTGTCAAAAAAATTCCCTTTATATTTTCAGGATTGATTGAATTCAAGTTCAAGATCCCATTTGTCCTTTTGCACGAAATTCCCAAATCAACTAATATAGCTTCTCTTGTCTTTTCATTTTCGATATAAAATGAATTTCCCGAACTTCCAGATGCAAGTGCAAAAGTTTTCATTCTAGTCTCCTAGAGGTTTTTTTAACCCAACCCACATTATTTTTTAACCAATGATCATAAGTTTCTTTATCAAATCTTTTTATTGATTTTAAAGCAATTTTTTTAGCATCTTTAATGAATTTTTTATCTATAAATTTTGAAGTAGAACAGTTCTTATCAATAATATAAACTACTTTATTCTTTGAATAAACTGCCTTAAGGGGGTAACATAAACAGTCTAGGGGTTTTTTATTTTGTATCTTGCATTTGTGGTTTATTAAGAAAATACAGTTATTCCCTTTCTTTCCTTCTTTTAAAATAAAATATTTTTTTCCAGATTTGAGTTTAACTTCTTGAACATAGTTCTTAATTTTATTAGCTTCTTTCAAATCCAAGATTGGTGATCCAAAGAATTTTCCAACCTTGCAACATTTTGATTTGCAAGGGATACAGTATTCTATTAAGGATAATCTTTTCATGTCTCTTTTTTGTTTTCCTCGTTTTTATTAGATAAGAAGAAAAGAACAATTTATAAATTAAACTATACTCGAATGATATGCAAAAAAATACTACTTTAGTTACAATCTTGATTATCTCAATTGTGGGTTTATTGTTCTCAGGTTATCTTTCTTTTTCAGAACTAGCTTTAAGTACATGCCCTCTTGGGGGTTGTAAATTTGTTCTAGGCTTGCCTTCATGCATTTATGGTTTTGTGATGTATCTGGTTATTTTTGTGGTGTCGTTGATAGGACTAAAGAAAAAACAAGAATTATGAAAATGTTAAAAGTAACTTTGATTGGAGCAGGAGATATAAAGTTCCATTATTCTGAATTATTAAAAATCCCAGAGAAGAAGTTCTCAGAACATGTCCGAAAAATCGCTAAAGTTTTGGCAGAGACTTCTGAGATTGTTTTAGCCCCTGACAGGGGCGTTTGTATTGAGATAGCAAAAGAATACAAAAAACTTCATGGTAAAAAAGTATATGGTGTTACTCCCATGGATGATAAAGACTTTGGAATTGAGCATCTCAAGACACATCTTAACGCAGAAGTCAATGGCAAGAAAATATTTGATGAAGTAATTAATACAGAAACATGGTATAAACAGCACTTTGCATTCAGTCTTTTTGGAGACGTTATCTTGATGCTAGGTGCAAGTCTAGGAACATATTATGAACTTGCTTCTGGATTTTTTGCTTACAAGATTTTCAATGGAAAAAAACCAGGACTTCAGATAATGAAGAAAAAAGTACACAAAAAAATCATTGCAGGAAATAAAATTCCCCTTTCATTGATTGTCTACAAGCCATTCATGAAATCAGATCTTCAGATTGAGATAAAAGAGTACATAAAAAAAAGTCGGTGGTAAGATCTATTATGCAGAAAATGTAGGACAATTGAAGAAGATTATACTTTCTTTAGAAAAAAAGAGCGAACCAAGATGAAAAGAGGTGTGTTCAAAAGATCTTGGTTCGCCTTGTTTCAGATAAAATTCTGAATATAAACTAATGTGACATACTTGATGGGGGATATGGGCAGGGGGATTGTTTAACAAGTGCAGATTATAGGTTATAACACTGATCTCTGCATTGTCCATGAAAAGGGAATTTTTCCCAGCCTCTCTTTTTGTTGTATTTCGGAGATTATTGTGCTTTTAAATCTTGCTTAATACTATTCAGTGATAATATTCTTTTTAAGGTTTATGAAAGTGAAATCTATATTTATGTTCTATTCTGTTAGGAATATAGTCGGCCCATAACCCTTAATCTTTTGAATTAAGTATGAATATTATTAACATCGATGACTGATGAACTATTTTTTTGTTAGTAAACTATTATTTTTTATTTTGCGTCCACTTAAAGATGGCTGAAAGCCAAATTCTTTATGACCTTCTTCCTATCCGGCGTAGCTATGCCCGTTTTCTTTAAGTGCAGCTCTTGCTGATCTCAAATAACTGCCTTCTATCTCATTGTATCTTCGAACATCATCTTGGGTTACACTTGGACCAAACTTCTTCATTGCTAAGTCAAAGTGTTTCTTCTTTACTTCTTTAGCTTCCATAGACTCTCGCAAAGCCAGCATTCCTGCTTCTCTGCAAACAGCTTCAATATCAGCCCCAGTATAACCTTCTGTTTTTTCAGCAAAGACATTTAATGAAGTATCCTTGGCTAAAGGCATTTTTTTAGTGTGGACTTTGAAAATAGCTAATCTTGCTTCTTGATTTGGGGGCATTACTTTGACTAATCTGTCAAATCTTCCTGGTCTTAGGATAGCTGAATCAAGCATATCTGGCCTGTTAGTAGCTCCGATAACAACTATTTCATTCAAAGATTCAATTCCATCCATCTCAGCTAATAATTGGTTCAAGACTCTTTCAGTAACTCCTGCACTTCCCTGGTCTCTTCCTCTCCGTCCAGCAAGAGAATCGATTTCATCAAAAAATATGATGCAAGGAGCAACTTGTCTAGCTCTTTCAAATATTTTTCTTACTCCTTCTTCTGATTTTCCGACCCACATACTTAATAACGATGGTCCTTTAATCTGGATGAAGTTAGCTTCACTTTCAGTAGCAACTGCTTTAGCTAATAATGTCTTTCCTGTTCCAGGCGGTCCATAAATCAAGATGCCTTTTGGGGGAGAAATTCCAACTCTTGTGAATGATTCGGGATGTTTAATAGGCCATTCAACAGCTTCTTTAAGTTCTTGTTTAGCCTCATTTAAGCCGCCAATATCTTCCCACTTGACATTTGGGCTTTCTACTAGAACTTCTCTCATAGCACTTGGCTTGACATTTTTCAAAGCATCTTTGAAATCTTTTGCAGTAACTATTAATTTCGCTAAAAGTTCAGGACTTAATGGTTGATCTTCTTTCAGATTTAAATCAGGCAAAGCTCTTCTTAATGTAGCCATTGCAGCCTCTTTGCATAAAGCAGATAAATCAGCCCCAACAAAACCATGAGTTACACTAGCTAATTCTTCAAGTTTAACATCTTTTGTTATAGGCATGTTTCTTGTATGAATTTTCAAAACAGAAAGCCTTCCTGCTTTATCCGGAACACTGATTGATATCTCTCTGTCAAATCTTCCTGGTCTTCTCAAAGCTTCGTCTAATGCATTGGGCCTGTTTGTTGCTCCTATCACAACAATTCTCCCTCTGTTCTTTAAACCATCCATCATTGTCAATAATTGAGAAACAACTCTTCTTTCAACTTCTCCAAAAGATTCTTCTCTTTTAGGA
>CAZRGF010000015.1:0-38015 GCA_964599615.1 Candidatus Woesearchaeota archaeon
AATGGGTATCTTCTGGACAATGAAATACAAGAATGATAAAGAGATTGAATTATTGCATGAATGGGGCTTAGAACCTGGAAAAATTCCCCTAACTGTTTTTGTTCCTTCTGGAAAAGTCAAGATGTATGAAGAAGTCGGAGTTCCATTCGACAAGGAATTTTCCTTAGAAGTATCAGAGATGACTGCAGAAGACTGGATTACTACTTTTAATCTGGATTTTACACATCCTGTTGCAATAGTCATTGAAAGAGTGGTCACATTATTACAAGAAGAAGTTGAGGCAGGAAGATTGAAAAAATTTGATATCAGCGATATAATGCTTGCTATGAAAAAAGACAAAGATTTCAGCAAAGATGCAAGAGATGCTGCTTTGAATGTTTTTGAGGGTGCTAAAACCTGGGGATTATTTGCTAACAAAAAAGAAAAAGGGACAAAAATTAGTGATTTGATTAATGCTGGCAAGACCACTGTTCTGGACTTGAGCTGTTATAGCTCTATTGGAAGTTTTAATGTAAGAGCATTAGTAATAGGATTATTATGCAAGAAAATTTTTAATGAAAGAATGGATGCCAGAAAAAAAGAAGAAGTCCAAGCTGTAAGACAGGGGATGGATTATCTAAATCTAAAAGAAAAAAGAGAGATGCCTCTTGTCTGGATTTCTATTGATGAAGCTCATGAATTTTTGCCCTTAAATGGCAAGACACCTGCAACAGATGCTCTTGTACAATTGTTAAGAGAAGGAAGGCAACCAGGAATTTCTATGCTTCTAGCAACACAGCAACCAGGGCAGATTCATCATGATGTTTTGACACAAGCAGATATTGTTATCGCACATAGGGTAACAGCAAGACCAGATATAGAAGCTTTGAATTATATTATGCAAACCTATCACTTGGCTGATATCAAAACTTATTTAGATAATCTCCCAAGATTAAGCGGTTCTGCTTTGATTTTAGATGACAATTCTGAAAGGATTTCTCCTATGAGAGTCCGTCCAAGATACACTTGGCATGGCGGAGAAGCTCCTACAGCAATCAGGGTCGAGAAAAGATTATAAGAATTAATTATCAGAAATAAGTCTAACTGCTTCTTCTAGAGCTTTTGTTGTTGCTCTTGTTTTTTGCCATCTAGATTTCCTAATACACTCACTCTTGATTCTGTCATACAAATCCCTTCCTCTTGTTGACTTATCATCAACAGATTCGTTATAATGACCAATACTTACAGATTCTGATTCTTTAGATTTGGGATTCAAATAATCAAAATACACACTTATTGAAAGAGGAGTTGCAGTCTTTTCCCGATGGAGATTGATAGTTAGGTTTCCTACCTTTGCCGTATAGTCCTCAAAAAGTGGTTCCCATTTTTTTACTCTCGTAGCTAATTCATAAACCTCATCTGGGCTTAGTTCTCCTTTTCTTTTTTCCATTTTAGATTTCATTTTAAATTTTAAAGAAAATGACCTTCTAAAGTCCCTTCTCCAGGATTATCAAGATTAGGAATATATTTTTCAATTTTGAATTTATTGATTTTTCTTGGTGTTAGAAAATCTATTTCAACAATATGCGCAACATATACTGTTTCACCATTAGTATATTTTATATTAGGATCAGAGATATGAACCATTCTTGCATCTGGAAGAATATATTTTATGACTCCAGTAATCTCTTTTGGTTTAACGCTCTCTGGTTGGGAAGAATGCCTGACATAAAATGAATATGAATTTAATTGTTCTGGATCTATAACTTTTATTATTCCGTCTAAATCTTTTAGTTTATACAATCTTTTTTGTGTCATAAACACTTTATAAAAAACTTCTTTTTAAAGATTATTGTTTTTTAGAATATAATTAAAATTAGGCATAACACCCTGAAGGGATAGAATAATTTCTGATATCATCAGGAAGACTTAATCTGATTCGGGGTACTGTATTTATAAAATGAAGTTCATCTTCTCCTGTTGATTCATATCTAAAGTCAACTACTGTTGTTGATGTATTAACTGGAGTTTGTAAACAAATGCTTACTCTGCTAGTATCTATTAAACTTTCAATTCCATATGGATCAATATCTGTTCCAGCCCTGAAACCAGAAAGATTTCCTTTTAATCTATTCAAGAAAGATGGGGCTCTTACTGAACTAATATACCTTGAACCTGCGCCACCCCAACTATCTAAGAAAGCAGTCATGCTGCATTCTGTTGGTTCGGTGATTACTGGCGAACTATTTTTTAAGATTTTATTCCCACAACCCTGCCCAAAATTAATAACATAAAAAGGATCTTCAAAAGTATTTACAATCGGAATCGAAGCTGTAACATTTGTGTTCCTTGTCCATCTCACGCCTGAAATCGGGTCTGAGAGATTATACTTTATCGGAATTGAAACATCTACAAACCATGGATCTTTTTGGTAAACTCTTAGTTCGCTTGGGTTAGGATCAACAAAACTTATATTTAAGCCTACTGCTTCGGATAATTTTTTTGTATGGTTTTGCCAGTCTTTTAAAGTAGAATTAACTAATAATCCTTCTGCTTCTTCAAATCCGAGACTATGATTGAGTGAACCATTAAACAAAGCATCTGCGAAAACATCGTTGACTTGTGAATCATACTCATCTAAATAATCATGGCTTACAGTGACATAATCTACTACAGCAACCATTGTCCTATAGCTCGAGATGTATACTGCTCTTGAAGCATCTCTCTCAATGCTTTTAACAAAGTTATCTGCAGTAAGGATTCTTGACCTTAATGCATCTGAACTTATAGTATTCCTATTCTCAAAAGAAAGCAAGAGCAACAGCATTATACAGAATAAAGTGACTATTGTAAAATAAAATCCTTTTTTAGTTTTTGACATTTTTATGGTGTTGTTTATTTGATATCTTATAAATTATTGTTTTATTTGTCTTCAATTTCTTTATCGTCTATATTTATTTACTTAATTTTATTCAGTTTCATCTCCAGCTAAGCACCTCTGCTTTAGTGTATTGAAGGAACGGAACTGAAGGCAATAAAAATGAGTTAACATAATACTGCTCAACATTCAAATCAAGTATGCAATCGCTTGGGTTTTTATCAAGCTGATTCCTAAAGAGAATATATGTTGCCTGGACAATTGCATCATCTCTTACAAGATTATCCCCGCTAGGGTTTGTTGCATTTACACAAATATAACCTTGGGGAGGAGAATTCCTAAATGTAGAATTATAATAACAATGATTATCTCCTTCATATTCTGGGGGAATATGCACACCTAGGGCAATTTTTGGAGAAGACGTAGGTCCTTCTTGATATTCAATATCCCAGACACAGCCATCTGCTTTTGGTGTGATGTTTGAATATGAATAATTGGATAATAAAAGCAAAGTGTAAATCACTTTATCTGAATCACTTGCATTTGAGATATTTGTCGCGTTTGCAATCTTTAATTCAACCCTATTATTGAAAAGATCTGTTGCAACATATTCTACAGGAATATTCACATGGAATGGGTCTCCCAAAGTAGCGTAATTAGAACCATATTCATTAAGTTCATAGACTATTTTTTTGCTTCCAGCAGTCGTGTTCTCTATTGAAACATTTTTTGTCCATTTCGGGCCTGAATAAGATGTTACAGCAATATCTAATGGAATGCCAAAACTAAAACTAAAGTTTGTTACACTATTCCTAAAAGGAAGACTTTCATAAGTGACTAAACTTCCAAATTTGTTTAATGCATCTGGAGATATACCTCCACAAATTCCTCCCTTGCAAGGATTAAAAGTATAATCATAATCAATATATGAGTCATTGTATAAAACAGATGAAAAGTTTCCTGTTAAGTTGACTCTCTGTTCTGAAAATCCTAAGCCGACCATCCATTCTCCAAATTGTTGATAAATCCTTTTTAATTCTTCAATATCATCGCTTACTGCCCATCTTGTATCAAGACATTTTACTATTGTTCCATTTGGAAGTGTTACATTTTGTATCCAGCAAATAGAATTATCTGGTGGAATTGTTGCATTTTTTGAATTTGGGCAAGCAGTGCAATTCCAACAAGCCATTCTTCTTATTTGTTCAGTGTCTACATCTGATCCAAAACCTACTGCAAAAACAGTTATATTATTTGTTGCATTTCTTGCATAGCATGACCAATTTGTTGCTTGTCCTCCAGCATTTGAATCATACCCCTCCCCATTATCCCCACAAGTACTATCTCCGGGAAGACACCTATTTGCTAGACCATCTGTCATGATAAGCATTCCTTTAAATTTTCCAGGAGTTCCTCTGTTTACAATTTCAGTAGCATTCTTTATTCCGCAAGAAACACATGTTGCGCTATATGTTACGTAAGTATTTATGTGAGTGTCTAAAGCAACTTCATTACTGGTTAATTGCATCCATTTTTTTACACCTGGATTTCCGTCAGAGTAAGCAGTCAACCCAATTTGATTTCCAGTAACGTTCAAAACAGTTTCTACAAAAAGTTTATCAACGTCTTTAGCTAGGGCTAATTTTTCTGTTCCACAAAAGAAATTCCATCCATTTAAATCTCCATCTTCAAAGTCATCCACTAAAGTAACTTTGCCTGTTGAATTGACTATGCTGATATTATCAATATAACCCATATCATTTCCCAAAGATCCAGAACCATTTTTGTCATAACAAAAAACAATGTTATGCGACCCTTTTTTTATGGAAATGTTTTGCATATACCAGCTCCCGCCAACTCCTTCTATATAAGCAGTTACTCCATTCTCTGGATTGTTGCTTATACCACCATAGTCACCATCAATGTATAATTTTAATCTATCATTAGCCTGTGAACTATTTTTCCATGCAAAAGATAAGTTACATTTACTGCTTCCAGCTGAATTGCAGTTGTTATTCCCATTATTTATAACATTGATAGTTCTACCCATACACACTATTTGAGAATCATTTATATCCTGGTTTTCTGCACCATAGGTTCCCTCATATGCTTGATTTGAAATTTGCCAAACAGAAGAACAGGGGATATTCATATAAGCCATACTTCCCGAGACATCAGTTATTAGAGCAACATCCGCATTTCCACTTCCACCTGAACCAGACATTTCTCTAAACCCGAGCCTGATTGGAACAGTTTTGTTGCTTATTGGGCCATAACTGTTTCCATATGGAGTTAAGTTGCCTGCAATTGTGGCATTATTCAAAGTAACACTAAAATCATCAATATCATCTTCAGTAGTATGATTATATACTGTGGCGTTTCCAAGTGTTAACACAATTGTTGCATTTCCTTCTTCTAGTTCAGATAAATTTATTTTATAGTGAAGATGTATGCTCATTGAATTAATTGTATCTGGAGCAAAAATAGAGTCATATTCGTTGATTACCCCTTCAACTTGGTGGAGATATTGTCGTTTTGATAAAGTGAATTCAGGATTTTCTGTCCTATAATCTACTTTAATGTATCCTCCTGAAATTGATAATCTATCTGAACTATTTATAAATTTTAAGAAATTTGTCCCATTTACAAATTTAGAGAAATTATCTTCAGATAAGTAGATTATATTCGGAGTAAATTCATCTTGTGCTGAACCAATATTCATTAGATACAGCCAACCATTTGTCGCATTGTAAATGTATAATTTACAAGGAATATTATTTGCAATCTCCAGAGTTATATTATTAATATAAGTAACATTTTGAGGCAATTCTACAAGAGCAGTTATGTTTCCATCACCAATATATCCGCCAAAATATACTAGTTTTGTTCTATCTTTCTTCTGGATAAATGCTCTGGCTGTATTTCCTTGGACTGATTCTCCTTGAGCTATTCCGCTAATAAAACCAGAAGTTGCTGCAGTATCATAACTTCCTTCCATAGGGGTGTTATTCCAATTAGCTACCCTTGCTGTTGTTCCGCCACTAGTTAAGAAAATTCCGACATTGTCTGTATCATCAAAGACGTTCCCAAAAAAACTGAGGGTTATGTTCACAGCATCATCAAACCTCTGTCCCTCAACATCGCCCCTGCCCGGTGTACTGTTCGTTGCCCAGAGTTTTGATATTGATTCAATAAGCATGTCACCTTGAGAAAGAGTGGTGTTATATGCTGAATCATTAACAATATCACTTATATTCACATTATTGACTTCTGAAGATCTTACTGAAGACAATATATTGAGGGCATCTTCTTGGAGATAAGACATTCGATAATGATGCTCAAGTGTTGAGACGCTTGTATAGGGAATCATGGCAATTACGCCGACAAGCAATGCTAATGCGAACAATGCATCTAAAGTAAAGTAATATGCTTTTTTATTCCCGCGAAAACCGTGGTCTTCCAGGGTGCAAAGAATTCCTAATTTTTTAACATTCTTTTGTTTTAACATTTTTTGCCCTATTTTTTCAAATTTATTTAAGCTGCTTGATTTGTCCACAAATATAATATTAATTTTACTGGTTTGATAGTATTATCATCAGTATCCTTGTAAGCAACAAGCCTCTGGATTTTCACAATTTGTTTTGGTTTAGGGTTCATTGCAAGGCAATTCCAACCAATTTCCCCCTCCCACAGCGCCCCTATAAATGGATTCGCATTACCATCTGAAAATTCAATGAAATATTCATATTCTGTATTAAGCTTTCTTCTTGAAAGATTATATTCTGCGCTACCGCCAGAACCTATCATTGTTTTAAAAGCAGCGGCCTTAGTAAGATTCAGCATCCCATCGCTATTTAATAAACCAATAGAATATGTTTTTTCTAATCTATTACCTTCGGGAGTATCTGAAATATCACTCCAATTTTCAGGGTAACCTGTACCTAATAGTGCGTTAGAAGCGTAATTTCCTTCTTGTATTATCTTATTTACTATAGGATCTTCAGGAGCAAAACTTATCGAATATCTGTAGAACAGCAGGATAACCCCGACAAACAAGACAAATGCAATTGAAAGATCAATTGCCCAAACCTGCGCTTTCTTGTCCTTATTCTTTTTTAGATTAATTTTTTTTATCATCTTTTATTATCTATCAGGATTTATGAAAATATAAAAAGGAGTTTCGTTCTTGATTATGGTATTATTATCTTGGTAATAAAATTTAACTGAGTCTGCATTGGTCACAATAGGAATCCCCCTGATCGAAACTGCTTTTGAGGTGTTCACATAAAGAGCATAATCTCCCAATGTTATATTATAGGGTTTTCCCCCGATTTTCTCTGGAAGAAAAAAAGTTCGATGATAACCATCTTCAACTCTTGAAGCGAGTATTATTTCTTGTTGTATGAAATTAGCCATGTCATCTACTATCCCCTGTTCATTTTTTTGTTTGCTTTGAGAAATATTCACATAAATTGCCCCTAAAAAAGCAGTTACAAAAATACTTAGTACAGAAAAAACCATAACAAATTCCATTGCTGCTTGTGCTTTCTTTTTTGTGCATTTTATCATTTTTTCTAATTAAGTATAACCACTAAAGATTTTGATCAATTTAAGATTAATCTGCAAAGTATGGTGTAAGCTGAACCTGGGGAAGTTGAGTTTCTGTTGGCTGTGTTACATTAACAATCAAATGTTTTAAACCAGGAGCCATAAAACGCGAATTATTCAAGGATTGTGTAGTATTATCTATTTCTGCTTTTGTGTTAAAAATTGAATATGCTTCTCCCCCTGGGCCCTTGTACTTGAATAGGATATAATCTCCTCCCGGTCCAATGGTATGGGCCATTATAATCTCATTTATACTTTCAGGCATTGTTAAATCCAAAGTTACCTGCGAGGGATTTCCCAGATAATAAACCGAATCAGCTGTCTCTGAAATCTTCTTTCCAACTTTTTCAATCTGATTCATAGTAATCTGGTGTTTTGCTGTAGTTGAATAAAAGAAAGCAACCCCCACTGCCAAAGTTAATGCAAAAAGTATTAGTCCAATAATTAGAGTATATTCAATGCTTACTTGTGCTTTTTTATACATGATCCGCCTCTTTTTCTTCCTTTTTTTTGATACTTAGTAAGGTTTATAAAATGGAATTATCTTATATAAAAAAAGAGGAGCGTTTCCAGTTTATAAATTTATCTTGTAGTTCAAATGAATGATGCAGAAATATTTTTAAAGAAGAGGTATAGCCAAGAATTCTTAGATGAAATTTTTAATGAAAATGTTCAAAAAGCAGTTATTTTAGAGACTTACAAGGGCGAAATTGTCATAGAACTTTTTCATAAAGATGTGCCTTTAGTAAAAGAAGTCATCACAAAAGTGCTTCTTGGAGAATTTGAAGGAATGACTTTCCATAATTGCAATCCCTTTTTCGTTCAATTAAGAAAAGGCTCTGGGGAAGATGAAACCGCTCCTAAATCCATTGTGCCATTTTTAAGAAACACAAAGGGGACTGTGGGACTAGTCAATTCAAAGAAGAATCCGTCAGATTCTTCGATGCAACACCTTTATATATGCCTAAAAAATATTCCTGAATTTGACGACAAATATACCATAATTGGAAAGGTCATAAGTGGTTTGGATGTTCTTGAAAAAATGTGGGATGGAAACACAGTCAAGGGCGTTTATATCGCAAAGAATTTTACTGAAAAACAAAAGGCTGGAAATAAATTAAATTTCTTATTTTGGATTGGGCTATTCTTGGCCATTGTGTATTTCTTAAGATACTTTTCAAACAAAATCTCATTTTTAACAGCAATAGAACTGAAGTGGCTTGGTAAAACTCTCATCGAGATTATTCCAGCACCTTGGGGCACGGGTTTAATTGTTGTTTCAGTTGTCTTAATGCTCTTTGCAGTAGTTGTTGCACCGCTAATCAAAAGAAATCTTGAGAAAATAGTGGCAAAAAGCATTGAGTATCAGAGTAAACAAAGAAAAGAAGAAGGAAAAGCTAAAACTGAAGAAGTATCTCTCAAAAAAACTAGCGAAGAAAGGACAATCAAGGAATCAGGAATCAAAAGACAAAAAGAAGAATCACGCAAAAGAACTGTTGAAGAAGAGAGAAGAATACTAGAACAAAAAATGCGTGAAAAACTTGAGGAAGATAAACGAAAATTAGAAGAGGAATTAAGAAAGGAAGCAGAAGAAAGAAGAATTGTTCAAGAAAAAAGGTCAATTGAAAGAGAAAAAAAGAGACAAGAAGAAGCCAAGAAATTTGAAGATTTAATACAGAAAGCAGAACAAGAAAGAAACGAACTAGGAGAACAGAAAAAAAGATTTGGAGAACTGGAAAAATACAAGGAATTGAGGAAGAAAACAGAGCAGGAAAGGAAGAAGGCAGAAGAAATCAGGAAATTCGAAGAACTAAGGAAAAAGACTGAAGAAGAAACTAAAAAATTAATGTTTATCAACAGAAAAAAAGAGGAGGAAAGAAGGAAACGAGAAGAAGCTTTGTTAAAGACAAGATTACAAGAAGAGGAAAAGAAAAAGAAAAGATTTGAAGAAGAGATAAAAAGAGCAACAGCATTGGAAGAGAAAAGAAAAAAGCTTGAAGAAGAAAGAAAAAAATTAGAAGAAAAGAAAAAAACTGCTGAAGAAGAGAGAAGAAGAAGATCAATAGAAGAAAAGAGAATTAAACTTGAAGATGAAATGCGAAAAAGAGCAGAAGAAGAAGAAGAAAGAAGGAAGAGGTTAGAAGAAAAGAATATGTCTGAGTTAGACATAGAGACAAGAGAGAAACTTGAATTAGCTAGAAAAGCTGCTGAAGAAGAGAGAAGAACAAACCCTGAAAAGGGGATAGAAGAGAAACCTAAGAAAATAGACCGATTTGCCAAGCCAGAAGAACAAGAAGGAAGGCAGGAGATTTTAGAAAGGATGGATACTGGCAAGGACATAAAACAAGAAATTAAAGCAAAGAAAAAAGAAGAGATTAAAGAACAAGTACTGCCCCAAATTGCTAAAAGAACCCAGACACACCTAGATGTCTTATACGACTTATTGGAAAAATATGATTCTCTAAAATTATCATATATCATGAAGACCTTTAATATTGATAAAGAAGAAGCACTTGAGTGGTGCAATATTCTAGTTGAACATGGATTAGCTGAAGTAAATTATCCTGCTTTCGGCGAACCCACATTAATAAAAAAAGAAATTTCCAGTGTTAAAGAGTAAAGCAAGGCTTTTAAACTAAAGAAAATTAAAAAATAGAAAGTGTTAAAAAAAGAGGGCAGATGAAAAAAAAGAAGTTTAAATTGAATAAATCAAAAAGACATGTCAAGAAAGCTAAATCATTTCACGATTTAAATGTGCCTCTGCCATTACCCGATTCTTCTTCTATTTCTGAAACCAAAAATGATGTACAATTAAAAGATTCTTCGGAGGATTATCCTAAACATCGATTAAGAGATGACTTGAGGGAAAAATACGGTTTCCCACAAGATAAAAAAAGTTCTGCTAGTTGGAATATAGAAAATATCGCTCCCCCCGCAGGATATGTCCCAAAAGAAGAAAAAATTGTTGAAAAAGAAAAACTTCCAAAAAAAGAAGAAAAAGAAGAAAGTAAATTCAAGGGAAAGACAAGAGAAGAAATAGAAGCAAATCAATACGAACAAGGCGGCCAACAAATCGTCCTCAGTGATAGTGAAATAAGACAAAATGAGATAACTCGGGTCCTAGCTGCTGCAAACAAAGGAAAAATTTTAGAAACATATCCTGTAAACGCAAATGAAGTAAAAGTAAAAGTCAACATTTTTGATACTCCCGAAGGAAAAATTTATTTTTTGAAATTTCCAGAGCTTTCAGCACCCACCAAGGCTCTTCTAGACAATATCAAAGAAAAATTGGTATCTTCAATTGATATCAAATTAGAAGTTACAGATGTTAATGCAATTGAAAAACTAAAAAATAATCTAAAAGCCCGAGCAGAAGCAATATTAAAACAGCAATTTAAACTTCCTACAGAGAATATCAATCTACTTTCTGGAGTTTTAATAAATGAGATGATCGGGTTAGGAAATATCGAACTTTTAGTTGCTGACCCGAATCTTGAAGAGATTGTTGTAACTTCGGCCAAAGAACCAATCCGAGTATATCACAAAAGATATGGCTGGTTGGTGACTAATCTCATAGTTGAAAGCGAGAATAAAATTGAAAATTATTCTTCTGTTATCGCAAGGAGAGTTGGAAGGCAAATTACTACATTAACACCCATGCTTGATGCTCATCTTGTTTCTGGAGACAGAGTCAATTCTATCCTTTATCCTATATGCACCAAGGGGAATACAATAACTATCAGAAAATTCGCACGAGAACCCTGGACAGCTGTTGACTTCATCAATAACAAAACCTGTTCTTTAGATGTTTTTGCCTTGATTTGGACTGCATTACAATACGAATTAAATGTCCTGTTCTCTGGAGGAACAGCTTCAGGAAAAACAACTATCCTGAATGTGTCATCTTTATTCCTGCCCCCCTATCACAGAATCATCAGCATTGAAGATACACGAGAATTGCAGCTGCCCGAGCATTTGTATTGGGCCCCTCTAATTACAAGATTAGCAAATCCGGAGGGCAAGGGTGCAATTACTATGTTAGATTTATTAGTAAACAGCTTAAGAATGCGTCCGGATAGGATTATTCTTGGAGAGATGAGAAGACAAGAAGAAGCTGAAGTTTTATTCGAAGCAATGCATACAGGGCATAGTGTCTATGCAACTGTACATGCAGATAGTGCAGCTGAAACTATTTCAAGACTTGTAAATCCGCCAATTAATGTTCCGCCTAATTTATTGAAAGCAGTCCATTTGAATATTGTCATGTTCCGAGATAGAAGGAGGGGAATTAGAAGGACTTATCAAGTAGCTGAGTTTATTCCAGATGAATCTGAAAAAAATGGGGTCAAACCAAACATATTATATAGGTACGAGCCTGCTAATGATAGTATAATCAAACACTCTAATTCAATAAGGGTCTTCGAAGAGCTTTCAAGACACACGGGTTTGAGTGTCAATGAGATTAATAAAGAACTTGAAAATAAGAAAAAAATCTTGATGGACTTAGTGAAGAGGAATGTAAGGGATATGAATGGAATTGCCCAGGAAGTCAAAAAATATTATCTTCAGCAGCAAGCACAGGTTGAATCCGAGAAAAAATCAAAGAAACAAGAATAAAAAAACTATTTAAATCAGAAAGACTAAATTGAGTTAGTATATCCAGAAAAAAGAGGAATAAATGTTCAGAATACCATTTTTATTACTTCCACAAAGAGCAATAGACAGAATTTCTAATCTCTTCTTAAGTTATAGCCAGAAGATAGCATACAAAGAAAAAAAATTCAGTTTATATTTTTTGCAGGCAGATATCCCAATTAAACCAGAGAAATATCTAGCTATGATACTGGCTTCAACTATAATGAATTTCATCCTGTTGACTGTTCTTTTATTAGTAATCTTCATTATTGCAAATGCTTCATGGTATCTTGCGCTGGTTATATCCCTTATTTTGAATATTTTTATTTATTTCCAACAGAGAAACTATCCTAGAATGATTGTCAACAAGAAAGTCAGAAATATAGAAACTAACCTGCTTCCGGCTCTTAGGGCTATGACTGTCCAATTGACTGCAGGAGTCACTTTCTTTAATGCTTTGAAGAACATAGCCCGAGGCAATTACGGCATCATATCTGAAGAATTTCAGAAAGCCATAAATTCTATGGAATCTGGAACACCAGCTATCGAAGCTCTTGAAAGAGTTTCAAGGGACAATCCTTCTATTTTCTTTAGAAGGGCTATTTGGCAGATTATCACCGGAATGCAGGTTGGAGCAGATATTTCCCATGTTTTAAGAGAGATTGTAAAATCTTTGATTCAAGAGCAATTAACTGAAATTCAAGCTTATGGTGGAAAATTATCTCCCTATAGCATGTTTTATATGGTTGTTGCTATTATCTTCCCTGCTCTTGCAATCACTTTTGTTTTAGTATTATCCACTTTTGTACAGGCTCTTGGACAAAATTACAAAATGATTTTGCTTGTTGTATTGGGGGGGTTTGTTTCTTACAAATAATCTTTTTAGGAATGATTAAATCTGGGAGGCCTCCACTGGTTTGATTATGTATTATCCACTTTTTGCAAGACTATTTCCTTTTTACACAAGAGCAATAGAAAAGTTGACTGTTTATGCTGATATGAAAAGGGATCCAAGAGAACATGCTAATTTTGTTATAATGCTAAGTATTAGCTTAGCCATTATTACATTTGTCGCTGTCCTGATTTTCTGGACCTGGTATTTTGCTATTATAAGCTTCTTCTTTATTTTTGCTCTAGTCATGCTGGTATTTTATTTATTATTGATGCTCAAAGCAGATAAAAGATCATCTGATGCTGAAAAAATATTGCCTGACGCCTTGCAATTGATGGCAACTAACCTAAGAGCTGGCTTGACTACTGACAAAGCATTTTTAGTCTCTGCTAGAGAAGAATTTGGTGTTTTAAATGATGAATTCAAGAAAGTTGCAAAAGAGATTGCAACTGGAAAAGATCTAGTCGATGCACTAAATGAGATGAGCAGAAGATTTAAATCAAATATTATTGGCAGGACAATTGACTTGATTACTTTTGGAATCACTTCTGGAGGAGAATTAGCGCCATTGTTAGAAGAATCTGCTTCAAGTCTAAGACAACAACTATTGACTTCAAAACAGATTCATGCAAGTGTTATGATGTATACTATTTTTATTTTTGCTGCTGTGGGTTTAATCTCTCCGTTATTATTCGGCTTGAGTACAGCCTTAACTGAGATAATGAGCAATAGCCTTGCAAGTATTGAAGCAATCCCTGCAGATGTCGCTTCAAAAGCGCCTTTAGCTATAAGCGGGGTTATAATCAGTGTTCCATTTGTCAGGGGATTTTCAATTGTCTTATTGATAGTCTCATCTATTCTAAGTTCATTGGTTTTGGGCTTGATTAATTCAGGAGAAGAAAAAGATGGATTGAAGTATATCCCTGTTTTAATTGTTTTATCATTGATTATTTATCTAATAGTCGGAGTAGTAATCAAAGCAGTTCTTTCAGCTTTTGTAAGTTGAGTATACAGAAGATTTAAAAGAGCTTTCTAAACTTGACTTTGCTAGATATAAGTGTAAAGTATTTTGATTTTATTTTTGTTTTCGAAGAATTTCTGAAAAGATCTAGAATGCGGGGAGGAGAATTAATTAAAACATAACTCGCAATGGCTAAGTCAAGGATTAAAGAATTAACTTTGCCAGCTGTAAGTGCAAATTTTTTGGATTTAGCTGTTTCTCTTATGTCTTCGAAGAAATCTCTTGAAAATTTAAAATACCCTAAAGACAATCAATTACAACCTACCTCACATTTGGCAAAGTAAATCTTTCTAACAAGAAAGATTTAAAAATCAATTCAGTTTGTCTTAATTATGACAGAAAAAAAAGGGGGGGCAAAAAAGAAAATCAAAAAGATAACAGCCAATCCCCCAAGTGCAGGATATAAGGCTGAAAAAATCCCTACATTTATCTCAAACTTTGATAGTATTTGTAATGGCGGTCTTAACAAAGAATCTGTTAATCTTCTTGTTGGTGGCGCAGGTTCGGGAAAAACAATTTTTTCTATTCAATTCTTGATAGGTGGATTGAAAAACGGAGAAACCTGCATGTACATAACTTTTGAAGAGAAAAGAGAAGAACTTTTTAGGAACATGTTAGAATTTGGCTTTAATCTAGAAGAATATGAAAAAAAAGGCAAATTTATTTTCATTGAATATAGTCCTGAAAAAGTCAAGTCTATGTTAGAGGAAGGAGGGGGAACATTAGAAAGCCTAGTTTACAAAAGCAAGATTAATCGGCTTGTAATAGACTCCATAACTAGTTTTACCCTATTATTTGAATCTGAGTTAGCAAAAAGAGAAGCTGCTCTTTCTTTATTTGAAATAATCAAAAGATGGAAATGCTCTATATTAATGACTATGGAAAAAGAGCTCAGCAAAGAAGAATTGATTTCTGGCTCAGAATCTGCAATAGAATTTGAAGTGGATTCTGTAATCCTGATGTTTTTCTTGAGAATGAAAGAAGGCAAGAGACAAAGGATGATTGAAGTCCTTAAAATGCGGGGGACAAAACATTCTGAATTTGTCTATCCTTTCAGCATAAATGACAAGGGAATTGAAGTTTCTAAAAACGCCTTGAAGAACATCCATATACAATAGATTAATCTATATGTGGGTAATTGGGGTTTATCCTTTACTGTGTTTCAATGAATTTTTGTTTTCCTATAAAAACAAATATAAAATATTAGGCTTAGCAGTGGCTGAAAGCATCATCCCCTCTTTTAATTTGTTTTGAACTTTGAAGAATTGTCTTGCATTTTTTTTCCTTGGTTTCTAAAATTTTTTATGTCAGATTCATTTAATTTTGAGAGAATTTCTTTTGACTTGTTGACAAAAGATGGAGCTTCAAGAATTATTGTATTGATTTCTTCTATGCCTATGACCTTATCGGCGTAATACTGAGATATATTTCTTAAATCAAAATGCTTTTTTAATAATCTTTATGTCTTTTTCTGAATAAAAATCAGAAAGAAAGATTTTCATAAATTCCAGAGTGCAAGAATGAATTTCACATTTGAATCCTATTTTCATTAGGACAGAATATAATGAATAATACATGGAATAGTAACAAGCAGAAATTGCGAAAGTCATATTGAAGTTCTTCTCGCGGTTCATTGTTCCTAGCGCATCTTCAGCCATTTTCATGTAACTTAAAGCAAGATTATCATTTGGTTCAATTAATCTTATTCCTTCTTTTTTATTGAAACACCAATTTATATTTTCCATATTAGTCCTATAAATTCTTCTATTCCTTTTAATATTATGTGATTATTAATTATCTCTTGGATTATATGCTCTTGCGGATTGAATTTTTTTGCATTGGATTTAATCAGATTTATTTTTATATTATACAATTGTTCTAAATCACCTAAATCTTCTATTGAGCCCATTACAAATAAGTCTAAATCAGATTTTTCATTAGCTTGGTTTTTAGAATAGCTTCCAAAAATAATTGCTACTCCTTTTGTTCTTTTTTCAATTTTTTCAAATAATTCTTGTTTATTTTTGTTTTTATCCAAAAAATTAGATTTTCTGCTTATTTCAATTAGTTTTATAATCTCTTTTATTCTAGGATTGAATTTATTTAAATAATAGTACTTATTCTTGCCTTCAGAAGTAAATTTTAGAATATTTTCTTTTTCTAACTTGTTTAGTATGTTAGAAATAGTTTTTTGATTCATCTTGAATTTCCTAGAAATTTCTCTGCCATAAACTCTTTTAGAATAATCTGAAGAAAATGCTTCTAAAATTTTTATTATTTTCTCATTGAATATCATTTTACTCATATGAGTAATATATTACTCATTTATAAATCTTTTGATTGGTTCTACTGAGAAAAAAAAAGAAAAAAAAATAAATTTAAAGGGATTTTTAGTTAGCTATCTTCTTTGTAATCTTTAGGTTCGTTGCAGGGTATGTTACTCCAGCAACCGTAGAATAAGTGAAAGACAAATCTCCTTTTAGATTTCCTCCAGCAGCTCCTGTAACACAACTACTACCTGACTCGAAATATCCTGTTGCTCCTGATGGTAATGGGGTTGGCGCTGTTGTAAGTGTACATGTCCCAGCTCCAGTAGTACCCGTAAATGTAATAGTAGTAAAAGTTATTGGGTCTGCTAAGTTGTTTGTAATCGATATGTTAAGAGTATCTGCACTAGCATCTGCGACTACATTAACACAGGAAACTCCCTGAACTAAAATTCCGTCAGTACCACAAGATTCTTGTAATGGTGGGTTCAAAACTCCGAATGCTATCAAAGCTGCAATTGCAATAATTGCAATTAAGATTGCCCATCCATATGTCATCAAGAACTCCATTGCTGCCTGTCCCTTTTTGTTTCTAAAATTCATTTTTATTTAACCTCCTTTTTCTTTTAATTAAAAATGCTCGACTTTATGCGAGCAAACAATCAGATATCGCATGCATGCGTTTTATCGCGCGATATCGTTAGTATTAATAGATATTTGATGTTTTTAAACATAACTGTTTACATAGACAGGTTGGAAGATGTACCCAAAATAAGCTAGAAAAACTTGTTAAGAGAAGTTTTTTAAAACATAAATGCCCCTTATCTATTAAGAAAAAGAGGGCTTATATGAAAATCAAAAGCAAAAAAGCTATCACTAATATAGACATGGTTGCAGCTATGATCTTATTTATACTAGCGGTTTTCTCAATTCTGATTATTTTCAATGTTTTTAATAAACAAAAATCAATAAATTCTCATTCTTTGGATGATTTTGAAAGAACATTCATGGAAAAAGCAGATAATTTCACTAAAGTTGGAATCAATATTGCAGGAACAGGAGCAACACATTGTGTTAATGTGGCTTTTAATGAAAATCTAGGACAAGAAAATGTTGCTGTTTTTTTAGATAATGAGAGGGTCAGTTCTAGTCTAGGCGAAGGTTCCCTGGTTTTTGATGCTAAAGATGGTTTTTTTGAAATCTATAACTTTAGCTTTGAAGTAGAAGACCCCGGATTTTCAGAATCTTGTATTAAAGTTGATAATAATTATAATTATACAATTCCGACTAGCGGAAAAATCTTTTCCAGTGATAAATTAAATGATACTGCTTTAAGTTTTGAAGATGCTAACTTTGTAATCAGTTATCAAGGAAGTGCAAACACTATTGAACTAGTCAATACTAATAAAAAAAGCCCAAAAGGAGCAGATGTTTTTGCAAAAACCTTTTTTATCAAGGTTTTTGATCAAACAGACAAACAAATTAAAAATTGCCAAGTAAATATTCAAGTGTGGTAAAGGTATGTATGTTTGTTAAACAAATTGCGCAGGACAATGTTGTTTGCTTCAGCAAATTCCTGCAAGACGGTAATTAAATAAATTATTAAGATTATAGACTACAATGAGACGCATAAAGAATAAAAGAGCATGGGTGGCTGTGATTGAAGCTGTTCTCGGAATACTTATCCTATTTACATTTGTGATGGTAATATTGTCAAGAAATAATGCCAACAATGAACAAGGTTCAGCTATGGATTTTCAGGCTTTGTTTTTAAATGAAATTGAAAACAATCAAGAATTAAGAAATAATATTCTAAGCAATGATGAAGTTGATATCAATAATTCGCTTAGGATTTTTTTACAGAAGTTTAATATGAATTACAATCTAGATGTTTGCATCAAGAATATGCAGGATAATAGTCGTTGTCCCCTTTATATAAACAGCAAAGAGATTATCGCTTATGATTACTTTGTTGCAGCTAATAAAGATTCAAGCAGTTTTGAACCCAAAAAATTAAAGATCTTCCTTTGGAGAAAGGAGTAATGAGAATTAAGTTAAAATAAATGACGAGAGTTTCATGAAGTTTAGACTTCACAACGTTGTGAAACTCCAAAAGATATTTATAATAGCTTGTTCTTTGATACAAAATGACATTTGAAACATTCGAACATCAAGCAGACATCGGAGTCAAAGGAATAGGCCTTGGAATTGAAGAAGCTTTTCAAGAATGCGCTAAAGCGATGTTCTCTGTGGAAATCAATCTTGAAAAAGTTGAGCCTCAAAAGTCAATAAAGATAAAATGTTCTGCCAGAAATCAAGAAGAACTCTTAGTTGAGTGGCTTAACTCATTGCTAGCGCAATCATCTATTAAAGATATGGCGTTTTCTGAATTCAAAGTCATGATAACCAAAGAAAAAGAGGGATTTAAACTTGAAGGAGAAGCTAAGGGGGAAAAATTAGGTGAAAAACATGAGCCAAAAATAGAAGTGAAAGCAGCAACCTATTCACAACTAAAGATTTATCAAGATGAAGCTACAAACAATTGGATTGTACAATGCATTGTTGATGTTTAATCCACTAACTTCCTAATCTCTAGCATTAAGCAGATAATCATAATCTGAAAGTAGATACTTTATTGGCACATTGAGTCCAAACTCCAGCCTGAGTGTCTTGGTTTGTTCTGCTATTTCTTCTGCGCTAGTTGGAACCGCTACAACATAAACATCCCTTCCATAGTTTGCATTCATCTTAGGGTTATAAGTAATTCTTGGATCAGCAGGATTATTTATTAAAATTTCCCCTTTTCCTTCAACAGAATTTTCCCATTTTATATGCTCCAGAACTAAACCATACCTTGTTTCGGGCATTTTTCCCACTAATGTTTTTGTCACGCTAATTGCCCTTTTTTCACTTCTAGGAATTTGGCCTATTGGAAAAAGCATTTCTGTTTGTGTCATATAATCATTTCTAGGCCCGTTGTATGTTCCAAACAAAACTTCTAATTTATCCATTTTTTTTCCTTTATGAAATTTAATTATTTCGTCATTTAAATTTTTTATTAGTATTGATTTGTGGTTATCTTAAGTCTAGCTTTTGTTTCTGCTAAAAGTTTGTCAGCTGCTTCAAATTGTTTTTTATATTTTTCAAAGTCAGTTTCTCTTGTAATTTGGTTATGTTCTTCACCAAAAAAACCCTCAGTTATAATCAAATCAACTAACCCGTCACATGGCTTTTGTACTCCCCCATTACTCCAGCCATCAACTATGAACTTGCTTGAAGATAATCCATTGCTATAACGAACTTCATACTTATGGGGTTTTTGGTTTTCTTCTTTTTCAAAACCTGCTAAAAGAGAAATGAACCCAAAGGGACCTCTTGCTCTTGAAACTACCACTACTTTCCCTTCTTCATCATAAGAAGTATCTCTTTTATCCCACAAAAGCTGATTTAGTCCAGCATAAAGAAGAGTAACACCAAGTAAGCCTACTGCAACTAATGTTCTTAGGTCCTTATTCTTTTGACTAACACTTATATCAGTACCCATCTTAAGAATATATTTTAGATGTTTTTAAATCTTCCTTTTTTTAGTAATTTAAGAGTAGTCCTAAAAACCAAAGATTTAAAAAGAAGAATTTATTCTCCTTTTTATGGAGAATGATCTTGTCAGCAGATTGAAAGAAAATAAGACTTCTGGCAATAAAGGTTTTACATTGATGGAACTTCTTGTAGTGTTGATGATAACAGGAATAGCAACAACTGTTGGTTTGCGCGCATGCCAAGCAGTTCATATGAAGAACAGAAAAGATTATGTTGTTAGAGTAACAAGTGATTATGATGGAAAAATAAAAGGGGAAGTACCTCCTTATAATGAACTTATGACATTTTTGGGCGATAACAACAGGTCTCATGAAAATACTAATTCATCAAATCTAGCTGGAAGAATTACAACAGGAAAAACCTACGTACTTACAACAGATGGCAAAGAAGACGGTGCTGCAGGTACTTTAGGTAGGGTTATATCAGTAAGAGACACTTTCGTTGAGGGATTTTCTAATGATACTTCTTTTTTCAATAGATATTCTGGCTTAGAATACAGGGGAAGAAGGTAGTAACTTTAAATCATTTCTTACAAAATTATTTAAATCAATGCTTTCTTGTTTATGAATGACTAAGTTTTTTATCATCCATGGCAGTTATGGGAATCCAGAAGAAAATTGGTTTCCATGGCTAAAAAAAGAATTGGAAAAAGAAGGAAATACTTGTTTTGTCCCTAAATTACCTACTCCAAAAAATCAAAATCTTGATACATGGATGAAAGTCTTTAAACCTTATTTAATGGAGATAGATGAGGAAACTGTATTTATTGGCCATAGTTTAGGACCAGCATTTATTCTTTCGATTTTAGAAAAATTAAATTTTAAAGTTAAAGTTTGCTTCTTTGTTTCTGGATTTTTGAATTTGTTAGGAAATCCAACTTTCGATAAGATAAATGAAACTTTTGTCCAAAAAGAATTTAATTGGAAAAAAATAAAAGAAAATTGTTCTAAATT
This sequence comes from Candidatus Woesearchaeota archaeon, assembly GCA_964599615.1. Taxonomy (GTDB): domain Archaea; phylum Nanobdellota; class Nanobdellia; order Pacearchaeales; family UBA284; genus JAPLYB01. Next base: position 20,831 of record CAZRGF010000015.1, read on the forward strand.
ATATGTGATTCATTCAGATAATGATCCTTATGTTCCTTTGAATGAAGCTGAAAATCTTGCTAATAAACTTGGAACAAAGGTTATAATCATTAAAAATGCAGGACATTTTAATGAATCAAGCGGATTTAAAAAGTTTGATTTTTTATTAAAAATGATTGAGAAGGATATCAATAGTACGTGATAAACATAGGGTAAATTTATAAACTTAGAATTCTTAACTATTCATGAAATTTGATGAAAATTTGGCCTCAGTTCATGCATATCTCTGCGCTGATGGTTATGTTGTAAAAAATCCATTAACTCAAAAGCATAAATATTATAGGATTGGTTTAAGAAATATTAATATCTTCTTATTAAAAGATTTCCAAGATAAATTTGAAAAAGTTTTTGGAATTAAACCAAGATTAGTTGAAGGGCAAAGATGTGAAATTGGTTCAAGAGAAATTTATGAATTATTAAGTAAAGAATTCGGAAGTTTTTATTCTAGAGAATGGCAAATGCCACCAATGAAAACAGATCTCTTACCTTTTTGGTTAAGGTCTTTTTTTGATTGTGAGGGATGGGTTTATATTCAAAGTCATCAGAATCGGCAAATTGGACTAGATTGTGTTAATGAGAAAAGCCTTGATCAAGTTAGAAAAAAATTAAGCAAATTGGGGATAAGAACAACTAAACAAATAAAAAAGAATGGTGCAATATTCAGAATCCTTGTTTTAGGAAAAGAAAATCTTTTATTATTCAAAGAAAAAATCGGTTTTTTTCACCCAGAAAAAAAAGAAAAACTTGAGAAAGCAATAAAAGATTATGTGATATATCTTTGGGATTTTCCAAGAGATGAATTTTTGTGTAAAAAATTTATTAAGAAACTTCTAACTGAGAAAATCAGAATTCGTGGGGGGAATTTTATAAGCATAATCTCTAAAGAAGCAAAAAACTTGGATAATCTCTCAAAAATATTAAAAAAATTTTATGATATTGACTGCCTTGTCAGAAGAAGGATAAATGGACTAGGAACGATTTATTATGAACTAAGTATTTATAAAAAAGAGGAGGTTAGAAAGTTAATTAAAGCAAGATTAGTTAATAATTTTTTGAAAAATGTTCAAAGAAAAACTCAAAAAAATTAGTGAATGGGAATATGAAATCCCAAAAGAAGGAGATATGAAGGTTCCCGGCAAGATATTTACCTCCTCTAGTTTGTTAGTAGATTTAGATGATAGGGCTTTACAACAAGTTGCTGATGTTGCATGTCTTCCGGGGATACAGAAATATGCAATTGCAACAAGTGATATGCATATCGGTTACGGATTCCCGATAGGGGGTGTTGCTGCTTTTGATGCTGATGAAGGAGGAATCGTTTCTGTTGGAGGAGTTGGTTTTGATGGTGGTTGTGGTGTCAGAGCTTTGAAAACTAATTTAAAACTTGAGGAAGTCAAACCAAAAATCAAAGAATTAATTGATGAACTCTTTAGGATTGTCCCTGCTGGATTAGGTTCAAGAGGAAAGATTGTCTTGAATGACAAGGAAGTTAATGAGGTTCTAAAACAAGGAGCTAGTTGGGTTGTTGAAAAAGGCTATGGCACAAAAGAAGATTTGGAATTTATTGAAGATAATGGAAGCATAAAAGGAGCAATTCCCGAAGCTGTTTCTGAATTAGCTATTAAAAGAGAAAAAAAGCAGGTTGGAACTCTCGGAAGTGGGAATCATTATCTTGAAGTTATGTACATTGATGAGATTTATGATGAAAAAGCAGCTGAATCATTAGGTTTATCAAAAAATCAGATTATGATCTGGGTTCATTGCGGTTCAAGAGCTTTAGGGCATCAGATTGGAACAGATTACTTAAAGATTTTAGCAGAATCTTCAAGAAAATATAATCTCCCTATTAGAGACAGAGAACTAGTCTGCGCCCCAATAAATAGTGAAGAAGGAAAAAACTATTTTGGAGCAATGTGCTGTGCTCTAAATTATGCACATGCAAATCGTCAAGTTATAGTGCATTTAATCAGACAAGGTGTTGAAAAGATTTTTCCTAAAGCACAAGTCAAAACTTTTTATGAAATCTCACATAATTCATGCAAAGCTGAAAAACATATTATTGATGGAAAAGAAAAATTAGTATATGTACATAGAAAAGGAGCAACAAGAGCATTTGGACCAAATCGAGAAGAAGTTCCTAAAGCTTATAGAAAAATTGGGCAACCAGTTTTAATCGGAGGAACAATGGGAACTTCAAGCTACATCTTACATGGAATAGACGAAGGTGAAAAAGCATTTTTTTCAGCTTGCCATGGAGCTGGAAGAGCAATGTCAAGAACACAGGCATTAAAGAATTGGGGAAAAGATGATATCACAAAAGAACTTGAGAAAAAGGGGATTTATGTCAAATGCCATAGTTCTTCAGGTTTAGCAGAAGAATCACCTCAAGCTTACAAGCCAGTTGAAGATGTTGTAGATTCTATTCACAATGCACAGCTTGCAAAAAAAGTCTGTAGATTAAAACCAATTGGGAATATTAAGGGTTAAAAGTATGTCTTTATTTTGGTCCGTATTTTTCTAAGAACTCTCTTTTGACATCTTCACTGCTAGATGGCGGGAAAATATAATCTTCCAATTCTTCTTTACTAATATTAACACCAGATATACTAACAAGACCATTTTTAGTCTTTGAATCAACAGAAAGTATTTTTCTCGGATGTATAAGGCCATGTAATCGATCAAGATTAACAATATCATCAAATGCAGACCATTCAAGATCCCCCGCTTTTTCAATTAAACCCATTAATGTTCTTCTTGCCCAAGTGTTATATGCCGGCATTTCTCCTTTGCTACCTTCAATTTCAATGCAAGGACCAAGCTCAATTAAACTTTCTTCTGGACTTAAATTTAAAATTCTGCCAAAATACAAAACACCAAAATCACCTATATTATATAATACATCTACAAATGCGTCTTTTTTCATAAACTCTGAATCAAAAATCAATGCCATAAACTAATACATGGAACTTGTTTTTAAATCTTTCTCCTGTTATCACTATAAAATTAATTAAAAAACGAAGTTACCGCAAAAGTTTTTAAACATCGCATTGATAAATTTCTGATAAAGATAAAATGACTGGATACATAGAAACCCCAATACAGAGACAAGAAGGACAACCAATGTTTAGAACATTTTTGTATGAATGCGGAGATCCAGAAAATATTGGTTTTTCTTGCGCAACATTTCATGACAAAAAGTGGAGAGAATATCAAACAACAGGGGTTAAACGAAGCAATATAGATGGGATGGTCCAACAAGTAATGTTCTACGTAAATCAACGAGCTGGCACAAGTTTAGTAAATGGCTTTCCAAAAGATGTTGAAATGATGTTATGGCTTTCTGAAACAAGGACCGCGCTTGCACCAGAACTTTTTAATCAAGTTAAAGAAAAACTTGCAGAACCAGAAAAACAAGGCCTAGTAAAAATTCTTTGAAAAAAGTTTTCTCTATTTTTTTAATTCAAGAAAGTCTAAAACATTGAATCAATAAATGCATCTAATAATTCTTTTGTCTGCTTACTTGAAAACTCTAGTCTACTATCACCTAGAGCATAACTTAGGTGACATTTTTTGAGCTTGAAAGTAACATTATTGCTGAATCCACACACATACTTAACTGCTTTTACAAGTTGTTCTGGTTTTAAGCTTCTAAAAAATGGAGTTCCTTCTTTTTTGTCCATAATAGGGAGATAACCTTCATAAAAAAACATCCCAAGTATCATCGTAATAACCTGCATCAACAGCAGCCATAAATCTTCCAGCCATCTCTTCAAGTTTGTCTGTCATGATATTTATACCCACAAATAGTTTTTAAATATTATCGTGATTAAATAATATTTAAAAACTCTTTCAGTCTTAATAAATACACAAAAAGATGGTAATTGTACAAAAAATAGACTACAGGAAAAGAGATTCAAGGAAAGTGTTCTTCTCTTTATATCTAATTCCCTTTTTTATTGTTCTTTTGTTTGTTCTTTTGATAATTTTCAAGAATTCAGATAATCAAAAAAAACAGATAATCACTGGAAATGCTGCCAGCACAATTGTCCCAATTTCCTGGTTGATTATAGTGACTTTTGTTTTAGCTATTGCAATAATTATTGTTCTGATAATTTTCCTTTTTAGAAAGAAGGATGTTGGTAAGAAATATGATGCATATCCCACATCTGGTCCAACGCCTGTTAATTCTAGAACAAGGGTATATAATTATCCCCAACAACAAGCCCCACCACAAATTTTAAGGCAAGAACAATCTGTTACAAGAAAAGAACCTGTTCAGGAAATTCAAGAAGTTGAAACAAATAAAACTCAGATTGAAGATACTTCAAAACCCCTTGCAGAGTCAACAGTAATGGTCTACCCAAGAAAAGAGCCAGTTGAAATCAAAGAAGAAGACCAAGAACCTGGACCAGAAGAAGAAATTGAAGTAGAAGATGTAAAAGTTGAACCTGGACCAGAAGAAGAAGGAGTAAAAGTTGTAGAAAAACCAGTTAAGAAAGTTGTAGTAAAAAAACCTTTACGAAAACCTATTCGGGATACAATAAAGAAAACAATTAAAAAAACAATCATCAAGTCAGTTAAGAAAAAAGTAGTTAAACCAAAAAAAGAAACTGAAAAAGCAGATATTATCATCCCCGTAGAAGATGAAAGAGAAGAAAAAATAAAAAACAAGAAATCCAGTGATGATGCAGAGGATATGTTCAAGGATATCTCGGAGATAAACCATGATGACAAGGTGGTTGTTGAAAAAGATGAGCCTAAAAAAATAAAAATAAAAAAATAATCTGTTTTTTATTCGAAATTAGAGCTATTTCATTTATTTCTCCGATAGTCTATGATTTTTGCGTCTCTGGGAAGACTTACAAAGCAACCAGTTATCCCTAAATAGCTACTGTAACAATTAAAACCAACGTCATTGAATTTAATCACCGGATGAAATATAGATCTTATTCTTTCAACATGTATTTCTGATTTAAAAACATGAATTGAATTATTTTCTCTAAGTTCCAAACTTTCATCATGAACTTTTACAGTGCCAATAATTCTATAGTTACCTTCTCTGCTATCATTGTCATATAAGTGTAAAAGTTTATACCAACCACGACTTACTTTTCCAGGTATATAAAAATCACTTTGGCGATGGGTGTAAATGTCTTCTCTAATTAGCCTATCTCCCTTTTCATTTAATTCAGCTATCACTGTTCCGTTTCTTAAAAAAGATACAATATCTTCTTCATTCATGTTCCTGAGGGGATTTCCAAATTCATATTGGCCTATAATCATTCTAGCTACTTGTTCTAGTGTTCTTATATTTGGTTCATTTTCCATTTTGTTTTTCCTCCATAAATTTAATCTCGAATTAGAGTCCTGTTAGAACTAATTTGTTATTAATTCCCGCAGAATTCTTTGGCTTGATTTACAAGTTTTTTAAATAACTCATAAAACAAGAAGATATGTAAGCAAGGAATTGCTTACTTTTTCTTAAATAAAACTTTTAGAACAAAATTTTCTTTAGAAGTAGAACTAAGAGAATGCTCTCTCAATGTTCTGAATCTTTGTTCTATCATTTTCGTGTTTCAGTTTTATTTACCTCTATCAAGGTGAAAAATGATTTATAAATCTTTAGTTTTTTACTGGCTTCTTAAGCAATTGACAATGATTATCCTTTCTCTCGGGCCATCAAATTCACAGAACATTATACCTTGCCATCTTCCCAATAATAAACGATTGTTCTGGATTGGGATTGTTATGCTTGGTTTGATAATAGAGGCTTTGATATGAGCATCGCCATTGCCATCACAAGAATCGTGCTTCCATTGTCCTTTGGGAATTTGTTTCCTCAAAGCTTCAAGAAAATCTTCATTTACTTTTTCGTCACAATTTTCATTGATTGTTACTGCAGCAGTTGCATGAGGAACAAAGACATTACATAAGCCTTCTTTTAGAGAATATCTTGAGGCAAGTGCCTGAACTTGAGGTGTAATGTCTATGACTTCCTCTCTTTTTGTAGTCTTAATCATGAATTGCATAAAAGAGATGATTGTAAATCTTTATTAAGGTTTTTGTTTCATCCTTACCCCTCTGTCTTTTCAGGGTCATACCTCTTAGTGTTAAGATAAAAGTAGCATCTTTCCAAAATTTCGGGATTCATCAAAGTAAGGAGAATGTTCTCTGTTTCTGATTCTATTGAATCTCGGATTGATTTTATTATTTCTGGGTCTTCTTGAATGATTGGAGATGTAGCTGCATCGCAAAATAATCTATGGGCAAGCATTCTGCATCTTATCTCAACACTTCGCCAGTAATTTGACTGTGCATTTTTTGCAGCATAAACCAGATTATAAGCTGCACTTTTCAGTAAACCACCATCCATTGGTTTATCAGAAGGATACGCAAGTTTTTCTAGTGTTTTAGCGACTATAACCCGAAACTGATACGCCTTTTTTTGGTCTTGTCTCCAATTATGCTGGATATATGCATGCATACTTCTGACTTCTTTGTGAGTTATATCCGGGGGGAAAGTCTTTTCGTTTAAAATAATTTTTAATGCTTCTCTTTCTAAAAGTGGGCATGGGCCCAATCTTCCCAAAATATCATTGATCATTTTTATTGTTTTCTATTTTTAATTACCCAGAAATCTGGGGTTTCACCCCAAATTTAATAAAAAATTGAGTTTATAACTCTTTCTTCAAAATGTTTTTCCATACTTTTATAAATAATTACAGACACTATCTATTATGATAAACCTGTTTTTAGGTAAGAAAAGCAAAAAAATTGAAACTCAAGCTAAAAAACTTGGTTTTGAAGACATTTTATTTATCAAAATAATTGAGAGTATGAAAGATTTTGACAAAGACACTAAAGATTATGATGTTTTCTTGATAAAAACACCGAACATTGATGTGTTAAGAAGAATGATTGACAAATCCACGAGCATGTCCAAAAAAGTAATTATCCTCGGAACTTCCAACGAGATTAACAGAATTGCCCTAGAAAACAAAAAAGTTTTTGCCTTATTAGACCCAGATTATGCAAGAAAAAAAGACTTTTTAGATTCAAGAGATTCTGGCTTGAACCAAGTCCTATGTAAAATAGCCAGAGACAATAAAAAGGAGATATTAATTAATTTAGATAATCTGACTAATCCTAAAAATCTGGGAAGAACAATACAGAATTTCAGATTATGCAAAAAATTCAAGACAGAAATCCAATTAATTGATGTACATGATAATAATTCTACAGATGAGATTAAAAGTTGTTATGAATTAAAAGAAATGCAACGAATTTTGCTTAAAAGCGAGCATTTTGAAGGCCGTTTTTTGAAATCTTTTTAGAGTAGTAACAAATAGAAAGTTTTATAAATAATAAAATAGAACACAATAGATAAAATGGAACCAAATTTAGATTTCAAATATGCCGTTCTGGGATATTTATCTGTTTTAAATGTAAAGAAATATAATGACAAACTTACAGATGAAGAAAAAAAATTTGGGGGGAGAAGTATATGCGGATGTTTATTTAAAGTTGAAGACGAGCTCACTAAACAAAGTGATCAAACTAGCCTTTCATTAGTTGAAAAAATTAATGAAAGAGAAACAATTAATGGCCAAACACCTGATGTAAAGGATAAAAGGTTAGTTGAAGTTACAGAAGATTGTGCCAAATCCGTATTTGATTACTATGTTCAAAGATTTAGATAAATTTTATTCAATTACATACTAATTCTTTAGATATGATCAAGAATTAAGAAAAGTATAACTTTATAGTTGACTTTGCCAGACATAAGTTAAAGTATTTTGATTTTGCCCTTAACTTTTATTTTCTAGAAATCATTAGAAAAATTTAGGATACGCCTAAACTGATTAATTATCACACATCACGCATTTGGCAAAGCCAAGCTTATAGTGCAAATTTTGGCTTTACCAACCATCTTTTTTCTTCTTCATGATATTGAACAACTCTGACTGTACAATCATCTTTTCCACAACCATAACATGGTTGTTCAGCTCCTTTGCCTTCCCATTCATTTACTCTTTGCGCAAGCATAAAAGAGTTACCAGGTGGACTTAATTGGCCATCGTCCATGTAAGCAAGCCAACATCCTTTCGGGAATATCTCTTCTCCAATTGGCATTTTATGATTTGAGATCAGAAAATTTAGTAACTGAATATCCAACACCTACGATGTAATAGGGATCGCCCAAAAATCCGTCATAGTTGGTCTTTCTTATTTTGACATCGCAAGAACAAACTAGGTCAATTCCTTCAGGCAGTTCTTGAGAAAGCTGAATAAATGCTGAAGCAGGACTAGATGAAAATGGTCCAATAACTGTGCCTTTAGCTTCAAATCTCATTCCTTCATATTTGTTAGAATTATCATTAAGTAATTCTTCTAAAGGGATTGAGAATACCTTATCTGTTGTGAGCTCAGCTTTAGTCATTTTAATCTCTATAAATAGAGTAATCTCTAGGTTTTTTAAATCTTTGTTTTTGTTGTAACTTATGAAAGACTAAAAATAGTAAGATTTATAAGTATTGGTTTCTAGATTCGGATATGAGCGTAGATTTGATAATTATGCCCTTAAGAAATGCAGGAGAATTAAAGGGGCATGTGTTAGGATTTAGCAGACTGGAATTTGATACAGATTACAGAATTTTTGCGCAAATAGCAAATGTTGAGGGTAAATCAACATTTCCAGACGAAGGTGTAGAAGCAATTGTCAAAACCTATTCATTACCTCATGGCGTAAAGATAGAGACATATGAAAGTTGGGGAATAAAAAAAGGGCGTAAAAATGGTTATGGGGAAGAAATGGTTTATACAACAGCAGGAGAAATGAAAAAAATACAAATTCCAAAAGTTATTAGTGATAGAAATAAAGCGATAATGGCATATATTCAAGCGCTAAAAAAAGATACCCCAATTATCTTAGAGTGGAGCTAGTTTTATCTTCTTGTATTCCTAGTTACTTTAAAGTAGTCACAAAGAAAAAGATTTATAAACCTTAATTTCTAAAACTAGAGATGACAATCGTACCAAGATTATTGATTGTGGATTCAGTTAGCACTAATGTGCAAGAAAAAAATCAACTTTTAGGTTTGACTTTATTAGACAAAGATGCTTCTGCTAAATTCCCAAAATTATTCCCAAATTATTCTCCACAAAACAGAAACGATACTGAATTAAGAAAAGTCTTAAGATATGCTGAAGGACATTCTTTGGATAGAATAGGCGAATCAGCAGCAAGTTTTAGTCACAGAAAACATCATCATGTTGACGGCGAACAATATCACTTAGGATATATTGTAACAGAAAAAGAAGCATTTGGCTTTGGTTATGTCGAACCTCACATAGATACAGCTGTTATGCAAATAGTTGACACTTTATATGGTCCTAGACTAAATGATAGGAGAGTAACTGAAGTTTTAAGAGCAGTTAAACTAATAGACCCTGAACAAGTAGTGGTGCGTCATAATGGCATGCATATTTTTAGAAATGAAGAAGTTGCAAGGAGATATCGCTATGATTATGATATAATCCATGTTCCTATTAATGCAGATCATCCTATTTGGATTAATACTTTTGAACCTGACAAAGATCAGAAAATTGCAACAGGCGTATCATGGTATGTACAAAAGAGCAACACTATATATGAATTCATGGCTTATGTTCCAATTGAACGAAATAAAAAATAATAATATCAAAAACAAACAAAATGGGATTTGGTATAACAATCAGAGGAAGTAATTTTGGTGACTGTTATCCAAGATTTGAACAAACTTACACGATTTGTGACGAACTAAATAAAGTTTGCCCAATATTATCAAGGGTTATATTCACGTCATTAAAAACTGGTGAAGCGAACCCTCATCAAATTAAATATTCAGATAAAAGACTAAGAAGCACAATATCAGAAATAGACAGGTTTTTAGGGGGCTATAAACCAAATTTTCACGGACGCAATCTATCTTCAGTAATGGCCGTGGTTGATACTCCTGATTCAAACCTGGTTGGAACTTTGCAAAAAGGAGTAGTAACTGAAGGGCTTAACCCAAAAACAAGTGCTGTAAAATCAGCTGCATATCAGTTGAGGGGAGTTATCCTTTATGCTATGAGAAGAAAAAAGGATTTGGATGTAGATTAAACAAAACATAACCCAAAAATGGCAAAACGAATAGAAAAACTTGAAGAAATCGCTAAATTACCTTTGGGAACAATTGTTTATTATAAAGAAGGCACAACGTTGAGTATTCAAGATGATTCTTATGATGTTGGTATGGTTGTTTCTTCTAGACTTTCAAAAAGACTTAGAGAAGGAATAACTCGTTTATTCAAATATGCTATAACCAATACCTATGCATCTAATGTTATGAATGAAATAAGACAAGAGGGAAGAATATACACTTATAATTGGGATAAATTATCAGAGCCAAATTTATTAGGGAGAAATTGGAAGAAAAAGGGAATTCCAAAAGGCAGAAATTTGGTTGTCATGACTGCCCCAGTTCCAGAAAATGGGGATTTAGCTAAAAAATTTGCAGAACGATTAGAAGAAGAGATGACGGGATTAGTAAGAGTTTTTCATACTATTTATGTTGCTAAAAGAATTTAAAAATCCATTCTTATTCTTCATTTCATGAAAAAACTTCCCAGATGTTATGTCATGTTTTCCGGGGGATTAGACTCCAGACTTGCACTCAAGATTATGCAAGACCAATCTGAAAACAAATTTCACATCATAGCGATAACATTCAAATTTGCGTTTGGCTCAGGCTGCTGCCAAAGCGATTGCTCTTTTAATTTTACCCAAGTCCAAAGCATAGAACATAAAATAATTAATTGTACTGAAGGTAAATTATTCAAAAAATACCTCAAAATAATCAAAAAACCTAAGTTCGGGCACGGTTCTGGAATAAATCCCTGCATTGACTGCAGAATCTTTATATTAAATGAGACTAAAAAATTATTAAAAAAAGGTGATTTCATTGTCACAGGCGAAGTCTTAAACGAAAGACCAATGTCTCAATACAGAAAAGCAATGCTCACAATTGACAAAGAAACAAAATTAGAAGGAAAAATTCTTCGTCCTTTGTCTGCAAAACTTCTTGAAATAACAGAACCTGAAAAACAAGGTTTAATTGATAGAGAAAAACTCTTTAATATTTCAGGCAGAAGCAGAAAACCCCAAATCGCACTAGCAAATCATTACAAAATAACCTATCCGCATCCAGCAGGCGGTTGTCTTCTTTGTGAACAAGTCTTCAAAGAACGTCTGAAGGATTTTTTTACAAGAAAACAAGTGAAAGATATTACACTTACAGACATACAGCTACTTCGCATAGGCAGACATTTCATGTTTCCAGATTATAAGATTATAGTTGGCAGAAATCATAAAGAAAATTTGCTTCTTGAAAACCTGAAAGACAAGAACTCAGAAAAGATATTTACACTTACCTCATTGCCCGGCCCATCTGTCTTGCTTCAGGGCAAGATCAACAAGGAATCAATTGAAAAAGCAAAAGAACATGTCTTAAAATTTTCGAAAAACAAAGAAGAAATTATTGAAAAATAGAAACCTTTAAAAAAGTGAAATCACGAGGTTTATGATGATAAATTTAACAGATAAAGAACAAAGTATTAAACCACGAACAAGTCCTAGGCTTTCCAAACCAATTAACCACCTAGTTGCAACAGACGCCCAAGCTGGTGAAACAGCCATAGACTTTGGTTTACAAAAATCCTTTGACCCAAGATATGTGGGGCAAGAATTTGTGGTGATGTATATTCGCCCAAGTCATGTAGAAAACCCAGAATCCGGAAAATTTGACAATAAAGGTACTTATTCATTCGAAGAAGATATAAAAGTAGTAAAAAGCCGGGTTTTAAAACATCTTGACACAACTGTCAGCGTAAAAGAAGAGAAAAATTTAGGCAATGTTTCTATTTTTTATTTTAGGTCAGGGGTTGAAACTCTTGTTAAATCTGCACTAGACGGATTAGAAGAAGCATATACAAATTGATTAATTTCTCAACCGCACGACAAAATCGTTTTGGAATATTGTATCAGATTCCCTTGATTGTTACAAACTGCAACATAGGGCGCAAGGCCTTCTTTTCCCCTTAAAGTTATTGCAAAAAGAACGAGGGGAAAATCAGAATCATTTAGCTTTTCTCCAACAGAAAGATTGGGATTATATTCTAACTCTAGACCAACTTGTGTTGATGCTTTCCAAGTATTGTAAAAATCATTTCCAGCAGAAAGATTATAGACTTTCTTTGCTTCAACAAGAGACATACTTATCTCATATTTTGTTTCATACACAGCCTTACATTGTTCAAGAGACTGCACACAGGTTTCGGTTAAAGGGTCTTTATCTGTTGAAACAGGACTTTTGAACAGGCTTGTAACTCTGTTCTTCAGATTTGTGTATATCACGGGATTGACTATCATAGTGACAATAAGAGAAGCTACAATCATTACCAACACCCACAAGATAATTTCACCAAATTTCATTTGGACTATTTTCCTTGTTTAGTTATTTTTACTTTTTGTACATACATCGTCCTATGGGCAGGTTGTTTTTTTGCTTCTTGGATAATACTTAACATTGCATCCTCACATTTGTGAAGATCCACTAAACCTGCTTCCAATAATCTGGTTATCTCGCCTTCTTCATCACTAAAAATTTCATTAATAGGTTTCAACTTATCCATTACCCATTCTACATTTCTTTCTCCTTTACTTCCTTTGTTCAGATACATCCTTTCATTGTCAATCAATTTTTTGTATCTTCCAAACTGGGACATCATCTTCTCCAAAACAAAGAGTCTCTTCTCATCAAGTTTGTTAAAAGTATCAATCTTTAGGATGGGGATTTCTTTCTTGTTTATCTTTTTCTTATCTCTTAATTTTTTCTTTCTCGCTTTAGCTAATTTTATCCCCCAACCGCTTTCTTCTTTCAAAGCATCATTGAATGAATCAATTTCTTTAAGTGCTTCAGAAAAGATTTTTTTATTCTTTTTCTCTTCTGTTTTTATATAATTCTTTATGTAGTTCTGAGTCATATGCCTCTTTTTCATAGCAGTGAGTTCATCAACTTCTTTAACTACTTGTTCAAGAGTTTTCTTCTTTTTCCAGAAAATTATAAGGATTATTACAATCAAAATTGGAAGAATTCCAGTTAAAATCCAATAATTGAATTTAGGCTCAGAAGAACATCCCCCACAGTCAATACAACAGTTAGTCTGATCTTCACCTTCTGCACAAACACCATCTCCACAAGTGGATGTTTCCCCTGCTCCTCCATCTTCACTTGGATTTCCTGAATTGGGGTTTTCATTTCCTGGAGTTTGGTTTGTTGCATTTATCACATTGGTCACATTTGTTATGTCCCCGCCACCGCCACCTCCTCCTTTGCGAACAATGGTGAAGTTTCGTGAATCGGAAACATTTTCATTAGTCCCATCAGAACAATTCACCCTCCAATTGTAACTCCCTGCTGAAAATCCTGAAATTATTTGGTTACAGGTAGTAGTATTTCCGCAATAGATCATTTCTTGGTATGATTCTTGTGTATAAAGGTTACAACTTATATTTGAATTAAAATTATCTGTAACATTCCAACTGAATGAAACCTCTGTTGTTCCAGAACTAAATTCGTAATTATTTTCTGGACTAATCAAAGTTATTGCAGGGGGAGTTGTGTCAACACTAAATGTTCTATTATTAGTCATATTTGTCAAGCTATTTGTGTCATTACAATAAACCGCCCACCTGTAATTACTTCCATCAGAAATTCCAGTAACAGTAACATTCCACCAAGTATCATTGTAAGGACTTGAATTAGTTTGATTAACTTGCCAAACTCCAGTTGCATTTGTCCATAACTGTATTGTGTCAACTGCAATATCATCTGAACATTTTAAATCAAAAGTGATTGATGAAGTTGTAGAATTATAACTCTCAACAGGATTTGTTCCGAAACTAGCTACTGGGGCAGTGGTATCTTCTTCTCCAAAAGGTAAGACCAAGGGAGCAAGTACACTAAAACTTGTTGCATTCCCATAAACTAATTTTTCTGTAGTATTAACTCCGCTATCAGTGGTATTACTCCAACCCGACGCATTATAATGCAGAAGTGCCATTGAGCTTTCATTCCAATCAATTGGAATATCACCTGCAAAATAAGTAATATTAATAAAAAGCCAATTGCCACCTGTTAAGTTTGTTACGTTAACATATTTCGAGACATTAGTATAATTTTCAGGATCGCTCGGAGGAATATCTACATGACTTATTTGGAAATTGCCACTATAAAGATAACTAATTGTAGTAGGGAATAACCCTCCTGCGCCAATTGTCTCGTTTATGAATGTGTTATCATAACTATAATCCCCTAAAACAATGTCTTTGGAATTTTGGGCATTGAGGTTGTTTCCCAAAAAAGAGTTATTGGTTGAGGGTGCATCAAACTCACCAGCAAAAAAAACGCCATAACTATCTATCTCGCTGGTCGTTATATTATTATTAAAAACATGGAATAGTACGGTATCATGGAAATGAATGCCGTAGCCACCCCAACCAAATGAATCACCTGCCCCAGTAACATTAATTATATTCCCAGAAACATTAGATATCATGCCGCTTGGATTGTGCTCCAATTGATTATACTCTAAACAAATGCCAGTATTCATGTCTCCAGTAACAGTAATATTATTATTAAGGACACTAAGATTACCTCCAGAAAAATCTATGTAAACACCATAAATATATCCATAATCTTCACCAATAATAGTAATACTATTGTTATAAATACTACTATTCGAACAGTAATTTTCCATAAAAACCCCATCTCCCACGGCTGTGATGTTGTTGTAATAAATACTGCACCCATCAAGACCGATTCCCACATCAGCACCATCAAGACCGATTCCGGTATCTAAAGAGTATACAACGTTACTAAAAACACTATTATTTCTCATCATTTGATATCCAGAAACAGCCCATAATTCGACACCATAACCTCCTTCAGTTCCTAAAGAAGCGATGTTATTTCCAAAAACAGCATTATTATTCGAATTTTTTTCTAGAAGAACACCAAAAGGCTTACGTCCAATCATACTAATATTGTTATAAGAAATAATATTGTAACTAGAAAAATCAGCCAGAACACCGTAGAAATTCATTATCGACCCCCCAGTAATATTGAAGTTATTATTAGAAAAATTAGAATAATTTGAACTCTTGAGGTAGATGCCATAGCTAGATCCAAGTAAAGTAATGTTATTATTATAGACATAACCATTATTTAAAGTGTTAAAGTAAATTGCATCACCCGAAGTTCCTGAATTGGCCTGATTGATATTGCAGTTCTTTATAGTTGTATTTGTGGAATTTGAATAAACGCCATAGCCCCCTGAAGACGTAGAATAATCGATTGTATTCAAGTTACAATCAATAATCACATCCGATACAGTGACATTAAAACAAGTTCCTGTTGATTCAACACTTGTATTTAAAGTGTAAGTACCTGAAGAGGTTATATTCTCGCACCAACCAATATCTGCTGCAGAAACATCACTTGAATTAATTAAACAAAATAAAATTACAAAAGTGGCAATGATAAATAGGGTATACCTCTTACTCACACTCTTTTTCATATTTATACATCTTTTTCTGGTTTTTAATACTTACTATTGGTTATATACTCTAAAACAAAAAGCTTAATAAACCTCTTAAATTTGGGATTATAATAAAAAATGAGAGATCCAAAACCAGTTAAAAAAGGGTTAAACACAGAACGAGTTCTTTTTGAAGCTTTGGCTGGAGAAAGCAAAGCTCGAGTGAAATACAATGTATTTGCTTCTATTGCCAGAAAAGAAGGCTATGAACAAATTGCAGCGATTTTCCAAGAGACAGCAGACAACGAACTTGAACATGCAAAAATGATTCTTAAATTGCTTGGAGACGTTCCTAGCAATACAAAAGAAGCATTAATGAAAGCAATTGAAGGAGAACACTATGAATGGACAAAGATGTATCCTGAATTTGCTAACTATGCACGACAAGAAGGCGATGAAGATGCACTAAAATTCTTCACAGAAGTGGGTGAAGTGGAAATGGCTCACGAAACTAGATACAAGAAACTTTTAGAAGACATACAGAGAGGAAAAGTATTCAAAAAAGATAAGGTTTTGAAATGGAAATGCAGAAATTGTGGCTACATCCATAGTGGAAGAGAAGCTCCGATGGAATGCCCAAACTGCTTACATCCCCAAAGCTATTTTGAAGTTTTGTGTGAAAACTATTAAACACTAAAAAATGGAAAACAAGAAAAAAACACTAATATGGGTAATGGTAATTGTAATCTTGATAGGATTGATAGTCTTGGTTTTAGCAAAAAATCCCAAAACAAGTAACCTTTACACAATTAAAGACAAAGCAACAATTCCTCAAGATAAATGCGCTTTGCTTGAAAAATATGCTATAGTCTATCAAACTGGGTGCCCACACTGTGAAAAAGTACTGCCAAGAATCCAGCAAGTGGAAGAAGATCTAAACATAACTTTTAAGCACTATAATCTCGCGATAAAGGTAGATTTTGATAAGTTCAATGAGATAGGACTTATGCCCGAAGGAGTTCCTGCAGTTATCATTAATTGCACGGCTTATCTTGGAGATGGTTATTCTGTAGAATATTTTGAGAACGCTATTCTCAATAGCTGATTATGAATTAGTATTCATAAACAAATAGAAACATTTATAAAGTAAATAATTCTTATTATGAATATATATTCAAAATGCAAAGCATTTTGTTATATAAAAACTTATAAATAAACATAATCGGAGGTTAAAAAAATGCCAACACAAGATAGAACCGGGCCAATGGGACAAGGGTCTTTAACCGGAAGAGGTTTTGGGCCTTGCGGAAGAGGAATGCGAAGAGGATTTGGACGAGGTTTTGGAAGAGGATGTGGTTTTAGATTTATAGAACCAATTGTCTTAAACGAAAACGAAGAAAAACAAATCCTTGAAGCAGAACTAAAAGAAATTGAATTAGAAAAGCAAGAAATAGAAAAAAGACTTAAAGAAATAAAGTAATTCTTGCTTTTCTTTTTTTTCTAGAAAAGATTTATATAGTTATGG
>CAZRGF010000016.1:0-37284 GCA_964599615.1 Candidatus Woesearchaeota archaeon
TAGGGTTAAGCCAAAACCTTAAAAATCTCGATTCTTTGATAATTTCATGCGCTGGTAGTATAGTGGTTAGTATTCGACGTTGCCAACGTTGTGACCCGGGTTCGACCCCCGGCCGGCGCATATCCTTCTTTCATAAAATATTTAAATGCCCTTTGTCTGATAATATCAGAAAAGAGTGTCAAAAACATGTCAGAATTAAGTCCAGTATACGGCGGGAAAGTAGTCCATGCAGGAATTTTTGATTTTAAAGAGTTTTACCGATATATGTACGAATTCTGGAGAGATTATCAGTATTTTATCATTGAAAAAAAGTATTCTGAAAAGATTAAAGCAGAGGGAAAAGATATAGAAATTGAATGGATTATCTTAAGAAAAATAAGCGATTATTTCAGATTTAAGATTCAGATAGTAACTAGGGTGACGAAGATGGTTTCTGTTGAAGTCCAGGAAGGGGGCGTAAAGACTAGCAGGGATAAGGGAGAAGTTGAAATAAAGTTTAGTAGCTGGCTTGAAAAAGATTGGGACAATAAATGGGAGCAAAATCCTGTTACAAAATTCTTGCGAGGGATGTATGACCGTTATATCATAAGAAGCAGAACAGAGTATTATGAAGATAAGCTAAAATCAGAGCTAGATGAAGCCATGGCCCAATTCAAATCATTTTTAGCACTAACAGGAAACGTTTCTTGATTCTAGATAAGCTCATTCTTTAGGGTTTTTTTGGGATATGTATTATTTAATACAATCATCTTTTTATATCCTTAAGCATTAGCTAAAAATGGCAAAAAAGAAACCTAAAGTTATTGAAGAAGCTGAATTTAAGCTAGAAGTATTAGGCAGAAACCAGCCAATTCTTATTGAAAATAGATTAACTGATAAGCAAAAATTTTCAGCACAGATAGCTTCATCCCACGGGGGTTATGGCTTTAAGACAGGAAGAACCAAAATAACCATAAATATTGAAGATAAAGTCGGCTTTTTCATCGACAGAGAATCAGGAAAAGGTATGATGTATAGACTATTGAATCCAATCAGGCCTGGTCAGAGCATAGTATTCAATTCAAAATATCATCGATTATATGCGGGGTATGATGAAGTCCAAAGTGCTATTGAATCAATGCCCAGAACTATAAGTTCATATTTGCAAGAATATCTTGAAGAAAACTTTAAAAGAAAATAAAATGGCAATCAAACTTCTTAACCATAAAAAGGAAGATAAAAGACCAGATAAAGAAGAGTATTATATGTCTATTGCTAAACAAATAGCTCAAAGAAGCACTTGCTTGAAGAGAAAATATGGGGCTATAATTGTTAAAGAAGACAATATCGTTGCTGCAGGCTACATGGGTTCTGCAAGAGGCACCCCTAATTGCATTGACTTGAATAAATGTTCTCAAAATGAAGTCAATAAGCCAGAACCATATTATTGCAGAGCAGTCCATGCTGAATTAAATGCAATCATAAATGCCGCAAGAGCCGGAGCTAGTATCCTTAATGGCACAATGTATCTTTATGGTGAAAGAATAAAAGACAATAAAATTGTTTTTGGAAAACCATGCAAACTATGCAAGAGAGCAATAGTCAACGCAGGAATAATTGAGGTTATAGTCCCAGGAGAAAAGACTTTCAAAAGGTATAGGACAGAATTCTGGGTAAAAGAATCTAAAAAAGATCCTTTTGCTGAATTAAATGAGAGATGAAACCAATTAATTAAGTCTTTCTGTAGGTGTAGTAACTTTTTCAAGGGTCTTCTTAATTTGTTTTCTTCAAACAATTTTTCTAAACTAAAAAAACCTTAGACTTGTAGGTATACAAAAGAATCTCAATTATCTTAATCCAGAGATTTTCCCTTTTAATTTTTCAAGAGCATTATGCGGGCTTTCTCCTGAAACACTAATTTCTTTTTTTAAAGGATTATTGGCCATTGCCTGTGTTTTTATTGGCATAGAATCGATTTGCGGCATCATTGCTATAATCTGCTGCAGATTTTCATGTGCTTGATTGATGAAAAAAGACGTTTTATTTATTATCTCTGCTTTTTCTTTTAATTCATTTTTTTTCTCAAGCCCGTAGCTATTCAAGTTTATCAAAGAATTTTTCATACTTTTTACTTGTTGCATAGCAGCATCAATTTCTTCTCTATCAAATTTGATAAAAACAGACATGTTTATTGGGCTAAATTCTCCCCAATTGTTTTAATTTCTTCTTTCAATGTATCAATTTTGCCTTTCCAATCTTCTATTTCAGAAACTTCTTGATTATTCATTTTTTCCAATTTAAAGATTAATTCTTCAGCATCTTGCAGCCCTTTCTGCAGGTTTTCTATTGTCTCAACAATTTGTTTGAAATTCTCTATTTTGATGAAGATTTCCTTATCTTTTTTATCTTTTTTGATGATTGTCCTTTCTTCAGGTTCTTCAGCAGGCAGTTCAGGTAGTCCTTCATTAACAATTATAGTCGTGTTCTTCTGAGAAACCGTCCTTTTTGTAGTAGGCAGTTCAGGCAAATCAGAATTATCTGTCAATTCAGGACTAAATGTTTGGACATCTTTTTTATACTCGAGACTTTCCGGAAATCCGCTTGTAGGCGGTTCAGGTATTTGGTGTTTTTTTTTGAATATCATCTTATCCTAAGATTCAAAAGATGATATAAATACCTTTGTAGTAACTGAAAAATTACAATCTTGTCCATTGAAAAAAACAGAGAATATGAATTTTTTTCTGTATTTTATCTGACAGCAAAAGTATTTAAAACTAAGATTGATTAATATAAAACATGGTAAAAGATGAGGACCTACATTTATTTTTAAAAGCGGTTTTTAGGAGAATAGCAGGAAAAAGTGCAGAAGATCTGATTGAAATTCTTTATGACAAAGAAAATGTCAATGAATTTAAGATAGCTGAAAAACTTAAAAAGAATATCAATGAAGTGAGGAATATTCTCTATAAATTGTCTTCATTCAATGTTATAACCTCCACAAGAAAAAAAGATAAAAGAAAAGGATGGTACACTTATTTTTGGACCTTGAATGTAGAGAAAGCCCTTGATACATTATTAAAACTAAAGGAACAGGAGATGTTCAATTTAGAGCACATCCTGAAAAGCAGATCCTTTAAGCAATTTTATTTCTGTGAATCTGATAACATAGAGATGTCCGAAGAAACTGCGCTTCATCACAGTTTTTTATGTCCAGAATGCAGCCAATTATTGACCCCCGTTAATGAAGAGAAAAAAATCAAAGAGATGACTTCAAGGATAGATGCTTCGAGAAAAGAGATTGAGGAACTTAGGGAAAAAGTCAATAAACTAAAAAAGGAAAGGATGGACAGTTTAGCTCCAAAAGAAAAAGTCAAACCAAAAAAATCCAAAAAGCAGAAAAAAGCTAAAACTCCAAAAAAACACGAAAAGAAATCTTCTAAGAAAAAAGTCAAGAAACCCCAGAAAAAGGCTAAACCTAAGCCCAAAAAGAAGACTAAGAATAAAAAAAGAATATAATCTTTTTCTATAAGTGTTAAATTATGATATATCAAAGCCAAAATATTTATACTTATTTTTACACTCCTTAAGATGGAAATAAAAAAATTCCAAGAAGAAGTCTTAGCTGTATTCTCCGAGATTGCTAAAGCGCCCAACAGGAGACCACACACAAAACAATCAGCAATGATCCATTTAACCGAAGAAATAGGGGAGGTTGCAAGACAAATAAATAATGAATCCCATCGCCCAGAAAAATTTAATAAAGAAAATCTTGGAGAAGAACTAGCAGATCTCATGATGTTTATTGTTTTTATAGCTAATCTTTATGATATCAATCTACCTAAAAAAATGAGGGATAGTATAGAAAAAGTTAAATCCGCGACTATAAAACTTAAAAAACAGGTTTAAAACTCAAAAGCTATAACTAAAATGACAGAAAAATTTTCATATAGGCGGTCGTATTCTTCCAGCCCCTACATTCGGCATGAGAGAAAAAAATTCAGATTAAATATTTCTGTAACCCTGCTTCTTATAATTCTCAATGTTATTGTTTTTCTTGTACAAGTCATTGTAGACTCTCTGACTCAAACTCCAGACTCATTAGGATTCTTCACAAGAACCTTGGGTTTGATGCCGCAGGATATTATACAGGGAAAAAATCTTTGGGCAATTTTTACAAACATGTTCTTGCACGGGGGTGTTTTTCATCTTGCAGCTAATATGATGTCTCTGGTTTTTGTAGGCTCTTTTCTTGAAAAATTGATTGGAAAAAAGAAATTCATTTTCATCTACTTGATTTCAGGAATAATAGCTTCCTTGTTTTTTGTCTTTCTTGCATTAGGATTTGGCTCTAGTGATTTAGGTGCAAGAATTTTTGGAAATCCAGATGCCTTGGCAGTAGGAGCTTCAGGAGCAATTTTTGGCTTAGCAGCGGTTCTTATGATACTTGTCCCTAAAACAAAAGTTTATATCATGTTCATCCCGATTGCAATGCCCTTGTGGTTAGGCATGCTGATAATGCTCTTCGGATTATGGATAATTTCAGCAGCAGCTGGACTTTCAATTGGGAATAGTGCTCACTTTGGCGGTTTTATCTCTGGATTAGTTTATGGAATTTATCTAAGAAAAAAATACAATAAAAAAGTTCAGGTTCTTGATAGGGTTTTTAGATAAGTTTAAAACAAAAATTTAAATATCATTAAGGTTTTTTAAAACAATGAAAAAAGAGGCAGGAAATTGGATTAAAGAACTAGTGTATAAAACTCAAGACACCCACCCAGTATTAAAACAAAAATTAACTTTCGGACAAAGAGCAGCAGATAAATTAACTGCTTTTTGTGGAAGTTGGGTATTTATCCTGATATTCTTGTCATTTTTGTTTATATGGATTATCTTAAACGTACTGATGGTCTTGTTCAAGTGGGACCCCTATCCTTTTATTTTATTAAATCTGATATTATCCTGTATCGCAGCTCTTCAAGCACCAATCATATTAATGTCACAAAATAGATTAGCTCAGAAGGATAGGCTTACAGCGATGTATGATTACACAGTTGATAGAAAATCTGAAAGAGAAGTTGAAAAGATACAGGCAGATATCTCAGAGATAAAAACACTATTAAAAAAAAGAAAATAATCTCTTCTGTTGTTTCTTTTCTTTCAACAAAACACTTTTTTTCTTATAGACTTCAAGAGAATTATGAAATCTTTCCTGAGATTTCTTAAAAGCTTGTTCAAGGTCGGGGAATTTTTCTGGTTTGTTCTCATTCATCATCCCTCTTACTAACTCGCGCAATATTCCAACTCCGCAAGGAGCCCAGTATTCGTCCCTGATTTCTCGGAATATCAAGACAGTTGCCTGTCTTTTTATTTTCTCAAGATATTCTGTTATCGGAAGTCTTACAGCATAGTATCCCCCTGTAACACTTGAGGCGTAGGTTTTTCTTCCTTGAAAAAACTCATAATCCTGCCACATTGCAGGCTCAGCACTTTTTCCTTCTCCAAAATAACCCGAACTTGATGCTTCAAGCACTTCAAAACCCCAGCAACCAGGAATCAAGAAAATTTCATAATAATTTCCAAGATAATTCCCATGAAACAACAGAACTTCCGAAATCTCTTGATAATATTTGATTTTTTCAAGCAGCATCTTGCTTAAAGAGTCATCAACAGAAGTTATGCTCCATCTTGTCGGAACAAGTTTTCTCTGGAACTTCTTTCCCAACATTCCGGCACTTAGGATTTTCATTATATTTGAGACAGGAATTCTTGAATTATACAATTCTTCAATTGCCCTGGTTGCTTTGACATCAATATCATTGACAAGATAATCTACTTTCTTTTCTACTTTGACATTTGATTCAAGTTTGACATCTTTCAAAGGAGCAGGATTTCCTATTGCAGCTGTATGGCTTGTTAGATTGATGTTCATAGAAGGTTTTTTACTTAGTTTGAAACTCGCATCAACTGATTTGCTTGCAAGGGATATCTCTTGCATAACATCTAATAATTTATTTCTTTGCCCTTTGGTCTTGACAGTGAATCTAGAATAAATCATCTTTGACCTGAAACCCAGAATATCTTCTGTAGAAGCTTGTTTTTTGAACCATTCTTCTGGCATTCCCAAGTTTTCTGTTTCTCCTATTTCAGCAGGTGCAAGTATTCCAGAAAAAACAAAAGGATAATTATGATGCCCCACAAATATCTCCGGAGGACTTGAGCCCGAAAATTCAAGATTTACTTTTGGCTGAAACTGCTTTATTCTAGAAAGTATCTTGCAAGGCCCTCCACAGAAGCCTCTACCCTTACATTGGATACACAATTGAGTCATAAAACTTCTTAGACCTGGCTATTAATTAATCCTACTGACAACTTAAGAATGGCGAAAATTATTCATCGAGAAATTATTCTCTTTTTTATTTCACGCTGGCAAATATTTCTGGAGGTATTTCAAAATCAGAAAAGAAAGGAGTTAATATTTTTCCGTGTTGTTTTATAAATTTTGGATCAATGGCAAGATATTTTAGATCTTTAAATTCCAAGCCCAGTTGTCTGCATCTATTCCCCATATCTCTTTGCTCTTCAAGATTTATACTTTGCAAATAAGCACAAAAATACTGATTTTCGCGAGGAAGCCTCGCATCTAAATCAAAAGACAATGCTAAATCGCCACCCAATGGCAGTCTAAAACAATCGAAAGCCCTAATATTTGAAGAATTTATAATGCAACCACCAAAAAGATACTGAATATTTTTTTCTTTTATTTCTTTATAAAAATTGAGTAATTTGTTTATTCTTGGTCCTTCGCAGTGTTCGTAATCTTTTTGATATTTCTGCAGTTGGCTGTAATGGCTTTGTTTTGGATTTTTAGACATTTTAGAAAGAACAATATCTTTTCTCCAAAGCATCTTGGTTAACTCTGTCATAAAATTTGTTAATCCCTTGATTTAAATAGATTATTGTAAAAAATCACATATCTTGATATTTTCAGAAACATTCATCTGCTTACAATTGTATTTACCCCTTCTTTCCCTAGTGGATCATGGACAGTATATTGATGAACTACTTCAGTGTCAGGAAGTTCTTTTAAAAAATCATTTAACTCATCTAAAGTCCACCATTTCCTGAACCTCTTCACTTTTATCTCATAATCTTCTTTCTCCCGAAATTCTTCAGAAGGTTTTTCATGGATTGTTGTAGAAAAATGGATTAATCCTTGAGGTTCAAGTATAGAGAACATCTTTTCAAATAAACTTGGGACTTGATGTTTAGGAAAAAGATGTATGAATGCCTGTGCATACAAACCAGAAAATTGCCTTCCAAAATGAAAGTCAAGGAAATCTCCGCAATAATAGACAGAATCAGGAGAATTTTTTCTAGCAACTTCAATCATCTTCTCAGATATGTCATTTCCAAAAGTTTTATATCCTTGTTCGTTGAAAATGCCCAAATCCAAGCCAGAACCGATCCCCACATCAAGAATAGACATGTCGTTCCTGTCCCTATTTGCATATCTTTTATCCAAAAAATCAATGAAAATCCCGATGACTTTTCTGTTATTATTATCAAGAATTGGTCTCCTCTGAGAATATTCTTCAGCAACAGAGTCATATGCTTTTCGATTGGAATCAGCGATACCTTCCATTTTACAGAAGATTGACTTTTCTTTATATAATTTATTATTCTTCAGTGCTATTTCAGTTTTCAGTTAAATTTAAAAACAACCCAAATTTGTAGAGAATATGAAATCATCATATGTTCATTTACGTGAAGCATTTAAACAAAAGGCTCCAGCGGAATGGCAAGAGCTTCTAACAAGATGGCGAAAATCTAACGCTATAGTCAGGGTTCAGAAACCATTCCGGCTGGACAGGGCCAGAATCTTAGGATATAAAGCAAAAAACGGCTTTGTAGTAGCTAGAGTAAGACTTTTCAGGGGTGGTAGGAAAAGACCAAAGATTAGGGCAGGAAGAAGAAGCAAGAGGATGACTATAAGAAAAGTTTTGAAAATGAATTATCAAGCAGTTGCAGAACAAAGATGCCAAAGAAAATATCCCAATATGGAAGTTTTAAATTCTTATTATCTAGCTAAAGATGGAATCTACAACTGGTTTGAAGTAATCTTAGTTGACCCAAGTTGCCCTGAAATAATCTCCGACAAGAACATCAATTGGATTTGTTCTAAGAAACACGCAAAACGAGCTTTACGAGGTTTGACTTCAGCTTCAAGAAAATCAAGGGGCTTGGATTAATTCTCTGTTGGGTTATTATACTTAAAAATTAAGAATTTTTTGGCACCCCAAAAATATATATGCTTTTTAGTGCAACAATCTTTTTAACTTTCAGTTTGTATAAAAATCAAATAAAATGCTGTATCAATACAAAAGAAGTCTTAGTGATTTGCTTGATCCAGAAAGGATTACTTATGGCGAAGGACGAAGTGAAACAGGACTTTGTTTACATTTGCCTTTGAAAAGAAGTGAAGAACAAGGACAGATAGCAGGTGCAGCCCATACCGAGGATCATGCTTTGATGATTACTGTTGCGAATAATCTCATTGAATACTTAAAATATAAAAGACCTATAAAAGGCCCAGAAGATTGGGATTATGATGGTGATAAAGCAGGTGAAATTTATACTGTTTGCGGTGATAACCCCACTACTTCGGGCTTAGTCATTTTTGACAAAAACTATGAAGGCGGAGCAAAGCTCCAGATTATTTTAGATAAGACCTTTGGTGCAAATGAAATTGCAATAAAATGGAAGTTTGGGATGGTTCTTGATGAAACACTTTTAAAGGATTACAAAGAGTATCTGATAAATGCCATTAAAACTGGCGAGTTGAGGGAAGAAAAAATAGAAGAAGAAGTAAAACCAAAACAATCTTATCATTTCTAACAATTCTCAAGAAAAGTTACAACAATAAACTTTATATATTCTTCATGCCTCAATGTTTCATGGTAACATTACAATGTACAAAATGCAGTCACACTTTTGAAAAAGATAAAGTGCCTTTAGTTTGCCCATTCTGTGGAACAAAAGATTCTGTAAGAAGAATCCCTTCAGCAGGTCAATTGTTGTCTGATGTTCATAACGAAGAAAAACAGTTTGTAAGCAGGCAAAGAAAAGAGTGAATAAATCGTTAATTTAATTTATTAAGAAAAAATAAACACCTTCTAGGCTTTTCTATGTTCTGTATATCTCTCAAGGTCTTTTTTTAAACTTGCCACTTTGTGTTCTTTTGAAGAAGCACTTGAAAGATACAACCCTAAAACAGTAAACACACTTCCCTCAGCATAATCCCCCTGAGTTAATTCACAAAACCCTATGATCAATGCCCCCCAGCCAGCAACCCTTTGGATAATGTTTAGATAAGGTCTGTTATTATACAAAAATGTTGAGATAGGATTGGGTTTAGCTGGTTTCACAGTGCTTTTGCCAAAATGTTGGTCGTAATATGCTTCTCTTGTAGCAAGCACTACTGGGCCTAATGCACTCCACTCCCAAATGTCTTCAAGGAAACAATGTCTCTCTAAAATTTTTCCAATTTTTTTGACTTTCTCAGTTAAATCTGTCATGATTGTGATTAACTTTGTTTCAAGCCATATTTTCCTGTTCTTGGGTCAAGAGTAAGTACAATCTGTTCAACAGGTTTAACACTATGGTCCGCCTGATGATCTGCAAAAGGAGAATGTACAAGCCAAAGTTCAATTGATCTTAATTTTTTAGGGTCAATCTCTTGGTCATTAATCTGTCGGATTATCCTCGTTCCAGTCTCATGGTTTATATTACAATATAACTCAACTATATTCTGTTGTACTACACCAACTCCACTTAGATAAATATATTCTTCACTATCTTTTCCTTCATGATCCTTGATACCATAAAGAAAGACACCATATCTTTTGTCTTTTGGGTGCGCGCTTACAGCTGCAAAAAGGTCTCCGCTAAATTCTTTGTGTATCATTCCACCTAAAAATATTTTCATGATTCTCTAGAATTTACTGATTTATAAACTTTTCTTTTTGTAACTTCTATAAAATGACAATTATCACACTTTAACTAAAAGATTTGGTCTCTATTAGGCCATATACAGGTGTTATTTTTTGTGATTATCTCTGGGCATAACAGAAAAACTATCTACATACAGAAATTTATTTAAGAAACTTTTCTATTGCGCGGATAGCGTCTTCAGGGAATTCGAAGCAAGCAACTTCTTTCTCTTCTAGACTCTCTTGAATACTTTCTTCATACTTATTGTTGTTCATTACAACAATAATAGGTTTCTTCCTCAATTTCTGCGCCTGAGATATAATCTCAACAATATCTCCATTGATCAGAGGAGTTTGGTATAGGACAACAAGCAATATCAGGTCAATATTAGTATCATCTAAACAAGCTTCTAAAGCAAGTTTATACCTTTCGTTCGTAACATCACCCATCAGATCTAGCGGATTCCCAATATTAGCGAAAGCAGGCATGAACTTCTTTATCTTTGTTTTTGTTGTTGGGGCAAGTTCACTGAGTTCCAAATTGCTTTTAGCGATGTTATCAGAACAGACAATTCCATAACCCCCGCCATTAGTTATAACTTGTATTCTTTTTCCTTTTATTTTTTCTTTAAAATCAGAGAATTTATCAAATAAGCTGGCCACAGAGAACAAGTCCTCCATATTTTCAACTTGAATAGCATTGACTTGCTTGAAAACTCCCGAATAGACCCTAGCATCTCCTGCTAACGAACCAGTATGGGACAATGTTGCTTTATTTCCTTGTTCTGTCATTCCCCCTTTTAAAATAATCAAAGGTTTTTCTTTAGAAATCTTTTTAGCGACTTCAATAAATCTTTTTCCATCCTTGATCTGTTCTACATAAAAACAGATGACTTTGGTTTCAGCATCATTTCCAAGATATTCTAAAAAGTCGCATTCATTCAAGTTGATTGCATTGCCATAACTGATAAATTTTGAGATTCCTATCTTCTTATCCGCCATATTTCCTAACAATGCTCCCCCCAGAGCGCCTGACTGGGAAAGAAAAGCGATTTTGCCTTGTTCTGGCCGTTTCAATCTTTGTTGTGTCAAGAATATGGCATCTAGTTCGCTATAGGAATCATAAATCCCCAAACAGTTAGGCCCAATGCATTTTATGTTATATTTATCAAGGACATTTTTTAATTTATTATTCAGTTTTTCATTTCCTGTTTCAGAAAAACCAGAGCTTATTATCAAAACAGCTTTTATTTTTTTCTTGCCGCATTGTTCAACAACATCTGGAACAAATTCCGCTTTGACCGCGATGATTGCAAGATCAATCTTTTCTTCAATCTCTAGAACAGATTTAAAAGAATGCCTGTTCATTATAACTTCAACATTCGGGTTGACAGGGAAAACAGTCTTACTCCCTATCAAGTTCTTGAAAAGGACATTCCCTATCTTGTTCAATTCGTGGCTTGCTCCGATTAAGGCAATATTTTCTGCTTTGAAAAAAATATCCAAACCCTGTTTAGATAATTTTGCAGTTTTTTTTACTTCAGTGGAAAACGAAGTTTTTTGGTATGTAGAAAAAGTTTTACTTTTTCTAGCATTTTTTTGTTTCTTCATCTTTATTTTTCCATCACAATCCTTGCGTCGACAATTTTGCAGTCTTTTTCATTTAATATTAATGGGTTTATATCTAATTCAAGCAACTTGGAATTTTTCAAAGCAAGTTTGGAAATCTCAAGAACTGTTTTCTTAAGTTCTGCTACATTGTTCTTCTTGCCCCTTATCCCCAAAATAAGGTCTTTCATCTTCAGATCATTAAGCATAGAGTCAAAATCAACAGACTCTAATGGACAGGCCCTGAATGAGATATCTTTGATTGTTTCGACAAAAATTCCCCCCAATCCCAACCCAATAACATGTCCGAAAGTCTTGTCCTTCTTTAATCCAATGATGATTTCCTGACCTTTGACAAACTCCTCTACCAAGATTCCTCTTGCTTTGAACTTAGTGATTTTTTTTGAAAATTCTTCCAAGGTCTTGAAAAAATCTTCTTGAGTATAGGCTATTTTAATAGCTCCAACCTCGGTTTTATGCACAATAAAATCAGAAGATATTTTCAGAACAACAGGAAAATTAAATCCAGAGAAATTTTTATCTGATAAGATTTTTTTAACTTGTTTTTCATCAAATAAAACATCTTTTACAACAGAAAAACCTTTTTTTAATAGCTCTTTTGCCTTAAATTCTGTCAAAACCAGGTTTTCTAACTTGACTTCTTTTGACCCCATTTTTATCTAAAGATATAAAAACTTAACTATTTATATTTTTTTGTTAATAAAGTGGTTAAAAATGGAACAAAAAAATGGTGAAGATTTAGAGAAAGAGACAATTATGCTTCCGACAATGGTCTTAAAAGAGGAAAATTTTGAAAATTCTCCGAAAAAAGCACTTCAAAAAACCCTTGTTCCTCAATCAGAGAAGTATGAGCTGATAGATATCTTGAAGTTAATATCATTCGGGACACCATTAAGGGCAGCAATTGAGAAGATAAGTTACATGAATACTGGGGGCTTGATTATAGTCGGGAATGAAGATGTCCTTAAAATAATTCGCGGTGGTTTCTATATAGACTGCAAGTTCACGTCAAATAGATTAGCTGAACTAGCTAAGATGGATGGAGCATTAGTTTTGAATAACAATATGTCCAGGATATTGCATGCTGGAACATTACTAGTGCCTGATCCAAATGTAAAGACAAGTGAAACAGGTTCAAGACACCAGGCAGCTGAAAGAGCTTCAAAACAAACAGGACAACTGTCCATCGCAGTCTCTCAAAGAACAGGTTTGATAACTCTTTATTACGGAACATTGAAATATCAGTTAAAAAAACTCGAAGACCTTTTATCGAGGACAAGAGCCACATTAGAGAACATGACCAAATACAGAAAACTTATTGATGAGCTTTTGACAAAGTTGAATCTTTTAGAATTAGTTGGTTTTGTTGAAGTCTATGATGTTGTTGTTCTTATTCAAAGAATGGAGATAGTCTCAAGGATTGAAAAAGATGTTAAAAAAGAGCTTATAGAACTTGGAAAAGAAGCTGGTTTCTTTGAGATGGAATACAAAGAACTGACAAAAGATATTGAAAAAGAGCTTCTTTTAATCATAAGGGATTATAAGAACAAGGTCTCTGCCAAATCAATAAGAAAATATCTTTCAAATTTCTCTTATGACTCCCTGTTAGAATTAGATAATATCTCCAGAGCATTAGGATATTCCTCCTTACATGAAAAAGTAATTCCCAAAGGATACAGGTTCTTATCAAAAGTAAAATCTTTGTCACCTGCAAAAATTGAACTAATAACAAAAAGATTTAGGCTAAAAGAGCTTTTTGATATAACTCCAGAAGACTTTACCGAAAGGATGGGTGTAGAAAAAAAAGAATCTCTAGTTCTATTAGAAGACATTAAAAAACTTAAAAATGAGCTGATTGCAAAACTTTAGATTTTTTAATGAGCTGTGGATGAAGTGTCTCTGACATGAACCTCATAGAATCGTTCTTTGGTATTCTCTGAAACATAAAAAGTGTCTACTTTTCCACTTTTATATGTCTCTACAGTTTCTATCCAGCCATCGTTATTTATGTCAGCCCTAGTTGTTTGAACAAGTTGGTCATACCTGCGAAACAATGGGGATACTACCATTGTTGCGATGATAGCTCCAGTCATGACAACTCCGCTCCAAAATTCTTTATTTTGTTCTTTCATTTTTTCCTCCTTACTTAAGTGAGAATTGGATGAATATAAACATTAGTTGTCATACCTTATGATGACAATAGAAAGATATTTAAGCAGTCAAGGATTATGCCTTCATGGATACAAAAGATTTAGAGAAGCTAGGATTAAATAAAAATGAAGCAATTGTTTTTATTGCACTGATTAATTTAGGAGAATCAACAGGCGGGGAATTAATTAAAAAAACAAGTTTTCATAGGAATATTATTTATGATAATCTGGATAAATTATTAGATAAAGGGTTGGTTTCTTATATAAGCAAATCAGGGGTTAGATACTATAAAATCTCTTCTTCAAATGCAATTATGGATTTTATTCAATTTCAAAAAAAGGAAATTGATGAAAAACAGATAATTGCCAAGAAAATAGTCCAGGAAATTTCATCTGAAGAAAAAAAAGAGAAGTTTAGATCAGGTGCACAATTATTTGAAGGAATTTTAGGATATAAGACAATGATGAAAGACACCTTAAAAGAAAACAAAGATTACGTTGTTTTTGGATGTCCCGGAGAATCAGTAAGTCTTATTGGAGAAGACTGGTGGAAAAACTATGAACTAAAAAGAATTGAAAAGAGAATAAAAGTCAGGATGATATTCAATAAAGATTTGAAAAAATATGGTAATTCCATCTTAAATGATTTAACTAAGATTAGATATTTCTCTGAAGAATTTGAGGGTTTAACAGAGACCATGGTATATGGGGATAAAGTGGGGATAATTGTTTGGACTGAAAAACCAGTTGTAACTTTAATTGAAAATAAAGAAGCGGCCAAATCCTATCTTAAATATTTTAATCTCCTTTGGAAATCTTCCAAGTAAGAACAAGTTGCCAGATTATATATTTTTAAACCCCAAAAGGTTAACATTTTTAAGAAAATGTTAACACAAGAACAGATGCAGAGATTCAGAGAACACCTAGAGACAACAACAAATCCTGTTTTCTTCTTTGATAATGATGTTGATGGCTTAGCTGCTTATCTGATATTAAGAAAATACTGCGGAAAAGGAAGAGGAGTTGCAATAAAGAGTTATCCTTCATTAGGTTATCAGTATATAAGAAAATTAGAAGAATTCCATCCAGACAAGATTTTTGTTTTAGACAAACCATTGATTTCCAAAGAATTCATAGATGCAGCAAATGAACACAATCTTAAGATTATCTGGCTGGACCATCATCCAAGGCCAATAGAAGCAGATGAGCCATGCATAGAATATCATAATCCTCTAGAAAATGATCCAAAAGACAATAAACCCACTGCATATTGGGCGTATCAGATAGCTAAGAACAAAGAATATGAGTGGATAGCTATGATGGGTTGTATCTGGGATTGGCATGTTCCTGATTTTGCAGAAGAGTACTCTAAACAGAATCCAGATCTTTTCCAATATACTAAAAATTCTGCAAAAGCGCTGTATGAAACACCCATTGGAAAAATAACTAGGATTTTAGATTTTGCTTTAAAAGACAAGACCACAGCAATCGTAAGGATGTTAAAGATAATGCTTGAAATCAATACCCCGAGCCAGATAAATGAAGAAAACAGGAAAGTTTACCCCATTTTCAAAAGATATACCCAGATCAACAGAAAATATGAAACACTATTACAAAGAGCTAAAGAAATTGCTTCAAGAAGTTCAAAACTTCTATTTTTTCAGTATGGTGGGGATTTATCCCTTTCAGGTGAGTTAGCTAATGAACTTTTTTATA
Organism: Candidatus Woesearchaeota archaeon; assembly: GCA_964599615.1. Classification (GTDB taxonomy): domain Archaea; phylum Nanobdellota; class Nanobdellia; order Pacearchaeales; family UBA284; genus JAPLYB01. The sequence continues at coordinate 15,464 of CAZRGF010000016.1, forward strand.
CCTACCCTGAAAAAATTGTGGTTGTAGCTTACATCCATGGGGTAAAAGTCAATTGTTCTCTAAGGGGCTTGATAAATGTAAGGGATTTGGCAAAAAAATCTCTTCAAGGAATAGAAAGCACTTCAGGAGGACATGAAAATGCTTGTGGGGCAACATTCCAATTGCAAGATTTGAGAAATTTCAAAAGAAATCTTTTCAGGATACTTTCAAAACTTGAAACTCCAAGAGGGATATGAAGTCTAGATTTTCCAAGGAAAGAAATCTAATTTATACTCTTTGTAAATTTTTAAAACCTCATAACTTTTAATTACTCCCCCAAATTTTTCTCTAACTTCTGCAATCACCTCGCGAAGGTGAGTGCTATTTTCAACAATCAACTCTAATTCAACATCATTAACACCAATAGACTTGCTATAATATAAAATAAAGGGATGTATCCTAGAATATTCAATGAATCTCTTTTCGATATTTTCAGATAGATTCTTTGTCCTGATAAAAACCTTGTAACGTTCAAAACCAATTTTATCTAGATCTACTGTGATGGTGTAACCTTCAATAACATTTAATTTTTTAAGTTTGTCAATTCTGTAGCTTATTGTTTTTGAGGGTAATTTTAAAATCTCAGCAATTTCAACTAAGGTGATGCGAGAATTTTTAGCGAGTAAGTTAAGGATATGTTTGTCGGTTTTATCTAATTTGATTACTTCTTTGGGTTGTCCCGCATAAACCATCGGTTCAAGGTCCTTTTTTGTTCCAAGAATATAACCTGGACGAAAATGATGCGCTATAGTGACTAAGGCAATATCTTTCTTTTCAATATATTGTCCGTATTTATTGTTCAAATCCCTATTAAATTTTTCAAAATCTTCAAAATCAGCAGGAAAAACAACCGTAACATAATCCCATAGTCCTTCACAACTGACTATCCAAGGGACATCATGATGATTAACGAAATAATCCACAAATTCTTTTTCCTTTTTGGGAGAGATGTCGATTAGTTTAAAATACATCCTAAAAGACAAATTTCCAATAAGCGCAGTATTAAGAATAGTAATAAAAGACTGAATAACTCCTTTCTTTACTAGGTTATTTATCTTGAAGGTGCATCCTTGCTTGGAAATTCCCACTTTTTTTGCTAACTGCGAAGCTGATTGTCTGCTGTCTGCATCTAACTCATATAAAAGTTTCTTATCTTTCAAGTCTAACTTAATTAACTTCGATGTCATAATTAGCCATTATGCCCATTATTATATAAATCTTTCTCTTTTTGACCAATTTTTAGATAAGAAGTTTCTTATATCTGTTGTATCTAAATAGTAGTATAATAAACAACTAATAAATAAAAAATAAAATGGCAAAAATAAAACAAATCACAATTCCCCAAGAAAAAATTGAAGGAAGAAGTATTGAAGGCATTTATTTAATCGATTCTAAATGGATTCATCTTGATTCTCAAGAAGTTCAAAACAAAATTTCAAAGGGTGAACAAATTTTTAAAATAAATACTAAGAAGCTAATATAAAATGGCAGAAAAAAACATTCAGATAAAAGAAAGTCCCTATGCTTGCCACCAAATAGATGGCAAAATTCCAGTAATTGTTTATGGCAGTTGTGCAGGAAATGTTTGTAAATATTGTGATAGAAAATTGTTTGATGATGGATTCAATAAATTACCCACAATTTATGAGGGGGATTTAGAAAGCGTAACAAACCAGCTAGAAGGATTTCTAGGGGCGTATTTGTGCGCCTCAGGAGATGCATTTAGTCCCAAAAATAGAGAAACAACACACAATCTCCTCAAAAGAATTTTTGAAAAAACAATAAGATTTGTCCCAAGTATCATAACAAAAAACACAATTCCAGAAAAAACATATCAATTACTAGGTGAAAATAAAGGACGAATAATTCTTGGATATTCTCTGCCAAGTTACGATGAATGTTTTGCAAGAGAAATTGAACCCAGTTCAGCAACAATCCAAGAAAGAGTGGAAACAATGAGAAGATTATCTCTTATGGAAATAAAAGTAATTTGGCATGCTATGCCTTTAATATATTCTAAACGAGAAGATATGGAAAAATTAGTTGAATTAGTTTCAACCACTGGTGTAAAAAAAGCAATAATGAGCCCCCTAGCAATTCCTAATCAGAGAAGAGATTATTTTGTTAATCATCATTTGCGAGAACTAAGAGATTTTGCTAGAGCATGCACTGAATTTGAACAGTTAGGAACAAGGAAAGCATGGACATTGCCTCTCGAAGTATTAATACAGATGTCCGAAGAATTCAGCGAGATTTCCGATAGTCGCGGGATAAAAACAGAAATCTGCGCAGTAACATTAAACCCCCGACTAATTGGAGCAACTCACAACTTAAAACTCTGTACAAAAATCAAACATAAAAATTTCAAAAAATGAATTCTTTGATTTCTTTGATAAAACAAACATTAACTCCCGATGAAAGAATAGAATTGTATCAAATTGGAAAACAATACTATTACGATAGAGAAATAGGTCCAAAATTTCAAGAATGGGTAGCTTTAACAAAAATTCCCTATCATCAACATTCAAGAAAAGATTTTCAACTAATGCCGAGCGAGCAAGACAACGGCATTTTGGGTTATACTATCTCGACAGTAACCAGAATAAAAAACACCAAATGGAGAAAAGTAATAGAAGGCGGGATTTCAAGTTCCTCAAACATGAAAAAAAGAGATTTCGTAGCAATGTTTGATTACTTTATAAAAAAAGAAAAAGAAAATTTAATAATTGAAGTTGGAGAAAAAGAAGAAACAATTTATCATATACTAACAAAATCCTGCGGGTTTAAACCCTTTAATATCTGTGACTTTAATGAAGCAAGTCAAGTGATGGAAACATTTCTAAATAATGTCCCTTTTAAATTAAGTTCAACTGGAGATGGTTCTCTAAGAATAAAAAGAGAAACAAGACAGATACAAGATTATCAAGCAAGACTTTTATACTGGAAAAGCACAAGTACAAGAGCATAAAAAAGAATATTAAAAAGTTTTGAAAACTTAACTTCGCCAATGCGAGTTAAGTTATAATTAATCCTGCTTGAAATCGTGAAAAATTTTCTTCAAAGTTCTCGAAAACAAAACATTAAAACCCAATAAGAATAATTTACATATATCTCTGGCAAAGTCAAGTTAAAAGCAAAACCTTTTTAACACACAATTCTTATCATTTTTATGGACCCAGTAAAACAGATTAAAATTGATAAGCAGATGAAATCTTCGGATTTAGTCGCAAATATGAAGAACACAGCCTATAATGCAAGAAAACTAGGTTTTGCAGCGGAAATCTGGCAAGAAGCATGTCAGGAAAAATGTACTAAATTTTTAGGACTTGCAGGTGCCCTAGTTCCAGGAGGTATGAAGCAGATTATTATGGATATGATTGAAAAAAGTATGATTGATGTCTTAGTTTCAACAGGAGCTAATCTTACTCACGATGTCATTGAAGCAATAGGCTTTTCACATTATCAAGGTGATGAAAAGATGGATGATGTAGAATTGAGGAAAAGGGGATTAGACCGGATTTATAATGTCTTTATGCAGAATAAAGTCTATCAAGTTCTTGAAAAATGGTGTATGGAACATTTTGATGAAATAAATTCAGAAACAAATTCCGAATTTCTGTTTAATATAGGGAAGATATTAAATGAAGATGAGAAAGGAAGAAATTCTATCCTCGCAACATGTTTCAGAAAAAACATTCCTATCTTCTGTCCTGCTTTAAGTGATTCTGGCATTGGCTTGATGGTGTGGAGCATGATGACTAGAAAAAAAGTTCCCAAGATGAACGAATTTCAGGATTTAAGCAAGATGATAGACATTGCATGGAAAAATAAGAAGAAAGCTGTTTTTTATTTGGGTGGAGGAGTTCCAAAAAATTACATACAACAAGCAATGCAATTTTCAAATCCAGCTACTTACGGAGTTCAGATCCAGGTAGATGATGCGAGTTTTGGTGGTTCAAGCGGAGCACCGCTAAGAGAAGGAATTTCTTGGGGAAAGATGTCAGAAAAAGGTAAATTCATTGATGTTAATTGTGATGCGACAATTGCCTTGCCATTGATTTATTCTTATTTAATTGAAAAGATCAATTAAAAAACCATACTCCTAGGAGATGATAAAGTTTAAAAGATAATTCCCTTTATCCTTTAATCAAAAAGAGAGTAAATAAGATATGTACAATAAAGAACCCTAAAACAGGATAGATATCATTTAAATTAATAATATCTTATAGGCAGATTATATCAAAAAAAGAGAGGCCTTTAAGCATGAGAAAAACAAACACGATAATAATTTTTTTGCTTTTGATTTTAATTTTACTAGTTCCCCAGATTTTAGCATTCGAATATTCAGAAGACATCCAGGAACAGAAAAGTTTTGTTGAAATCACAAATAGGGTCTATAGTACCGCTTCTAGATTAGAAGTCAATCTCTCTTTGATTCCAGAGACCGATGACAGGCAATCTTCTGTAATACAGACATTTCCAGAAGCAGAACCAACTCCCTACGGGATTTTATTCACTTTTAAAGAAAAAGGTAATTTGGTCTTTGGCTTGAAGTCTAATACCACCACCAAATTTTTATTAAAAAAATTAAATTTTCTCCCGATAGGGGATATTGAAAAACTGACGAATACAAGTGAATTAAATTTTTATAAGAAATCTTCTAATTATTCTGATTCTAATAACCCAATTATAAAGAATAAGGCACAGCAAATTGCTCAAAAGACAAATAATTCAATTGAAGCCCTTTATTTATTAGCAGAATATGTCCATAACTCGATGAATTACGACTTAAATTATCAAGATCTTGAAAAAGCTTCCCAGATTTTAGAAGAAAAAAAAGGAGTTTGTGCCCACTATACGATTTTATTTGTTTCGCTTGCCAGATCATTGGGATTTCCTGCAAGGTATATCTCGGGAGTAGCTTATTCTGGTCTTATTAATCAGTCTCAAGAACATGCTTGGGCTGAAGTTTATCTTCCAGGATATGGCTGGGTTCCTTACGATACCACCTTTGGGCAATATGCCTGGATAGATACAAGCCACATAGCACTGAAAAAAAGCCAAGATGCTGGTGAGTCTTCAGTGAGATATAGTTACATAAAAGGGTATATACAACCAGAACAGACTTCAATAAACACCCAGGTTCTTGACTTTAAAGAAAAAACTCCAGAAAATTTTGAAACAAATATCTCTATCAAGATTGAGTTATATAAAGAAGAAGTTTCCCAAGAATCTTATCTCCCTGTAAAAGTGAAAGTTGTCAACAATAATAATTATTATATCTCTCTGCCAATAAGGGTTTCAGTTGCCCCAAGTGTATACGGTGATTCTCAGAAAATCTTGTTCTTAGAGCCGATGTCAGAAGAAGAATTTTTCTTTATAATTTATATTCCTTATGAACCAGAATGCAAAAGGGGTTGCTTGACTTATGTCTCCATCTCAGATTCGTTCCATGATTTTTCGAAAAAGAATATAACTTTTTCAGATTATTTTGATAAGATTTCTTTACAAGAAGCTCAGAGAATAGTAGATGAACAGAGCATCACAGAAGTAGATTTTTATTGCGTCTCAAATTCCACAATACAAGATGAAAACAAATCAGTCTTATGCAACATCAAACCCCAAAATCAAGAAATGTTGAAAATATGCTATCAACAGGATTGTACGGAGAAATATTTTGAAAAAGATAAAGAGACGCAGATACCCTTTGAGATAAGGACAAATGAATCAGATGCCTGCTTTTTATTGGATTACAATAATCTCTCTTTGAAGTCTTGTGTTGTTTTTGAAGACAAACACAACAAGAATTTCTTCCAAAGAATTTGGGATTCAATGGTTATATTTTTTATGAATCTTGATTTCAGAATGTCCCAAATATTCGGTTTTGTGGTAAGCTGAGTCTTGCTATTATGGATTAAGCTGGATTAGAAGATGCTTCACCAAGTTCAGCATAATGAGTATCTGGTTTATTCTTATTCTTAGCTGTAACAATTAAAATCAAAACCACTATGGCAATAACCAAAACCGCAGCTATTGCTAGTATCACCCATAGAGGTAAGCCCCTTGGTTCTTCTTTATTAACACAACTTTGAGTTGATTCTTTACTAATGCCCATTAAAGAATCACACTGATTTATTTTTTCACAGGCTCTTGTTTGTTGAGCATCTGAACAAACACTCCATTCAGAACACTGCCAATCTTCTTCTGTGCAAGGACTTAATTGTGGTTGTTCTCCTCCTCCACTAGTACAGATTTGTGTTAATCTTGGCGTGTTATGCGTTGTTCCACACTCTGTTAAATCAGTACAAGTTCTTGATTGTTGCCCGCCTAGGCAAAATCCCCAATTAGAACAAGCCCAATTTTCTGCACAAGAACCCCCGTTACCCTCATTCCAATCTTTGCATCGTCCTTCATCACAATAATCTGAACACTCTTTTTGGATACTAACACATAAGACCGAATTTTGCGGATTGTTATTTACATTAGAATCACAGAAATATTCTGTTAAACTGTTTCCATCACAAGTATCTTCGTGTATTCCATTTACATCAGTACAATTTCCAAATTCATTATAATCTTCTCCATCATCTGTTTCAATACAAGGGACTCCTGCAAGGGGGTTTATTGTGAAATAAACTAAAGAACTGCCGTTAATAGACGCCCCTAAAGCATCACTACAATAAGCTACTGCATTATGTTGTCCTGCATTCATAGAACTATCTAATCTGTAGAATAAAGTCCCGCTTCCATACATCGAAACATTAGCTATTCCATCTAAGCTATATACACAAACAGCTGCTGTGCTTGAAGTCGTTACATTGAACCATATTGGAGATAAGTCGTATGTAGTATTTTGGGGAGAAACTAAATTAACTGAAAAAGGATTAGATCTAGGATTGATAGATCTTATTGTGAAATAAATCAAAGAACTGCTGTTAATAGACTCTCCCAGAGCATCAATACAATAAGCGATTACATCATGTTGTCCTTCAGTCAGGTCCTCACCCAAGATATAGAATGAAGTTTCACTACCCGACATTGAGGCATTAGCTGTTTCGTCTAAACTGTATACGCAAGCACCTGCGTTTTTTGAAGTCGTTACATTGAACCATATTGGAGATAAGTCGTATGTAGTATTTTGAGGAGAAACTAAATTAACTAAAAGAGGTGTAGGTCCTGGTCCTGCAGAACTTACTGTGAAATAAACTAAAGAACTTTTATTAACAGAGACTACAGTATAGTAAAGACTACCTTCATCACTGCAGTAAGCTAGGATATTATGTTGTCCTTCAGCTATAGAACTAATTAATCCATAGAATGAAGTCACACCAGCACTATTAGCCATGCCACTAACTGACATTGAAACATTAGCTCTTCCATCTAAGCTATACATACAAGAAATTGCACCCCTTGAAGTCGTTACATTGACCCATATATTACTTGAAGTATATGTAGTATTTTGAGGAGAAACTAAATTAACTAAAAGAGGTGTAGGTCCTGGTCCTGCAGAACTTACTGTGAAATAAACTAAAGAACTTTTATTAACAGAGACTACTGTAGTGGCACTAGTTGCATCACTGCAGTAAGCTATTACCCTATGTTGTCCTTCAGTCATAAAACTGTTTAATCTGTAGAATGAAGTTCCACTGCCCAACATTGAAACATTAGTTGTTCCATCTAAACTGTATACGCAAGCACCTGCGTTTTTTGAAGTCGTTACATTGACCCATATATTCTTTGAAGTATATGTAGTATTTTGAGGAGAAACTAAGTTGACTGTAAATGGTGTAGGTCCTGGTCCTGCAGAACTTACTGTGAAATAAACTAAAGAACTTTTATTCCATGTTTCAGATGCAACTCCACCAGAACCTGTTATGGCATTTCCTGTTACTTGACCATTACCCGATGTTCCTGAATCCTTCTTACAATAAGTTATAACTTTATGTTGCCCGTAAGACACTGACTTCTCTAGGTTGTAGAATGAATTTCCACTACCAGACATTGAAACATTAGTTGTTCCATCTAAGCTATATACACAAACAGCTGCTGTGCTTGAAGTCGTTACATTGACCCATATATCTTTTGAAGTATAAGTTATATTCTGGGGAGAAACTAAATTAACTAAAAAAGATGTAGGAATTGTGGACTTGACACAAGGGTTTTTACAACTTTCGTATCCACCATCTTTCCAGTTATGTGTCTTGTCACAGGTGTTGTTTGTTCCAACATCACTTTGTATGTAAATAGAATTGACAGATATATCCAAAGAGGGGATTAGGCCATTATTAATAAGACCATTTTTACAGACCCAATTTGAATTAAGATGGTTATTTGTGTCAGAATTTCCGGTCTTAATAATATAAATCCCTGTACTTAAAGAATTTGAAACATTATTATTTTCTAAAACATTGTTTACAGAATTTTGCAAGATAATCCCATAATAATTATTACTAATTATACAATTCTTTATGGTGTTTCCAGATTTAGATGATAAATAAATTGCAGCTTGATTGGTATTATTCCATCCACTTATTTTGTATTTCCTACAATCAAGAATCTTATTATTAAATCCAGAAGGATTGTTTATACAATAATTACTTCCAGAACCCACAGCGCCATTCCCTATTTCAGCAGAACCAGAATTTCCAAAACCGATATTACCACTCCCTACTGGAGCAGAATTACCTAGAGTTCCAGAATTAACAGTTCCGGTTTCTATCTCCGTAGTATTACCTGTTCCAACATTACCTAGTTCTATTTCAGCAGAATTTCCTGCTTCAACACTACCACTTCCTACTGGGGCAGAATTACCCAGAGTTCCAGAACCCACAGCGCCATTTTCTATCTCCACCGAAGTTCCAGAGTTTACAATATTTTGTTTTAATTGGACAATGTCGCAAGTTGCACTGCTTAATTGATTCGAACATTCAACACAACTAGAACAGGTACAAATAATTGCTGAACCCGCACCAGCACTTTCAGAGGGTTTTTCTTTTGGAACATTTGAATCTTTTAAAAACACTACAAGAAGAATTCCAATAACTAATACAACTAAAAGTACTAAAAAAAGAATAACTGATGGATTATGACTATGTTGGGGGATATGACTTTTATTAATTTCTTGCCTATTTCTCTTTTTAGAATTATACCCCATCTTTCGGTTTTTAACACCCATTTTTTTTTGATATCATATAAAATCCACATTATATAAATATTATCTTTTTGACATTCCAAATCCTAATAAACACCAAACCTTTAAAAACACTCTTTTTCTAACAATTTATGACACTAAGAAAAGGACATTGCTATACACATATCGAAAGAGCGTATACTAGGAAAAGCAAAGTAAAAAGCAAATCATACATTAAGACAATCCCCCCAAATAAAGTGGCTAAATACACGATGGGAGACATGGCAGGTTATACTAATAAAAAATACAAATTTGAAGTTTCTTTAGTTATCAAAGAAGCCCTGCAAATCAGAGATAATGCTCTTGAATCAGCTAGGCAACAGATTCATAGGCATCTAGAAGAAAGATTGAAGACAAGTTACTTTTTTATCTTAAGAGCTTATCCACACCACATTCTAAGAGAGCATAGGATGTTGACAGGAGCAGGAGCAGATAGAATGTCTTCTGGAATGGCCCACTCATTTGGTCAATCGATAGGAATTGCAGCCCAGGTAAAAAAAGACGCAAGATTATTTTCTATATTTTGCAACGAACAAATGGTTCCTGCTGCAAGAAAGATTCTTGACGAAGCTAGAATAAAAATTCCAGGCAAGAAAACAATTATCGTTGAAGAAGTTAAGTGATTTTTATTTATTTTTCAGGTTTCAATAGTATAATCAGTATATCCTCTATCTCGTTCTCTTTCCTCTTGTTCTTCTTTCTTTTTTACTTCTTCTAATTTTCCCTTGTTTTTCTCATAGATTTGACATAAAAAAGATGTTCCTTGTAATATATCATTATATTCGTCTTCATGCATCCATCTTCTGCAGATGCTTAACAAAGCTCTTTTACTCGAAAATTCTAATTGCCCCAAGTCTTTTCTTAGTTCTTTGTCTAATCCAGAAAATCTGTAATGCATACAAGTTTGTCCATATGTTATCAATTTCCAGACTACAGGGTCATCTAAAAAAGCTTTGTCAGCATTCTCTGTTATATCATAAAAGAAAGTGTCATCCCCCTCCTCATCATTTCCAAATCCATATCCGTTATGTCGTGCATATGCTCCGGGATTTATGTCCCAGATTTTTCTTGAAAGTCTGACGTTATGCCTTATCTGATAGATCTTGTTTATTCTTTCTTCATGTTTTTTCTTCAAGTCATCTAAACCATCTAAAACTTTATCTTCATCATCAATAGTCATCTTTTTGTTTCTCCTTCTTGATTTGGGAAAAATAATTCCTTAATGGATGCGTATGGAATATGTATCGTTTCATGTATAGGCTCTTCACAAAACATACGATTAGCATCGCCGATATCTTCAAAAAATCTTTTAAAGAAGTTTTTAGGAGTTCCAGGTAATTCTTCACTCTGAATTATTCTTAGAACAAGTCCAGTTGGAGAGCGGCTTTCTATCCATCCAGGACAAGTATACTCAAATATGTCTCTAGTTTCATTACCCCGAGTATATCTTACAACAATTAAATCATCTTCTTTTGCAGTTATTTCATCGGGTTTCATTTTCTTTACCAATCATTTCAAACTAGGATTTTCACAGACAAAGTAATAATCCCCGGATAATGAGAATGAGGTACATGATTGAAGGAGGGTAGGCCATGTTTTTCTTGTATCAACAGTCGAGAAACATTCTCGAAGTAAAACTTCCATTCTTTGAAGGTATGTCTTAAACTCAATCCCCACAGCATCATTAAATAAAATATCTGTTGCAGATTGAATTATCTCTTTAGGAGCATCTTTTTGAATCACCGTATCTAAATATTCATATCCCAGTTTAGCAGCAACTCGTTTCCTTTCTTTTTCATCTTTAAAAAATTCTACAACTGGGTCTGCAAAAATAGCAATTCCTTTGGGGTTTAATAATCCTGAAGCTCTTTTAATAAAGTCTCCTTGTCTATTATAGGGAAGGTGATGCACTCCACCAGTACACATAACAACATCATAAGTTTTATTGGGCAAAGATTGCAGAACATCTACAACTTCAAAAGATATCTCACGATATTTACTTCTTGCATATTCAATGAATCTTGAATCATTATCTATCCCTTCTAAATGCAAATCTGGCCTTCTTTTCTCAATTTGTCCCAGCAAGAAACCTGGCCCGCACATCAAATCAAGAACTTTGGCATTTTTAGGGGCTCTTTTTTCAACCACATATGCGACCTTTTCGATTAGTTCCCCCCACGGAAAATATTTCATCTCCAGTTCATATGTCCTTGGATCTGGTAGTTCTGTCATTTTTTCTCTCCCGGATATTGGACATCTGGCAACAATTTAAACCAAGGAATTTCTCCTCCCTCTTTTCTCAATTTCCGATACTGTTCTGGATATTGTTCCATTCTAGCTTGGAACCTCTCTTTGTAACCATGGTGATCTTCTGTTAAACAAGTATTTACACCAATGCCAACGATATCGCCACAACCATGATTTGCAACGCTCAATATTGAAACAACTTTTCCAACCAAGTCTTGAGCTTTTTTTGAATTAGTTAGCTCCATTAATGCTGCGGTACTTCGTGCTCCGAGACGCAAGGAGCTGTGATCAAGTCCAGAATCAGTAATAATGCGTAAAGCTAATACCAGTGGATCTTTAGCATCTGGATAGTCAAGTTTGATTTCTGCTTCTCGAACATAAGCATATTGTTGAACAATCCTCTCTGCATCAAACCTTTCTGGATCACAATTAGTAGGGTCATACTCTACCCAAATAGTTCTGTTAAAAGAACATTTTCTAGATTGTTCCTTCCAGAATTCTGCACATCTTTTTTGTTTTTCTTGTTCCTTTTTCGTTTTTTTATTCATTTTTTCTCTCCCATGCCTCTTCGAACTTTCCAAAACCCTTTCTGAGATTTATAAGCTACTAGAATTTGGTCCATACCCCAAGGATTTGGATCACCATCCCCAGTCTCAAACCAAGCACCACCATAAAATCCAGAATTCATAATCTCACTTGTTGTTCTACAACTTCTAGTCATTTGTAAATCTGGTTGGTCATCTCTTAAATTATGCCGAATCCAATATTCAAAAACATCCCTTCTTCCAATTTCTAGAAGGTGAAGGTAGCCCATAATCATTCTAGTCATTTCATTCAGATGGTCCCTGGGAATTCTAGAAGCAAATTTATCTCCTAAAACTAAGATTCCTTCTTCATTAAGAACTCTAGATGCTTCTTGATAAATTCTTTTTCTAGTTCCTGGAGGATGGTTGTGTAAAGTTAGAGCAGAGAAAATAACATCAACAGAATTCTCCTTTAGAGTTGGAAAATATTCTTCTGCTCTTTTGCAAATAAAATTAACATGATTTGCCCTGTTCTGGTAAGGTAAAAGCTTTCTTTTAGCTTGTTTTATCAAAACAGGATCAAAATCTACACAGGTTAAGTTAACTAATTTAGTCAAACCTTCGTGTTGTAAAACTGCCTTACTTGTGTCTCCTGTTCCAACACCAAGATCAATAATTTTTGAACGTTTATCTAATTGCAAGTCATGTTGAACAACCAAATCAGCAATAGCTCTCTGAAAATCGTCATAATAAGGAAAAGCCAGCTTATTCAGATCATATTCTTCTGCCCCAACACCCTTTAGTTCATTTGATTCTGTCATTTTATTTTTCTCCTTGATTGTTATTTACTTTATAGTAGTTATAAAAAAAGAAGGTATTTATACTTAATCATCCCCCTAGGGGGTATGCAAAAGAAAGGTTTATAATCTACAAGCAATTGAAAGTTTCATGAACCTTTCAATACTTAGAGAAATTGGTCTGACTGAGGGAGAGTCCAGAGTTTATATTTCTCTTCTAAAACTTGGAAGCACAACTTCTGGCCCCCTCACAGACCATTCTCGAGTTTCGAGGTCAAAAATCTATAATGTTCTTGAAAGATTGATTCAGAAAGGACTTGTTTCTTTCATTGTTAAGGAAAAAACCAGGTACTACCAAGCAGAAGATCCAGTAAGGATTCAACAATATCTTGATGAAAAAGAAAAAGAATTCAAAAAACAAAAAATAGAGATAGATTCTTTGATGCCTTTTTTATTAAAACAAAAAGATTCTGCTAAAGTTCTTTCAGAAGCCCAGATTTATAAAGGTTTTAAAGGAGTTCAAGCAATAATTGAACATCTTTATCTGAAATTAAAAAAAGGAGACACATTTTATAGTTTTGGGCTTCCAACAACCCAAGAAGAGAAATACCATGATTACTGGAGAAAAGATCATCTAAGAAGAATAAAAGCTGGAATGATTTGTCTAGCTTTATTCAATCAGGGGGCAGCAAGAGAAATTTTGAAAAATAGAAATAGCTATAAAGGTTGTGACGCAAGATATATGCCTATTCAAATTGATACTCCTGCTTGGATCCTAGTTTACAAAGACGTAACAGCAATCATTTTGCAAGGAGAAGAAGGTCTTGCAATTGAAATAACAAATAAAGAAATAGCAGATTCATTCAAACAATATTTTGAAGCTTTTTGGAAATTGACTAAGAAGTTTAGATGAATCATCCATACCCGGCACCTGAAAATTCTCTATGTCTTCGGACTAGCGCAGGTTTTAATCTTCTTTCAACACTAGGCAAAAATTTTACATCTTCGCATGCATGTTCTTGCATTTCATCCAATTCATTTCCTGGTCTAGAAACATAAAGTCTCTCTCCAAGACCATGAACCTCTCCATATTTTATATCCGCTTGAGTAAATGGGCATATGCAATTATGTCCTTCTAACTGCGCCCCATTGCAATCTGGTTTGCCATCACGTCTATCGCTTGTATGGCTTTGCCAGTAACAAAATCTATTTCGAACCTGCTGTTCTTTAAGATTAGTTGCCATAATTCTTCTAAATAAGGGAGTATAAAAAGGTTATTGTAGTTAATTACAATAATAAAAAACACCACCAAAATCTTTATAATATAGATTTCTTTATAGATATTAGTAAAAAAGAGAAAGATGTCAGACATACAAGAATTGATTGATGATGGATGTGAAGAAGAGAGTCCGAAAACTGAAGATACCTCTAAAAGCAAAGACGAGGAAATAAGACATATAGACACAGAGCCAGCGTCCGAATCAAAAAATGTTTTGTGGTTAAGACAGATTCACAAAGAAGATACTCCTGTTGTTGGTGGCAAAGGGGCTAATCTTGGAGAGATGTTCAATGCAGATTTCCCTGTTCCAGACGGATTTGTTATAACCGCCCAAGCATTCAAAGAATTTTTCTCAATAATAAGAAACCAGATTCTGGGAATAATTTCTACAATTGAATTCAATGATACTCAAGATTTAGAAGCAAAAGCGAAAAAAATTCGGGAGATAGTTGTTCAGACAGAGATGCCTGAATATATCTCCGATGATATCAAAAAAGCTTATGAACAGCTCGGAAAAGATAAATCTGGTTCTGGTTTGTTCAGGATTTCTGAACCAGTTTTTGTTGCGGTTAGAAGTTCAGCAACAGCAGAAGATGCTGGAGATACAAGTTTTGCAGGACAACAAGAGACTTTTCTTAATATGAAAGGATTTGATCAAGTTATTGAGGCAGTAAAAAAATGCTGGGCTTCCCTATACACCGCAAGATCTTTGTTCTACAGATATAATAATCATATGAAAGAAGAAGATATGCTTATAGCAGTGGTAGTTCAAAAAATGGTTAATTCTGAAAAAGCAGGAGTTATGTTCACAAGCAATCCTTTAACTAACAATAAAGATGAATTAGTTATTGAAGCTGTCTTTGGATTAGGAGAAGGCATTGTCCTAGGGATGATTGAACCCGACCATTTTGTTATTGACAAAAAAACAGAACAAATCAAAGAAAAAAGAATAGGCCAGAAAAAATTAGCTTATACAAGAGATTCATCAGGCAAGACAGTAAAAAAACAGCTTCATGATGCTCTAGTAGACAAAGAAGTCCTTTATATTCATGAGTTAAAAGCATTGATAAGAGAAGCAAAAAAAATAGAAGACCACTACCAATTTCCCCAAGATATTGAATATGCTATCGAAGGCGGGAATGTCTACATCACACAATCAAGGCCAATAACCACCCTGAATAAAGTTATGTCTGCAGATATAAAAATTTCAGGAAAATTGATTTTAGATGGTTTAGCAGCATCCCATGGGATGATTTCTGGAAAAGTAAAAATAATCCATGATTTGAAAGAACTTTACAAAGTCCAACCAGGAGACATTCTAGTCACTAAGATGACAAATCCAGATATGGTTGTTTCAATGCAAAAAGCGTCAGGTATAGTAACTGATGAAGGCGGAGCAACATGTCACGCTGCGATTGTTTCTCGAGAATTAGGCATTCCCTGTGTTGTTGGCACAAAAAAAGCAACAGAAGTACTGAAAGAAGGACAGATAGTCACAGTTGATGGGACAAACGGCAAGGTTTATGAGGGAATTTCAGAGGAGAACCAAAAGATAATTAAAAAAGAGAGTGAAGAAAAACCACATTTACAGATTCAACACAAAGCAGGAAGACCATTAGTAAAAGTGAACTGCGATTTGCCAGAGGTTGCTCAGAGGGCAAAAGATTCTGGGGCAGAGGGAGTAGGATTAGTAAGAATAGAGTTTATCATCGCTGAAGGGGGAATCCATCCAGCGGGATATTTAAAAGAGAATAAACTAGAAGAATATTCTAATTTGCTTGCAGAAAATATAGCAAAGATAGCAGAAGCTTTTAAAGGAAAACCAGTCTGGGTAAGGACTTCAGATATAAGGACAGATGAATACAAAACACTTAAAGGAGCTGAAAATGAACCAAAAGAAGATAATCCCATGCTTGGCTGGCACGGAATCAGAAGATCTTTAGACCAACCAGAAATTCTTGAGGCTGAATTCAGAGCAATTAAGAAAATACATGATAGGGGTTATAAAAATGTAGGGATAATGATACCCTTTGTAATTAGAGTAGATGAAATAAAAAAAGCAAAAGAAATCTGTAGAAAAGTTGGGCTAGAGCCAAGGAAAGATGTTGAATTCGGAGTGATGATAGAAACACCTGCATCTTGCATGAAAATTGAGGAATTCTGCAAAGAAGGAATCGATTTCATCTCCTTCGGAACAAATGATTTGACTCAACTGACTCTAGGTATAGACCGGAACAATGAAGCTTTAGCTTCCAGGTTCAGCGAACTCAACACTGGAGTTTTAAAATTATTAGAATATGTTATCACCGAATGTAAAAAACACAATGTAAAAACATCTATCTGCGGGCAAGCAGCCTCAAATCCAAGAATGGCGAAATTTTTAATGGAAAAAGGAATTTCAAGTATATCAGCGAATATAGACGCTGTTGAAGAGATAATGGGACTTGTTAACGCTTGATTTATAAGTCTAAATTATTGAAAAGCAAAGCGCAGTTGCCAACTATAATTAAATTATTTTTAGATTGGTATGATTAAAACATTATAGGGATAAGGTTACCATTTAATAGTAACATTTAAAAACTTTATTTTAATAGTTTATTTTATGCCAAAAAAATATCACAGGACAAGTTCAGATAAAGAAAACCCCAATATAAGAAGAGCTTATAGAAAATTAGAGCACGATGTTGAAAGAATTCTTGAGACTGAATCTTTTTATACTGCTGACTCTCCGACAACAGTCTTAGTAGAGACAGGGTCAAAATCAGAAGATTATGCAGAGGAAATGGGTTTAGGGATTTTATACGAAGAAGGAGACCTTCTTGGAGACGATGAATTACAAGGAGAAGAAGTTCTTTCGTCAGAAGATTTAGCAGAACTTACAAACAACATTCAAAAACACGCCTTAAAGAGAAGACCAGACTTAAGAGAATTATTTAGACAACAAAAAAGAAATAGTTCTTTAAGAGGAATTGTTGATGAATTCTGTTAATTATTCAGATTATTCTTTTTTAACAAAAGATTCTAGAATCAAAAATCTTATAAATCACAATACATTCAGAAAAGCATGAAAGAAGAGGATGCTTTAGCTAAAGGAATAAACCTGGAAGCTCTTAAAGAAGAGCAAATGAAACTTTCTAAACTAGTTGATATTAAAGATGCTTTTGATTTCAAGAATGCAACCAGATTCGCAGCGATTGTAGTAGAGACCCTGAAAACAAAAGAATTAATCGCAGGAATCGCTATTTTAGATGAAGAGATGAAATTAGTAGAAGATAAATACATCATTCAGAAAGCTAAATTTCCTTACATTCCCGGTTTTCGGGCTTATAGGGAACTTCCTCTGATGTTAAGTGTTTTAGAAAAAATTGAAGAAGGTCCAGATGTCATCTTCATCTTAGGCCAAGGAATTTCTCATCAGCTAAGATTAGGTATTGCAAGTCATCTTGGAGTTTCGATTAATAAACCAACAATCGGGATAACTCAAAGCATGGTTAATGGAGAGGAAAAAGGCGATACAGTAAGAATGAATGGCAAGGTTGTTGCAAAAAAACTGCAGACAAAAGAGAAATCTAGGCCGATTTATATCTCCCCAGGACACATGATAACTTTGAAAACAGCTGTTGAAGTAACAAAAAGATGTCTGAAAGAGCTTCACAAACTTCCAGAGCCGATTGTTTTTGCTAGAAAAACACTTTCAAGAGTTTCTGAAGAATTCAGATAATCTAGCGAGTAATTTTATCCAACTAATTGCCGTATCATTTCAGTAACAAGTTCTTTTTTGTTTCCGTGGGTATAAACCCTGAACTTGTAACATCCCCCTGGTCTGTCAGGAGCTTTATAGACCACTTCAATATATTCATGATTTGGTTTTACATGTGATTGTCTTGACTGAACAGCCTCGATATCATCAATCCTATTAATATACTCAACATGGCTAAGTCTATCAAGAAGCGTAAGATAACATCTTGACTCGCATCTTGATCCCCTATGTGTAGTATTCAGGTTTATTTTTTTTGTCGGTTCTATGGATAAATACCCTGGCAGACATGCTAGTAATGCTCTTTGGACTTTAGTGCTTAATTTACCAAAAGCTTGGGCTTCTGAAGAAGATTTTAAGTCATATCTTTCTTTTAGATCCCTAAATCTTTTCTTTAGCTCTTCTTGTTCTTGTTGATAAAGCCCCAAAAGCTCATTTGATTGGAGAATAGTTCCTTCAAGTTCACCAACTTTTGCATCCAAAGAACGCCTCTCTATAAAATAATTGTTTTCTCTTTCTTTATATCCTTGAATCTCAACTTCTAATTTTTTATTTTCTTCAGACAATCTATTTCTTTCTCTATGAGTGAATAATTCAACAAAATAGTCTTTAGTTCTTCCAAAATGTCTTTTTGGGTCTGTCATCTATTTATCAAAAAATTATAGTTTATAAATGCTCCTTTTGTAACTACTACTAAGAAACATCAATTTTAGATTGTAACTCTTTGATTTTATTCTGCTTTAAAATTCAAAATATCAATATACTGCCATAATCTATCGGGGGTCATTCCCCTGATTTTTCCAGGAATATTAACAAACTTAAAAGGTTCTACCATTCTGACTTCATTGAATCTACTTACAAAGAATATAGCCATAAACAATCTTAAGATTCCCGAAACTAGGAAAATCACTAAGAAAATCGAGATTCCGAAAATAAGGTCAGCTCTGCTGGCAATTAATCCCGCAAGAGTTGCCCCCAAAAATACTGCAATGCCATTGATTACATTAAAGTATGAAGTGCATAAAGCCATTCTCTGTCTTGTAACAGCATCATAAATAAAATTACTTGTTGTTAAAGAAAATCCTGCAAAAACCATTCCAGAATAAACTTCAGTAAAAATCAAGAATGGGATTAACCCAGCATTCCCTTTGAATAAAAAATAAGACGCAAACCATAAAATGGGAACAAGTGATGTTAAAAAAGCAGTAATTTTAATTGTTTTAACATTTCCGTATCTGTCAGCAAACTTGCCCCAAAAAGGCACAAAAATTAAATTTCCGATAATTGAACTTACAATAATAATCGTATAAGTAATATAACTAAACCCCAGATCTTTTAGCATGTAAACTGCAAAAAAGGGACTAGCGATGCTTATTGCGAAATTCATTAAAGAAATAGCAATAACAAATTTTCCAAAATTATTATGCCCCATCTTTTTAATAAACTGCCATAAACTAAAATGATAATCTTTTTCAGTTTCTAGACCTGGTTCGTATTGTTTTCTGAATAATTGGCTTGAGATTAATCTAGCTAAGAAACATATTGCAAACAAGATAAAGAAGCCGATGAAAACTTTAGTATTCTTAAAATAATCTAAGATAAATCCACCGATTAACATAGCAAGTAAAGAAACAAAACCAATTACTTTGCTTCTTGTTCCAAAATATTTCCCGCTTTTATCTGGGTCAACCAAATCTTTCATCCAGGAATTCCAAATTGGGGAAACAAAAGCTCCAAAAGCAATCAGAAGAGTATAAGCCATAATCAAAAAATTCACTGAAACAGCTGAATTGAACTTAAAGATAAAGAAAAAAACTCCAGAAAGCAAGACAAAAAGCCAGAAAATGGCCTGTAATGTGGTGAATAAGATGACTATTTTTTTTCTAGAAAATTTTTCCATAGCCTTAGAAGAAAAGATTTGCGTAAAATTCCCCAACAATGTTGGCAGTGAACTTAACAAACCGATTTGGGTGGTAGTTGCCCCTAAAGCAAGAGCAAATGGGCTTACGTATCTTGCACCAGCACCATCTGTTACAGCATTGAATGAACCTTCAACAATACTTACTTTTCTAGAACCTTTTCTTTTGTGTTCAAAATCTCCTTTAAGTTCCTTTCTAAGTTCTTGAAGCCTTTTTTCAGCATCTTCTCTTTTTTGTCTAACTCGCTGTCTTAAAAACTCTAGATTATATACAATATTTTTATTCTCTACCATAATATTCCTCTTTTTTGCTTTTAAGTTTATAAGAATACTGTTTATAAATCTTTATCTAAAGGTCTATTCTTAATATTGGTCTACTCTTAATTTTGATCTAGCCAGCTTAATCACTTCTAGAAATTCTAGACCTTCTTCAAGACTTTGTAAATGACTTTTAACATGAGAATATGCACACATGTCTAGTTTTTGTTCTTCTGCCCCATATCCCAGATGTGGAATACTTGCAAAAAGCCTATAATCTGCTAACTCTCTTTCTGTAGCTTCTTTTCTTCTTGCGTACCATTCATCAAAAATACCATCTTGTAGTTTCAATATTTCTAATACATCAGAACGAATCGGGTTTTGTGCAAGATGAACACATGGATGTTCTTCTGTAGGTATGCCCGCAGATTTTGCAATGCCCTCAACTGCAGGATATTTATCAGTTAATTCAGGAAGTGGTTTTATTACTATTTCCATGTTTTTTATTTGTTTTTCTGTTTTTTAAGCATTATTAAATTTGGATATATCCTTTAGAGAAGGAGTATACGCCCGCCAGAATTTCTGCTTGTGTTGAATTTTTTCTTTTAATCGGCAAAAAGAGCTGTAAGGTTCTTTGTTAATTCTACCGATGATTCGCCTGGTGCCAAACCTGCACTGATCTTAAAAGCATCATTCACTTTTCCAACTAGTGGGGAGTCTTTTTTTATCTCTACTTTTGTTGGATTTTCATTTCCTAATATTTCAGCCTTCAATTTCTGTGCAACGTTTTTTTCTACTCTGAAATATACGCCATAAGAACAAGGAGATGTTGCGTAACCATATTCATTGGTTCCAATACACTCGACATTGAATACTTCTAAATGAACTAAGTTTTGAGGGCCTTTACTACTTCCTCTCAATGCTGTTGCGTAAATGTTTTTGTCTGCCATTTTAATGAAAATAGGAAGGACATTTATAAATCTTTCGAATTATAGTAATTTTATAGTGACAAAAGAAAGATGGTATGCGCCAGCCGAAAACCTCATAAGCTTGGCATTATCAAGAGATTTTTTATTTCGTCTCTCGTTCATGCCAGAAAGGTAAGCGTCTCGGACGGCGCATAAAACCTATTTGGCATCTGCCAGAGATTTTTAGCTGGTTAGAAACCATCTTGGTATCTAACTGGAATTATTATAATTCTCGAAGGGGTTTAAGTATTTATATTTTTCGGTATGCCAATAAGAAACTTTTTTAAATCCCGTAATATTACGGTATTTTATGTGGGTATCAAGAATAAAAATAAAACATGATTGTACGATTGGCAATAGATGTGAAAAGTTTAAATGTATTTCTTATTCTCTGCCATTAAGCAATTGGGCAGAAAGAGGATTTTATTTTACTTCTGAAAGACATACAATAGAAGGAGATCCAAACAATGTTAAAGCTTTTTTTAAAGATATAAAAAAGGACAAAAGAATCTTTCATATAGAAGCTTCGGGCAACACTATTTTTATTATAGGGAAAGATAAAAATAGGATTCCAAGCAGTTTTTACAATCAAAAACTTTTTTTCACTCAACCGGTTTTTGTTGACAAACAAGGTTTTGAATATTGGGAAGTTGCAAGCCATAATAGGGAAGAAGTAAGTAAATTCTTGATTGAAATGGAAAAACAGAAATACAAACATCTTGAAATTTTATTTATTAAAAATATAAGACTAGAAAATATTCATTTTCCGTCCATAGCACAAGAATTGACCAAAAAACAAAAAATTGCTTGTATGCAGGGTTTAGAAAATGGATATTATACTTTT
>CAZRGF010000017.1:0-36830 GCA_964599615.1 Candidatus Woesearchaeota archaeon
TGACCAATACAATTTAATGCATTGGGTGAAAGACCGATAAGTATGCACTCGTTACCTTTGGGGAATATGGTTCCTGAAAGCCCAGAAGCAAAATTTTGCCCGTTAAACGGCGCTATCATACAAACAGGATAACCACTTTTTATAACTAAACAAGTTTCTCCTGCCTCCAGATATGGTGAATAAGCACATTCAAATCTTCCTACATTATTACATTGAACCATTCCATTACACATATTATCTGAACTGGCTATATGGGAACAGTCTGTGTGATATGCTTGAAAAGAATATTGGCTTCCCTGAATATAATTAGTATCTATGTTAACATCACTGTTTTTGGCGTTTACAACTATCCCTGCTTGCACCCGACTGATTGAATTATACACAATATTGGTGATATTTGAACCCCAGATATATATCCCCCTTACTCCGGTATTATTAATTAAATTTCTTTCTATACGATTGGTTTCGCAATTGTGAATAATAATTCCATTATCGGCTGCATAAAAAATGTTATTTAGTTCAATTTGATGGTTTTTACATAGACTATAACCATCTAAAAAAATCCCATTTTTAATTCTATTTCCGTCAGTACCAAAGAGTTGATTATTTATAATCTTTGAGTCTTGAATATTGCCTACAAAACGAATAGAATTATCTCCCCCCTTTATTTTACAATTTTTTATATTAACATTTTTGATAATTTCTGTATTAGAAAAAACAAAAATTCCATCCAACCCAGATGCCATTTGAATTGTTTTGCCTTTACAATCAAGAGTTACATCGCTAGCCATAATCTTTACTGCGTATGTGTTCGAACAATCCAGATTCCCTTCTAAATAATAATTCCCCCTAGTAGTGATAGTATTTCCGCATTGGGTTATGGGTGTATCTGCTTTAGCAAAAGAACATAACATAGAAACCAAAAGTAATGTTATTAACAATAAAAACACCTTTTTCGACATCTTTTTTCCTCTTAATCTGGAGGATATTTTGTTTTATAAAACTTACTAAAAATTATTGTTTCTCCTTTGTCAATCTGATATCTGCAATATCTATAAGTTTTATCTTAACTTCGCCAAATGCGAGTTATGTTGCAATAGATTATGCACCGCCAGTTCTAAATTTTCAGAAACTCCTCTGAAAACAGAAATCGAGAACCAAATTAAGATAATTTACACTTATAGATGGCGAACTTAAGAGGTATATTTGAATGTCATCTTTGATATTGTTTTCTTGAAAAACAATATTGGCTGATTAAAATATAACCATACCAACCTACAAATCAAAAAACCTTACTTCTTTTTCTTGTGAAAAAGCCAAAAAATCTTCTGGACGTCTTGGTTTTGTTTCATTGAGAATATAAAATAGAACAAAGAAGTGAAAGCTACAACAATAAATGCAAATGTAAAACTGGGAAATATGACCAGCAAGGAAAGCATGGTCAATCTTCCAAGATTAATCGCAAATTCTCTTCCTGCAATCGATTCTACTACTTTGGTTTTTCTTGCTCTGTTATAAGAAAGGACATCTGAACCGACTTTAGTCAAAGGGTCTATCAGGCCATAATAAACTGAAATCGCAAAGACCTGCCAGACTTGCGTAATAAGGACTCTTAAAATCCAATTTAAAGACAATAAAAAAGAGCCTATTTTCATAACTTTAGAAGTTCCTTTCTTATCCAAGAGCCTAGAAGTTATTGCAATTGAAAAAACAGTGATAATCAATGGAATTGCAGTTAAAATTCCTACAAGAAGATATCCTTTTAAAATTAGAATAATAAACAAAGGCCATACAACCGCATATACCACCCATTCAACACCATAAGCAAAAAATCCTAATGCATTCCTGAAATCTACAAACTTTAGAATATCTTTTATTGTTCCTGGTTTGGTTTCTCTGAATTCTGGAGTTCTTAACAGAGGGATTATTCCCAAAAACATCAAGACAGAAGAAACAATCAAAAGCCAATGAAAACCAAGTTTTATTATCAAGAATCCACCAACAACTGGGCCTAGACATGCAATCAGGCTCATAATAATCTGTGCTGTTCCTGTTTGTGTTGCCCGTGATTTTTTTGAACTAGAAATAGCGAAATCTGAGTGAAATGGAATCCAAAAAAACGCATAAGACATTCCTCCGAAAATAGGGACAATAAAAAATATCCAATTCAATAATCCATTCAACATATTCAATAAAAGAAAGAATAAACCAAAAGAAGGAATTGAAATTAAAAGTGTTTTTTTCAAGCCAATTTTATTAATTAATCTTGGCGTCACTAGTGTTAAAAGCAAAAAAACAACAAAATTGATTATAAAAAAAAGAAGAATTTGCTGGAGATTATAGCCCTTGTCTGATAGATAAAGTGGAATAAAAATTCCAATCATTGCATAGACAAAAGATTTTATCGCAACTGTCAAATAAAGCCCGTCTAGCTCTCTGTTCAAAAGAAAATTGAATAAGTGCTTGATGTGATTCATTTTGCCTCTTTTTATTTATATTTTAGTATATCTTGATTTTTTATGAATTGGTGGTGTTTGAATAATTTTTTAGGTTAGAGATAAGATTTACCCAATTAAAAGGATTAACCATGATTACATGGTCTTTTAAAATTTGTTTTGCAAATTCATCTCCTTTATTAAGTGCATTAATAAAATTTTCCTTGGTAACAAATCTTATTGATGGTCTGTTCTTAAGAGTTACAAAACAATTTTCAACTGTTTTTTCAATTTTTTTCTTTGTTTGAGTTTCCGCAACAACCATAACATCTAAATCACTTTCTTTAGTTTCACTATGTTTTGAAAAAGAACCAAAAACCAGTACACAAAAAACACAATCTAAAAGTTCATTTTCAAACTGAAAAAAAGGCCCTTTTAGTTCTTTATGTTTTTCTAAAAAATCTAATTTTTTCTCTTCTTCAATTAAAGAAAAAAGAATTTTTCCAATTTTACTGAACTCTGGCCTTAAAATTCTTAATGGTGGATCAATTTTTTGAGAAATTATCTTTGCATTTAATAATTCATTCACATACCTATAACCTATTTTTTGAGATACTCTTGTTTTTTTTAATAAATTAGATATCCTTATGCTAAAATCTTCATAAATAGTTTTCAGGATGTTATATTTGGCTTTTGAAATTGGGAATATCATTCAAAACACCTCCTTTCTACAAATGCAACAAACTCTTTTGTAAAATTATATATTTTTGAAGCATCTTCCTTAGAAAGTTGCTTCCATTTTAATACATCGTATTGTCCTATTTTTCTCAGAGAATAAGAAATTTCAAAGCCAGTAAAATCAGAAAATTTTGTGCTTATTTTTCTAAGATTTTCATAAATATCTCGCGGCACCAAATCAAAATTTTTTAATGCTAATATTGCACAAAAATGATCCTTAGAATAAAAACCTTGAAATTTAATCAATAATGCATTTATTGCATGATGAATTGCGTAATAGGCTTTTATCACGACCCAATCCCAAGCACCATCATTGTAATCTCCTTGAATTTTGGATAGGTCGTTTTTAGCTTTTTCTAGATGAAGTTTAAATTCTTCTTTTGAAACAAGGATATATTTTTTTAATTTTCTACAGTTACAAAATCCTTTGTAAATTGACTCCTTGCTCTTCGGAAGTGTTGGAATAATATTATCTATCATGTATAATTATGTCTAATGTAGTATATAAATTTATCTATCCCAATAGACAAATTTGTCTATTTTTAAGGTAAAGAATTCTAAAAACAAGAGACAATAATCTTATAAAATCAATTAAATTTAATTTACAGAGTATAAAATGTTAATCGGGGTTGTTGGAAAAGCTAATGTTGGAAAAAGTACGTTTTTCAAAGCAGCTACTCTGTCAGATGTTCTGATAGCGAATTATCCTTTTGCTACTATTAAACCAAATCATGGAATCGGTTATGTAAGAGTTGATTGTGTTGAAAGTTTCTTCAAAGTAAAATGTAATCCTAGGGAAGGATTTTGTGTCGGGGGGCAGAGATTTGTTCCTGTTGAATTATTAGATGTCGCTGGCTTAGTTCCTGGAGCCCATGAAGGAAGAGGTTTAGGAAACCAATTTTTAGATGATTTGAGCAATGCTGATTTATTGATACATGTTGTTGATATGGCGGGCTTGACTGATTGTGAAGGAAAATCTTGTTCAGCTGGAATGCATGACCCATGCAAAGATATCTTATTTTTAGAAGAAGAGCTTGATTATTGGTACTTGGGAATTTTAAAGAAAGTCTGGAGAAGTTTTGTAAGAAAAATAGAAATTGAGCATACTGAATTCTACAAAGCTGTTGCAAAACAATTTTCTGGCTTGAAAGTCACTGAAGAGATGGTAAGAAATGCCGTAACAAAATTAGGAGTTGATTTAGAAAAAGAAAAACCATCAAGTTGGAATGAAATGCAGCTTCTTGAATTTTGTGGAGAATTGAGAAAACAAAGCAAACCAATGATAATTGCTGCGAATAAATCTGACAGGTCAGAATTTCAAGAGAATTTGAAGATAGCTAAAGAGAAATTCCCTCATCTTCTTATTGTCCCTTGCTCAAGTGAGTCTGAATTAGCTTTAAGAGAAGCTGCAAGATTAGAAATTATTGATTATACCCCCGGAGATTCTAATTTTAAAATAATAAAAGAGGATAAATTAGATGAAAGACAGAAAAAAGCACTTGATTTTGTCCAGAAGATTTTAGATAAGTGGAAAAATACAGGTGTCCAACAAGTTTTGAATACAGCTGTTTTTGATTATTTGAAATATATCCATGTTTTTCCAGGTGGATTGCACAAGTTGACAGATAGCAAAGGAAATGTGCTTCCTGATTGTTATTTAATGCCCCCTGGCTCAACTGCTTTGGATTTTGCGTTTAGGATACATACAGATATTGGAAATAATTTTGTCAAAGCAATTGATGTGAAGAAAAAAGTCGCTGTCGGCAAAGACCATGTTCTTAAGAACGGCGATGTTATTGAAATTGCGACGAAAAAGTGAGGATTCTAATAAAGAGTTCTATGGATAAGATTATCTGAGAGTGTATCTCCTTCTTCAAAACTTGGCCTGGCTATTACGCCGTCACATGTTCCGTAATGATATCTGGAAACCAAAAAAGTTGAACCTTTTTTTAAGTCTAAATCAGTCAGCATAGAATCTTTTGTTCCGTCTCTTAGTTGATATCCTACAGAATGTACTATCCCTAGACTTGAAACATGGACAGTATAGTGATTAACAGTCCCACAATAAGTACAATTTAAGGTTCTGCCTTCATCATGCCCCTTATCCAAAGGAACTTCTTTTGTTGAAATTGCTGTTGCTTGTGAAAATTCAAAAGTTCTTTTTTCAGTTGTGGTGTCAACATGCCAAATATCTCCTGTTATCATCTTTTTTATCTGATGATCTGGAAGTTTCACATTAAAATTCCTTTGAAACGAAACATCCAAAAAAGAATACCAGGGGGCATAAACCCCTTCTACAAATTCAATGTCTTCCATCTGTCTTTCTGTTTTTACTAAAAGTTTGTTATCTTCTTCAGAAACAGAGGACGCTATTCTTGGACTAATCGGGAAGATATGGTGTTCTGTAATTACATCTTTGGGTTTGTAAATATGTTGTCCACAACCCACTAATAAACAAGCTGCTGCCAATAATGTTACTAATCCCATTGCCCTTGCCATTTTTTGTTTGTTCTTAGAAGTTTAAAAGTATTATGCTAGAAAAACATATATTATCAGAAAAGTATATATAGAAAAAAGCCTTAACTAATCAAGGATAATGGGAAAACTTGAGAGTTTGCACCATCTTGTTAATGAACTTCCAACAGGTTTTACAATTGACCCAGAGACAGGAATTCTTTATCATAGTAACCATGATGGAAAAGAAAAGATTGGAAAAGTCTCACTAGCTGAACAAACTTACTTGTATTCTTTTGTAATTTATTTTGAAAAATACGGAAAAGAAAGATTTTTTGAGTATAAACAATATTATGAATCTATAAGAGATGCCCTTGCTGGAAAGAAATTTAGTTGTGGGAAGAAAGTCAATAAAAAACCAGTGATATTAGCTAGTCCTCTTCCAAAACTCTAGTCCTCTGCTTAAAATTAAAATAATTTGGCATCCCAAAAACGTGGTTTTTAGGATTCAGAAAAATTCTCTAATTCTCTAGAACATTAAAAGAATAGGAAACTTTTTAAAGACTCATTGTTATTATTTTTTGTAGTTAGTTTAATTTTATTAGGCTGCTACACAATTTCTTTGAAAAATGACAGAACAAACACAAATAGAAAACCAAATGCAAAACAAAGAACAAACTAGTGATAACAAGGAAGAGAAGAAAAAGGAAGAAGAAAAGAAAGAGGAAGAAAAGACAGAAGAACACAAAGAAGAACAAAAAACAGAGGAAAAGAAAGAGGAACAACCTCAAACAGCTTAAATAAATGTTTTGCTTAAATTAATTTTTTTATTTTTTTCTTTTTTTTATTTTTCAGAAAAATTCAACTCGCTGGGAACAATTATGCAGAATGGCTCTTGAATTTTCTTTGAGGTAAGTTGTTGGATTTTTCCTTTTTCAATTTTTTGTTTTGGTGTTCCGAGACATGAGGCGATAATAATTGTCTTGTCTGCAAGTAATTTATCTTTGTCAGATTCGATTAGTTGATTTATGGCTTGTTTTAAATTAAACCCCGGATCAACTAATATCAATGAATGCGCTTTTATTGAAAGATTTTCTTTGATAATCTCTAAAAAACTTATGGGTTTGTAGTTCTCCTGCCATCTTGGCAAGGAAGTGGTTTTTCCAAACTTGTATAATTGCAATCCTGTTTCACTTACAACATTGAAAATCGAAATGTTATGAATAACTTGGGTCTTGACCTTGGTTGTTTCAGCTTCTCTTAATATTGTGATGTGGGTTGTTGCTGCTAAGGGGTCGCCGTAAACTAAAATAGTGATGTCTTCGCGCTTCGCTTGAGCTATAAGTGCAGCAACATTATTCTCAAAAGTTTCACGATTGGAAGGAATGACTTTTTTTCCAATTGCTTTTTCTAATTCTTGAATCTTGTAGGGAAAAGTAGTGGTATAAGTTTCTAAATAGATTTTTTCACTTTTCTTGATTGCTTCAAGTGCTTTCAATGAGATATCATTTAAGTCAAGGCCGAGGCCAATTAGGTATAACATGTTAGAATATAAAGAAAAACTAAGTTTAAAAATTATATCAAAGCACATAAATATTTAAAAAACCATGGAGATTCTTTAATGAATGGAGTTATTAAACACAGTAGAGACTAGAGATCATTTCTACCAATTAAAGAAAAAAGAAAGTGGCATTTTAGTTTACGTGCATACAAAGGGACTTATAGACAATCAAGATATATTGCTTTTATACAAAGGTCAAAGAATTAGTTTGCCTCTAAGCGAAAATCCCAATATGTACGTTCATGCGCCACACTTCGTTCTTTCACCAATACAAATTGGTCAGTTAACTTATTTGAATATATTGCCTTCAAAAAACTCTGTTTTAACAATTCCCTTTTTTCCATCTCCTACCTCTGTGGGAGTTGAAAGAATAGTTTCTGAACCAAATAAAAAAATTCTTGATGCTCTTCAGGAGAATGGATTTAATCAGATAACCCCCGAACTTTTAAGAGCAATAAAAATCCAACTTAAAAGAAGATAAATTACCTTTATTTTTTTGGCTTAGATTTGATATAGCTTGCTAAAGTCATCAAGAAGATAAAAATGGATATAGCTAATAGAAAAACCAAATTTTGTCCTTTAGAAAATATACCTGATGTAATTATTACAAGAAGGCAAATAGACATGATTATCTTGAAGAAAAGCCTTCCTGCCCTAAGTTCTTCTTTTGTAAAATATGCTAGAAGCAATCCGAGGGGATAGCCAGCTAAAATAATTATAAGAATGAAGATAATCTGAAGTGCATTCATTTTTTAGTATAAATTTTAGACAAAGAAGGTTTAAATAATTTGAGTAATTTGGGAGATATGAAAAAAGAGGATTATTGGAGAAAGGAGCCTAAACAAAATAGGCTTGGGGGAATCTGGCTGGTGATAATCGTGGTTTTTGTTATTGTCGCTTTGTCATTATTGGTTTTTTCTTCAAAAATTCCGGGCCTAATAAACTCCTTATTTGGAAAAGATATCTTAGTCAAAGTAGATATGAACAAACAGGATTTCTTTCTAAAACACCAAGAGAAAGAAGATATTAATTTCAAGATTTCAATACAAGGAAATTCTTTTTGCAAAGCTGAATGTAACTACAGATTCAATGACATTTCGAGAAACGAGACAATCAAAGAAGAGAATTTCACTTTAGACCTTATCCCAAGAACAGTTAACTTTACGTTAGAACCAAAAAGACTTGGAAAAGGACAGGAACTTTACAGATTAGACTTAAAATGCAAAGGGGTTTACAGCACTTTATGCCAAATAACTGAAAAAGAGAATATCCAGAATATCTTAATCTCGCTCCAATATGATTTGAATGATGATGAAAAGCTTTTGAAAGAGAATTCATTACAAAAATTAAATCTACTGAGAGTTAATCTGAATTCATGGCATTCTGATTTGATTTATTTTAATGAATCTATAAATGAATTGAATAAATCTGCATTAATTGATGAGATTATCTATGATAAATCTTCATTAGAAGAAAGCATCATAGAATTAGATGATAAACTTGAGAAATTAAAGTTGTTATGGAAAAAACAAGATTATTTTATCTTAAATGAAAGCCTTGGTTCAGAAGAGATTTTCTTCAATTATTTTAAAAAAGATATAATTGAGTTCAATAAAACTGTGGAGGATAATCTTTATTTATTTAACTCAATACTTGAAAAATTAAATCTGTCTAGGAACATGTTAAATGAGATGAGAAGTGCTTTAATCTTAAATGAAACTAATTTTTCAAGATATCTTGAAGTCAATGAAACAATCTCAGATTTTAATTCTAAATTAAAAACTATTCAAGCTAGAAACTCGATTGAATTAAAAAACATGTTAAGCAAAGAGATTTTTAACAAAACTTTAGAATTATACCATGATTTTAAGAATCAAACATCAAACATCACTATTCCGGAAGGAGTTTATAATAACCTCAGTAAAATCAACTTTAAAAAAATTGAATTTTTAAAACAAGATTATAATCTTGGAGTTTCGTTTGATGAACCAAATGAAGAATGTTGTGTTTTCAATGATTGCAATGACTGCTGTCTTGGGGGAAGTTGTTTAGAAAAAGAAGAGAATCTTCCGATTGTTTTTGTACATGGACATGATTTCAGCAAATATGCCTCTGCAGAAAATAGTCTTTACCAGCTCAACAAAATCCAGGATAAACTAGAACAAGCAGGATTCTTGAATGCTGGAGCAATTTCAATGAACTCTAAAACAGGGGACTATGGCGTATGGGGAAAAGCGAATATTCCCATTACAGTAAAATTAAGCTATTATCTTGACTTGAAAAATAATTCTGGGGAGTATGTCCTCACTTCATTCAAGAACGAGAATATAACTGCCTATGCTAATCGTTTAAAAAACCTGATTGATATTGTCAAATACAAAACAGGAAAGCAGAAAGTCGTCATTGTCGCTTATAGTATGGGCGGACTAGTCTCTAGGAAATATATCCAACTTTATGGACAAGATAGTGTCTCTAAACTGATTCTTGTGGCTGTTCCAAACAAAGGCATTGTCGGTGAGATATCTAGTTTTTGCCCTGTACTTGGAGAAAGCAAAGAATGTGATGATATGGAAGTAAATAGCACATTTATGCAGGAATTAGCTCAAGCAAATAATTTGACAATTCCAAATTATGCTATTATTGGAACTGGCTGCACTATGCTAAATGGCAAAGGAGACGGCATTGTTCTTGAGAAAAATGCAAAATTAGAAGGAGCAACAACTTTCACTATCAAAGGAGATTGTTCGGGAGGTTTCTTGCATACTAAGATAAATGACCCTAAGCTTTATCCAAAAGCTTATGGGATTATAAAAGAAATTCTTGAGGGAGAAGCTTAATCTTTCTAAAAATTCATTATTGTATTTTACTGCAATAATGTTTAAATCATTCTTATTTATTAAAAAATCATGGGTCGGAGCTTAGGAGAATTAATCCATTGGTATGACACAAGTAGATGTAATCTTGAATGTCCTGGTTGTTTTAGAGAAAGGGGGCTAGTCGAGGTATCATTAGAAAAAAGAAAAGACCTGGCAAAAAGTCTGATATATCATGGAGCCAAACAAGTAAATTTTGGAAATGGCGAACCCTTGCTTGTTCCTGAATTAAAAGAAGTTCTTGAAATTCTTCATGATTCTGGTGTTTTTACCGCTATACACACAAATGGAATTTTGCTTGACAAAGATAAAATAGCTGAACTTGCTCCAGTAACAGATGAAATTGCACTTCCGATAGACAGTTTGAATCCTGAAACCCAACAAAGAATTCGTGGAAAAAGATTTATGCCGGTCATTGGCAGATTCCAGGATTTAGTTGGAATGATTCATGAAGCAGACATCCAAGTTGGCTATCACACTGTATTCACTTCTATAAATCATCAAGAAATAGGCCAAATCTATAAATTCTTATCGAAAGATTATTTCAATTATTGGAGGATTTATGAGTTCAACAAAAACTTGCCCATGAAGACCCTAGAGCAGATGTTTTTTAAACTTTCTAGAAAAGACCGAGAGGGAATTTTAGGAAGAAAAATCCAAGCAAGAGCAAGAGAAGTTCAAAGATTTGCAGCAAGTCCGAGAGATCCTTATTCTGAAGACCTTGACCCTAAATACAATGGAGATGTTGATTGTTTATTTGCAAAGTTTATTTTAAAAGAGGAAGAGATGAAAAGATATCACGATAAAAGAGTTCAATTTGTCGGAGTCAGTGACCCTAATAAAAGACCATATCTTTTTTTAGATGGACAAGGAAATTTGACAACCTATTTCTGGTTTTCTACAGACAGGCGGATTTATGTGGGTAATCTATTAAAAGATAGATTTAGAAAGATTAAAAAAAGATTGATAGAATTAGAAGATGAAGAACCCGATGTTGGTTCTCTAGAATTAAGTGATTTTTGTGCTACAGAATGGCAAAGGCCACTTTGGGCACGATACTGGGAAGGGGCTTTCATGAATGAAGAATTTGAGGGGGGTTTTGATAAAAGATACTCGGATAGGTTCATGAAATTAACTGAACTGTATATAAAAAGACGAAGAAGGTTATTAAAAGCGGGTTATAAAGAAGATGATTAGTCTTTTAGTCCAAAGAATTCAATTGCATTCTTGTCTGTCTGTGCTTCAACTTCCTCGAAGGAGAGATGTTTGATTTCAGCTATTTTTTCACAGGCGATTTTTACATTAATCGGCTCACCAAATTCTTGGCCTTCTTGTTTGAACCATGGAGAGTCTGTCTCAAGCATAATCCTCTCTAGGGGCATGTCCCTAGCTATTTTCTTCCGTTCTTTTGATTTTGTGATGTTAGCCCCTATAGAAATAAACCAATTATTTTTTATAACTCTTTCAAGATATTCATGGTCTGTGAACAAATGCATCAAAACTTTTTTGTTTTGCATATTTTCTTGTTCTAATATCTCAATGCATCCTAATCTTGAATCTCTGCTATGGATAACTAGAGGAAGATTAAGTTCTTTAGCAAGTCTTATGAATTTTATGAAAAGCGCTTTTTGTTTTTCTTGAAATTCTGGTTCTTTGACCCAATGATAATCCAATCCCACTTCGCCAATAGCAACAATATCACCTAGGTTCCTTCTGATAAATTTAATGACTCGAGCGAGGTCTTCATCTTTTAATTCTTTGATAAATTCAGGATGAAGGCCAATACAGACTCTGACAAAAGGCCCAAATTTTTTGGAAATTTCAATAGTCTTATCAAGATCCTTGACATGCGCGCAGCTAGAAACAATAAAATTTAGCTCTTGCTTCCATTTAGGGACCAGGTTGTCGAGTTTTACATAAAGTTCATCTTGCTCAAGATGACAATGTGCGTCTATCATTCTATTTTCAAGTATCTTTTTAATTGTGTAATTCCTGTTGGAGCAAATTTTTCTGATTCTTCTTTTAACATCCTTTTGAGCTCATCCACTTTAAAAAATTTAACCCATTCAACTTCACCATCTTGAAATTTGAAATCGCCCTCCCAGATACAAGAAAACACTTTAATTTTTTCTTTCTCCATATTATTTGACGAATTTCTGAATATCTGATCAAAAGCATCTATTTCTAGTAATTCTGTAGAAATACCAATTTCTTCTTCTAGCTCCCTTTTAGCTGCTTCCCAATATGACTGACCTTTCGAAACATGCCCAGATGCTGAAAGACAAAGCAAATTTGGGCTTGTTTCCTTTTTTGAAGATCTCATCTGTAAAAGAATCTCACCTTTACTGTTTTTTACAATAATAGAAACACCCCGATGCCAAAGTCCTTTTTTATGAACTTCTGACCTGGTAGCTTCACTAATTACTTCGTTTTTTTCATCTACAACATCTATCATCTCATCCATGTACCTTATAAGAATTGGGAATATAAAAATTTATCTTATCCTTTATCACAATAAACATTTTAAAGACAAAATAATTAATGAATTATGGATTTTTGGCTAGCAGAGAGGATGGCTAAATTAGGGACTGAAACTGCTTTTGAAGTTGGTTATTACGCTAGCTTATTAAAATTAAGGGGATTAGAACAAAAAATCATCCCTTTTCATGTAGGAAATATTAATCTGAAAACACCGAAGAACATAAGAGACGCAATTCACAGAGCTATTGAAGAGGGGAAAAATGGTTATTGTGCTCCAAAAGGTATTTATGAATTTAGAAAAGCTATGGCTGAATATGTCAATGAAAAATTTGAAAAAAGCGGGTTAGAATGTACTG
The DNA here is from genome assembly GCA_964599615.1 of Candidatus Woesearchaeota archaeon. Classification (GTDB taxonomy): domain Archaea; phylum Nanobdellota; class Nanobdellia; order Pacearchaeales; family UBA284; genus JAPLYB01. The sequence continues at coordinate 12,899 of CAZRGF010000017.1, forward strand.
AAGATAATGTAAGTGCCCAATCGGGAGGAAAACCAGTAATTATCAAGACAATTTTAACTGTTATGAACCAAGGAGATGCGGTGTTATATCCTGAACCAGGTTATCCAATTTATAACTCGACTATAAATGTCTTTGACGGAATAGCTGTTCCCTACAAGTATGTAGAAACAGACAAGGGGTGGGAAATAGATTTAGATCATTTAAAAGCCCAAACAAAAAAATACAAGCCAAAAATCTTGATATTCAACAATCATCATAACCCTACGGGATCAGTTGCAACACAAAAACAACTTGATGAAATCGCTGAACTAGCTATTGAAAATAATCTCCTAGTGTTGAATGATGAAGCTTATGAACGTATAATCTATGACACAGAATACAGGAGCCTGTTATCTGATACTAGGATGAAAAAAAGAATGGTCAATGCATACAGCTTTTCAAAAACATATGGTATGCCTGGCTTGAGGCTTGGTACTGCTGTTGGGCCTGAAATAATTATTGATGGCATCAATAAATGGAATGTGAACATAGAATCATGTACTACACAGCCTATACAGTGGGGGGGAATAGAAGCATTAAAAGGACCACAAGACGGTGCTAAAAGAAGTTTATCAGTTTTTAGGAAAAGAAGAGATTTTGCTTATCCTTTAATCAACAAGATTCCTGGTTTTAAAACACGTCTATCTGAAGCCACTTTTTATTGTTGGGTTGATGTCACTGATGCAATGAAGAACAAAGGAATAACAGATTATGAAAAATTATGGAAAGGGCTTATAGACGAGACAGGTGTTGCGATTACAACAAGAAATCATTTTGGAACTCCATTAGAAGATGAAACTAGAAAATATATAAGAATCAGCCTTTCAGGAGTAGGTTTTAAAGAAATTAAAGAAGGTACAGAAAAATTAAAAGATTATTTCTCAAAATAAAATCCCGTCGATGGGGGATGGCTTATTAGTGGGCGAAGCTCCATACAGTTCGCTCGCGCGTCTGGTTCACCCAGACTCTCTCAACGGACCCGACAGGATTTGAACCTGCGACCCCTTACTTAGAAGGCAAGTGCTCTATCCAGACTGAGCTACGGGTCCATAAATTATTAAAGATACCCTACTTTTAAAGTTTTCATCTCACATCTTTTTTTATCATCTTGATGATTTGAGGAAACTCAGAAATTTTGAAATGTCCTTGAATATGATTATAGACTATTATTCTAGCGTTTTTTAGCTTCTTTCTGTATTTCTTAGCATGTTCTACTGGAACAACATCATCATTTTTCGAGAACAAGAATGTAATCTTTTTACAATTCTTCTCAATCATGGACAGATTTGATTTAAGTTTAAATCCATTGACTAAATCCTCCCCGGGAAGAGTATTATCAAAGGGTGTGCCAATCAAGTAAACAGAAAGTATTTTCTTAGGAAATTTATGCTCAGACAGATATTTTACAAGAAATACTGCCCCCAAAGATTGTCCAATTAAGATGACATTATTTTTTAAAAAAGGAAAAAATCTTTCAAAATGTATTTTCCAGTCTTCATATTTAGCATTATCTGCTAAGGGCATCCATGGCTTGATTACCTCAAATCTTTTGCCTAGTTTTTTATCAAAAGAGGTATCGTGCCAACGTTTCTTCGGTTCAATAGAAATCTCTCTATTTTTTAGATAACCCAAGTAATCTTTCCGATTCTTAAAAGTCATTCCCCCATGAATGTAAAGAATCTGAGTCTTGTTTTTCATGATATTTTGAACCCATAAAAGTTTATTAATTTATCTTAAGTTCAGTTTTTCATTAAGTTATACCAACGCTAATTTACCCCTTTCTCTTTTTGAATTTGTATAAAGAAGTGAACCTTGAATAATATTCTTTATGTCTTCTTGTGTTTCAAAACCTCCAGTTGAGATAATAGTAAATGTCAATCCGTAATAATTAGAATTATGTTTTCTATCTTTTGACATATCAACTGCAAATGTTGGAAGGTCATGACTTGAAAAAGATGGCCCGAGTTGTTTTGCGATAGATTTTCCATCCAAATGGGCTTGAGAACCTGCCACTAGTTTATCTTCAAAAGAATCTTTAAAGCCTGCTAATATTTCCTGTGCTTTTTTTGGGGATTCTTCTTGGAATACTACAACATATTGGTCTCCTCTTTTAGCTGGAACAGGTTCAACAGCTTCTCTTTCTGGTTCTTTATACGAGACCTTTGTGTTCGCTAAAAGGGCTTTTACTTTGCCTCCTTCTAATCCCTCATTAAAAAGAACATCTTCTTTAGATGAAGCGGATTCTGCGAATCCCGCAACATATTTAGACGGATCGACATCTGCGAGGATATAATGTGTTGACTTAATTCCATGCCCTGTACTTTCTTCAAATTCAAATCCAACGAAAGTGCCTGGATTGTATAAGAATACAACTTCAGTATTGCCTTTGAACGTTAGTGCCATAGTATCATATTCTTTGCCTCTGTCAAGCACCATTTTTACAAGAGACTTTCCACGAACATGTTGGTGATTTAATCGGTCTATCCATTTTGAATCGTAATTTTTCTTAATCGCTTTTTCAGCACTTTTTGGAATTTTTTCAGCTAATTTAACATAGGTTTCTTGATTCTCTGGAGACTTGAATAAAACTCCTTGAAGATTGTCAATTTTTGTACCTTGGTCAAATCTGAATCTTGTTTTTAGCCAAGGGCTTTCTGGCCAAGGCCCATCTTCTTTGTTAGATGCATGCATTATCATTACAGATTCCTCATAAGAATTAAAGTCAGAAAAATGTGGTTGAACACAAAATACACTACTTGCAATACTTTCTAAGTCGAATACAAATTCTGGACTGATATCATATACCTCACATCCCCTAATAAGATACTTCACTTCAACCAGATAATTTAAGATAATTCTGATTTATAAAACTTATGTTTGCAACTACTTAATAATGAAGATAAATTTAAAATATTTTTTTTCATTACATTTATAAACTCAAAATAAGTGAATAATAGTACTAAATGAAGGATTATTTCTGGTAGTTTGGTTCGAATTTAAGAATGAGTAAATATGTATGGAGGATAAAATGAGCATGAAAGTTTATGTAGGAAACTTAGCATTTACTGTCAAAGAAGAAGAATTAAGAGAAAAATTCGCTGCTTTCGGTGAATTGACTGAAGTTACTATTATAATGGATAGAATGTCTGGAAGATCAAAGGGTTTCGGATTCGTTACTTTCGCAGATGATGAATCTGCAAAAAAAGCAATTGCAGAGCTTGATGGCAAAGATTTCCAAGGAAGAAATTTGAAAGTTAATGAAGCTAAGCCAATGGAAGACAGACCTAGAAGAAGTTTCAGCGGTGGCGGCGGAAATAGAAGCTTTGGTAGAAGATACTAGAACTTCGATTGCTGAAAACTGAAAAAAATTTTTTCTTTTTATTTTTTTATTTTTTTAAATTATTAAAAAAGAAGAGGCAAAAAAGTATGTTGTTAAGTTGAATATTAACAATTACTTTGATAGCACACCATGAATGAAAATGTGTGCTTCATAGAGTATAAATCAAGTTATATTAATTATATAAGACAAAGATGCCAAAAGTATTCAGAGACCTTGGAATTTCAGAAGAAATCCTAAAGGTAATTCGTGAAGATGGTTTTGAAAAACCTAGTGAGATCCAAAGTAAAACGATCCCCCTAGTCCTACAAGGAAAAGATGTTATTGGTGGAAGTGCTACTGGTTCTGGAAAAACACTAGCATTTGCAGCAGGGATTATCAAGAATGTAGAACATGGGAAAGGCATTCAGGCCTTGATTCTAACACCAACAAGAGAATTAGCTGAACAAGTAGCAAGTGCAATAAAACATTTTGCCAGATATAAACCATTAAAAATCGTTTCAGTTTACGGGGGTTTATCTATAAATCCACAAATTGAAGACTTGAGAAGAGCAGATGTTGTTGTTGGAACACCTGGAAGGATTTTAGACCATCTCCAAAGAGACACGATTATCTTAGATTCTTTAAAAATACTTGTTTTAGACGAGGCAGATAGAATGCTTGATATGGGGTTTATTGATGATGTCTTGACTATAGTCAAAGCTTGTCCAAAACACAGGCAAACAATGTTATTCTCAGCTACAATCTTCGATGAGGTTGTTTTTATTGCACAAAAATATATGAATAATCCGATTGAAATCGCTGCTGAAGCACGAGTAGACCCCAAAAAACTTAATCAAGTATTCTATGATGTTCCAGATGATATGAAATTTTCTTTATTAGTCCATCTGCTTAAAAAAGAAAAATCAGATTTAGTCATGGTTTTTTGCAACACGAGAAGGAATACTGGTTTTGTTGTAAGAAACTTGAGCATCAGTGGGATTCCCGCTGTTTCCGTCCATGGGGGATATACCCAGGCTAAGCGAAACATGATTATGGAAGATTTTCATGCTAAAAAAATAAAAGTTCTGGTCTGTACAGATGTTGCTGCGAGAGGACTTGATATTGAAGGAATTTCACATGTCTATAATTATGAACTTCCAAAAGATGCTAAAGATTATGTCCATAGAATAGGGAGAACTGCAAGAGCTGGGAAAGACGGCAAAGCAATCAATCTATTATCGAGCAGAGATTATGAGAATTTTAATAAAATTGAAGATGATTCTTCTTTACATATTGTGAAGATGGAACTTCCGCAGATTGAGACAATCATCCCCCGATCATTCAGGGAGAATCGGAGCAGAGGCAGTGATGGAAGAGCTTATAGATCAGGGCACAGGCAAGACCATCGAGGCGGAGGAAGGAGTGATTATCACAGACCAAGAAGTGGTGGAGGAAGTAGTCATCAAAGGAGAGATAATTATCATAAAAGAGATGATCGTGAAGGAGAACATACCAAGTATAAGGGAAGAAGTAAAAGTTTTCATAGAAAACCAAATTATAATCTTGGGTGAGTAATTTTTCTAGAAATATCTCTTTATGTTGTTAGTTGAATTTTACTTCTTGTTGTGTTTCACCAAAAAAGAAAACAGAAACGATATATGCCCTTATTGACATCCATTCAATAATTTTATAAATTGATTAATTCTATCAGTTCTATGCACGGATGGCACAGCAGCTACTGCGTTCGCCTGCAGAATACAGTTTCTCTTTTAAAAAAGAGAAACTCTATGAAGGTAGAGAAAACAAATTTACCTCTATACTGACAGCGAATTTTCGGGGGTGCAAGTCCCTCTCCGTGCTTTGAATTAGAGAAAGGGGTATATTTAAATACCCTTTTTTCTTAGCAATGCATGGAAAAGCGAGATCCATACCATAGCAAGGAACGTTTCGAAAGTTGGCTAGAAAAAATTAGTGAAACTAATAAGATCGACGGAATTAATGCTATACATTCTAAGTTAATTATTAATTATGTCAAGGATATGTCCCTTGGACTTAATATTTCTAAAGTAAGCAAAAAAGGTGCAAGAAGTTATATCAGATTGCATACGATGAGAATGAGATTAACTTATCTTATGAAGTTGTTTGAAAAACGAGGAATTGAGGATATAAGAGAAGTTGATTCAAAAACTCTGCATAAATTATTTTCAGACATGCGAGAAGGTGTCTTAACAACAAGAACAGGTCAGCCATTTAAATCAACAAGAGATTATGTAAAGAATTTCAAGGCATTCTGGCATTGGTATATGAAAGTTATGAGGAATAAAAAGAAATTAGTTGAAGATGTTACAGAAGATTTAGATACAAGAGGAGAAAAACCAAAATTTGTTTATTTCACAGATAAAGATTGCGAAAAGATTATTGAAAAAGCAAGTTATGATCTAAAGCCATTTTTAGCATTGGCATTTGACTCTGGTGCAAGAAATACAGAATTAGCAAATGTCAAAGTTTCTGATTTTTCTAATGACTTTAAAGAATTGAACATAAGAGAAGAAACTAGCAAAACTTTCGGGAGAAAGATGAAATTAATGATTTGCCATACACAAATTAAAGATTATGTTGAAAAACTTAGCTTGAAAAATGAAGATTTTATTTTAAGAAAAAGTCTTTTTATGGTAAACAAAGAATTAAGAAAACTTGGAAAACAAATTTTAAATCCCGAACAAACTAAATTCAAAAGCTTAAGTTTGTATGATTTTAGGCATAGTTCAGCTTGTTTCTGGCTTCCAAAATATAAAAGCGAAAGTGCTTTAAAATATCGTTTTGGATGGAAAAGAACAGACATGATTCATTATTACACTGAATTTCTCGGAATGAAAGACACAATTACACAAGATGATTTGTATACGGATTTAACTAAAACAGAACTTGAAAAGCAACTTGAAGAACAAAAAAAGGAATTTGCAAAAGCAGAAGGAGAAAAGAAAATTATGCAAGATAAAATTCAAACAATGGAAAACCAAATGAGAAAAATTGCTGAAGTAACTGATTTACTCGCAGAATCATCAAAAAAATTAAAAGACTATGACCTTGTTCCAAAAAAACAGAAACAAACGAAATCGAAAAATAATGTTTAATAAAATTCAATATTCAACAAAGTATAACAATTTAAATCATTAGCAAGGTTTCGACCATGCCTTTAGGCAAGAAACCTTGCGAGAGGTGAAGATGTTAAATCATGAAAAACCAACAAGACAATGGTGTTCAGAACGACCTTCAAGGATTTTTTATAACTGTGATTATAATCGCGGCACTGCTTTACTCAATAAGAAAAGACATTCAGGAGCTATGGAATTCCATTTCAAATTTTTTTACAAGCACTTTTAAAATTATAACAACTTTTATCACAAGCCAATTATTTTTTATTATTATCACAATTATCGTCTTAGTAATTCTTATTTATTTTATTACGAAATTAGTAAAGACAATTAAAAGAAAGAAAAAGGAAAAGAAAATTGAAAAAGAAGAAATTGAAAATTTTCTGAAAGAAGATATTAAGCATAACGCGGAAAGCATCGAAAAAGATGACAATCTAGTCCATGAAAAGATAAAAATCTGCGAAGATAAAAGAAGGCTTAAAAAATATGTTAAGCCACTAAAAAAGAAACATAAGAAATTAAAGCTAGTCAAAGAAGAAGTTGAACATAAAGAACGTATTAATCGGCTCATAGAAAAAGAAGGGGAAATAGACAAAAGAATTGAAGAAAAGGAAAGAAAAGAGATGGAAGCTGAAAAAGATAAAGAAAAAATTCTTAATGGACTTGAAATATGGAAAAATAATGTTTTCAAGAAATCAGAATTAAATGAAATACAGATAAAGGTATTAAAAGAAAAAGGTTTTGAACAAGTTAATCAATTTGATATTTTAGAAAAAAGGTTTATTTCTGTTTTAATCAAACTTTATGAGAAACTAAATCATTCAAGAGAGCATATCTTTTTGGTTTGGAGTGTAAAACAACTTTTAGAAAAAATGGGAATTGATATAATTGAAGAACATCTGACAAAAGGTGCAGATATTACATTTAAGCATAATAAAAAATGGTTTGCAATTGAAATTGAAACAGGAAAATTGCTGAGAGCACCAAAGCAACTTAGAAAAAAGGTTAATTATCTAAACAAGCAATATCCAGAAAGATGGCTTTTCATTGTTTCTAATGAAAAATTAGTGTCAAGATATGCTGAATTCGGACTAAGCACCCAGAGAAACCGGGTGCAAGAAAACATAGAAAAACTGCTAAAAAACACTGAATTTTAAGCACCCGAAATTTGCGGGTGCAAACCTGCCTTTATCGAAGATAAGATGATGTTTTTAAGTCACTTTTGTCAGCAGGGTATATGGTATATATCATTTCTCTTTTACCATCCTTTTCTTCTAAGTAATTTCTCAAGCATAAGTTCTATTCTTATTAGTCTGGGCTTTTCCCTGATTCTTTGTCTGCAAAGTTCAGATATAGAAACACCTTCTTCAAATGCTTCTAACTTAACTTTATCTTTAAGAGAAGTTTCCAAATGAAAAATAATCTTTGAATTTTTAACTCCCATTTTGGGTAAATTGTTTCAATTTATTTTCTAGTTCTAGAAGTTTTTTATCTTTTTCTTTTATTTCTTCGTTCATTTTGTCTATACCTTTAATTAATTCTTGCAATTGTTTAATTGCTTCTTCTCCTAAATCTGGTTTTAATTCAATTTTCATAACAATAAAGTTCATTAAACGTTTTTAAAAATTATTTTGCTGGAATAGTGCAAATTACATTAAAATAATGCTATTCCTTATAGATTCATTTAGGGCTAAATCTTAGAAACTGGTTTTTCTATTAAATTTGATACTTTCTCTCTCAACTTATGACTATTCGCCCATTTTGCATAAGCATTCCAACCTTGATGACTTTCAAGTAATTTTTCGTAAGGCAAGAGTCCTTCTCTAAAAAGTTTTATTTTTATCAACATCTTTTTTATATTTCTCTTTCTCAATAATCTAAAATAATAGAAGTTTCTAAATCCCACAAAATCAATCCCTTTTGAAAGTGGGATGATTCTAGATTTATCTTTATGAAGTTCTAGTTTTAATTCTTGTCTTAAAAATTTATCGATTTCAACTTTCCAAATTTCTAATTGTCTTTTAGAGTTGTGCAAAATAACAAAATCATCAACGTATCTAATATAATATTTCGCTCTTAGTTTATACTTGACAAAGTAATCTAATTCGTTTAGATAAACATTTGCAAAGAATTGTGAAGTTAGATTTCCTAATGGCATTCCTTTTTCTTTATTGGGATAATTCTTGAGTATCTTATTTATCAAACTAATTGTCTTCTCGTCTTTTATCTTTCTTCTTATGATGTTTAGTAAAACTTCTTGATTGACTTCAAAGAAATAATGTTTTATATCTGCTTTCAAAACAAAACAATTTCTGGTGTTGTTCTTAGAAACTTTCTTTTTATATTTATCAAATAGGCCTAAGGCGTATAAATTGCCCTTGCCCTTTCTATTTGCACAACATCCATCAATGAAAGTCTTATCAAAAATGAGCTCTATGACTTGATAAACTGTATGATGAACAATTCTGTCTCTAAATGCAGATTTACTTATTTTCCTTGTTTTTGGATCTCTTAAAATAAATGTTTTTAGTGGTTTTGGTTGATAAGTTTCTTCTTTTAGTTCCTTTTGCAATTGAAATAAATTCTCTTTTAGCTTAGATTCAAATTCAATAACATAATCCTTCTTTGTCTTTCCTTTTCTTGCTCCTTTCCAAGCAATACATAAATTTCTTAGAGAGTAAATCTTTGGATAAAGGTATTTATGGCTTTTCATGATAAAATAAAATCCTGGCCATTTTGTATAGGCTATTCGACCATCCGAAGACTCGTTTAATATATCTTCAATAGTTATATTAAATTTCGAGTTCGCCAAACTGTCATTGTTGGAGTAGATACTCAAGTTCCTGCTCAAGTACAACCTGGAGAGGCCGGAAAGTGTTAGCCCACTAACCTCTCTATCACCATTGCTTCAATGTTCGTAACTAGACTACCAATTGTCGCAATTGAATTTTATGACTTGGTATAAGCCATGATTAATGGGCTTGTAGCCTAGCCATTAGTATAATGGCCAGGAATAGAAAATAAATTGAGATTCTTTATTAATTAATGTCTCAAAAACCTTTCGAGAGCTCTCGTATGTCCTTTTTTGATATCTGCTCGGGCTTGTTCGCAAAGAGATTCTAATTCTCTTTGTCTTGTTGCATAGTCCTCATTAACCTTGGCAATTGCAACCTTAACTAAATTTGGTGCGTTGGCTTCGCCAACTTTCAATCCTACCCGACCACCCGAACTCGAGTCCGCCAAACTGTCATTGCCGGAGCAGATACTCAAGTCCCCGCTCAAGTACAACCTGGAGAGGCCGAGATTATCTAGTGATGGATTTTGTTGAGTTGAGGTGTATAATGTTCTGTTTCCAGCTCCTAAAATGCTAGGAATTCCTTCAACAACTAGTTTTGAATCTTTTTCATCAAAAGTGCCCGTTTTCTTTTTAAGTATTTCCGCGGATCTTAGTTGAGAATATTCTGACCAATTTAAGACTAATCCAAAATTTCCTTTGTCTCCTTTTCTTGGGATTAAACCAAGAACTACTGCTGGAAGTCTTCCTAAATCTTGTAACTCTTTTGGCAATTGTTCATAAAGATGAACTGCCAAATCATGATTTCTTCCTGTGAAATCTAAAACTGTTCCATAATCTCTATATGTTAAGCCTTTTTCAGGCAATTTTCCAGCAAGAATTTCCAATTCATAATCTTCTGGCAACATAACACTAACTCGTTGTTTGCCATACTTTCCAGAGACTCTTCTAGCTGATTCGCCTACAGCATAAATAATAAATGAGTTTGAAGCTCTCATTGGAGAGTTTTGTCCAACAAAATAACCTGCCTTAATCTCTGCAGGAGTCCCAGAAAGTTCAGAATTGACCTCTGCTTGAACTTCTCTTCCGAAAGCATCATTTCTTAAAAGACCGTATGTTGGGGATTTAATCAATTCTTGACCTTCAAATAAAATTGGTTTTTTTGCCATTTTAGTATTATTTTTTTTGTGTGCCTACGGCATTTATTAAAACTACCCGACCAACCGAATACGAGAGCGCCAAACTGCCATTGAGGGAGTAGATACTCAAGTCCCAGCCCAAGCACAACCTGGAGAGGCCTTTTCCTCTTGCATACCAGGTTCTACTTCCATTTTTATCAAAAACAGGAATTTCGTTTTCATCAAATCCAGAAATTCTTTTTCCGCTATATGCTCCGCTTAGTCTTTCATCATGAGTCGCAGTAAAATCATCTCTTGCAACGATTTCTAATTTATAACCTCTTTCATCTCCTGGACAAGGTTTAACATCAAATCCTCTAACCAAAACAGGCAGTTCTAGTCTTCCATTTTTTCCCTCTACTAATTCTGCAATTCTTTTAATAAGGGATAAATTTCTCGAATTTGAATCATCTGTTGTGCTTAAAATAAGTCTTGGTGTATCGGAATAATGTTTTCCTTCTACCATTTTTGCAACTTCTGGTCTCATAAAATCCTTTGGACCAGCAACACGTATCCCGTAAGGTCTTAGAAGTGTATCTATCTTCGCGGCCATCAGAGTGGTTGAACCTCGTAATGTTGAAGTCTTAGAATCATAATCCATCCAGCCCAAACCTAATTCTTTAATAGCATTATAAATTGTAATTGCATCTTTTCCTTGCACAAATGCAGGAACTACTGCTTGAGTTTGCCAATCAAAATTTCCAGTTATATCTGCCATTTTAATCTACATTTTCTAAGAAAATGCCCTTTTTAAATCTTTCGTTCTTTTGTTCATTTAATAGGGGTAACAAACATACTATTTATTACTTTTATCATTTTGCAGTGATACTATCAGAAACATTTATATACTTTAATATATATGTTAAAATGTCAAATAACAAACAACCCTAGATGGCGAGAAAGAGTCTGATAGGAAACAGATGATCAAGCTTCAGAGCAATTTGGAGAATGAGAAATTAGAGTCAGTTCTGTTTTATATTGATTTTCTTGTATTAAAGATTCTTGTTATGTACTTTAAGGAGGGCATGTAACATGCCAACCCCTAGTTTTGTGCTGGGGGTTATTGTTGTTTCTGTTTTATTTTGTTTTTCATTCAAGAATTTTGTAAATTTTGAGCATAAGGGGGCGAAAAATGACTCTTGAAAATTCAGAGTGTAAGGTTGCTGAACATCAAACAAAACTTGTGAAAGAAAATAAACAAGTTAATACAGATGAAAGAATCTCTGAAAACACCATAAATAAATTAAGAGATATTGTTGATTTCCTTCAAATGAAGATGAATTTCAACTCAACTCAGACACATGTTGGCTAGCCAATAATATTATTAGATAAACAATAAATGTTAAATACACTTAACAAAATATAAAATAAATTTAACAAAAAGTTAAATGAATTTAACAATCCTATTAAACAGGGCATTTATGATAAATAAAACCAAAGATTTAAATATACCAAAAAAGTGGTTTAATTGAACCAAAAAAGTGGTTTAAAGAAAAAGAAATAAAATGTTAACAAAAAAACAATTACTAATCTTTGGAGCATTTTTGAGGAATATCTTTAGAGAATACTCCTTTAAAGAATTGAAGAGACTATCTGGAGAAAAATCAAATAATGCTTTTCAATTAGCTATAAGGGAATTTAAAAAAGAAGACTTGGTAAAAGAGAAAAAGGTTGGAACTTCAAGGCTTTATACTATAAACCCCGAAAATGAACTTGTTTACCACTATCTTTCCCTTTTATCTTTAAACAAGCTCTCAAGACAAGCAAGCGAGGAAATAAGGTTATTAAAAAAGGAACTTGAACAATATACTTTGTTTTATTCCTTAGTTGTTTTTGGCTCTTATGCAGACAATACTTATAAAAAAGATTCTGATCTAGATGTCGCAATAATTGTTCAAGATAAGTCTAAAGAGAAAGATATTAAAATAGCATTAAACTCTATAAGCAATAAGGCATTGATTAAGATTGACGCACATATAATAACAACCAAAGAATTTTTAGAAATGCTAAAAGCAGACTATGAAAATCTTGGAAAACAGATAGCAATAAAAAACCTTCCAATACATAATATAAACATTTTTTACAAGATGCTAAAAAAAGGAATAGAAAATGGATTCAAGTGTTAAATTATTATTAGAAAGAGCTGAAAATGAGTTACAACTAGCCAAAGTTATCTATACTCTCACTGAAAACCGAACAATTCAATCAGAAGTTTTTCATCTAGACAAGATTCAAACATTTTACAGTTCGGTAATAAGTCATTCTTATTATTGTATCTTTTATTCAGCTAAAGCATATTTACTAAGCAAGGGCATTAAAACAGAAGCACCAGAAGTTCATAAGAAAACATTTAATGTGTTCAAGAAACTTGTAATAAGAGGCGTAGTTAACAAAGAATTGCTTAAAATCTATGAAGAAGTTCTTATAAGAGCAGAGACCTTACTTGGAATATTCAAGACAGAAAAAGGTAAAAGAGGAGAATTTACTTATCAAAAAATTGCCCAAGCAAATAAAGAGCCAGCAAATCAAAGTTTAGAAAATGCTAAAACCTTCTTTAGCAACATCTATAGAATATGTGAAAAGGCTTGAATAATCATCAAATACCCCTTTCTCTAGGTTCAATCCCTCTCCGTGCTTGTAGACAATTTGTCTCTTTTCATGTGCTTTTTGATATGCGTCGAACCTGTACCGACGATATTTAAAGTTATGGCGCATATTTGAAACATGAAAATAGACCCATACAATAACAAAGAAATCTTTTTAAGATGGAAGTCTGAGAATCAAAAAGGTATTCTCGGATTAAGCAAAACTAATTCTGATGTTATCTTAAAATATATAGAAGATATGGAAAGAGGGCTAAATGTTGCTCAAGGCAGTTCAAAAGGTTCTAGAAGCTATTGCAGATTGCAGTCATTAAGGATTAAAATGGTATCATTTGCCAAAAAGTTTCAACAACTCTATAATCTAGATGATATGACCAAGATTACAGAAGAGCAAATAATGACTTTCTTTTCAGATATGCGAAATGGTACATTAAAAAGGAAAAATGGAAAAGAGTATATTTCAGTATGCACATTTGTAAAGAACTTCAAGGCATTCTGGCACTGGCATATTAAAGTCAGCAAGAAACAAGATATCGAAGTTAAGGACATAACTGCGGACTTAGATACAAGCCAAGAAAAGCCAAAATGGGTTTATCTGACAGAAGAACAAGTAAAGAAATTGTGCGATTCTGCAAAATATGAATACAGGGTTTTGTTTATGTTCCTTTTTGATACGGGTATAAGATCTCCAACAGAATTGATGAATGTAAGGGTTTCTGACTTATACAATGATTACAAAGAAGTTCAGATAAGAGAAGAAACTAGCAAGACATTTGGAAGAAGAATTAAGTTAATGCTTTGCTCTAAGATGATAAAAGAATTTGTTAAATCCAAGAAACTAAGTGAAAAAGATGCTTTATTCAACATAAATCAAAAATCTGCTAATAAATATCTGAAAAGACTTACATTAAAGTTATTTGGAGATGGAGAAAGTGAAGCAGGCTCAAAGTTCTCTGAAATAAGTCTTTATGATTTCAGGCATATTTCATGTTGTTATTGGTTGCCAAGATATAAATCTGAAAGTGCTTTAAAGTATAGGTTTGGCTGGAAAGAGTCTGACAAGATACATTATTATTCTGAACTTCTAGGCATGACAGACACAATTTCAGAAGATGACATGCTAGTTGATGTAACAAGAACAGAGATAGAAAAGAGACTTGAAAAGTCTGAAAGAGAGAAAGATATCTTGCAGGAAAAAGTTAAGTTAATGGAAGAACAAATGAAAAAGATTATGGAAGTAACTAGTAGATTAGATGAGAGGGTAAGAAGGGGTGATTAAAATGAAATCAGATGAGTTAAAGAAAAAACTGGAAGAACAACAAAAAGAGATTGAAAAACTAAAAAAGAGAATGAATAGCGAAGAATGGATGAGCTTATTTTTGCTCTTTAATGATTGAAAGAAAGAATTAATTCGGTTCTTCTTTCTCTTTGTATAAAAAGAACAATACAGGCACAGCTTCTTTTGTTCTTTTCATTTTTTTTAGAGCAGTTTCAAGTTGTGCATAGCTTTTATGCAAAACCATCTTATACACAAACTTGGCTCTTTTCTCTTTAAGTTGAGGAAATTTGAATATCAAATCTTTCTTTATCCTGATAGTATTCCATGCTCTACTCCCCGGGCTGTATAATATTGGACCTTGAAGATTAATAACATCATCAATAGGTTTTAATGACTGCAATATAATCTTCTTGAGTACTTCGGTAGATGTAGTCATACAATCACCCCTGTTTTACACAGAACATAAACAGCAATCCCCCAACATGAAATGAAGGGGGTTGGCATGTTAGATGCCCTCCACTCTTCAAAATCTTAGCTGTTCTTTTTTAAGCAAAGAAAGAAGATATCTAACAAATGATTGCAGATTGCCGGTTTGATGCATCTCTTGAAGAACTTGATAATATTTGAATTTCTTTTTTTTTGGGATATTTATCATTGGATAATTGTTTTTATGAAGAATAAAATTCATTAATAGCCTTCCAACTCTGCCATTGCCATCAACAAATGGATGAATTTTTTCAAATTCAGTATGAAAATAAGAGGCTAAGACTAGAGGGTGGAGTTTCCTTTTGTTTGTTGAATACCACCTTAATAATCTTGCCATTTCATTAGAAACATCTTGTGGTTTTGGCGGAATTGAGTTTCCCACATAGACTTGAACTGTCCTGTATTTGCCTACTTGAGAAAGCAAGTCTAATCTGATGGTATTCACAACAACTAATTTATGAAGTTCAAGAATAAAATCCTTAGTTATATCTTTTTTGCAGTTCAAAATATAATCAAAAGCTTTTTTATGATTTATTACTTCATTTATTTCTCTCAAGGATTTTTCTTTTGGAACAATTCCCTCAAAAAGCAGATAAGAAGTTTCGGATAACGTTAGGGTATTTCCCTCTATTCCTGTTGAGTCATATGCAAATAAGGAACAAAATGCCTCATATCTGTTTTCATAATTCTCTTTAGGCTCTTTTGAAAAATCTCTTTTTATCTTATCTAAAAAAACAATTTCTTCTTTTGTTAAAACAACACTAAAAACATTCAATTTTTTATCTGCATCTTTCTCCTTTTTTTTAATTTCTCCTTCAGTTAGATTAATTCCCAAGTAAATCCTTTCTTTCCTTATTTTTTTTCCTTCTCTTATGGCCTTTGTTCGATAATAATACTTTTTTCCTCTTTTTTCCTGAATTTCTGTATGAACCATATAATCTGTATGACTACGTTATTTATAAATCTTTCTTTTATGTAGTCATACGTTTATGACTACAATAATGCCATAAAACCCATCAAGGTAGTCATAAAGAAAAATCAGCTCGACGATAACAATTCGTGTTTGTAGTCATATAGAAAAGTATCGGTCCCTGTCATGCACCCTTTGTGCTTAAAGTCAGTGTGTGCGACTTGGTCTGGCTTCTAAAAAGATTTAAATTGTCTGAAAAATAACTAATAATGGGTTTTGTGCCTGAAAAAAAAGAGATTTAATAAAAATGAAAATAAAAGATAATCTTACCAGTGCGATAATCGGAATGACTCTTTGGAGCATAATTGTGGTGGTAATTGTTTTGTTTATAATATACAAGGAGTATCTAATCGGACCGGTGGTTTTATTACTAGGAATTTTTATAGTTCTATCCTTGCTTTTGTTTGGAAGAAACCATAAGAGTGTATGGCCGGATGTTCTCTTTGGAATGATTGATAATGGTGCTTTGGTTGTTTTAGCTTTGATTGGAGCTTCATTTTTGGGAACTCTTGGTGCAATTGTTGGCGGAGCAGTAGGAAATGCTATTACCGATGGTTTTGCAGGAATTTTTGAGGGGCATAGCGCACAATCAAATACAAAAAAAGGGATAAAAGACGAACGAAGTCCTGTAAGCACTGCTTTTGGGAAGATGTCTGGGTGTTTAATTGCAATGGGTTTAGTCTTGACTATTGCTTGGACTATTTTAAAAATATTTGTTTAAAGGAGGTCATAAAAAAGATAAAAAATGTCTTGGATTGTTGTTTTTTTAGAAAAGTTTGCAGAAGCATGTGTTGCCATATTTCAAGAGTCAAAAGAGATTATTTTAGACCCTGCTAAGAATACAAGTATGCTTTGGACATTAATTCCTTTAGTCGCTGGAATGTTTGTTCTTGAGATCTATTTTGGGCATTACAAAAAAGAAAAACTAGGATGGAATAGTGCTGTAAGCAATTCATTGATGTTATTCTTTGTGGGAATGAATCTTTTTTCTTATCTTTATTCAACTGGTTTTTCAATCACAGTTTCTCAAGAAGCGGGATTAAACCTAATTGGCTCAGAAATTGCAACAATTAAATTTTTTATTGGGGGTTTTATTGTATTTGAAGCACTTTTACTTTTTTTCGTGAATTTCTTTCATTTGATCCCTAAAAAATTTGCCTTTGGAGTCTCTTCTGGATTGTTCATGAATTTTTTAGCTTGCATAGGGATTATTCTAGTTTATGGGAGTATTCCCCTAACTTGGATGATTGTTCCGGGAGTTTTATTGATATTTGTAGTTTTGTTATTACTCTTAACAGTAGTAGAATTCATTGAACCAAAAAGTTGGCGGGAGGAGGATGAATAAATGCCCTTTTCCCTAAGTGAAGTTCCTTTCCGCACCTTTGTTAGTAGGTAGAAGGCACTAGATTTTTAGAGAAAGTCTTAAAAAGTGGAATATCCTTGGTTCATAGAAAGGAGGTACAAATGAAAAAAACGATTTTATTGACTTTTGCAATTTGTCTAGTTTGTGCATTGTTTTTTGCAGGTTCAGTCGTTGCGCAAGGTGGTTCAGGGAATGGAACCGGGGGTTCTGGTAATGGTTCTAATGGACAAGGAAATTCTTCTGGAAACCAAACAATGAATCAATCAGGAGAAATGAATCAAAATAGGGCAATGGCAGAAAATGCAACTAGATTACAAGAGATGATACAACAAAGACAACAAGAAATGGAATCAGAAAAAAATGAATTAAGTGATTCCAAACAAAAAGAAGTTCTCCAAAATCAAAATAGAGTAAGACTAGCAGTTCATGCTTTTCTAGCAATGGAAAATTTGACTGGTGGAATTGGAAAAAATGTTTCAGAAATAGCTAAAGAATTCAACAACTCAATTCAAGCAACCATGGGCGCCGAAGAAAGGATGGAAAAAAGATCTGGCTTTTCAAGATTTTTTGTTGGTGGAGATGAAAAATCTGCTAAAGAAATCGAACAAGAAGTTGAAAGAAACAGAAACAGAATTGAGATATTGAAGCAATTGAAGGAACAATGCTCTTGTGACGAAGAAGTTAAGGTAATGTACCAAGAACAGATTCAGAACTTAGAACAAGAACAGAACAGACTTGAAACAAAAGCTCAAAACGAAATGAAAAGCAAAGGTATGTTTGGCTGGCTCTGGAAATAATTATTTTTTTATGTTTTATTTTTTTGTATTATAACTTAGTTTAAACAGAAATAAATGCCCTTTTCTTTAAGTGAAGTCTCTCTCCGTGCTTCCTTGTTACTTTATAGTGATTACATTAAAAAGATTTAAAAACCTTAAACACACTGTATTTGTAAGCAAAATGGAAAAATCTGAGAGACCTTATGTGCCTGAAAGCATTGAAACAAGAATTAAAGATCCAATGGTGTCATTTGAAGATACAGTTCACCAGGCTGTTGCTGAAAAAGGCGGCACAGTCTTAGTTCCTAAAACAATGTACTGGGTTCTTAGAAATGGGCCTTATAATAATTTGGATTCTAAAGAAGAATTGGGAAAATTAGGGTTTACTATTCTTGGAGAAGCACAAACAACAGAATACGAAGGAAAAAATTCCTATGAAGCTATCCTTCCTAAAGGATGGCATACTGCTACAAGAACAACTGTTACTCATTTTATTGATGAAAATGGAAGAGCTAGAGCTACAATGCATTACTGGTTTTTGCATGATTGCCAAATAAACGTCATTCCTCATGAGGTTAATTATAAAAGAAAACCTAGTTTAGATGACCCTGCATTTATTTCTGAACATGATAATTTTCAAAATGTATTAGCTCAAAAATTTGGAATTGAGCCAGTTTATCACAATGTTATGACTGATGAACTTGTTAGAAAAGATATATTTCAGACATTAACACATTATGTCCGAGGCGAGTTAGAGACATGTTTTGGTCAACACAAGGCCCATAAACTTTGGGAAGTTTGTGAAGGCATTAGAAAAGGAGAAATTGGGGCAGAAACCCCATTTGTCAAAGCAGAGATAATGAAAAGACTAAAAAAAGGTAGTTGTAAAAGAGACGCTAGACAAATTTTCGATTCAAGGTTAGAAGCATTTAATAGAAAACCAAATGAGTTGTATGCGATGAGCACACTTCTTTGGAATTTAAGACAAGGTTCTTCAATGTTCAATGAAAGTGATCAAAGAGATACGCACAAAAGAGCATATGACTCCATTGCTCCCCTATTAACAGATTCAAAACTTACATATGAACAAAGGATACTTCGGGCTTATCAAAAACTTTTATCTGATGGTGTATTAAAAAGAGAAGTTTTAGAAAGTACCTTAGAGAAATTAAAGAAAGAATCTGAAAAGGGATATAGCCCTCATGTTTCTTTAGATTTTAAACAAATAACTCCAACTGGATTAAAAGTTGAACATAGGGATTATTTCCAAGGCAATATCTACTTAGAAAATGGATTTGGTTATTTAAAATACATCTCTGAACTTGACAGAGGATGCCAAAATGCTAATAATTTAGTGGTTTCTGTTGACCCAAAAAAACCACTTGAACCACAACTTACAGAAATGGATGTTCTTGAAGCATTAATTAAAGACACTTTTAAAACTAGCTTAATCAAGAGTGATTATCCTTAATAAAATGGGACAATATAAAGATACAAGCATTTGGAATTTAGATGCATTAAAAAGGGGATATGATTATGGAAGAAGGGTAACAGGTTTATTTAGAGATTGTATGGCTGCAGGCCATTCATTAGATACTTTTCATAATTTAGAACAAAAGTTAGATTCTGAAAGATGGGGTTTAGTCAGTCCAATAGGGGAAGTAGTAGGTAAGATAGCTTCTGCAAAACACTTGATTATTGGTGGATATTATTATGTTATAAATCGGAATAAAAATGTTCCTGGTGCATAAAATGAGACAAAACAAAATATTAGGAGACTTGGCATGAAATCGAGCCTTAGTACAGAGTTATTTGATTTAGGATTATACCTCCCAATAGTCCATGTATTTAATAGTGCTTATAATTCGCTACAAGGAAATCAACCATTTTTAAAAGAAATCATCAATCCAAAAACTGCATCTTTTTCTTTGGAGTTTGGATTAATCTATTACATGGCACGTGGTGGAATTGAACTAATCAGTGATGTATACAAGTATTATAAAACAAAACCATCTTCTTGATTATACTTACATTGATTAACTATTAATTAGAAGTAAATCATCTTTCCAGATTCATTCCGGTCTTCATAAGAAATCTTTTCACCTTTCTTTATAACTTTCTTCCTAGCTTTCATTTTCTTATTCCAATTGTCCATACTTTCTGTATATTTCATTTTCGTGATTTTTTATTAGGAAATTAGACTATATAATTTTATGCTTTTATTTTCCTTTTTTGTTTGCTTTCCTTGTTTCACTTATCCCAAAAGAAAGCAATGCTAAAACTAAGAGTAAAGCAATTAATGCTATCCACCATGGAAAGTCTCCAAGAGCACCTATTACTGCACCTGTAATGCCAGTTCTTTTTTTAACAGGTTCTTGATATGAACAAGATTGTGTTTCAGAGGGTTTAATATTTTCTGTTCCACATTTATTTGCGTCAGTACATGAAAGTTCTTGAGTTCCATCGGACATACATTCTCCGACTGCAACACAAGTCCAATTTTCTGCACAATGAGAATAAGTTATATCATTGCTAACACAAGATTGAGTTAATTCAGGCATGGTCATGTTCTTATTGCATTTTTTTAGATCAGTGCATGTTCTTGTGTTCAGGTTGTTTATACATGAACTCCAGTCCGAACAAGACCAACGAGGAGTACAGCTTCCTCCGCCGCCACCGCTCTGTTCACCAGTGCATTCTTGCCATTCGCCCCAGGTGTAATTCTCTGAACAAAATCTTATTTGAGTTCCGCCATTTCCGCATGATTGTGATTGATTTTCTTGAGGAATACATTCACATAAAGGGTCTGAAACATTGTTATAATAATCTGCACCGCAATAACCGTAATTCCACTCAAAAAAGTAGTTTCTTAAACCAATATTAATGCATTCTAATGGATTTCCTCCTAGAAGACAGTTACATTCTTCTTGAGAGACATTTCTATATTCACTATAATTATTATCATATTGATCAACACACAATCTTTCTTGGGTCGCTGTTCCATTCTCTATGCAACCATTCTCTTCGTTTTGGATATTTGTCCAATCACCGCAACTATAATTTGAATTACAAGCCATATCTTCTTCTTCTTGAGAATAACTTGAACCACAATAAACATAGTTCCAATTATAGGTAACGTTAGCGTAACCATCTTGAACACAATACCTGCTTTCTTCAAATACTTGACATGCACATAATTCGTCTGAAATATTTTCATAATAATTTTCTCCACAAGATTCAAAGTTCCATTCAAAAAAGTGTTGTCTTAATCCATCCCCAACACAATCCTGCTCTTTTTCATCTATTTCACACACAGTGATGGTGATATTTTCTGAATCAGATAATAGGCCATCTGTAACACTAAATTCTACATGGGGATATAACCCGCCTTGTCCAATTGAGGGTATCCATGAAAAAAGTTGATCCAAGAAACTTGAACCAGAAGGAATATTATCAGCTGAATAAGTCAGATTATCATCATTTGGGTCTGTTGCAGTAACATTGAATTCAAGAAGGGCATTAACATAAGCTAATCTATCTCCTATTGCACTGAGTTCTGGTGCTTCATTTTCAACATTTATAATCGGACTGGATAAATTTCCTTCATGATAAGTATTATTAAAATCATTATAACTGTAGAAACAATCCCCATTTGTCCTGATTGATCCTCCTGAATTTGTTGAAACATTAAATATTATATCCCAAGATTCATTTATCGCTATTGAGCTTCTAGAACAAGATAATATCTTGGTTGTAGAGTTATAATCACAATTATCTGGAACTGGACCATTAAAGTTAATATTTCCTGGAATTTCATCTATTACACTTAGATTAGTTGCAGCAATATTGGTAAATTCTCGGGATATGTTCAGAAATATTTCTTCTAGTTCTGAGCTTGTTGGAGCAAAATAATATTTTCCGCCTGTAATCGTAGCGATTTGCCTCATAAGTGTTTCATTGACATCAGAACCTAGACCAATTGTGTAAATAGCATATCCTTGTTGAGAAGCATTTTGGGCTGCATCAAGGGCGTATTCTATGGGGTAGTTCGGGTTATGTTTTTTTGTGGGTAAATTGGGGTTTCCATCAGACAATAAAACAATAAATTTTAGTGTTGAGTTTCTTCCCCTTACATTTAATTCATTAACAGAATAAAGAATACCATCTCCCAGATCTGTGTAACCCTCTGCAGTCAAACTATTTATTGAGTTATTTATTTGAGTAAAATTATTAGTTAAGTTGTTTCTAAGTGTTGCGATTGTCGCAAAAGAAACTAATCCTACTTTGTCTAAAGAAGAATTCATGTTTGCAACAAAAAGTTTTGCTGCATTTTTAGCACCAGTTAGTTTTTGCCCGTCCATACTTCCAGAAGTATCTATAGATAGTATATTATCCAATGATTTTCGTGTTGATGTTGGATCCCCTTTTCCTATGAAATTTATGGTTAAAGTGATATTTTCTCCTGGAGAAACATTTAGCGGATAAGCTGTCTTGCTTGCTTCAAGATAGGGATCTTGGGCTGAAACAAATCCAATAGAGATTATAAAAAAGAATAAGACTGAAACTAGTGCAATTGCGAATAAAATGTTTTCTGATTTATTTTTGAATAATCTTTTTGCCATTTTCCCAAAAATAGATTATTTTTCTTGTATATAAACCTTTTGTTTTTTAACTACGCAATAAAGACAAAAAAACGAGGTGCTTCCCCTAAAGAAAGACCATTTATCAATATTTTCTCTCGACGATTAATCATTTTTAAAAATTAATCCCCGTCCTTCATGGTAGTAGGGATGCCCATAGTTAACTCCCAGATAGGGGTTGGGAAGATAGTGCCATTTTTTCATGTAATCGGTCAAATCAAGAACATACTCTTTTCTATCTTCACCTTTTAAGGTTTCCATTTTCTTAACCATCATCATAACCTCTGAAAAATCAGATCCCACCTTGTCTAATCCGAATTTCAGCCATTTTTCTTCGGGATCATCCTCGCCAATAGAGAATTTAACTCCAGCTTCATGGAAAACTTTTGCAACTTCAACTAAAGTATGAAGATGTGGTAAAAATGCTTTCATAACACCTGGGCCTTCATGAACCCATTGGGAAGGATTCATCAATCCATATTTGCTAAACTCAGCAAAGAAGTTATCAAATTTTTCTTGGTGTTGGTAGTAAAATCTTGCTACAGGAGGTCCTTCGGTTTTGAGATCACCGCCAGGAGACATATTATATTTATCCAATGTTCTTTTAAAAGCAGCCATTGCTTTTGTTGTACAATCCGAAGTTAATTTTATTAAATATGCTTCTAGATCATCTCTTGGGAATATCTCTTCATTTTCAAGCAATTTTTCAATCAAAGCAATTGCTCTTGGATCCTCGCCTTTCGCTAAACCAACAGATAATGAACCCCAGTAGGGTTTTAGAGATTTATCCTGTAAAGATTTATATAACGCATTACATTCTAATGGAGATGGTTTTTTGAAACAAGATTCCCAGTGCATATCCCTGAACATATTATCACTCCCCCTAGGAGTAAACGCACATATTTCTAATTCTGTTTTATCAATATCCCAAACATCTTTTGCCTTGAGCAGAGCAATGACTCCTTCAACACCAGTCAAACCAACTAATGAAGTTTCTGCTTGGTCATAACCCCAATCTGCAGCAGATTCGAAGATTGCACAATCTGTTGGATCACGTGGTTCTTTTTTTCTAACTTTTCCGCAAATATTAGCTATTTCTAAAATTTTTGGTGCAAGCTCTCCTGCAGTAACTTTTTTACCAGGAACATAATTTCCTTTTAATGGCCTAGCAAGTCCTCTAACTTTCGGATCAGCATGACTTGAATTAGCTGCAAATAATAAATTATGAAGCGCCCTATTCACGCCATAATCGGGGATTGTGCCAGCTGCGCGGTCTAAGTGACGTCCTCCCCACACTAAAGTGTGGGGCTTCCAAAGAAAATCTATTTTT
>CAZRGF010000018.1:0-33433 GCA_964599615.1 Candidatus Woesearchaeota archaeon
GCAATTCCGCTACAGATTAAAATCTGTAGCTACCTTGCTCGTCCGTGTAAATTATCTTAATTTGGTTCTCGATTTCTATTTTCGAAGAAGTTTCTGAAAATTTAGAACTGACTGTGCATAATCTATTGCAACATAACTCGCATTTGGCGAAGTCAAAATTCTAGCTTAACTTCGCCATCAATATGTGTAATTATGAAGTCTTTTTTTATGGTTCTTAGAATTCCAGAAAACTACACCGCCACAAGAATAACACAACATAACTCGCATTGGCGAAGTCAAAATTCTAGCACCAAAAAGAACTATTTTTGTCTGATTCTGACTGGTCTTATTCCTCTTTCATCTGCTTTTTTTGAAAATGACCCACCCCTAAACTCATTAAAGAAAATTTCTGGCCCAGATCTATTCCCGATATTATTAGAATACATATAAAATCCACCATGATGTCCAAGCCTATGCGCATGGTCCTCATAAACACAAAGTTTGTAACTCTTTTTCTCCTGCTCTTGTTCTTCTGGATTTACGCATATAGCAGAAGGATTATCTGTGCTAGGAAATCCTTGAGGATTTGGATTTTTTAGCCAAGATTCTAAATCAAAATATTTATGAAAATAATTTTGGGGGCCAAAAGAAAGAAAAGGTTCTGTAATTTTTGCCTTGACTATCCCTTTTTCATCAACCCTATGGTCATAGGAGAGAACATTTGTTACTTCTCTAAAGCCGCTCTCTTTCTCTGTAGTATAGAGCGCAGCATCAATAATCTCGGTCTGGGGCATTTTTTCATACCAAACCGAGTGTATGGATTTGAAAACATCTTCTAATCTTTTTTTGTCTATTTCCTTGCCATTTCCATCATAAACTTTCTCATCAGAAAAAGTTCCAGAATAAACCTTATCTAAAAAACGTGAAAAGACAAGCATATTTGGCAAGAAACAATTATCTTTGCCCAGAAGAAGAGCTGCTTCAAAATGATCACGAACAAACCCTAAAAATCCATAGGGTTGTATGCTCGTAGGATGTACTGCATCAGATTGCGAAACTCTTTGTTTTAAAGTTTGATAAAAATTAATTTCTTTTAGTCTTCTTCTTATCCCCAAGATGTTTTTTTGCCATTCCACAAGAGTATGTTGTTTTAAAAATGCATCTTTATATTCTGACCTCCAAGGAATATCAAAACGTATGTCTAGGGTAGATAATATTTCGCTTGTATTCAATCGAACAATTTGTTCTGCTTCATCAAATTCTCTTTCAGGCAGAGGTCTTTCTCTGAAAGAATCTGATTTTAACATGTCATATAAAGTTATTTGTTCTAAAAAAGGGATTGCATCTTTTGCTTTTAACAAATCAAGACTAGCTTCTAAATCAGGATACTCATAATTCCCGTGTTTTCCCCCTTCTAAAATTAAACAATTTTCTTTTTCAATCAAGCTCATTTTAAATTCTAAGTCCTCCTTATTATGGGTCTTAAATTTATTTTAAATCCAACCTCACACTCCCTGCTTCTATGTCTATGCCCTTCACCAAGATCAGAGTAATAAAACAAAGTTTCGTTATCAACTAAAAAATAAACTTTTCCATCTTCAAGTTTTTGTTTGTAATCTGTTCTCCATTTTTCATTACCTTCTCTTAATCTATTTACTGTACCCATTATAGCTCCCCAAGACAGCTCTGGAATCCTTGTTCTAATTTCAGAACCCTGAATTTCCCCAAACCTTTGAATGTCGCCAAATTCTGTTCTGCCGTCTTCAATTTTTTGATATAATCCCAAATATTCAGAAACTAATTTTTTTCCTTCAGAATCAACCAAAAGTTTTTCAATATCTTCCTTCTCTCTAGATTGAAGCGACAAAGAACGGACTATTTTTCTAGCAACTATCTCACTAGCAAGTTTATCTTCCAATCCAGAAGATGAACCATCTAAAATTAAATTAACTGCATTATCACTTATTGATACGCCAAAATTAGACCCACAACGCTCAACTAAATCACTCCATGAACCTCGCTGTTCCATTATCTTCTCTTTAGACAAATCACCTAGGCTATAGGAGATATTTCTGGTTAGATTCTCAATAGAAACTATTGCTACTTCTAATTTTTCCCTGCATACAGAAAGTTTCGCTGGTTGGGATTTTTCCCCCAATAATTTAGGATCAGAAACAGGACCAAAACCCTGGAAAAGATGTTTTTCAAAAGAAACTTCTAAAGGATGGTCTACTAGATTATAATGTATGAGGGATTTTTCTTCTTCAGGATCTGGAAAATCTACAGAAGAAAATCTTCTCTGTTCAAGATATTTAAATCGCAAGGAATATTTGCCATAATCTGGGTATATATAGGGAACTGTAGAGAAATAAACAGGAGCTTCTCCCCCAATTCCTGAACCAAAACCTCCCATACGAGTTAATAATCTCAAGTTTAATGCTCTTTTATTCAAAGGCATTTTGTCAGTTTTTTCAGATGGCATTTTTAAGTACTCAAAAATTTTATCTCCTTAGACTTTTTAAACATTATTATCAAAAAGTATCTAGATTTAAAATCAGGGGCTTAAAAAACTTTAAAAAGAGATAAAAAAACAGAAAAAAACTATAAAAAATCTGGAAAAATTACGAAACTAAGTAATCATGTATCGTCAGAAAATTCTTAGAAACAAAAGGTTTAAAAACCTAAAAAAACAAAAGATTTAAAAGCATTGCGGAGAAAATCCCCTCGATGTAATCAACCATAATTCAACGGATTAGTTATAAAAATGCATGTTCTACAGCCAAAACACACAAAAATTAGCCAAGAGGAGGCAAAGTCCCTACTTTCTAGGTATAAAATCGCTTTATCACAACTGCCAAAGATAAAAAGTACAGATCCAGCACTCCCAGAAAATGCAAAAATCAGTGATATTATCAAGATTGAAAGAAAAAATGATTCTAAGAGTGATACTAAAAGTGATACTAAAAAAATAATCTACTACAGGGTTGTAGTAGCATAATTTTCAAAAATGGAACAAAAATCACAAGAAAAAAAGACCTATGTTCAGAACAACAGGATTTTAATAAAAAAATATTTGCAGCAACATTCCTTGGTTGAATCAAATATCATCTCATTCAATGATTTTATTGAAAGAAGACTCCAAGAAATTATCGACATGATAAATGAAGAGATTTCAAGAGAAGAAGTGGAATTATATCTCGGCAAGATTTATGTTGGAAAACCACAAATAACTGAGGGAGATGGTGCAGTACATCAAATTTCTCCAATAGAAGCACGATTGAGAAAAATTACTTATTCTGCTCCCCTTTATTTAGAACTAAGCACAAGTGGAAAAGAGTTTACCACAGTCGAACTAGGAAGAATTCCGATTATGGTCAAGAGCAAGTATTGCAACTTAAGTGGAATGTCTTCAGAAGAACTAATAAAAAGTTTTGAAGACCCTTCTGACCCAGGGGGATATTTCATAATCAATGGAAATGAAAGAATTCCAATTATTATCGAAGACTTGGCCCAGAACCAGCCATTTTCTGAGATAACTGCAAAAGGTCATATCTTAAGAGTTCTTTCTCAAAGAGGCAGTTACAGGATTCCTGTAACAATAAATGAAACAAACCAAGGAGAAATTCTTGTCTCATTTTCAAGATTCAAAAATATTTCTGCAATACTCTTAGCAAAAGCACTAGGATTGACAAAAGACAGTGAAATAGCCGGATTAATTGAAAAAGAAACAGATTCTTTGATTGTAAGCCTATCAGCTTTCTCAACAATAAATGACGCAGAAGATGCTATAATGGCAATAGGCGAGAAGATGAGCATACAAGGAAATAAAAAAGAGATAATCAACAGAGTAAGAACAAGGATTGATTCAGCTTTCTTGCCCCACATAGGAACAAAACCAGAAGCAAGAAGAGAAAAAGTCATAACATTATGCAAATTAGTCAAACAATTCCTGATTTCTAAAGAACTAAAATTGATAACAGACCGGGACCATTATGCAAACAAAAGATTAAGGCTTTCAGGAGATCTATTAGCTGATTTATTCAGGGTCAATCTTAATATTTTTGTCCGAGACTTGCAGCATAGCATCCAGAAAATAGAAAAAAAGAAAAAATTCTATCCCATTAAATCAATTGCAAAAGCAACCTTATTCCAGCATAGGATAGAATCAGCAATAGCAACAGGTTCATGGATTGGCGAGAGAGCAGGCGTTACCCAGAACATGGATAAGACAAATGGATTAGCAGTTTTATCTCAATTACAAAGAGTAGTGAGCTCATTACCTTCAGAACAAGAGAACTTTAAAGCAAGAACCTTACATCCCACTCATTACGGAAGATTCTGTCCAGTAGAAACTCCAGAAGGAACTTCTATTGGTTTAAGAAAGAATCTTGCTATGATGGCTAAAGTAAGCACAGCAATAAAGATGAGTGACAAAGAATTATTAGAAATTTTTGAGAAAGATGGGATGAAACGAGTCAAGTAAAAGTTAAGATATAATACTAAAAAAATCCACCATAAAAAACACAAAACACAGCAAAGAAAAAAACATCAATCAATAATATATAGACTAAATCAATAATAAAAAATTCATATTAAACCATCTAATCACAACCATGACAGAAGTATTTTACAACGGGAAATTTGTAGGGGAAGTAGAATCTGCAGAGGAATTTGTCAGAGCTATAAAAGAAAAAAGAAGAACCGCAAAAATTCCGATTGAATTAGGGATAAGACATGAAAAGAATCTAGATACTATCTTTATTGCAGTTGATACTGGCAGAGTTTTAAGACCATTAATTATAGTAGAAAATGGAGAAGCAAAACTAAAACAAGAACACTTGAACTCTATAGAAAAAAATGAGCTTAGTTGGGATGATTTAATCAGATCGAACATAATCGAATATGTTGACGCAGCAGAAGAAGACAATCTTTTAGTTGCTCCAACTCCTGATTTGATAACTAAAGAAACAACACACCTTGAAATAGACCCAATATCAATGTTTGGATTGATTACTAGCTTAGTTCCATACGCAAATCACGATCAATCTTCTAGACTAAACAGAGGAAGCAAGACCCAGAAACAAGCCCTGGGGTTATATGCCGCGAATTATCATGATTTGATTGATACTGATGTTTCAATACTTCATTATCCTCAAAAACCAGTTGTAAAATCATTTATTTATGACACCTTGAAGGTTTATCCTGCAGGACAGAATGTTATTGTTGCAATAATGTCTTATGAAGGTTATAACATGAGCGATGCTTTGATTGTAAATGAGGGCTCTTTACAGAGAGGACTAGCCAGAAGCACTTATTTCAGAGCATATACTTCAACAGAATTACACTATCCGGGAAACTTAAGAGATGAAATTTGTATTCCAACAAAAGATGTTTCAAGTTATAGAACTGAAGAGAGTTATACTCAACTAGAAGAAGATGGTATTGTTTTTCCAGAAGCAAATCTTGAAGAAGGTTCAGTGATAATCGGAAAAGTTTCTCCTCCAAAATTCATGCTGGAGATGGAAGAGATTTCTTTATCAAAATCAAAAAAAGAGAATAGTATCGCAGTAAGACAAGGTGAAAAAGGAATTGCAGATGGTGTTTTCGTAAGCAATGATTCCGAAGGAAGGAAAATCATCCAAGTCAGAATGAGAGACACAAGAACACTTGAAATTGGGGACAAGATGTCAACTCCACACGGACAGAAAGGAGTTATTGGTTTAATTGTTCCAGAGCAGAATATACCATTTACAAGTTCTGGAATCAAACCAGATTTAATTTTTAATCCTCACGGAATTCCAAGCAGAATGACAGTCTCTTATTTATTAGAGCTGATTTCTGGAAAAGTCGGTTGCTTGAAGGGTCAAACAGTAGATGCCACAGCATTCTCCAAACACAATTTAGAAAGTCTCGAAAAAGACTTACAGGGAATGGGATTCAGATTTGATGGAAAAGAGACCTTCTATGATGGAGTAACAGGAAAGCCGATTACAGCAAAAATCTTTGTCGGAAATATGTATTATCTAAAACTTAAGTATATGGTCGCTAATAAGATACAAGTAAGAGCTTCAGGAAAAATAACCTTATTGACAAGACAGCCAACAGAAGGAAGAGCCAAAGGTGGAGCATTAAGGATGGGAGAGATGGAAAAAGATGCTTTGGTATCTCATGGAACTTCGTTATTATTAAAAGAAAGATTCAGTTCAGACAACGTGACAGTTTATATTTGTCCTGAATGCGGAGCATTCGGAATAAAAGACCGAATGAAGAAGAGAGACATCTGCCCTGTTTGCGGCAGCCAAAAATTAGAAGCAATCGAGCTTTCATATGCTTCAAAACTATTGTTTGAAGAGCTCATGGCTTTACATCTATTCCCACATTTCATATTAAAGAATAAGTATGATGAATAAAAGTTCAGGGTCCAGGTCAACAAGCATAACAAAACAGACAAAACAAAAACAAACATAAAAATGTACAACAAAGCAATAACAAAACAAGTCAAAGCAATCAGATTCACTGTCTTGAGTCCTGACCAGATTAAGAGATTGAGTGTAGCTAAGGTCGTGACTCCAGAACTTTATGATATGGATGGCTACCCCGTTGACGGTGGGTTGATGGATTTAAGACTCGGTGCCATAGGCCCTGGTATAAGGTGCAGAACTTGTGGAAACAGCCACAAAGAATGTCTCGGACACTTTGGACATATTGAATTAGCAAGACCAATTATACATATCAAATTCATTCCATTGATTGATTTATGTCTAAGATCAACTTGTCAAGAATGTTCAAGAATCTTAATAAATGAGAAAGATATTAAGTTAAAAAGAATTGACAAAGCAAAATTATCTAAGAAGTGTCCTTGGTGTGGAACAAAACAAGATAAGATAAAACTTGAGAAACCTTCTGTATTCAACATCGGCAAGAAAAGACTTTTCCCCACAGAAATCAGGGACAAGTTAGTCAAGATTTCAAATGAAGACTTAAAAATTCTAGGAATACATGCTGATGCATTCAGGCCTGAATGGGCTATACTGACTTTGTTATTAGTTCCTCCTGTGACCGCTAGAGCTTCAATCACTTTAGAAACAGGAGAAAGATCAGAAGATGATCTGACCCATAAGTTATCAGATATCCTAAGAGCAAACCAAAGACTATGGGAGAACTTAAATGCAGGAGCTCCAGAAGTTATTATAGAAGATCTTTGGGATTTGTTGCAGTATCACATAACAACTTATTTTGACAATAATATCTCTCAAGTTCCACCAGCAAGACATAGGTCAGGACAGCCATTGAAAACAATTACAGAAAGAATAAAAGGAAAAGAAGGGAGAATCAGACACAACTTAGCAGGAAAAAGAGTAAACTTCTCTTCAAGAACAGTCATTTCCCCAGACCCCTATCTTAAATTGAATGAAGTGGGAATTCCACTAGAGATTGCAAAAATCTTGACAATCCCCGAAAGAGTCACTGATGCTAACATTGATTTTTTAAGAAGATTAATTAAAAAACCAGATTATCCTTGTGCAACAGCGATTGAAGTTGCGGGTAGAAAAAAGAGGATAACAGAAAAATTAAGAGACCAGTTTGCAGAAGAACTTGCCCCAGGGTATATAGTCGAAAGACAAATCAGAAATGGAGACGTTGTTCTTTTCAACAGACACCCTTCATTGCACAAATTAAGTTTAATGGCTCATTTTGTCAAAGTTCTTCCAGGAAGAACATTCAGAATCCATCCAGCTGTAACATATCCTTACAACGCAGACTTTGATGGTGATGAAATGAACGTCCATGTTCCACAAACAGAAGAAGCCAGAGCAGAAGCAAAAGTTCTTATGGACATAAACCAAAACCTTATTTCTCCCAGAATCAATTCAAATGTATTTGGTTGTGTTGAAGATTCAATCACGGGGTTGTATTTATTGACATCAACACCAAAAATCGCAAAAAGAGAAGCAATACAATATTTAATGTCTGCCTGCAATAAAGAATTAGATTTCAGTTCTTTTAAAGAACAAGTAAATGGAAAAGAAATTGTTTCGATGATTCTTCCAAAAATAGATTTCGAATGTAAGAGCAAAGCTTGCAAAGGAAAAGAATGTCCTTATTTTAACAAATGCAAAAAAGAAGAATGTCCTAATGATGCTTATCTTTGTATCAAAAAAGGAAAAATCCTTTCAGGAGTCATAGACGAAAGATCACTTGGAATAGAAACAGACACAACAAATACCATTATAATACAATTAGACCGGCAATTCGGAAGAGAAGAAACAATGGAAACAATCAGGAAATTATTCTTATTAGGGGTCTTATTCTTGACTAAAAACGGGATTACAATCTCTTTAGAAGATATAAAATCAGAAGAAAAAACAGAAAAAGAAGCTCAAGAGATAATAAATAAAGCAGAGAGAGAAGTTGATGCTTTGATAAAGTCCTATGACAACAAGACACTAGAGATTCTTCCTGGAAAATCTCTTGAAGAATCAAGAGAAATCAAAATTATCAAAACATTAAACGAGATCAGAGCAAAAGAAGGTGAGATTATAAAGAAAAATTTGAAAAAAACAAACCCGGCATATATCATGATGGTCTGTGGTGCAAAAGGTAGTGTATTGTTCTTGACACAGATGGCTGTAACAGTTGGACAGCAGGCTCTATGGGCAAAAAGAATTGAAATTGGTTATAACCATAGATCACTTTCATTTTTCAAAGAAAATGACTTATCCCCAAGAGCAAGAGGTTTTGTTAGATCCAATTTCTTGAAAGGATTAGATGCTGATGAATTCTTCTTCACTGCAATGACCGGAAGAGACTCTCTGATGGATACTGCATTGAGAACCCCAAAATCTGGTTACTTGTACAGAAGACTTGCAAATGCATTGCAGGACATTAAAGTAGAATATGATTTGACTGTTCGAGACTCAAACTCAAATATCATTCAATTCGAATATGGAGAAGATGGCATAGACATTACAAAAGAACATCTAGAAGACAATAAAATTGTGCCTGCAGAAGCGGTAGGAATAACAACTGCCCAAAGTTTAGGAGAACCAGCTACACAGATGACTTTGAATGTTTTCCACTTCGCTGGAGTTTCAGAGATGCAAGTCACTGTGGGATTGCCTAGATTAATCGAGATTTTTGATGCAAGAAAAGAACCATCAACTCCTTCAATGGAAATCTATCTAGAAAAAGAATTTAATAATGAAGATGATGTCAGGAAATTTGCAAGAAAGGTAAAAGAAGTAAAACTTTCTGAAGTTGCAAAACAAGTTGATATTGATTTCATAAACTCAAAAATTGAGATTTCTTTAAGCAAAGATGCTTTGAAAAATCTTTACTTGAATGCTGAAAAAATAGTTGAAAGTCTAGACAAGAAAAACATTAAAGCGAGAATCGGTTCAGATGACAGATTAATTATAAAATCAAAAGAATCTCTAAGCTACGGTGAATTATATCATCTAAAAGAAAAACTTAAAGAGACAATAATCTCTGGGATAAAAAACATAAAACAAGTTCTTCCTGTAAGAAGAGAAAATGGAGATAATGTAGTTTTGACAGCAGGTTCTAATCTTGAAGAAATCATGCAATTAAAAGGCGTTGATAAGACAAGGACAATAACGAATAATATTTATGAAATCGCTAAAGTTCTGGGAATTGAAGCAGCAAAACAGGCAATTTCACTAGAAGTCAAGAAAGTCATTGAAAATCAAGGTCTAGTCATAGATGAAAGACATATCAAATTGATTTCAGAAGCAATGACCGGCTCTGGAGGGATAAAAGGAACAACAAGAATCGGCATTATAGAAGAAAAACCTTCTGTTCTTGCAAGAGCATCATTCGAAACCCCAATAAAACATTTCATAAATGCATCTATCGCCGGAACTCATGATAAACTTGTTAGTGTAGTAGAAAATCTAATTCTGAATCAGCCAGTTCCTGTTGGAACAGGTCTTCCAGGTTTATTAGTCAAATTAACAGACCAAGAAGCTCTAGTAAAGACAAAACCAGTAAAACCAAAAGAATCAGGTAAAGAGAAAAAAGAAAAAAAGACAAAGAAGGAAGAATAACAATAATCTAAGCACAAAGATTTTGAACTCAAATTATTAATAAAATTTAATTTACAACATACAGACTAAACCCAGATTATAGACTTATAAACGAGACAGACTTGGATAAAAATGAAAACAACACTTGATATGAAAACAATCCAGAATATGAATCTCTTTGAGAGAATAACTGGAGTCAAAGCAAGATGCTGTCTGGATTATAATTTCACCAGAATTTTTATTGTACCAAGAAGATTATTAAGAAAATCTCTTGGAGATAACACAAGGAACTTGCCGATAATTGAACAGAATATAGGCAAAAGAATAAGGATAATAGCTGAACCAGAAGATAACAATCGAGAAGAGATCCAAAGGTTTGTAAGAGCAGTCATATTCCCTCATGAATTCAAGAGAGTTGAGATTTCAATCACTGAAAATCATGAACCAGAAGTCCAGATTTACAGCATGCCACGAACAAAAGCCGCTTTAATCGGAAGGAACAAATCAAGATTAGAAGAGCTTTCTCAAGCAATAGAACAATTCTTTGGAATAAAACGAGTTGTGATAAAGTAATTCAGGGGGATAATATTCCCTTTTATCTATTTCTTGGGCTATATAACACACACATTCCCTCAGCCCAGTCTCTCCATAATTCTAGAAGTATCAATTGCTGGATAGGGTTGTCTATATTATGGGGGTTATAAGTCATTGGCGCTAAACTCTTTTCTTCTAATTCAGGTGAAATTAAACTTCGTTCAAGAAATTCAATCTTAGTATAATCTAAACCAAGATCAGCTGCATCACCCCAACATCTGACACTACGTAATAAACAACTATCCTCAACAAAGTCATAGGGTGTTTGGATAACAAGATTTTTATTTAGAATTCCTCTTTTTATAATATATTGGAAAGCCTGGATAACGTTTTTCTGATATAATTCTCCACATTTGTTCATGCTTTCATGAAAATCTCTTCTGACTTTTCCTGAATCAACTTTCAGACCAAGGGCATATCTTGCTACATCCCCGGAAATAGTAACACTAAAACCAAATCTAGTGTGTGGAAGTTCATACGTAGGCATCAGGCTTCCTATCTCATACCCAAAGAATTTTTCCCATGCTCTATCCTTAGCCTTCTTTTTTTCTTTATCCCCTTCCATATTATAAAAATTCATCAGAACATATTTAAAGATTATTGCCAAAAAACATAATAATCTTTAAAAAATCAGTAAATCTGTTCTATGATGGTAAAAACAATTTTATGCGTCTGCGACTCAAGTTATCAAGAAGTAGTTGAATCCGTAACCCATAATCTACGAAATATGGGGCTTTCCTTTGAAACAGTATATCAAACAAATTTACCAGATGCGAAAGAAGCTTTAAATCATCAAGCATTTA
The DNA here is from genome assembly GCA_964599615.1 of Candidatus Woesearchaeota archaeon. GTDB lineage: Archaea > Nanobdellota > Nanobdellia > Pacearchaeales > UBA284 > JAPLYB01. Next base: position 11,423 of record CAZRGF010000018.1, read on the forward strand.
ACGGTGTTTTTCTTTATGATTTACAGATACCTACGGGAGAAAAATACTATCCCCATCCAAAATATTTAGATTATGGGTCTGATAGACTTAGTTTTGAAGCTTGTTCACCAGGACTAGAATTATTAGACTATTGCCATGAAATGAAGAAACCAATTGTTGCCTGTAGTCCAACAAGTGTTCCTGGAATAAGAGAAAGAGCAGAAAAATTAGGAAACCTAGACACTCTTCTTGCATTTCCACTTAACCTGAATGAGTTAAGAGCCCAATTTAAAGAAAAATTTGGGCTTTAACTAGAATTTAAATTGTTCTTTAATATCATATTATTTATAAATCCGGATATTCTGAATTTAAAATGTCAAAACAAACCCAAATTTTATTTATCTCTAGACCAGATCACCAATCTTATCATAACTCGCTTATAGAAAAAACAAGGAAATATCTTAAATTAACAGAGCTTCCATATCTTGTAATGTCTAATGGGGTGGATTTGGCATTTGAAAAAGTAGACAAGGGCATTAGCGCAGTTGTTTTATGCACCCTCAATTTAGAAGGAGAAAATAGGATATTTAAAAAATTTTATAAGATTCCTGGAGTAAGAACAGGAAGAGAAATTATTAATTATCGCCAAGGTCTTCCAAGGAGCAATATGCCTGGACTTGCATTTATAGATTATTTAAAAGAGAGAAAAGTCAAATGCGGGTTGATATTCGATATTCATCCAGGGGTTGAAACTTTTTTATATAATGAACTAGGAATAGGCTGGGTTTTCCCTAAAAACAGTAGAGATGAATGTATTATTCAAGCATTAAAAAACATGTTATATCCTCCAAAACATTAAAATGTACAACCCAAAAGAAGATTCTTACTTAATCCAGAAACACATTAAAGAATTCTGCAACAAAAATAGTATTGTCCTTGACATGGGAACAGGCTCAGGAATTCTCGCAGGAGAAGCTGCAAAATATGCCAAACATGTAGAAGCAGTTGATATTGATAATGAAGTAATCAAAGAATTAAGATGTAAGTTAAATGTGAATAAAGCAATTGTTCATAATTCAACACACAGCTCAAGCAAAGCGCGAAGTAAAATAAAATTTCTTCAATCAAATCTTTTCTCAAGTCTAAATAAAAAAACCAAATTTGACCTTATTATCTTCAATCCCCCTTATATCCCAACAAAAAAACAAGAAACCAGATTTGTTGACTTAGATGGTGGTAAGAACGGAGCAGAAATAATTGAAAAATTCTTAAAACAAGCAAAACAATTCCTAAAAAGAGATGGAAAAATCCTCCTCCTCACATCTTCGCTCAATAAAAACATTGAGTCATTGTTCAAGAAGTATAATTACACTTATCTCGCATTAGATGAAGAGAAATTTTTCTTTGAAAAACTTTATGTATGGGTTTTAGAGTCTAGGTAATTATATAATCAATATAGCACCAATAACTAAAAAAAGCGTAGCAATTATTTTTCTTAACAGATTGCTTTCTTTGAACAAGCTTCCTCCAATCAAGACAGCGAAAAATACTGAAGTTCTCTTGATAGCAATTGCTAATGCAACAGAAGATGCTTCTTTAATTGCTAAGATTTCAAAATATCTGTATCCCATGGTTGCAATAGCTAAAATCAGAATCAAGAACCATGAATTCTTGAAAGTCTCTTTCAGGTTTGAGAATTTTCTTCTTAAAAAGACAAATGTCAATATGAATATTATAGCAAAGAACAGATGTTGAAATCCCATATATGCTGCAGGAGCAAGATTATACTTAGAAAGTATAATCTTATCTAAGATTGCGCTTAAAGTGAACAAAAATAAAGCAACAAGAACATATTTCTGACCTTTAGATTTGAACAAAGTCTTTAAAGAATCAAAAAAGTTCTTTTTTCTTATTGAAAAAAGATAAGCTCCAAACATCAACAGTACAATCCCTAAAATCTCCAATAAGGCAAGTTTCTCCCCTAAAAACAGGAAAGCGAATATAGCAATCAAGCCAGGAGTTATTGTCAACAAAGGCAGAGCATCACTTAATTCTAAATTTCTGATAGCATACATGACACATAAGAAAGCAATTCCATTCAAGATGCACTTAAAGAAAACAATAAGTAAAGTAAAAGAGGAAATTTTAGAAAAATCAACAAAAAAGAAAAAAATTGAAGCGAGAATAAAATTAAAAAAAGCCAGAACAACTGTAAAGCTCAATGCTTTTTCCTTGAAAAGGATTTTTTTCTCTAAAATTGCTGCTAAAGCAGACAACAAAGCAGAGAAAATTGAAAAATACCACCACTCCATTATTCAAAAGATTAAAGAAGTATAAAAATTTTTCTTTGAAAAACTTTATGTATGGGTTTTGTCGTAATTATTTAGTAATATTTAAAAACCCGATTAACACATAATTCTGATGGAAAGCAAAGTAAAATATAACTTTTGGAGATTTAAAAAACCCGTAAAAATGAATAGACAGGGAAATACCGCCCTTGTTGAACGCCTGTCTGCAGAGTTTAAGACAAAGCTCAAAGAATTTCATCCATGGGAAGTCGGAGATGATCCATGTTACCACGAGACAACAAAACAGATAGTTGAAAGAACAAGTGAATATGTAGTTGGAACTTGTTTTGTAAAATATGATATAAATCTTGCCTTGGGCGCAACAACACTTGATTTAGTCTATGCTAAAACAAATGAAATCCCTGAATTAGTTAAATATTTCAAAGACCGATATCCTGAAACAATGACGTTTTTTAGTGAGAACATGGTTTGACTAATTCTCTAAATTAATACTTATTTCTCCATAGGAAGATAATCTATCTTTGGTTCATTATAGATTATAAAAGAATAATAATTCCGAATAAACCTCCAAAAACTAATTCTTTGGTATATATGCTATGCAAGAAATTTCAACTAAAGCATCTTTTGGGAGTCTCGAAACTTCAACTGTTTCTCTTGCAGGTCTCGGGTCTGCAGTAAACTTGAATTGATAAATATCATTTACCGCACCAAAATTAGTAAGGTCAGTTAGATAAATTGTTGTTTTAACAACTTTATCCAAACCAACTCCAGACGCTTTTAAAACCGCTTCAAGATTTTGCAAAACCCTAAAAGTTTGATTCCTAATTTCTTTACCATCCATTTGTCCTGTTTTTGGATCTATACCAATTTGACCAGAAGCAAAGACAAAATCTCCAACTTTGACTGCTTGGCTATAAGGCCCAATTGCTCTTGGCGCTTCATCTGTTTGAACTTTTTCAAGGGGCATAAAATCCCAAAGACAGATAGTTTTTAAATATTGCTCTTACAAAATAGAATTCACATTAGGTTATAATTGAATAAACAGGAAGAATTACTTTTTCCTTTTATTATGATGCGTCTTCAAATAAGCAATTAATTTTTTGACCTTATTCTTCTTACCTTTCTTACTTGGTCCTCTAGAATGTTTGCCAGATTTCTTCTTAGAAACCTTAACTTTAACTTTTTTATGCTTCACTTTTTTGACTTTATGTTTTATCTTCTTTTTTGCCACTTTTTACCTCTTTTTTATAATCTACGGAATAGGATAGCTGACATCTGGACTCGGTGAAAGAAGTGCCTCAAGCGATCTCGGTTCAAACTTAACCTAACCGACTGCTTTAAAGGTTATCTCTCTCGCGCCATAAACAAGCTTAAATAATGCAGGTTTCGTCCAACGAGTTATAGTCCAGTCGTCGGATTCATGGCCGAACACTAAACAGAGGCTGTTACGGAAGCACCCTTTTCAGAGCAACCGAACTGTCCTTCGTCAGCTAATTATAACTATATCCGGGGGTATATAAATAATTCTGACCACTTTAAAGTGAAAACCAAAGATTTATAAGTAAAACTGGCAAAATTTGGGGTTTTCACTTTAATTAATTCATAAAATTATGGTTTAAACATGTCTTGAAGCTATTTCTATAATTTCTTGAAAAACGGTAAAGAATAAAAACCATAATGTACTATATGCCTATAAGTAAAAGGTTTATATTTAGTTTCGAGATAGCAAAAAACGAAGCGCAGATACTAACTATTAAATTAAACAAAGACTATACTTCATATAGAAATAAAATAAAGATGGAATTAATTGAAAGTCGTTATGAACTTGAACTTGAAAAAGTCATCCAAACTATTAACAAGAAGAAAGCAAGACTAGTCTGCTTACAATTGCCCGAAGCATTGAAGCCATTAGCAACAAAAATAACAGACGAGATTGAAAAAAACACGCAAGCAAAATGTTTGATCTGGCTAGGTTCATGTTTTGGAGCATGTGATATTCCTAATCTAGATCATATTAAACCTAAGGTTGACCTACTAGTGCAGTGGGGACATGCTCAAAACCCAGCAGGTTTTGGACAAGCTGAAAAATAAAATTTTTTAAGCATAGCAAATTCAAGAAATAAGTGATCAAACCACATTATAAACACTTAAACTGATATCATGGTGATGGACTGTCTTAATTTCATACTTCAACACTCTTACTCTAACCAAAAATTTGGGATTAATTCTTTTGCTTAAAAGTTCTTCTTTTATCTTGGGTGATGGTTCCTGGGGCAGTGTTTCTCCCCCTGGCCCATAAACTTGGGCTAATTCAAACATCTCCCCTTTATCAACAGAATAAAACTGATCACTAAAAGATTCTGGACCTTCAGAACCATGCTGATGGCATTTTTCCTCTAAAACAGAGGGAGTATACCTCTCTTCTTTAATTTCAAAAACAGGGTAATTATATTTGGTTATAATCAAATCTAAAAAAGAATATTTTAACCTTATCCTTAATTCATTCATCATCTTACTTTTTAATTTATCGGTAATCTTTTGTTCGCCCATGAATCTAATCTGGAAATCCTGTATTTAATAATTCCTGTGATAATTGATACAGTTGTTTAATACGATGGTGACGCATTGGGAATTTAAGAAATTGATGTCTTGGGAATTCTAATCAATATCATCCCTTCCATCATCTTGCAGATAAACCTGTGCAACAGCAATATGTCTAGACTCAACATGAACAACATCCTTTCTTCGTGGATCTTTAACAGATTTTAAAGCATAATAATGATAAGTAGGACTAAAAAGACATGCGTTTGCTGTACAAAATTTTCCAGCATTATCTATCAGTATTTCATCTAATTTTCTTTCTAAAACACTGAAATCCGGGGTTAAAACTTTAGGCACTTCCATTTCTGCCCCTATTGTTGTAAAATAATAATGGTTAGGGAATTTCTTCTTGTCATAAGGTTCTTTTTTTATCTCAACTTTTATTTCAACCATTTATTTAAAGAATTTAACAGCTTTATAAGGATTATTGTGATTTAAGATAATTTTAAATAAACAACTCACTGTTTCTAATGATGAGAAAACGGGTTCAGAAGAAAGTTAAACCTATAAAAAAAGGCAAGGGCTGGATTTTCTGGACACCAAGGATTTTGTCCATACTCTTTATAGGTTTCTTAATTTTATTTTCATTTGATGTATTTGGAAATGGTTATGGATTTTGGATGACGATTGGAGCATTCTTAATGCACAGCGTCCCTTCTCTGTTGCTATTAGTTGTTTTGATAATATCCTGGAAATATGAGATTGTTGGAGGAATTGTTTTTATTTTGGCTGGACTATTATACTCGGTTATCACCATTGGCAGAGTGGTTATATCAAGTCCATCAGAGTGGTATATGATTGCATGGGCATTGCAGATTGCAGGACCAGCATTTTTCATAGGGATTTTGTTTCTTATTGGTTGGTTCAGAAAGAGAAATTTAAGATGAAAACCAAAAAAAGAAATATTAAAGAAAAGGTGAAAAAGTCTATGCAACCCTGGGTCAAGAACGTTTTATCAACTTTAGCAATTGCTATTTTTGGATTTATATTATTGAATCTCACTTTTCTTCTTGATTTTGCCTTTCAAACTATTATAAGGAGTATTGTTGGGATTTTTGTGCCTCTTGGACCTGAAACAAATCTGTTTTGGATGCCCCCATTAACACATATATCTTTTGTTGTTTTAATTTGCTTAATTTCCTTTTTTATTTTTAAATCAAAATTAAAAGTTATATACAAAGCAATTTATATGGTTGTGCCTATTACTGTTATTTTAGCAACCCTGGGAATTTTCTTGTATAAATGGCCGATGATTCTCTATCCACTGGGCGCTTTTTTTTGTCTTGGAGTTTTATATCTTTTCTATAAAACAAAACAACCTTGGATTTATTATTATGTTGTGATGTTAGTAAGTATTGTTTTGACGATTTTCACTTTATCCGGCGGAGAAATCTGAGAATTAATTTAGTTAACCAATTACTTCTTTTTTTTAATAACTTTAGGAAGGACTATCTCATTAACTTGCCTGACAAGCCCCTTATCAGTTTTTAACTGAGTTGCAGAAGGATTCCAAAGTTCAATATATCCATGATTTTCATAGTTAGGATTACCTTCTTCAACACCATACACATCATAAAAGTTCTTTTGTTGGACAGCGCAAGCAATAGCATCAATAAATCTTCCTTTTACTAAATCAGGTTTCATGTCCATTCTCGCAGTTGAATCATCACGTCCCCCAACTAAAAACCAAGTTCCCTTTTTATTAGGGGGATAACTTTCCAATCTTCTATCTTTTTCAAGCCTCTTCAAATATAACTTGACTTTACATGCTAAATCATATTTTTTTGGATCCATAATTTAAATACGTCCTATCTATTTTTAAAGATTATTGTTCTTGAATATAGACAATATCAATCTAAAACCCATATATTTTTAACTTTATTATTTCTTCATCTTATATGAAAAAGAGAGCGGTTATTTTTTTATGCGTAATATTTATGTCCTTAGGAATAATGTTTCTGTTAGATACAAAATTAAGTTTTACCGGAGCATCTATTGGTTCATTTAATCCAGCACAAGACTTTAGTCCTATTATGGGTATTCTATTAGTTCTAGTCTCAATAATAATTTTTGCAATGGAAGAAAATTTGGAAGAGAAATTGCCTTGGAATATCCAAAAAGCAGCTGTATCTCATAAATGGACACTCTATCATATCAACCAAAAGCTCCAACCAAGTGATAGGATTGGTGGTTACTTAAACAAACCCCAAAAACATGGCCCTAAAAAAATAACGCCTATACAAGAAAGAATAGAAAGATGGCTTAATTATGGTAGGTTAATAATCCCTTATATTAAAAAAAGTGATGAAAAAGATGAAAAGAGACAAAGAGCAGAGGCTTGTGAACAAGTTGCTGTAAATCGAAAAGATACTTATGAAGAGCAATTTTATGAACCTCATGCAGCAGGCGGCGCCAGGGTCATTGATGTTGAGAGCCATATTACAAGAAATGGAAAAAATAAAGGTAGATTATTTCATTTTGGCGAGTTAGCAAATGGGAAATATGTTTGGGTAATCGATAAAAAGGGAAATTTTATCATTGGCAATCGGGGGGATTACAATGAAAAATCCGAGCTTGTTGGCATGATTCATGATATGCCCCAGATGACACCAAATTTAGGGGATGGGATAGCTCATCCACAATTTGATATGAGAAAGACTGCACTTCCACATCCTACCCTAGCAAGAGGATGGGAGGTATATGGTGCAGGAGAAGTTACAATAAAAGATGGATTGATTCTAGAATATAATGCAGATTCTGGCCATTATGTAAAACTTGAAGCAGATATCGGAGGTCCACACGAGCCTGAGAATTTTGTTAATCAATCAATAAAAACTTTTAAATACCTCTCAAGGAAAGCTGGTTGGAAACAGATTAAAGGTGGAGCAAAGTTTAACACAAAGTATAAAGAAAATCAACATCACCTTTTCAAAACTAAATAAATTGCATCAAAAGTAGGTTCAGTGCCTCTTGTCTTCTTGACAATTGGAACATACCTTAATCTTATATCCTCTAAAACCTTGCCTATGTCACCACATTGTTCTTCATAATCGCACAAAGCAAGCAGATATAATCTTGATCTTGATTCAAAAAGTGATCTTCTAATTGCTCCTCTCTTCAAAAGCCCGTAAGAATTTCTATTAATCTTCTCAGGTTTTGACTGTTCAACAAAATCTTGGTATGACAAACCAGAGTGTTTTCTTAAGAAAGAATCAATTCTTTTATTATCACCCCCAACTGCTCTTTTAGGACCAGAAGTTTCGCTTTTTTCCTTATTTAATAATATAAATCCTAAATAAACATCAAAATCTGGTTTTCCTGTTTGTATCTTTTTTAAATAATCTAAGCTATGTGGACTAAGTGTAGTATGTTCTTTAGGTTTACTCCCATATTTTATACAATGCCCTAATCCTTTGTCAGATTTATGTTTTTCGTTTGTCATGTTTTTATTTTTATAAATAAGATTCTAAGATAATTCACTCGATTATTATTTATTTTTGTGTTTTAGTAGAAACATTGTTTCATTTATAAACCTTTCTATTTGTCACTACTACCAAGTTATAAGAAGTTAATTAACTTTATTTTTTATATTTCCACTCAGTAACTTTCCCTATTTCAATCTCAATCTTATCGGCTTTTCTCAAGTTTTTTATCTGTTTTTTGTTAAGAATTTTATGGTGCTTCACTTTTACAAGATAATCTGGAATAAACCAGACATCTTCTTCTGGAGTCATCCAATCCAGATAGTCAAACCTCGACAAATCAATTGGATTGCTATAACTTCTCAAATTTTTCCTTCCTTTATTGTCAAAATATTCGTGGAAAAAGCTCATTACCAGTTCACGGACTGTTTTATACACTGGTTCTCTGTATCTAAGAACTCCGTGGTTTGTTTTTGTTATTGCTCCCCAAAAACCATTTTCTTGAAAAACAGCAATAACATGGTCAAAGTCCTCGTTGTTTGCAGTCAAGTCAACAATTAATGGCTTTCTTCCTTGTAATCTTAATGCTAAAGCAGCAACCAATGCTCCCTCAATGCAATGGCATTTGTTTTTTTTCAAAACCATTCGAGGAGACATGCAAGTGTCTTTCTTATAATCAAAGTTTATGGGAATTTTGTTCAAAAAATCCTGGATTTTTTTGGGAGTATCCAAGCCCCTTAAAAGTTTTTCCTCTTTTTTCGTAAGATTAAACATGATATCGGATAGATATTGAGATTTAAAAATTCTTATCTTTATTGAAAACTTGACTTCGCCAGAGATAAGTGTAAATTATCTTAATTTGGTTCTCGATTTCTGTTTTCGAAGAATTCTTCAGGAAAATCGGGAAGCATGAAGAAGAGTTGATTATCACTTAACCTGCATTGGCGAAGTTAAGTTAAAAAAAGAAATTGTGTCCGATAGGTGATTAGTAATGCATTCTATCAATAATCCACAATATATCTTCTAGAATAACCTGCTTTTGTTAATATTTCACCAGCTCCAATATACAAACCCATAACTCGTGCGAATTTATCTGCTTTAAATCTCTTTAATCTATTTTGCATAGGACCAAGACTTGGCATGTAAAAAAATCCTTCTTTCTCATCAACAATCCCCACTAAGCCATCAAATCCTTCTAGTCTGATTTCCAATAATCTGCCAGAGGTGTTAAAGTTTATCCCCTTTCTTTTAGGCAAATCTTTTACAGGTATTTTTGTCATTTTATTAAGTTATTACTATCCAACAAAACATTATTGTATCATAAAAAGATATATCCCGTACTTTTAACCCTTGTATTGTATATTTGATATGCTTGCAGGCAATACAAGGCGATATCGTTCTGATATCAGGTTTTTAGTTCCTGTTTCTCTTTTAGTTAACAAGAAAGTTTCTGGAAAAATGAAATCAGATAAAAATAGTGAAATCCTACTAAAATTTTCATCTTTATTGTTATTAATCAATGATTCAAATGAAAATTCTCTTGTCAGTCCAAATCCTGTTCTAGTTACGCCCTTGGCTGAATCTTTTGGTTGTATTAATTTTTGATTAAAAAAACGTAGATATTCTTTTATTGCAGAATAAGTCAAACTTCCTACAATTTTTACTTGATTTGAAGATTCTGATTTTGCACCCAGTCTGTAGATAATCTTTCCAATATTCCCCTGTACTTCAACATCAAAAAGAGGATTTTGCCTTTTTCGTCTTTTTCCTTGTTTATTCTCTTCAGAGGTGTAGTAGTCTCTTTCAAACGACTCTCTGACTAGAATTCTACCCTCTAGTTCAAGGTCAAGTCCTTTTTTATCAGAAGAGAACAAATTATCTAAATCTCTACAAAGTTTGACATCCTCTAGTACATATTCCCCCATGTTCATTCTGCATCCAAATCCCTTGACTAGAGGGAAGGCTACAGTGTTCGCGGTTAATTCTGATTCTACATTCCTTAAACTATGAGAGATTCTTTCATATGAATTTATAACAAGGTCTTTTCCTTTAATTTTTAGACCGAGTTCTTCTAATTGCTTTCTTAATCTTTCTGATTTTGCTTTTTCAGTTGAAAGTTCATCTTGATATCGGTATAGAATATCCTCACTTGTAACTTCCCTCAAAGATTGTTGAAAATAAAAATCATCTTTAAGCAATCTGTCAATTCCATCACTCATCATTTTAAAATATTCTTCATGTCTTACATACTCCCCTTTATCCTGAAACTTGTCAGGATGAAGGTATTTTGATAAATCTCTTTTAAGATCTTTGATAAAACTTTTAAGATTTTCAGGCTTCATACTCCTCAAAAACCAGGGCGATATTGGCAATAAAAGAAAAGGATTTTTTTCCCCTGCATCAGATTGAATCAAAGTATCTAAGTTGTGAATTTCCATTTTATTCTAATTAAATTTAAGAAAATTTATCAAAACTTTCCTTCACAAAGTTTTTCGTTTCTTTTAAATTCTGCAAAAAGAACATCCATGCTTGCTAACGATTCTTTATTTTGTCTCATTAACTCATTTAATATATAAAGCACCCTTCCTGCATTTGACCCATTAATCGTATTGCAATAAGCTTTTACATCAGAAACAAGTTCTCTTGCTCTTCCTTCTTCCAATTCATCCATCATACTTATGCAAAGATCATAAGGTAATTTAAAAATTTCATGAGCTTCATCACAAAATTGGGTGTCTTCTCTAAATGCCTCTGTTCTTTTTAGAACATCGAGGAAATCTATGAATGCTTTGTAATCCCTAGAAAGTTTTTTTAAATAAGTTGTTTCATACTGCTGGACTACTCCTTCAAGAAAAGTGCCTACTTTATTTGTTCTTCCTGGTATTTTTGATTCATCACACGGAACAGCCACAATTGCATCTAATTGGATTTTTGAAAATCCGCATTCAGCTAATCTTTTAACAACAGGGACTAGACTATCCCCTAAGCCAGGGGTCACAGTTAGATAAGCTTCAATTTTTTCAAGCTGTCCTGGTTTATATACCTCCGGAGTTCCTGTTCCCGGATTACTCCCTCCTGAATTATCTGAATACATGAAAATAAGCTATTTTCCAAGCTTTATAAAAGTATTTATGAAAGAGGTTTAATTCACTACTAATTTAGTATAAAATAATATAAAAAATAAAAAACTACTTCTTTTTCATGGGCATATTAGTTTCTTGTTTGCAGGAATTATTCTTACAACAACAGCATCCATGGACAATTAAAGACAAAATCCCAAAAATAACTGTTATAAATCCTATAAACAAAGCCCATGAAACAATGTGCCATGTTGCGTTTATTAGGATTAAAACTCCCAATAAGACCATCATCCAGGCTTTATGCATCATGAAATGACCTTGGTTTTCCATTTATACCTCCTTTTTATTTAAGTTAAACTGAATTATATTTTCTAAGCTTTCTCCACTTTCTTCTGTTCAAACTTGACTCCAAGTTGCTGCATCCTCTCGATATGTGCTTTCATAATCGCTTCTGTTGCTTTAATCATTCTGATTAATTCATTATATTCAGAAGCCAAAGCTTGTAAAGCACCTTGATGATAGGCTATTTCTTCTTCTTTAGAGAATTTCTTTCCTGGTTCAGTTTTTTCTGATTTTTCTTCTTTCGCTGGTTTTTCTTTGTATTTTTCTGCCATAATTTTTCAGGTTTTGGGGGTTTATAAAAGTATTTCTCTCTCTTTGATGACAAAGGAACAAAAGGAAGATTTAAAAACTCTTTTTGATAATTATAAACATGACATTATTACTAGCTTTGTTAATACCCTTAATAATAATCGTAGTTTTAGTAGTAATTGTATTGCTAATCTGGGTTAGTTATTACAATAGATTCGTTGTTTTAAGCAACAGAATCAAAAATTCATTCTCACAAATTGATGTTCAATTGAAGAAAAGAGCTGATTTAGTTCCTAATTTAGTTGAGACAGTCAAAGGATATGCAAAACATGAAGCAAAGATTATGAAAGAAGTTTCAGATGCAAGAAAGTCTTTAGTTTCAGCAAATGATTCTGGAAACATGCCTGCAAGAATGAAAGCAGGAGATGCTTTACAGAATTCTCTAGGAAGATTATTTGCTATTGCTGAAAATTATCCTAATCTAAAAGCTAATGAGAACTTCTTGGGATTACAGACAGAATTATCTTCCATAGAAGATAAGATTGCATATGCAAGACAAGCGTATAATGATTCTATTATGGGTTTTGATAACTCAGTTCAGACATTCCCCGGAAATATATTTGCTGGACAAAAATTCAAAGAACAAGCTGGAAAATACATCCAGATTCCTGAAGCTGAACGAGCAGTTGTTAAGGTAAGCTTTTAGTTCTTTTTCTTCAGTTTTTTATTCTAACCTTATTTCTTCCAGTATTTAATTTGTCCTAATAACAGTGCTAAAACAAACAAAAGATAGAGCCAGATGCTTGACATTTCTGTGAAGAAAAAACCAAGATCCACAACTGGCGTTTGTCCTGATAATCTCATTGTAAATCCTATTGTAAAGAAAAACAACGGGATAAATAAATATATGAATAAGTCTCTTCTATTAAACTTCTTCAAGATTATGACTAAAACTAGTGTTAGCACAGCTAAAACCAAAAATTCTGTAGTTAGTTGAAGAAGCAACATTTTTTATTTAATTATTATATTTTATTATATATTTTACAAAAGATATGATACACCATATACTTCAGTTTTTAAGAATTTCTGTGATTGAAAGGATATAACACAAAATAACTGTTTAGAATCAAATTCTAGAAAAATTTAATCATCAGAAGAAGCTTTAGAAATTTCAAAGTCATACTCTTCAGCTAGTTCTTCAATTTTCCTTAATTCTTCTTCCTTTATATTCTGTCTTTCTTTTAAATGTTTTATCATGTCGTATTCTTCTCTTCTCTTTTCAATAGGTCTTGAGAACCATCTTGGAAGTATTTCTCTTAGATGACCTAATCTTGTTGTAAGTTCTGCAGCATTTGCTTTACCTGTCTTATAAACGTCTTCATAGGTAGGCCCATCAATGTAGTAATAATCTTTTGGAATCTTCGAAAGTTTTTTCTTATACTCTTCTGACTGTTTTTCAAAATATTTTATTTTTTCGTTTGCAGCTACAACAAGATTTTTTAGACCTTGATCAAAAACCTCGAGAGTTATATCCTCCAGGTTAGAGGTTTTTACACTGCCACATTTACTGCATTTTGGTTCTTTTTGAGAATACCATCTCCATCCTTCTTCGTAAGGCTCATGGCTATACCCATGACTACCTGTTTTTGTATAATAAACGCAAGAACAAGAATCACAGTAGATTAATTTTCCAATGCCATTAAAATTTTTATGTCCTTCTGGAGCATTAATCTCTCTAATATTCTCCGGAAGGAAATATTCTTTTAATTCTTTTAATAATTCTGTGAAATTCAACTCCCCCTTTCTCTCTTTTGTAGTTGTTTTCATTTTTCTTTTTTTAATTCTCTTTTGTATCTCTTTTATCTCGCCCGATTCCAAAACTGGGAAGTCTATGCCCCTCAATTCTCTTTTCCACTCCGGGCTTCTTGACATCTCTCTGCTTGCTCTGTTTAATTCAGCATTGAACCACTCGGGCGTCATCCCCCCTTCTCTTTTCATTATGTGCTTATACCGAATTTAATATATACTTTGAGTTTGAAAAAAGTAAACCAAAAAGTTTATTAATTAGTTTGGCTGGACATGATGTCAAAATGTTTCCTGATATTACTTTGTATAAAGAACTGGAAAAAACAACCAAAGACCAGATTGTCAATCTCCTGAGTTACGACTGGCCACTTTCTTTGAATAAAATCCACAATATATTGAAAAAGAGGTATAAGAAGAACACCAGTTATCAAGCTACTTTCAAGGCAATAAAAGATATGCTTTCTAAAAAAATAATCCAGAAATCAAAAGAAGGGTATTCTTTAAATCTAGACTGGATCAAGAACGTCCATAATCAGACTGAGATTATCAGAGCAAATTATTACTCGCAGGGACATTCTTCTTTGATAATCGGGGATAGTGAATCATTGAGAACACTTGTTTTCGAGAAATGGTTTGATGTCGAGAAGTATTTGTATTATCTGCAGAAAAATTATATATTGAATTCAAAAGAAAGGGAGATAATCTGTGTTTATCATCATCATGAATGGAGGCCGATTTTTTATCTGAGGGCAGAGTACAACTGGATAAACGAGATGAATTCTCTGGGGCATGGGCTATTTGTACTTTGTTCTGGAAACAAAAGCCTGGATAAATGGGCAGCTAATTTCTACAAATCTATTCATGTTAAATTAAAACTAGGATATAACTTTAAAGAACCATTTGAATTACTGGTTTTCGGAGATTTAATTGTACAGGTCTACATCCCCTTTGAATTGCAGGCAAAGCTAGACAAGATATTCAATTCTCAAAATCTGGACGAACTTAATCATAAAAAGATCATTAAAGAGATTTTTGAAAAAGAAACTGAGATAAAAGTCATAATAAATAAAGACAAAAAATTAGCAAGAGAGATAAAAAACCAGACCCTCAACGAATTTAAGTAAGCTGGTTTTTTATGGTTTAGAGTTTTTAGTTAACTTTTAATTAAAAAAAATAAAAAAATAAAATTAAATTTAAATTTCGGTCAATTTTATTTGTCTTCTTTATATTCGGTTGTGCAAAGAACCATAGTCTCTAGTGCATATTTCCAAGGTTTTGCAGTTATTGGCTCTTTGTTATGTGGATTAAGCGCAACAGCTTTTTTGTCATATCCCAATAGTCCCGTATCCTCGTCTCTTATCCAAAATTTTTCTAAATCTTCTGTTTCTATTGGTGTACCATCTATAAGAAAACATTTTCTTTTTGGAAGTTCATTAGGGTTTCCATCGAAATTTTCATTTATTCCAAAGAACATACATTCTGCTTCTTCTATCTTATAAGGTAATTGTGGCAAGAGATATGGGTTTTTTGTTCCTTCAGTTGTCTTTCTTTTTGGAATACGGTCTAAAAGCTGTTCAACCATGGCATCATAGTGATGATTGCCATCAGTTATTACTGCAATATACCTTGCTCTATTTTTTGCTGCGTGAAAAACTAAGGGCAAACCAAAGGGCATTTCAATAAACTGTTCTTTTCCTATTTGTCTTGTTCTATGATAGTGTTCCGGCCATTCTCCCTCATGTAAAGGGAAAAACAAATCAGTTAAAACAGCATAGAACGCCTTTCCTTGATCCTGTTTTTCACATATCCAGTTATAAGCATCTACGTAGTTTCTAGCAGTAGTTAGATCAAACTTTCCATCTACGAACTGCATTTCTGCAGCCTTTATCTGCAAAGGGTTGTCATCAACAACTAAAACTTGTTTTTTTTCTTCTGTCATTTTGTTTAACCTCCTATAATTTAATTTAGGATTCATAATGCAAAAACGACCTAGTTCTATAAAAACAATTTGGCAAAAAATAGCAAAATTTATAAACTCTGAATAATATTAGTCATATATGAAAAATGATACCTAATACAAGCAAATGGAGAAAAAATGACACGAATGAACATTAATCAGGAAGTCAAGAGGATTATTGACAATAATCTTGCAATTAGAAAACTCTTGGGAGAAGGTCTAATCAATACACTAGCATTAGCAAGAAAAATTTTGAAAGATTATAAGATGAATTGCACTCTTTCAGCTGTTCTATCTGCTGTAAGAAGGTATCAAGAAAATGTTGAATACAAAGATTATCTAAAAGAAGTCTATAATTTATTAGGTGATTCAAAATTAATGACCAAAACCAAGTTATTCTCTATTTTAGTTAAAAAAAGTCAAGAAACCAGGAAAAAAGTTGCGAGGGTATATTCAGAACTAGAGCAAGATGAAACTTTCATTGTCTTTGAGACATCAAAGTACTTTAAGATAATCTTGGATAAAGAAAATAAAAAGAAAGTAGATGAAGCCTTTTCAAAAAAAGAAATAATTGATGAAGAAAAAAATATTGGATTGTTAAGCATAGACTATGGCTCAAATATAACCAAAACACCGGGAATTTTTGCTTTAATCGCAAACGAACTTGGTGCAAATGATATAAGCATTGTTGATTCTATGATTTGTCATTCTGAACACATTATTATTGTACAAGAAAAAGATATCCAGAAAGCATTTAATGTAATTTTTGATTTGATTCATAAGAAATAAATTTTAGTTAACTTTTAAAAGTCTAATTACTTATAAAAAACATGGCAAAAGAGGTACCAACGCCCAAAATAAAAGAAGAGAAAAAAATTGATTTTCGTGATCAAATCTCCAGAAACAAAACAAAATCAGTATTTTTGTTGATATTTGTCTTTGTTATCCTCATTGTGCTAGGGTATGTCATAGCAAAAGCTTTTTCATTAGATGTTTTTGCATTATTAATAATCGCCACCATATTCTCAATATTCTATGTTTGGCTGACTTATGCATTTTGCGACAAGATCGCCCTAGCTAGTGTTGGAGCAAAAGAAGCTGATAAGACAGAACACAAAGCATTGTATGATGCTGTTGAGAATATGTCAATTGCTTCTCAATTACCTATGCCTAAAGTTTATATCATGCCTGGCAAGCAGATAAACGCCTTCGCAACTGGAAAAGATCCTCGAAGCTCAGTCATCTGCGTCACAGAAGCATGTTTGGAGAAGTTAAACAAACCAGAACTTGAAGGTGTAATAGGGCATGAGATGTCCCATATTGCTAATTATGATATAAGATTTGTTACAATCACAGCTGTTGTTGTCGGAGCTATCTCCATTTTTTCACAGATGTTCTTAAGAAGCATGTTTTTCAGAAGCTCAGGTTCAGGTAGTAATGACCGAGGAAATGGAAATGTAATATTTTTAGTTCTAGCATTAGTCTTAGCTATACTTGCTCCGATAATAGTCAAATTAGTCCAATTAGCTATATCAAGAAAAAGAGAATATGTTGCTGATGCAGGTTCTGTTGAGTTCACAAGATATCCCCCCGGATTAATAAATGCATTGAAGAAAATTGAACACGAGAATGAGCCAATGAAAGTTCCTGATGCGGTTGCTACAATGTTTTTCTCAGACACAACAAAGCAACGAGTTGCTGAGATGTTTCAGACTCACCCTGCGATAGAAAAAAGAATTGAAATATTAGAAAAGATGTAATTATTCTTTTGGTTTAATCTGTTTTGCTTCTGATTCTATGAATTTTTGCCATTCTGAACAAGTACCTCTTAAAAATGTGAATAAATCTATTCTGACATCTCGTCTTGCAAAAACTCCAGCCCTGGGAATTTCTTCAGAATAATTAGAAACAGAATATTCCACTAACAAAACTTCTTCCCCCTCATATTTGACTCTTATTCTTTCTGCAACTTCGGGATTAACCAGACCATCCATATAACCTGGGTCATCTGACATAACATATTCTATCTCAATATTGGGATTACCTGATTTAAATGCCCGATACTCTTTTATGTAAGCGGAGAATCTTGAACCCGCTCCCTCATAAAGTCTTTTATCAGAACAGAAAGCTAACTTTTCTTCCGAGGGTTTTTTGTCTAAAATTCCTTTTGATTTTACTACTTTGATTGTATTTTTGATTAATTCTTCAAGGGAATCGATACCATCTGTAGAACCGAATTCATCTTGTTTTATTCCAAAATGTCCTGCAATGCATAAGCGTGTCATTTTATTTATTCTTTCAGAGAAAATCCCGGGATTATTTTTCCAATCCAACAATGTTTTCTTTTATACTCATCAAGTAAAGGCAAGATAATATCTTCTAATGTTTTATTAGATTCTTCTGATATGCCCTTTGGTGTTCGATAAACTCCAGTTATGATTTCATAATGTCCAGAAACATGATACTCCACACTTTTCGCTGCTAATAATCTATAACCTTCGGGAAGTTTGGGATTTATCACTTGTTCAACATAAGCATCAAAATGAGTAATGGCTTCTAAAAGTAAATCATCTGCCTTTTCTTTTACTCTTTCTAGTTTTGCATTTGCTTCACGTTGTTCATTTAGGAGTTCTGAAAATCGTTCAGTCAGTGGCATTTTTCTTTAATTCTCAAGAATTTTTTGTTTTAAAAGAATTGTTATCAAATAAAATATACTTTTAATTTGCTAAAAATATCAAGAATAATTTATCCACAGCTCGCACCGCTTCCAGAACTTGAAGCTGTTCCACCACCAAATCCTGGACTTGGATTTGTTGTGTCAAAAGAATATGAACATTCAGAGGGTTTGCTTCCGGTAAATGCAGCACATAATGCATTAGCAACACTCTGGGGGTCTCTTGGATAAACGGATGCTTCTTTTCCATCGATTATAACTGTTGGAGAGCCTTGAACACCATATTGTGTGTTAAGTGCTTTGTCAACTTCCATGTATCCTTCAAAATTGTTTGCTATACAAGATTCTAATCTTGTTGTGTCTATTCCTATTGATTTTATGCATGATTGGCTTGATGCTTCAGAACCATCGCCATAAACAAAACACTTTAGATAATCTATTAATTTTGCTGATTGTTCTTCTCTTATGCAGATTAGTCTGCTGTTATCCAAGTCTTCTTGAGCGCCGTGCATTGTATAAGAGACAAACCTTAATTCAATATTTGCTTTATTAATGAATTTTTCCCAAACAGGAATAACTCCTTTTGCCATCTGTGTTC
This sequence comes from Candidatus Woesearchaeota archaeon, assembly GCA_964599615.1. Lineage (GTDB taxonomy): Archaea > Nanobdellota > Nanobdellia > Pacearchaeales > UBA284 > JAPLYB01. The sequence continues at coordinate 30,440 of CAZRGF010000018.1, forward strand.
CATAAGGACAATGGCTCATTATAAAAAATTGGAATGTTGGTGCACCCTCAATATGTTTTATTGTTGAACCGGTTGTACTAGTTTTTTCTGATTTTCTGTTAATTAATTTAACATCAAAGACTATTGTCTTTCCAGCATTAGCGACATTGCCATCTAAAACCATATCTGTTGCATTCATAGAGATAACTGTTGCTGAGGGATATCCTGTAAGCTCCATTTTCTGACCTATTTCAGGGATTAATGTGGTTATAATTTCAGTATCTGTTAAATTAATCATATAAATCGCTGTATCAGAAGGGACAATTGTATCTTCACCAAATATTTTTAGGGTTATTGTCTCACTTGTTAAGTCAATTACTTTATAATAAAACAATCCAAGAGGAATTTCTTGATTTAATGTAGCTTCCTGGCTTAACTCGACATCTGTTGAATTAAGATCAATGACTTTATAGTTCCACGGTGCACCAGAAAGATTATAATTTTTATCCAAAATAGGCGTTTCATTAAATCTGGAAGTGAAATCAGAGATTGCTATCCATAATGTTCGGTTTATCTCATTTGTTCTTGATTCTTTTTCAACCCTTGAGTATGAAAAGACTAAAGAAGGGTCATATGCTCCGTAAGCGTCTTTTGCTTCTAGGGTGATATTTTTTTCTTCTCCGACAGCCATTTGGTTTATTTCTGCATCAAGTTGGTTAGAATTTAATCCAAGAGACGAAGCGATTTTTCCTTTTTCAAAAACAGAGGTTGTAGTTTCTAGGAGCGTTCCATTGCTATAAACATTATAAGAAACATTTAACATTTCTTTTGTAGCCCCTCCAGAACCATTCAGTTTGATTACATTAGTGAGAACTAGTATAATTAATATTACAAGAATCAAAGCAATTGCTGCAAATAATATCTTTTTCCAATTTAATCTTGACATAACCGGTTTTTTTGAATCAGGACTTGTTGCTTGAACAACCTCAGTTTTATTTGGTTCAGTTGGTGCTGGACTTTCAGTCCCAAAACCCTCAGTCTTTTTTTCTTCTTCCATTTCCTTTTTATGAAAAAGCTATTTATAAAGTTTGTGGAATGCAGGTACATCCTTTTTTCAGATGTTTTAGTTAATAGTCTGTATTCTTGTTAAAGTCTTATTCATTGATTTTCTCAATATCATAAAAAACTCGTGCCCCTCCATCTTAAGAGAGGGAGTTTGCAAATCCTAGAAAAACTTTGTTTTTTGGTGTATTAAGTAATCTTAGTAAATGTTTATAAACTCTTTTTGATTTATGAGTATAATTAAAAAAGAGGGTTTCATGGCAACTAAAAAACAAGGAAGCAATAAGAAAACTGTAAAAAATATCCCGCCTGCATCTATAAAAGCACCAGATGAAAAAAAGCAAACCCAGAGCTCAACAACTTCAGATCAGCCATTAAGTGCAGACAGCGAGAAAATCCTTTCTGCCTTAGCTTATCCCATCTGTATTATCGTTGCATTGATTTTGTTGATACTGTCAAAGCCCCAAAACAAGATAGGAAAATTCAATGGATATCAAGGGTTGTTCTTCGGACTTAGCTGGTTAGTCATCTATGGTGTAATCTCTGCTTTTAGCGCAATCCCCATTATAGGATTTATCTTTATTTTGATTGCCAGTCTGGTGACGCTAGCATTTTTGGTGATTGGGATTTTACTTGCAGTACAAGTCTATCAAGGAAAAATAATCAAGATTCCGGTTTTGTATGATCTTATCCCAGCTTCAAACAGGCTATAGTGTTAAAAGATCTTTGAAAAAAGGCAAAATGAAAAATAAGATAACTATTTTGTTTCTGTTATTGATTTTCTTTTTAGCTGTGCCTATTTTAAAAGCAGATAATGTAACCTGTATCTCTGGAGAATGGAGATGTTCAGAAGATAATTCTAGCATCTTTAACTGTACTGCAAATAATTGGCAGTTATTTAAGACTTGTAATCTGCCAGAAGTTTGTATCATTTTTGGAACTGAAGCAAGATGTAGCATTCCTCCACAAAGCTGCACTCCTGATTTGAAAAGATGCCAAAGCGGAGATATCCAAAGATGTTCTGATGATGGCACAGGATGGCAGGAGTATGTGTCTTGCAAAAAAGGATGCGAGATAGCAAACGGAGGTTCTGTCAGATGTTTCTCTGAAGAATTTGATTTTAAGAATATTTTCTCAAGCATTCTTAGTTTAGGGCTTGTTTCTATAATTATCTTAATTGTCTTAGTAGTCTTAATTTTGGTTTTATGGATTTTTTGTTTAGTTGACATCTTTAGTTCAGGCAACAGTAGCAAATGGAAAGTATTATGGATTATCCTCGTAACTCTCTTCACTGCCATAGGGATTATAATCTATCTCCTAATCAGAAAAAAATCAAGAATAGAGAGGGGAGCGTATAGCTCTTCATATCCTAGTTATGCGGGTTATTCTGACCACACAGAACTTTCATCAAAAAAAAGAAAAGATAAAAAGAAGCCATCTGGAGAGAATATCTCCACAGCACTTTTAGACTATATCAATGCTGCAAGAAAAAGCAAGATAGATGACGCTAAAATCAAGAAGAATCTATTGGGTGTCGGATGGAATGAAGAAAAAGTAAATGAAGCTTTTGAATATCTGGGTTAGAAAGTCAGCAAGTAATTGAGACTAAAACAATTAAGAGCTTAAAAAATAAACAATAAATTTTGATTAAAACATATAAAACAAAAAAATGCCAGAAGACATAATTATTGGAAGAGATGAATCGGGAAAGAAAAAGTTCGGAGACAAGGGATTAATTTATCTTGGAAAACATTATGTCAAGATGGGGTCTATAACTAGCTTGAGCAACAGAATTATGATGGATGTTGCTAAAGCACATGTTGTTTTAGTCGCAGGAAAAAGGGGAAGTGGAAAATCTTATACCATGGGGGCATTAGCAGAAGAAATATCTAATCTTCCTCCAGAAGTCTCTCAAAACATCGCTGTTCTTCTATTCGATACAATGGGTATCTT
>CAZRGF010000019.1:0-30569 GCA_964599615.1 Candidatus Woesearchaeota archaeon
ACAGAAGCATTTTCTAATTCAAACCTTAATTCATAGTCTCCATCTGTCAAATTAAGGTTGTTTAGATCACAAGTCTCTGCACATATCTGAGAAAAAGAAAAGGTTTTGGTTATAATCTGAGATTCATTCGCATTTTCTTCAGAAAAAGATTCATTGGTTTGATTGGTTTCATTTAAAATTGTGTTTTCTTCACTAATATTTTCTAATAAATCAGAATTATTTTCAGATATGGTTCTATTTTCTTCAGGCAAAGTGATATTTTCACTTGGAATAGAAATATTTTCAGTTTCTGTAGGAATGGTTTTATTTTCTTTATTTGTTTCTGAATCAACAGGAATCTCTTCTGCAGGGGTTTGTTCTTCAGGGATTGTTTCAGTAGTAGCATCAATTGGTTCTTCAGTTGTAATTAGTTCTGGTGGGGTTTGACTTGAATCACTAGAAGAACTCTCAGCTGAACTTGAACTAAAAGGCTCTGAAGAATCTACTATTTCAACAAGTGAACCAGTTATTGAGTTTGTCCCTTCTCCGGAACTTTCTTCTAATAAAGAACTATCTAAGATTAATTTATCTTTTAGATAAACCTTAGCCCGACCCTTGCCTATTAAAGTTAAAGTTCCAGAAACCTTGACAGAAGTTATTTTTGTTAAATTTTCTTGCTGAAATTTTGGCTTCCATTCATAAACTAGGGGATTTGTTTGATTAACTTGCAGATTTAAAGTATCTAGATAAGTATGTTCCTGGACCGATGAACCAGTAAAACTAAAAAGATTTTCTCCAAAAAAAGATATAAACAAAACAATAAAAAGAATCAATGAAATAAACATGGCTAGTTTATAATTACTCCTTAAAATCCTAAAAACATTATTTTCTGGAGCTTTTTTTATATACTCACTTTTTACACTACCATCTTTATCACGAAAACTATGGTATTCATACGGACCATAACGTTTTCCACCAATCTTTATATATCTTTTATAAGACATCTTTCTGAATAATTAATCGCCTTTTTTCAATACCCTTTTTAATAACCTTGCATAGACTTTTACACTACAAATAGGAGAAAGTTTCCTATTTAAATGTTTTCAATTTTTATCGTTATAAAATCGACGGAAATTCTCAATTGAAATCACTCCCAAATAGTCTTTTTTTGATGAGCCAAAAAAAGTTAAAAAAACTCTAAAAAACTGTGGAAAACAAGCTAGTCAGAACTTAAAATAAACTTGCCAGAACCTAGATTTTCCAAACTCCCTTATCTTGGATGACTTTTTCATCCAAAATTATTTTTCCTTTTTTCATTTCTTTGACAATATCCCAGTGAATCGCAGAATCATTGCCCCCACCATTCTCTTTGTAAGCCATGCCTAAAGCAAGATGGATAGTTCCATTGATTTTCTCATCAAATAACAGGTTTTTTGTGAAAACATTTATCTTTGGGTTTAATCCTATTCCTAGCTCCCCAACATAGCTTGAGTTTTTATCTATCTTTAACATCTCAAGCAAGAAGTTTTGGTTTTTGCTTGCTTTTGCTTCAATGGCTTTACCTTTTTCAAATCTTAAGAAAACATCTGTAACTTCTTTGCCATCCCTTATAGCAGGATAGTCAAACTTAATCCAGCCATTTAAAGATTCTCTTACAGGTGCCATGAATATCTCGCCACCAGGCATGTTCTCTTCTCCTTTGTCTGCAACAGCTAAACTTCCATGGATTTCCATTTTCAAATCAACATTTTCACCAATTAAATGGACTTTATGCCCTTTCTTGAACCTAGAAAGGATTTTGTCCATTTTTCTGTTGATTTTGTTCCAATCTTGTAAGCAAGCATTGTAAACAAAATACTCATACTCTGTTAAGGACATTTCAGCTTCTTGAGCCAGAGCTTCGCAAGGAAAGCCAACAGTGCATCTTCTTATCTTGTCCTTTTGATTAACTATATAATCTGAAATAGGATGAGTCACCTTGGCCCTTTCAGTCATTTTTTTAGAATCTGCATTTGTTAATTCTCTTGTATTAGATTCAGTATCAATTCCAATGTACTTTTGGGCGTTTTTTACAGTATAATCAAAATGATCTGGAAATTTCTTTATTTGGTGTTCTTTAGCATGTTTATAGAAAAAAGGGGTTAAGCCAGGCAAGTTCACTCTTAAAATTGGATGCCCTCCTGCAAGTAAGACTTCTTTATACAAAGCAATAATAAAATCCTGTGCTTCAGAAGAGCCAGAAATCACAACATTTTCATCTGGTTGGACAAAGACAGAGTATTTTACAACTAATTTTGCTAGTTTTTGAGTTCTTAAATCAATTGGCATTTTTGTTTTGGTTTATCCTTTGTCTGCTGGCTCCCAGGCATAAGGCAACAATTCACTCAGTTTATATGTTTTGTAATCTAGATTAGGTTTCCCAAATATAAAGGTGATATCATAATCTTCTTCAATGACTTTATTTTTTCTTAGATATAACAGATGATCGGAGTATTCCTGTCGGCAGTGTCCACAAGCTCGCCAGAATTGGTCTCTTGCTTTTGGGTTTGAAGAAACTAAAGCTACTGCAACAACAGGGTCTTTCTGATTATTCTGGGCAGCAATATCTAAAGCAAGTGCTTCAGCATGTCTTCCACCTCCAGAAGCACGACTTTTTTGGCTTGCGCTATAAATTTTTCCAGATCTTGTCAGAACTGCTGCTCCCGAGCCTTCTCCTGACTTAAGCCACAAATCTTCTGAATTAACTGTGCTTTCTAATGCTTTTTGAAGAAGTTCTCTGCATTTTTCATCTGTTAAATCTGTTGGCATTTTTGTATTTAAACCAGATTTTTCCAATAAAAGCCAGAAACATCTTGTTCAAGATCAATAAAATATTTGATTACCTGTCTGGCTGCTTGTTTATAAGCTTTTTCAACCAGATATCTTGAAACCTCGTGTGGCATTTCATTTTTTTTACTTCCTAGAAAGAAAACATATCCCCTATTCTCCTCTTTACTTAGTAACTCAATTATTGTTGGAGCAAAAAGTTTTGGGCTTTGTTTTAATTTAGTCTTTTTCATTTTAAAAGAATTTGGTAATCTGTATGCCTTTGAATCTTCTGTTCCATTAAGATAGTATGCAATCCATTCACTAAAAGTAAAAACATCTGCCAAATCTTTCCCCTTTTTCTTTATGGACCTAAATCCTGTGTTAAGTCCTTTTCTTATTATTTTTAATCTTTCTTCAAGAGTTTCAGTAGTATCCATATTATCTCGCTCAGAATTAGACTTCTGAGGTGCCATCACCCCATGTTTTTAGAGAAGGGCAGGGTTTAAAAATCTAACCATAACCGCCATCAACCAATAAAGTAGTGCCAGTAATGTAACCTGCATCATCTGAAGCAAAGAAAAGAACAATTTTTGCAATTTCTTCTGGTTGTGCAAATCTCCCTAGATAGATTTTTTCACATTCTTTTTTAACAAACTCTTTTGAAAGTCCTTTATTCATATCAGTATCAACCCAACCAGGAGCAATTGAATTAACTGTAATTCTAGGGGCAAATTCTTTAGCAAGATCTCTAGTCAGTATAATAACACCTGCTTTTGCTGCATCATAATCCATTGAAAAAGGATTGAAGCTATTAATCCCATTTGATGAAGAGATATTTACTATCCTGCTCCCAGAAGCCATATGTTTTGAAACATGCTTTGAACATAGGAATGTTCCTAATAAAATAGTGTCAATAGTTCTTCTCCATTGTTTTAGGTCTTTCTTCCCAAAAGATTCATCAAAAACAATGCCTGCATTATTCACGAGAATATCAATTTTTCCAAATTTCTTGATAGATTGTTCAATCATAGTTTTAATTTGTTCTTCTTCACGAACATCACATTCTATTGCAATTGCTTCAGAGCCAAATTTTTTAATCTCAGCAACAACTTTTATAGCATTTTTGTCTGCATCTGGTTCAATATCTGAAACAAAATAATCCACAACTACTTTTGCACCTTCTTTTGCAAATTCTAAAGCAGTGGCTTTTCCTATTCCTCTGCTTGCACCCGTTATCAAGACTACCTTATTTTTGAATCTCATTTTGAATTTCACTGCATTTTAAATCCTGGACACGGAAATAGCCCCACCAGGATTCGAACCTGGGTCACAAGCTTTCTTCATAAATTTCTCTCCGAAGTCTCTTTTTAAAGAGAGCTCGTCCAAAGGCTTGCATACTTGACCGCTGTACGATGGGGCTATATTCCACATTTAATAAGAAAAGACAATTTTTAAAGTTTTGTTAAAACAAGAGAATCAGTTTATATTTTATAGCTTATTGATAAGAATATAGTTTCCCAGTTTTTTCTGATACTCTTCTGCTTTTTTTGTCAATTTTCCATTAGTCACAAGCAAAACAGGGAGTCTTTCTTGCTGTCCTTCACTGAAAGCCAAGCTTAAGTCAGCTTCGTTCAAAGATTTCTTCTGCATAGCATAGACTAAAAAATTCATCAAACCGAGTTTTGAATCAAGTTGAGCAACACAGACCTTATTTTCTTCATCAAAATTTTTCACAACAGTCATCTCTTTTTCATGTATGTAATCTATGACTTTTGAATGAAAATCCTGCTTTTTTCTTGTTGTAGCTCTTTTATTGACTTTTTTCTTTAATACTTCTGGATGCAATATCTTCTGTTCTTCAATTTTGATTTCAACTTTTTCTTTTTGTTCAAGTTTTTCTTTTTCATCCATCCCGACAGGATGTAATGGCTTGATTGCTTTTTCTTCTTTTAATCTTTTTATAGCTTCCTGGATTTCATCTGGTTTTTCAAATTCTTCCAGTTTTTTATCTTGTGAAATTTCTTTTTCTTCTTTTTGCACTATTTTTGGCATATTAGTCATATATTCTTCTGCTTTTTTCATAGCATCTTCTTCAGAAAGCGTGAAATATCTCCAAAAGATTTTTTGCTGGTCATTAGAGTTTATTTTTAATTGCAGGGCAAAATCTTTTATAGCATTCAGGCAGACTCTTTGAACAGGATTCAAATCAACGTCGCTTAAGACTTGTTTTTCTTTTAAAAGATCAAGAGCTTCTTTTTCTTTGCCATGAAGATGTCTTGTAAAGTTTTCTAACATGTTCTCCTGGCCAGGCAGTAAGTATAATGGCGAACCCCCAATCTTCAAATAGCTTATCCTTACAGTCTTGTCCGAGGCCATCTCAGATAATAAAGCAGAAGTAAATAAAAGAGATAGTCCTATTCCGCCAGAGATTTGACTAGGCAGGCAAGGCCCTTTTTCCTTAAGAATTTCTACCACCTTCGGTTTTTTTTCAGTTATGTTCAGAGACATGAAGATTACATGAGAAAAGAGTATAAAAAAGTTATTATACCCAAATTTACTACACCCATTAGATAAAAAAAGTAAAAAAAAGAGGCAAAAATGGTTTTAGAAGCATTAACATATCTTTTGGATTTAGTAATACGTGGGGGGAGCATTCTCATATCTCCGTATAAAAATCTAGAACTTTTGTGGATTATTGTTCCTGCTTTAATCAGTTGGGTATTTAATGAATTTTATCAGGAAAAAGCTGGGACCTCTTTTGGAAATGCGATTTCAAATGGGGCTGTTTTATTATGGGTTGGAGTTGATTGGACAAGAACAACAACAAATCTTCTTAATGCAGACACTTTGGGGATAATAATTTTCAAGTATTCTTTAGCAGCAGTAGTTGTTTTATACGGATTATTTGTTATAATCTGGGGAGCAAAAGGTCATAAGGCAATTAAATTTATTGGAAGATCAAGGAACATAACTTATATTATAGTCATGTTTTCTCCTTTGATTTATAATGCAATTTCAGTTGATTTCGAGACTTTTTTCTGTATCTTCCTATTCTTCCCAATATTCTATTTAGTTATAGAAATATTGAATATCATTATCCCAGATCCTAAAATCTATCGAGAAGACAATCCACGAGCAGAATCAAAAACAAAAGATGAACAGATGATAGAATATTCGGACTACACTTAAAAACTTAACTTCGCCAATGCAGGTTAAGTGATAAGCAACCCTTTTTCATGCTTCCTGATTTTCCTGAAGAATTCTTTGAAAAAAAAGCAAGAATCAAATAAAACTATTTTACAACATATCTCTGGCGAAGTTAAGTTTATCTTATGTCTTCGAAGAAATCTCTTGGAAATTTAAAATACCCTGAGGATAATAAATTACAACCTACCTCGCATTTGACGAATTTAATTCTTTTACTTGACTTTGCCAGGTATAAGTGTAAATTATCTTAATTTGGTTCTTAGCTTTTGTCTTTAGAGAATTTTTGAAAAAGGTTAGGAAATTGGAAGCATAATCAATTACAATCTACCTCACATTTGGCAAAGTTAAGTTAAAAAACAAAATTGCAATTAAGGCCTAAGCCACTTAATTTCATAATAGGTGACATCTCCTTCTTCATCAACTATTGCAATCAGCAAATTTTTATTGGTTGAATGTGCTACTCTGTTCTTTGCTGCAAATTCATGCCATGTCAAACTAGAAGTTTCGTAAACTGGAAATAAGACCCATTTAGCGTGATCCTCTCCAGGTTTAATCCCTCGGTCATACACTCTAAAATCAGCTCCAAACTTCAAAGCTGTTTTTATTATATAACCACGGTTTCTCATATCTTTAAAAACACAATATCTTGTAAAGAAATTTGGTTCTGCATTTGAGGCTAGTTCTAATAATTTGTCAAAATTCAATTTTTTTCCTTTGTGATAAACAGTTATCTTGCCCCTTTCTAATAAATAAAGTGCTTCTATGAAAGAATAATAGACTTTTTTGTCTTTGACTTCGCCGAATCTGCTCATGCCTTGCAAATCAAGAGCTTTTTTGTCTTTAGCGAGGATATGTTCGCCAGAAAGAACTGTTTTGAAAGCTTTTATTTTTTCTTTTTTCTCTTTATCTTTTTCTCTAATCTTGATTTCTTTTATTTCAGGTCCAATTTCAAGAGTTGTCTTGCTAATTAATTGTTTTTCTAAATCAATTTTTTCCTTGTTTCTTGCCATGCTTAATTGAAGAAGGAATTGTATTTAAATGTTATTTATCCATGATTCAAAAAACCCGTCTATAAGTTGATGATAAAATCGTCCCATATAAAAACAGTTTATTACACATCTTCCCGGCTTTCCAGAAGCTAAACCCATGAAAAGGCATAAAAACCACAATTGCCTAAAAAAAGCATGGTAGAAATAACATTTTTAGGAACAAGTCAAGCAATTCCAACTAAGGAAAAGAATCAAGCTTCAATCTTGCTTAAATATGGTGCTGAGAACATACTAATTGATTGTGGTGAAGGCACTCAGAGACAATTCAGGATTCTAGGATTAAATGCCTGCAAAATAACTAAAATCTTGATTACACATTGGCACGGGGACCATATTCTTGGCCTCCCTGGCTTGCTTCAGACTTTAGCATTAAGTAACTATTCTAGAACTCTGGAGATTTATGGCCCAATAGGAACAAAATACTACATGAAGAAGATGATGGAACTATTTATTTTCAGAGAAAAGCTGAAAGTTGAGATTCATGAACTCTCTAATGGAATATTTTTTGAGACTAAGGAATTCAGATTAGAAGCATTAAAGATGAGGCATCCTGCCCCTTGTTTAGCTTATAATTTTACAGAAAAAACAAGATATAGAATAGATATGACAAAATTAAATAAAATTGGGATAAAACCAGGTCCAATTTTAAAAGAACTCCAGCAAGGGAAAAATATTGATTTCCAAGGCAAAAAAATAGATGCAAAAAAATTCACCAAAGAGGTTTTAGGAAAGAAAATTTCTTTTATTTTAGACACTGCAATCAATGAAAATTGTTACAAAATAGCAGAAAATTCTGATGTCTTGATTGCAGAAGCATGTTTTTCAAAATTAGAAGAGAATTTAGCTAAAGAACGAGAGCATTTAACAGCAGAACAGATTGCAGATGTTGCAAAAAAATCAAAAGTCAAAAAATTGTTCTTGATGCACATTTCTCAAAGATATGATCGAAGAGAGAAGATTATCCTTGACGAAGCAAAAAAGATTTTTAAGAATTCTGAGTTAGCGAAAGATTTTATGAAACTCGAAATATAATTTTCATAACCTATATTTTTAAAAAGAGAACATTTTTTCAATTAAATGGCATATAATCTCTTGATATTAGATAAAAGTCTTGAAGAATATTGGGTTCAGGACCCAAAACGAGAAGAAAAGTATAATGACCGAAAAAACTTAGCAGAGATGGAATCAAAGTTTTTAGAAGCGCGGGGGCATAAAGTGACATTATGTTTTGGTTTAGACAACATGACCGAAGAACTATTTTCTAAACAAGACTGTGTTTTGGTTCATCCTGATTTTAAAAATCCAAAGACCCAGGCCATATTAGACTTTCATCATAGCTATCCCCATGTTGGTTTGATTATAACCCCTGGCGGATATAGAAGAGATGACGAACAAAGAACATTACAAAAAGATTTTGATAATGTTTATTCTTTAGAAAAACCCTATTTGATAGAAGAGTTTTTTTCAGCAATAGAAACAGTTATTCAAGAAGCTAAATCAAGGTAATCGATAGATCTAAGAAGCCTTAATCTAATCTTAACTGGATTTAACGCATGGGGTTATATCCTTGATAAAATGGTGCGTGCTCTAAAACAAAAGGAACTTTTCTTTTTTTAGCTATTTTTATAAAATCTCTAATTTGTGGAGATTCTGCGCCATGATAAGACATTCTTATAATTGGTGGATTGGTGTCAAGTTCAATAGAATATGATGCCTTAGAATTTGACGAATACCATTTAACACACTCTACTCTTAAACATGTTGTTTTGTCTCTTATCAATTCTTCAGGTCCTTCCTTAAAAGCTTTTTTCATAAATTCCAAAGCATCTGTGTATAAGGTTAGAATATGGTATGGTTGTATTATCTCTTTAGATTCACTACCCTCCATCCCCAAAACAGATTCTACTGACTTATGCATTGCTCCAATTCTTAAAGTTTCACTAAAAATACCTGGGAAACGGGTATTCATCTTATCTCTTAAAAAATCAAAATCAAATCCCATTGGCGTATAAATTATTGATTTTGGACCAGGAGTTGTATTCAAAAAAACCCCCAAATCACCTGGATGCATATAAACATTTATTGGCATAATTTCTTCTGGCATCTTAATTTACATAAAAAGCAGTATATAACATTTATTATGAACTAATATATATGTTGGACCGGAAGATTAATCTGTAGAACTAGCCCTTCTCTTTATTCTTTTTTTCTTTTTCTTTCGCTGTTTTTTGTTCAAGTTCTTTTATCTTGAGCTTTTCTTCAATTCCCAATTTATCTAGGAGTTCTTTGTATCTGTTTCTTATTGTAACTTCTGTGATTCCTGCAATATCTGCGACTTCTCGCTGTGTTTTTCTTTCATCATTCAACAAAGCTGCAACATATAAAGCAGCTGCTGCTATTCCCGCAGGTCCTCTTCCTGAAGTTAATTCAGAAGTTTCGGCTTTTTTCAATATTCTTAGAGCATCTCCTTGTGTTTTAGGAGATAGATGGAGAATAGAAGCGAATCTGGAGATATAACTTTTAGGATCACTGGGGGTTATTTTCAGAGATAATTTTCTTGTTATGAATCTGTAAGTTCTTCCTATATCTTTTCTTTCTACTTCACTTGCAGCAGAAATCTCATCTAAAGTTCTTGGAATTCCGTAGGTTCTGCAAGCAGCGTATATACAAGCTGAAACAACAGACTCCATTGATCTTCCCCTTACTAAACCTCTTTGCAATACTAGATTGTAGACTCTTGATGCTTCTTCTCTTACAAAATTAGGTAAGTTCAAGAAACTAGCAACTCTTCTAAGTTCAGCCATTGCAAGCCTCAAATTTCTTTCAATCGATGTTGAAACTCTTTCTTGCCATTTTTTTAATCTGAAGAATTTTCTGATTTTCTTTTCAGATCCTAATTGGTAGATATCAGAAATCTCCCCAACATTGGTTGTCAAGCCCTGATCAAATTTCTGCATAGATAGGGGAGCTCCTCCACGAGTTTTTTTCTCTCCTTCTCTGAATTGTTGCCATTCCTGCCCCAAATCAATCATCTTTTCTTCAACAACTAATCCACAGTCAGAACAGATAATCTCCCCTTTCTGTTCGTCGTAAATAAGATTTACAGAACCGCACTCAGGACACTTTTTGACGAATTTTGGAGGCATTTTTGAATTAATTAAAGAGTAAGATTTATAAACCTAATCTCTGAAGGGTTTATAAACCTTTCGGTTTATAAAGCTTGTGGTTTTTATATGTCGTCGGATTTTTTGAAAAATCAACAAAAAGTATAAAAACTCAAGGTGTATTATACACAAATGACTGAGCTTAAACAAGTATATCGATGCCCAATTTGCGGGAATATTGTAATTATAGTGCATGCTGGACAAGGAGATTTAGTTTGCTGCGGCCAGCCAATGGAACTGCTTAAAGAAAATTCTGTTGACGCAAGTTTAGAGAAACATGCTCCGGTTATAGAAATTGGACATGAGAAGATTAAGATTCTTGTAGGTGAAGTCCCTCATCCAATGGAAGAAAAACACTACATTGAATGGATTGGGTTGGAAATAGATGGGGATATATCTATAAAATTTTTAAAACCTGGGATGAAACCCGAAGCAGAGTTTTGGGAAACCATTCCCAAAGATGCTAAAGTTTCTGCAAGAGCTTACTGTAATATCCATGGTCTTTGGAAGAACTAGCTTTACATAAACGCGATAATTTAATGTTCTTCTTAAAAAGCGACAGCGCAGAATTGAACTTGTGCGGAGCACATCTATGGGTTAATGGTTGATTTTTAGTTGAAATGCAAGTTTAGTCTTCAAAAAATACTAACAGATAAAGATGCCCTGCAAGGAGAAACACATAACTCTTAAAAAGCGACAGCGCAGTTGCTAATTATAAAATAGATTATCCATTTAATTTTATATACATTAGATACACTTAGGAATTTGCGTAGCATTGTTAAGTGTTGTATTTTTTAATCAAGTTTCAGAAATTTTAAAAAACGCAAGAGGAGAACTAATTAACAATGTATAGATGGTTGAATGAAGAAACCAAACCCTTTTAACATAAAACTCAAACCATAAATGTATTCTGCACTAGAAAATTCAGAAGGTCTTTGCAAGAATTTAAAGCAAAGGGCTTATCGTTTTCAGAATTAATCTCTTTTTTAATTAAAATAATTTTGCTTCCTTGATTTTCTTCAAGAAAGATTTTGAATTGTTTGTAACCATATTTTTCTCGGACAAATCCTTGTTCTACTTTAGTTTCTTTATCTTCAAGCCAAACCCCAAGTTTAGCAAAATTGTCTCTGACTTCGTCAAAACCCGAGAGTTTTGTCTGGATTTCTACTTCCATCTTTTATCACCTCGTATTTTGCAGGAAATTTTTCATCTGTTCTGATTCTTATCCATTCTGGATTAAATGAAAAATAAACACAACGGGAATCTGTATGATAGTATACATTATCATCATGTTTTTTTATTAATTCTGCTCTAGCTTTTTTTGCTTCCTTCCCCCTTAGAAATTTTATTGCACCATCCATCTGGACGTAATCTGGATGATTATAGATAACAACACTGACTTTTGGATTTTCTTTTAAGTGAGGATATTTTCTCATGTTATTAAAGCAGTATAGATACAATCCTCCACCTTTGGTTTCAGCATAATTCATAACTGCCGACTCTGTTTTTCCTTCTAAAGAAGCAGTTGAAATAATACAATATTTGTTTCTTTCTAGAACTTTTTTATAAAGTGCAACAGCGTTTATATTTTTCATTTTATTCTACCCTTCTCTCATTTATTTCATGGCAAATATTCTTTTTCATCAAGATTTTTGCTAATTCAATGTCTTTTTCTTTTCCAAGAACCCAACCGAGCTTGACTAATGCAGTTTCTGAAGTCATGTTCAGATATAATACTCCGGTTTTTTCAATTGTTCTTCCATTGCTGTAAACTTTTGGATTAACTTCTCCATAAATTGTTTGAGTAGTCATCACAACTAATGCTTTTTTGCAGATTTCTTTTAAAGTAGATATCCAAGAGCCCTTGCTTTCAACAGGAACATTTCCAAAACCTGTTCCTTCAATTACAATTCCCTTATATCCTTTCTTGATATAATAATCCAAGATTTCAGGGTCTTGTCCAGGATAAAATTTTATCAGGGCTACTTTTTCCTCAAATTCTGTTTCAGTTTTTGTTTTTTTAGTTTCATCTCTTTTATTATATTCGGAAATCTTTTCTATACTGCCATTTTCATATATTCTAGCTAAAGGTTCTGAATTAATTGCTTTAAATGCATCTCTTCTTGAAGAATGCATTTTTCTTGAATTAGTCCCCCTAAAAGCAAAACAATAATTATCTTCACTTGAAGCATGTCCTACAATGATTACACCCGACAGATTGCTTAAAGCAGCATGAAAAGCACACTTGAGATTCAAATTAGCGTCTGAAGAACCTCGGTCGATGCTTCTCTGCGAATAAGTCAGAACAACTGGTTTTCCTAAATCTTTTAACATAAAAGACAAAGCAGCAGAAGTATAATGTGAAGTATCTGTTCCATGCAAGATAATTACGCCCTTGATTTCTTTTTTATTGACAAGTTCAGAAACTTTTTTAGCTAATTTTTTCCAATCATCTGAATTAACATCTTCGCTTTGGATTAAAAATGGCACTTCAATCGAATTTATTCTTGCTATTTTGTCTAATCCCGGAATATTCCTTAACAAGAAAGAAATTTCTGGATTTGGGCTTACAGCACCGGTCTCATAATCAACTTTCGAAGCAATTGTTCCCCCAGTGACGATTATAGCAACTTCAGGAAGTTTTTTATCTTGGATGATTTCTTCTTTTATTTCATTTTTTTTCTTGGCTTTTTCAAGAACTTGGATTTCAACATCATTTTTATTAAAGCCGATGTTGTAACCATTTTTCACTTTCAATAAAATAGCATCTTTATCAGGACTTTCAATAAAAAGACCTTCAAACTCACCATCTTTAGATTTAATTTTTATTTTTGAGCCGGGTTCTATGTCTAATTTCATGATAAAATTAGCTATTTAGTGTATAAAAAAGTTGCTTTTTGTTATCCATTGTATTCATTCCTTGTAAATCTAATCCCTTCATGAACAATAGAACCAAAGTTTGACATAATACAGATTCCAGCAGGTAGATAAGCAAAAGATATTTGGGGTTTATTCAAGAGAAGAGATAATGAAGACAAGGTGTTTAGTACTGCTGAAAAACCCACACCTAATCCATAATATAACTCAGAATTTTTGTCTTCACTATCAGGGTCTAGATAGAATTCATAATCATAATCTTTTTTAGATTCTTCTTGTAATCTTCCGGCAGTTGGCATTCTGTAAATATCCATTACTCCTCTTAAAAAATACTCTAAACTATGTTTTTTCTTTTTTTGTTCAGTCATTTTCCTTATCCTGTTTTGCTTTTATTTAATATAAAATAAAATTAAATTTTAATCCGAATCCCCGCGTTGAAGGTATAAAATATTTCGTACATCATAAACATAGTATTTTGGTTCCAATTTGCTTTTTTCTCCTTTCTTTGCAAAATAGACCGCATTAACAACATCTTCTACAGAAGTTGCACTAGGTATGGCAACTGCCTGTTCTCTAAATCTTTGTGCCCTTTCTTGGTAGAATTTTGCACGAGTTTCACATTCTTGAGCTCTTGTTCCAATGCGACTGGTGATATCTTGTTTTGCTTCTCTAGCTTTTATTTCATCTCCAACCATTAAAGCAAGTTCTAATTGTTCCAAACTGTCTCTAGAAACAACAAAATTCATGTAGATATTTTTGGCATAGTCTCTGTATCCTTTTTTAAGAGCTAATTCCATTGCACCTTTAGGATTAGAATTTGCGAATTTTCTCTTTTTCAACTTTTGATAGCATTGTTCCATAAGTTCAGGATTACCTGATTCTATCGCGGGTTCCCAGGCTCTACCATCGTTATTACCTTGCATAAATAATGTGGCTGCTTCTTCAAGATGCCCTAAAGCTTCTGCAGATCTAGCAATATAAAAGGAATAATGTTGCTTTTCCTCTTCAGTACAAACTTCCATCAATTGCTTACCAATGTTGTAGACTTGTTTCCATATTTTTAGTTGTTGATCTGGATTTAACTTTTGCATCTTAGTATAAAGAGTTTGTTGCTCGACTTCTGCAAAATCTTCACGCAAGTGGACCTTTCTTTTTGCAAGTTCTTCAATCCTTGCATTTGCCGATTTTATCTCTCTTTCATGTTCATTTATTGGTTTTGCTTCTGTTGTCGAATTTTTTTGTTCTTTTCTTTTGAATAATCTCATTTTCCTTCTCCGCCACATTTAGTTTCTAATCTGCCTTTAGCTTCGAGATACTTGTTTCTCACTACCTCATAACCACAAGAAGCTAGATTTCCCATTACACAAGCAGCTACTGGAATTCCCGCAATAATTGCCCCGATTGTCTCTGGGGAGTTATCATGGTTTACAGTATAAGCTAGGATACCTGCCAAACCGGAAATAAATGAACCCACTTCACAAATTGCTCCCATAATCATTCCACCGGCATGCTCGCTTCCGTAAGAGCCAGTGTTACAATCCAGATAAGGGTCATGAAGTCTTTCAGAATCGTTTTTCGCTATTCTTTCGGATGTAGGAATTCTATTTATATCAAGAAATCCCTTGCAGAAATACTTTAGTTGTTTTATAGATATTTCATATTTTGTCTTAAATTTTTCTTTTTTCTTTTCATAATCTTTTCCTTTTATCATCTCAACTAATACTTTTCTTGCATTTGGTTTGTTTTGATTTGCCATTTTATTTTCCTCCATATTTTGTTTTTATTTTGTATCAATGTGATTTTTTATTTTGTCACCACTTGATAATAGTTATATGATAAACCCGTAATTAAACATTTGTCGTCACTTTTCTGATGACAAAACATAAGATTTTAATAGTCAGAAATCTTCTGGAAAAAGATATAAGTGTAACATCCATCAATGTGATTTTGGTAAAATCTTCGGATTTTACAACGTTGCAAAATCATAATCGGGGTCATACTTATAGAATTAAACGTTAACACATAACTCAGAAAAACATGCAAGAACAAGATCTGGAAAAGATGGGCCTGACAAGGAATGAATCAACAGTCTATCTAGCATTGTTGAAGCTAGGCACAACATCCAGCAAGGCAATTATTGAGAAAACCATGTTGCATAGGCAACTAGTTTATGATGCTCTAGATTCCTTGATTGAAAAAGCTCTTGTTTCTTTTGTCATAGAAGCCAATAAAAAACATTTTCAAGTCACAAATCCCAAAAACTTTTTAGAAGTTTTTGAAAAAAAAGAGCAAGAATTAAAAAAACAAAAACAAGAATTCATTGAAAAACTTAAGGAATTGGAAAAAATAAAAGAAACCTATGCAGAAAAACAAGAAGTTTCAGTATATCAAGGTAAGAAAGGCATTAGAAACCTCTTAGCAGAGATGGTAGAAGAAAGAAAAGAGATGATGACACTTGCTACTTCAGACATAAAAGCAGAAGCCTATGCCTATCATCTTCAGTTTAATCTTCCGCAATTCCATCAAATCAGATTGAAATATAAACTCCCTCTGAAAATCCTGTTCAGCAAAGATATGGAAGAAAGGGCAAAAAA
Source organism: Candidatus Woesearchaeota archaeon (assembly GCA_964599615.1). Taxonomy (GTDB): domain Archaea; phylum Nanobdellota; class Nanobdellia; order Pacearchaeales; family UBA284; genus JAPLYB01. Next base: position 15,679 of record CAZRGF010000019.1, read on the forward strand.
ATTGAGTAAGATGAAATATACTGAAGTCAAGGTTCTTCCCAAAGAATTTACCTCTAATTCATCAACAAACATCTGCGGCGACAAGGTGTATATAATAATGTGGGGTTCCCAGCCATTTGGAATTCTTATCAAGAGCTCAGAAATAGCAAAAGCCCAGAAAAAATACTTTGATTTGCTCTGGAAAATAGCGAGAAGAGCTTAATTAGATTTTTTTATCACAGGTCCTTTATCTTCTGCCCACTGTTTAAGCTGTTCTGTGGTATACCAACCAGCATTATACCTCAACTGTTCTCTTGGATTTAACCACCACATTGGGATTCCTTTATCATCTAATCTGTCTATTTGTAAATAATAGAATCCTTTTTGTTTATCTTTTAGCAAATCAAAAACCCTGCTTTGTTTTTCCATTTCACGAAATTTGTTTTGTTCTTCAATATATGCTCTTTCTTTTTCAGCAAATGAATCTCTCTCTTCTTGATTTATTTTTGCATAATCTATTAACAGCAAACCATGATTTGAAAAAGGACCGCTGCTTCCTCCAAGCATGATAATCGCATTTTTATTCAAAATTGCATCATAGATATTTTTCAAAACACCATGGTGTTCTTGGGATACTGCAACTCCAAAACTATCCCAATCCCATGCAGCAGTTATATCTAATTTTTTATCAACAGATGTTAATCTCGCTGGATTTATTCTTGTCATCACTCTTGTTGTGAGTTTTAAATCATTTTTTAATAATGATCGGATAGAGTCATAATCAAGATAGCCCCCAGAAAATAAAGCTGCAGAGCCCTCATCAATAAATGTCAAATTTCCTGGTACTTGAGTATTCCTTCTTTTTTCAAATCCAAGACTCTTTTCTAATCCAAGTCCAAAATCTCTTTTTATTCCATCAATTCCATTTTCATGTTCTGCAACAAAATCCCAACCAAGATTAACTCCTATAATTCCTTCTTTCGAGTCATGTAAAAAATCAGTTTCCCTTATACACTTTCGCATTTTCCTTTTATGAAAACTCCATTTTTAAGCATTATTGTTATAAAAAACACTAATATTGAACTTCAATAAACCTATATAATATAATATATATGTTAGAATAGATAGTTTTATCACTTAGTTAAATATTTAAACTAAACCCTATAAGAAATATCAAGTTAATTAAAAAAGAAATCCAGCTTTTTTCAAAGCTGAATAACTTTTTCGTGTAAAATTCTTAAACAAAAATAGGATGCCTTATATTTAAACTTTTCTATGAAAAGTTTTTGTAAGGTGTTCAACTAAACTTACAGGAGGTATAAAAAAATGGTGTTAGACTTCGCAAAAGAAGCAATTGAAGGCGCAGGGAGGTATGGAATCAATTTCGACGAGCTTAAAGCAGGCAAAGCAACAATCAAAGTAGTTGGTTGTGGTGGAGCAGGCTGTAACGCAACAACATGGCTTTTCAACAAAGGAATCACTGGTGCTACTGTCTATGCAACTAATACAGATGCTTTACACTTGAGCGTTTCTAAAGCTGATGAGAAAATTCTTATCGGAAAGGAATTAACAAGAGGTTTAGGCTGTGGAGGTTACCCTGAAAAGGGAAGAGAAGCAGCAAAAGAAGCAATGGTCGAACTAAAGAAAGCAGTTTCTAGCGCAGATATGGTTTTCATCATCGCAGGTGAGGGTGGTGGAACAGGAACAGGCGCAGCCCCAGTTGTAGCCCAATTAGCAAAAGAAATTGGCGCAATCACAATCGGTGTAGTCACAATGCCTTTCCACACAGAAAGAGCAAGAATAGACAAAGCTGAATTTGGTTTACAACAACTTAGGGAAATAACAGACACTGTCATCGTTATTGATAATAACAGATTAGTTGACATTGCAGGAAATCTTCCAGTTGAACAGGCATTCGCAGTTGCAAATGAATTGATCTCAACAATGATTAAAGGTATTGTAGAAACAATTACAATCCCTTCATTAATCAACCTGGACTATGCAGATGTTGCTTCTATAATGAAGAACGGAGACGTTAGTTGTATTGGAATTGGAGAATCAGATACTCAGAACAGAGTTGAAGAAGCTGTCAAACAAGCATTAAGTCATCCTTTACTTGACATAGACTATAAAGGCGCAACAGGCGCTTTGATTCATGTCATCTGCGGTGATGATTTGAAACTTGAAGAGCTTAACAACATCGGCGGCTTAGTAACTGAAAACTTAAGTCCAGATGCACAAGTCATCCTAGGAGCAAGAATTAACAGAGAATTTAAAGGAAAAGTTCGAGTTATTACAATCATAACTGGTGTTAAATCACCTTATGTCCTTGGAAAAGACAAAGTTGCAGACAACTTAATGCCTTCAGCTATGTCAGATCTAGGGGTAGACTACTTCAGATAAATTTAAGAATTCATTTTACTGAATTTATCTGCAGAAATTTACAAGATTCATGCAATTCAATGTTCATGATTTCCCCTTAGCCTTTTGAGTTCTGGCTAGCTTCACGTAAAACTGAGGCTAGCCAACGTTTTTTTTTAATTTTGATTTTATTTTTTTATCCTCACTTTTATTTTTATTATATCTTCTATTACATAAATCTTTTAAAAGGCAAGTTCTCTTGATAAAAAATGTTAAGCCCTGAAGCGATTAAAAAGATTGCAAAAAATTATTTGGAAGAGATCACTGTTTATAAATCACTTAAGGCACTGAATACTTCTCCCAGGAAAAAACCAGGGCATAAACACAATTTCAGAAAAAAGGACCTTCTCGATGCAATAGGTATGGAGATAGAACTTCCAAAAACATACGCTTGTTCTACCAAGGGTTGTTCTCAAACAGCATACTTCTGTAAAATATGTGATGGTTACATTTTAGGAATGCCTCGTGAAGAGAAATATGACAATATGAGCTTTTGTGCAGGATCAAAAGGAGACAAATACTCTTGTGCCCATAATCATGAAATTGGACGAGTAGTCAGAGTAAGAAGTTAGGTCTTTTTTAGCTTTTTATCACAATAATTCTTTTAAAGCCAGTTTATCTTAAAAAAAATTAAAATGTACGAACCTAAGAAACTGACATTATCTTTGAAAGATAAAGAACCTGGTGAATTATTTATGTTTTCTTATTATCGCGCAGAAGAGGGCGGACATGGTCCTTATATCGGCATCATTGGAGCAGAGTTCAATGAAGAAAGAGCAAGGAAATTCAGAGATTTTGGTTCATACACTTTTACATCAGAAAAATTTGGGAATAAAAAGATTAATGATCTCTGGAAGAGATTAGAGTCATTTGATGAGAACGGAGATTTGACTCTCAAAAATCTCGAGAAGGTCCTGATTCCTTTTTTGAAAGGTAAAAATTAAGAAAAAATGGAAAAAGAAATGACCTTCAAAGAAGCTATAAATCTTTCTGAAAGGATTATAACAAGATTTGAGAAAATAGAGCAAAGAGAATGGGGCGTGGAAGGTGCTGTAATTGAATTAGCTAAACAATTAGGGGAGCTTTCTAAATTAGTTATGGTTTGTGAAAAATATTATTTTGCTAATAGGGACAAGGTAGATAAAAAATATGATTCAAGTAAGGAAAAGATTGGAGATGAACTTGCAGATATTATCTATGCAACGGTAAGAATTGCGAGACATTATAGAATAAATCTAGAAGATGCATATATTCAAGCCCGAAAAACAGAAGATGATTTTCTTAGGTCTAAAGGTGTTTGATATCAAAAAATTTTAACTAAATCTTAAACCAACTTAAAACAGATTATTTTAACTTTAGTTTCTGGTTCGACTTTCATTTGGTAGTATCTAGAGTATAAATCATACATCTCCTTATCAGACGAGAATTTTTCATGCCCCAAAAATTCTTTTTCTCCAAGTTTAGAGAAAGTCGTTTCATTCACTTCAGTTGCTTTAGCTTTAGCAAATTCTTCATCATTATTGTAACATAAAGATAATTCATCTCCTTCTTTTATGTTCTTTTCATCATTTATCCTGAAAGTAGAATTTTTCTTGCCTTTTAGAATCATTTCTGGAAGCGGTTCAGAAAATCTCAATATTTTTATCATAAATATATAGAGAAGTATATCTTAAAAAATTAACTTTTTTAAATCAAATCCTGCGCTTGAATTTCATCCTCGTCGTCTTTCACTTCAGGCATCAGTTTTTTCTTTGCCATTTCCGTAGCATTGGTTTTTTGTTGTCTTACTTGTGTAGCTTCTCTTGGCTTGCCAATTCTTTCATAAAGAATAGCCATTCTATCACGAATTTCATTTGCTTTTTCTAATGGAAGATTTAGAGTCAAACTCTTGTTATAGACTGCAATCGCCTTGGTTTGCATCTTCTTGCTTTCATATTCTCTAGCTAGAGAGATATAAACCTCGTAGACCTGGTTCAGAACCTTGGTTCTTTCATTTTTTGGAGCCAGAACAATAGATTTTCTGAAAGTATCTTCAGCAGTAAAATAATCATCTGCTCTAACAAAATAAGTTCCTGCTTTGAAGAACAATTCTTGTTTTTCGCCGAATGTTTTTGCCAAATCCGCAGCATTATTGTAAGCCCTAGCTACATTATTCCACCACATTTTTTTTATATAAATGTCCACCATTGCAAGAAAAGCGTTTTTCCTTGTTTCAGCATCAAATTCTGGTTTTTTGACTATTTTTTCAAAATTTTCTAATTTGATTTCATCACTCTTTGCAGCTACTGATTTTAAGAGTTCTTCTTTTGTTGTCATATTATCTTTAAACCAATTTTTGTTATTCTTATTATCTTATTGTTTGTTTAAATATTTTTCTATGTTTTTGTACTATGGTCAAGTTAGAAAAATATTTAATTTAATATTAATGGCACATATCAGTTTCCAAATAGCATCGCCCAAAATCCTCTTTTTCTAGTTTCTTCTTTTTTTGTTTGTTTGGTCATAGAATCATAAATTTCTTCCCATTTTTCAGTAGGATATTTTTTTAATTCGGTTACAATTTTTTCCATAAATCCGGGATTAGTCTTGTCTTCAATAATCTTCGCGATAACTTTTCCATTTATTGGGCCATACATTAATTCATCAAAACCAATTTTTCGATTAGCCCCAATTGCACTACAATATTCTAATGGGTCTGCATCAGGATCACATCTTAGAATACGAACGTAGAGCTCTTTTTCATCAAAACCAGTAATTTCAACAAGCCTCCCGCCATAGGATATATACTCTGAACCAATTTCTGCGTCCCTTCCATACAAGCTAGATAACCCTTTAGTAATATTTGATTGGCTTGTGATATCCATTGATTTTTATCTTTGATTAACTTAAATATTTAATTATAGTAGAAAACAACCATCTATTCTTAATCAAAAGCCTGTTTCTTTGGTTTTTTCATATCTTGACCATGTATCTCAAAACTAGCGACCATGTTCAGTTCAGGTTTCTTTTTTGGAAATGGCTTTTCTAATGGCTTTCCTAGGGGCAATAAAGCTTCAACTTGAAAACTATCAGGGATCTTCAAGATTCTTTTGACAAGTCCCTCATCAAACCATCCAACCCAGCAGGTCCCTAATCCAAGATCAGTTGCTCTTAGGAGCATATTCTCTATTGCCGCTCCAGCTTGTTGTCTTGAATATATTTTGCCTCTTTCACCATAACTGCTTACAATCTGGTCTAATTTAGAATAAACCACTACAACATAAGGGACTTCAGCAATAAACGGCTGTTGGGCAGCATCTGCTAATAATTTTATCTTTTCTTTTTCAGAAACAATGATAAACTTGACTGTGAATATATTGCCAGCCATCGGCGTGTGCATGCCTGCTTCACATATCTCCGAAACATCTGCAAAAGAGATTTTTTTCAACGAATAATGCCGAACACTTCTCCTTAATTTCAAGACATTCAATAAGTCCATGGATATGATTGTTAATTTAAGTATAAAAAGGTTGCGAAAAAGAGCAATAATCTTTTTAAAGAATAATTTTATTAAGATAAAATGACAGAAGGACTTTTGACAAGATATGTTGAAAAAAATCCTGAGAACGTGTTTTCTAAAGAGTATTCTAAACAGGGAGATTATACAAATTTTGTAGATAAGACAATGATTAGAGTATTTGGCGAAGAGCTTTATGGTTTATGGGAATATTTTCCACAATATGAAGGTCATGTAGCTTTTCTTAGCCCAAGGGCAAAAACAAATCTTTTACAAGATTTAGAAGATAGATGCCATGTTTCTTCTAAAAAATTAAGTAAAGGAGAAAAAGACTCGAATCTAGATAGAGACCTGACAGTGCTCGCAGCATCTTATGCTAATAATTCTTTAATCTCTAGAGAACAAAGGAGAATTGCAAGACAAAAAACTGAACAAGAAAGAACAAAAAGAAGAGGATTTGCTTGGACTGATAAGCCCTATGAACCAAGGCCAATGGAACTTCCAGGTGTTAATAGATAAAAATGATAAATCTTGCAGACAGATTACAAAGGAGAATTGAAAATTTATCTGATGATCTTAATGCTGGAATAAAACAACTTTCTCAGAATCCAGTAAAATACTTGGCACAAGTTGGTTTAGATTATGTTGACGCTGTAGGGGCTGTTGTTACAAGTTATGCTTTTTGTGATACTAATGGGGAAGTTCTAGGAAAATATAGAATTCCCCTAATGTTTGCTGGGGCCACAGTTGCCTTACTTGGTCCAATAGTTTCCCAAGTTGCAGAAGAAGGGCTTTTAGATCTTTCATACAATCCCTTAAGCAGAGCTAGCCATAGGTTAACGAGAAATATTGAACTAGGCGTTGGTTCTCTCTTTTTCTTCTGGAATAATGGAAAAGAAAATATTCCGGTTATAAGCCAAATTGTATGTAAAACAGTCGGGGTTGTTTTAGCAATTCCTTCATATTCTTCAGACAGGGCTAGAATAAAAGCGCCAATACTGAAGAGTTCTATTCAGCAATACAGGAAAGCTGAAGCAGCTCGTTGGAAAGATTTTGATAAAAAACTTTAAAACTCCTCAATTCTTAAAGAAACATGCATTATCTAGAATTAGCTAAGCTCTACGAGAGTTTAGAAAAAACAGCAAAGCGGCTTGAAAAAACAAAATTGCTTTCAGAATTTTTTAAAAAAATTTCAGAAAAAGAAGCAAGAGGAATAGCTTATTTAATAAAAGGAAGAATTTTTCCAGATTGGGAAGAAAGAGAAATTGGGATTTCTTCTCAACTGGCTATAAAATCAATTGCAAAAGCAACAGGGCTTAGCGAAGAGCATCTGGTCAAAGAATGGCACAATATCGGTGATTTAGGAAAAGTCGCTGAATCAAGTGTTCAAAAAAAGAAACAAACCACACTTCTATCAGGAAAATTAACTACACAGAAAGTCTTGGATAATCTCAAGAAAGCATCTGAACTTCAAGGTCATGGAACAGTTGAAAGAAAATTAGCTTTAGTAGCTGAATTACTAACAATGGCAGAACCTTTAGAAGCGAGGTATATAGTAAGGACTTTATTAGAAGAATTGAGGATTGGAGTAGCAGAAGGAACCATCAGAGATGCAATTGTTTGGGCTTGTTTTGGCAAAGAAATTGGCATCAAGTACAATCTTGAAAAAAATGACATTGATTTAGATGAAGAACACAGAAAGATTTATGATGAATATGCTAGATTAGTCCAGGAAGCTTATGACAGAGCAAATGACTTTGGCATAGTCCTAGAATCTGGTTTTAAAGGAAAAGCTGCCCTGAAAAAAATTGAACTTGAAGTTGGTAGGCCGGTTAAAGTTGAATTATGCAAAAAAGTTGATTCTATTGAAGAAGGGTTTGAGAAAGTTGGCAAACCCGCAGATATTGAACTTAAGTATGATGGTTTTCGTATGCTGATTCATAAAACTCCTGAAGGAAAGATTATAATCTATACAAGAAGATTAGACAATGTAACAAAACAATTTCCAGAAGTTGAAAGATATGTAAAAGCGCATGTTGAAGGCAAATCATTTATTTTAGATTCAGAAGCAGTTGGTTTTAATCCTAAAACCCAGAAATACAAGCAGTTCCAGGATATTTCCCAAAGAATAAGAAGAAAATATGACATTGAAAAACTTGAAAAAGAACTTCCAGTAGAAATCAATATTTTTGACATCTTAGATTATAATGGCAAGGACTTGATTGAAATGCCCCTAATAGAAAGAAGAAAACTTCTTGAAAAAATAGTTAAGCCATTTAAATGGAAAATCAAACTTGCTGAGAATATTATAACAGATGACCTCAAGAAAGCAAAAGAGTTTTATAAAAAAGCCTTGAAAGACGGCATGGAAGGTGTTGTCATGAAAAATCTCCATTCGAGATACGAACCGGGAGCTAGAGTTGATACTTGGGTCAAGTTTAAGCCAGTTCAAGATCCTTTGGATCTAGTGATTACAGGCGCTGAATGGGGCAAAGGCAAGAGGGCAGGTTGGTTTTCTTCATTCATCTTGTCTTGTAGGCATGAAGGAAAGTTTTTAGAAATAGGAAAAGTAGGGACAGGAGTTAAAGAGAAAAAAGAAGAAGGCTTGAGTTTTGAAGAACTTACCAATTTGATAAAGCCCTTGATAATAAAACAGACCAGTACTAGCGTTACAATAAAACCCAAGATAATAGTTGAAATAGCTTATCAAGAAATCCAGATTTCTCCCACTTACAATTCAGGCTTTGCCCTAAGGTTTCCAAGAATAATTCAGTTGAGAGAAGAAAAAGGTTTGCACGACATTTATTCTCTAGACGAAATCAAGGACTTTTTCAAGAAACAAGGTTCTAGAAAATTAATGTGGGAAGTTGGATAACTTCTTGTTTCTTGAAAAAGTTGTTAAACAAAAAGAGATGATGTAGTTGAAATAATCATCAAGGGTCAAGTGTATAATTGATAATATTAATAATAGAGTTCGCGAAACTCAACAAGAGAGTAAAATCTCTGTATCAACATAACCCAGATTCCAGAAAAAAATAGTGGGGGTCTAGCATAAAAAGATATTTAAGCCTGTTTTTTATAAAGAAAAATGGGAAAAATAAAATATGCAGTTTCCACAGAATTAACCCCTCAAGCGATTAAAGAGAGGTTAGGGCTTATGAGATTTTTGCAAAAAGGAGAACCTCGCAAAGAAGAAATAAACATGGGTACTATAGTAAATTCGACTATTACAGCATATTATCAAGGTTCCAAATGGTTCGGAAAAGAGGTTGTTATCCGGGAATATGATTTTTCATCTATTAATTATGTTGGTGGCAAAGGCATCCGTTGTACAATAACCACCAATTTGCCTAAGCATGAAGTACAAACTATCTTCCCACCAGCAAAACCCAGAGAAATCTGCGATGTTCTTAGAGATGCAATGGCTGTTGGCACTGTTGGTAGAATGAACTATGACTAAATTGTTGATATGGTTTTGTCAAGATTTATATTCTTCATTTCCTTTATTTTCATATAAGAAAAATAAATGCTGTTTCAGTTGCATGTCACAAATTAAAGTAAAATCTCTGTGTTAACATAACCAAAGTTATTATAATCGGGTTTTGGTCATTTGTTTTGAGAAAAGCAAAGCGCAGAAATCAAAATAACTTGTGCTAAAGCACATCTATAAGTTGAAGGATATGATAATACATCAGAATTATAAAAATAAAACAAATACAGATAAAATGCCTGAAAAAAAAGAGATAAAACTGGGACCAGCAGGAATCGGCGGTTTCAAAGATGCTCCTGCTTATCTTGAAGAATATTCAAGATTAGGGATTTCTTGTGCAGAAATTCCCTTTACTTATGGAGTATGGCTTGACAACAAACAGGCAGAAGAAATCGGCAATGCAGCAAAAAAATATAATATTCAGCTTTCGATTCATGCCCCCTATTACATCAATCTGAATTCAGATGAAAAAGCAAAAGTTGAAGCAAGTGAAAAAAGAATTTTAGACTGCTGCGAAAGAGCGCATCATCTTGGAGCAAAATATGTTGTCTTTCACGCAGCATTTTATGGAAAAAAAAGCCCAAAACAAGTTTATGATGTTGTAAAAAAAAGGATTCTTGAGATGCAAAAGGTTATTAAAAAAAACAATTGGCAAGTTTTCCTTGCACCTGAGACAACTGGCAAGCCAAGCCAGTTCGGAACACTAAAAGAATTGTTGTTACTAGTTAAAGAAACAGGTTGTTTTTTCACAATTGACTTTGCGCACATCGAAGCAAGAGAAGGAAAAGAGAACTACAAGGCAGTTCTAGAGATTCTTAAGAAAGCACATATTGAAAACATCCATTGTCATTTTTCTGGGATAGAGTACGGAGAAAAAGGCGAGAAAAGGCATGTTGTTACTGAGTTAGACAAATTAAAGAGATTGCTTTCTTTACTGAAAAAATCCAAACTAGAAGCTACTTTTATCAACGAGAGTCCTTCTCCAGTTGAAGATTCTCTTAAAGCGATAAAAGTTTTAAAATCACTCTAATTTTTTCCATAAGAAATGAGTTATACTAGTATTCAACCCAGTAACTCAAAAATAATGGTTTCAGGAAAAGCAAAGTGCAGTTGTAGAAATTAATTAGAGACTTGACTGTGGTTTACAGCCAGTGATAAGTGGTGTCAAAAACAAGTATGCTTGATTTATGTAGTTCTCCTTGTTTGTAATCACTGGCAGTTTCAACAATATTTGAACCTATGGAAAGCTTTTTAAACTGATTTAACTATAGAATAATAACACTTTTTGTATAATTGAGAAAAGAGATATTACAATATCAATTATTTCGATTGTACTTAAAGAAACTAAATAAATAAATATATGAAAAAAATGAAAAATAAACTTTTGTTTGTTTTAGCATTTGTTTTCTTAGCGATGACAGTGATTACAACAGCTCAAGCAGCTTCTTGGACATCAAATAATGTTGACGTAAAGGAAATGAAAGTATACGTAAAGGGCGAACTTGTCTGGATAGGACAATGTACCCCATATCTTTCAAGCCTTCACGAGACAGCATGGAATTGTACCGCCCCAGCAGGGGAAGGATATATGCCTTCACTTGAAGCAGGCGAAACAATTGATGTCAAAGTCGTTGTAACTGGTGGAGATCAAACAGAATCTGTTCAAAATGTTATAATCAGAAGTTGGTTCAGAGCATCTGGAACAACTTATGAAGCCGAGACAGGCGAATTTGATATCTACGCAGACAACCAATATGTAAGAACAATGTATTTGAAGGTTCCAACAAACTTGAAACTGGATAATAAGATCGAGACAAAGGACTTTATCTTGCATGTTGATCTTGAAGCAGACGAAGCTATCGAGGGGATAGACTCAGCTGAAATCAAGATGGATGGACAAAGACTTTCAAATGATTTAACTGTAAAAAGTATAATCATGAGAACATCTTGTACAGAATACTGTAACAGCGTTTATGCAGATATAGTTGTAAGAAACACAGGCGCCCATGATGTTGATGACATTTATGTCAAGGGAACAATCAAGGAACTTGGAATCTCAACAACAGCATACATAGACAGATTAGTTGCATTCAAAGAAACCGACGAAGATATCTCAAGACAAGTAACATTGGCTTTCGTACTTCCAAGTAATGTTCCATCAAGAACATATACCTTAGAAGTCGAGGTATCTGGCGATGGTGTCGATGATACAACTACAACACAGCAATTCACCATAAGTGGCTCAGAATCAACACAAGATGTTGAGGTTGTCCCACAAGTAGTTAGTCAAGAAATAAGTGAAGGCGGAAGTGCAACTTATTCTATGATTGTAACAAATCACGGAACAAGCACACAAACTTTCACAGTTGAAACAACTGGATTAGATTGGGCAACAGTCCAAGTAAGTCCAGCAACATTCAGTCTAGCTGCAGGTGAATCAAAGATTGTAAGCGTTTATGTAACTGCAAAAGATGGCATTGTCTCAGGAGAAAGATTGTTCAGTGCTAAGGTTAGATATGGACAAGAATCCAAGACAGTCAGCTTTACAGCAGATGTTACAGACCAGAGCAAAGCATTGGACATGAAGACAATCTTAATGATTGTTGGAATAGTTCTTGCAGTAGCAATAATTATCTTATTGATAGTTTTGTTAGCTCAGAAAACAAAGACCGAAGAGAAAGCAGAAGAGAGTTACTACTGAAGTAACTTTTAGAAGCTTTAGCTAAGACAATAAAACGAAAAATTTTTTTAACTTTTTTTATTTTTTTTTCTTATTTTCCTTTTTTTATTTCTATTAAATTCAGCAGAACGAGGTGTGCAGAAAATTCTTTGAATCTTCTAGCATTTAACTTGACTTCGCCAAATGCGAGTTAAGCTGCAATGGATTATGCTTCTAATCTCCTAACCTTTTTCAAAAATTCTTCGAAAACAAAAATCAAATCAAGATAATTCACCCTTAAACCTATAGCTGGCAAAGTCAAGTTAGAATGTTTGTTCTAAAAACTACTAAAAACGTTATATTCTAATTGTTATGTTATTTTGCAACAATGTTTTTATATGTCCTTTTATCTCCTTATATATACTAATTATATTACACACCAAAAAAGAATACAGAAAAGATGGTAAAAAAAACAACTTTGATGCTCGCGTTATTTTCACTTTTAGTTCTTTCACTATTTCCATTAGTCAGTGCAGATTTCACAATAGAATCTAGTCTGGAAACAAATAGTGTCTGTCCTTCTAATACTATAATTATAAATGAGATTATAACATCTACTTCAGATTCAAGTTATTCTGTTTCTGTTTCTGGTTCAGCTTCACAATTCACAACAGCAGTTCCTTCGGGTTTCTTTTTAAATTCTGGGCAAAAACAATCTGTTTTTCTTTATATCACCCCCTCATCAAGGATAAACCCCGGCTCTTACACATTAGATATTCAAGTGACAAGCCAAGGAACAACAAAGACAGTCTCTCATAGCATAATAGTAGAAAACTGCCACAGAACAACAATTTCTGTAGAACCAATAGTGCAAAAATCATGTTCATGTGAAGAAAAATCAATTAAATTGACAATAACCAATAGCGGCAATTATCTGGAGAATTATCATCTTAGCGCAGAAGGTCCATTAGCAAGCTATGTGACCTTATCTAGCAGTTCTTTTTCATTAGTTTCTAGCCAGTCTATAGAAGTGATGGCTTATGTCAAAACACCTTGCAATGTTTTTGGTAATTATGACCTAAATTTTAAAGTTAATGCAGATTCAAGATATGCTCAGACCGAAGCAGCATCTAAATTAGAATTGATTCCATGCTATGACTACAGTGCCACATCTGAGAAAAACTTTTATGATTTATGTGAAAATCAGAAGATTTCAATTCCAGTAAAGATAACAAACATAGGTACAGTTGAAAATACATACAGCATAAAGACAACAGGTCCTAATTGGATAATCTCAGACCAGAAATCTTTGAAAATCTCTCCAAATCAAGAAAAAACATTTAATTTGATTGCACAACCACCATTAAAGACACAAGGGAATTTTTCATCAAGTTTAGAGATATTATCTGAAAAAGGCGCTATATCTAAGGGAATTGATTTAGATTTGAAAGTAGATTCATGCTATGGTTCATCTATCTCTTTAGAGAAAGCACAGGACCAGATTTGTAATTCTTTTAAAAATACTTACAAGGTTTCAGTCAAGAATACAGGGAAATTCAAGAACACTTTTAATATAATCTTAGTAGCCCCAACATGGGTTAAAATAGACAAAACCCAAGTTACATTAAACGCAAGCGAACAAACAGACTTGATTTTAGAAGTATCTCCTCCTGCAGATGCAAAAGCGTCTACATATTCAATTATTGTGAAGATGCAGGATTCTTTGAATAAGATTGAAAACCAAGAAACATTAAGTTTAACAACAATTTCACAAGAAGATTGTTACAAGCCGTTTGTATCTAGTGAAAAAGATGATATCTCCATTCCACAAGATACTGCAGCCACATTATTGTTCACAATTGAGAATAAAGGATTAATCACAGCAGATTATGTCATTGAACTTTCAGGAACAGCAGCCAGTTTCTCAAAAATTAATCCTTCTACAATCCATCTAGAGCCTAACAAAGCCCAGACCCTTTACTTATATTTATTCCCCTCAATTGACACACAAGTGAACAACTATACTTTAACTTTAACTTCAAGATTGAAAGATTCAACAATTAGTTCTAAAAAAACAATTGTAGTCAAGGTTTTGAAAGCTTCTGACCAGCCTATCCCCAATATAACAAACAAAACAAACCAGACCACAATTAATCAAACAGAAGAAAAACCAAAAGAAAACTTCTGGCAGAAGATGACCGGCTTTTTTGTAAGATTATTCACGCCTTCAAAGAAAACAACAGAAAGCTCAACAAACAATCCACCAGAACTTATTAAGAATATTCCAAATATTGAAATTGAGTCAGGGAGCCAGTTTAAGATAGATCTTTCAAACTACTTCAAAGATAAAGATGTTAATGATAGTCTAGATTACATCGCAATCAAGCCAGAAGACCTCAACTTATTGATAAAAGGAAGTTTAATGACAATTATACCTCCTAGAAGTTTTGAGGGCTCTAGAGATATAATCTTCTATGCTACAGATGGCAAAAAGATGATACCAAGCAATCTAGTCAAGATAATTGTGACTAAACCCGTGGTTGTTGAAGAACCAGCAATTGTCACAATAACAAATGAAACAAATCAGACCAATCAATCACAAACACCATTAAATTGCAAAGTCTATTATTGGTTTGATAATGATAATAAAAACTGTAGTTATAAGGAATTTTGCGGAACATACATGTACCAAGGATTGCAAACCTTTGGGACATCAAATGACTGCAAAGAAGCAGTATTAGATTTCCAGGTAGAACAAGCCCGACAAAACCAACTATCATTAAATACAACAAACCAAACAAACTTAACCAACAATACAACAACTAACGTAACTAACCAGACGAATA
>CAZRGF010000020.1:0-23489 GCA_964599615.1 Candidatus Woesearchaeota archaeon
AGTGACAAAACAAAAGATTTATAAACCTGTTTTTACTACTATTATTAGTATTATTACTACTATTAAGAGATAAATACTAAAAAGTAAAATGATATGTAAACATTGTGAATATATTTGGGAATCAAGAAAAGAGAATCCTAAGGCATGCCCTAGATGCAAAAGGAGATTTGATTATCCAAAATATGAACTAAAAGAGAAGGAGGGAAAAAATGGATCCAAAAATTAAAAAAGAGATGGACGATTATAGAAGAAGATTAGAAGAAATTTATTGTCAGATTCCTGTTGAAGGAATATATTATAATAGCAGAAGTTCAATTGATGTAACTTTTCAAAATTCTTCAGGAGACCTTAAATCCCTTTCAATAGACCCTATGGTAAGTTCAGTAATTATCACCTCTGTTGTCCCTAAATGCTGCGTTCTTTACAGAGGAGGGCATGGTGGTGGAAAAAGTACTATGATTGAGAATGTTACAGCCAGGCTTTACGATGTTCCAAGAGAAGACGTTGTAGAAGCTATGATAAGAGGAAATGATGATCAAACTGTTCAGACCTTATTGTCTTATCTTAATTTAGGAAAATTAATGACTACTGGTGAAGAAGAAGTCAAATGGCGTAAATTCGCAACTTGTCATGTTAAGATGATTGATGAGTTAAACAGGTTTCCGCCATCTGCACAAAATGCTCTTTTTGAAATGCTTAACCTGGGTAGAATCGGTTTTTTAGATGCTGTTTATCAAATTGATGACTTTGCATTATTCGCAACTGAAAACCCCAATGATGTGGGGACATATCCAATGAGTAGACCTTTTATGGATAGGTTTGGTTTATGTATCCCTGTTCCACAGCTTCCTTCTGCAGAAGATTTGATGGCCTTAAGTACTCGAAGGGATGATAGGATATACAAATTCGAAGACTCAAGCAATCCATTGACAATGAAAGAATCAAAGAGAATGAGTAAATTAGTTTCAGATAATATAAAGATAAGCAATGATGCTTTATTGTACATGATTTATGCAACTGAGTCATTAGCAACTTGTTTAAGAGGAGATTTTGGAGATAAATCTCATTCAGAATTAAGTCTTGATGAGAGATGCAAGGGCTGTGACCATGATACTACAGAATCTTTATGTAAAATGGCAGCAAGCGGAGTTTCAGGAAGGGCTTTTTTAGACTTACAAAGATGGACTAAAGCATATTCATTCTTTTTAAATGCTTTTAGCAATCCTGAGAAACCCGAAGTCCAGATGAGCATGGTAGAATCACTAATACCTTATATTCTTTATCATAGACTTGAACCCAATGATGGTGTTTTTACAAAAGCACCCTATTTTGGGATGAGATTAGCATACTTACAAAAATTTGCTGAAAAAGCAAGAATGGGATATACTACTGTAAGAGAACCATTATCACAGATGCCTGCTATTTTAAAAGGAGAAACTGATGTTGATTCAACTAAACTTGTAGATGCTGCTAGAAAAGATCTTGTTGTTCAAGAACATTTTATGCCAATTGCAAGGGCTGCAAAATTACCTGCATTTAGGGCGGTTTATGATAAAATTGAAAGTTCAACAGAGCTTGATGAAGAAGATTTAATCAAATTAGAGAGAACTTTAACATTTGATTCAGATATTCCGCCAAGAGCCAGAGCTTTTTTATTAGAAAAAGCAAAAGGAAAAGTTAAAGGAAATGTATTAGAGGGGGTTCAAACAATTTAAAATGGCAGACTGGGACACAATTATCAAAGATAAAGCAAAAGAAGAAGAAAAGAAGAAAAGGGAAACTGTGGAAAAAAAGCAGAGGGAGCAAGGAGAATTAAAAGGCAGTGAAGTTAAATTGATTTTAGATGCTAAAGAGATTTTAGGAAAGTATCTTGTTGAAAAATTTCAAGCTTATACTGCGGGATATCCAGCATTAACTCCCTTCTTGCAGAACTTTGGGCCATATATTCTGAAATATACTGTTCGTACATATAGTTCACAAAAAGATTTAAGAGTAGGATGGACAGAGAGTATCAGGAAAAGTAATCTAGAAGCCTTGTGTCAAAAAATTGTTGGACTTGATGGAAATTTTGTTCAAGATTTAGATTTTTTTAGAAAACAAGAGCAGGGTGCTGCTCAAACAACGGATGATTGCATTCAAAGTGCGGATTTTGATAAAATCTTCCCTGAAAAAGTTATTGTTGAAAAAATTATGATGGGCAGTCAAACACAAAACATAAATTCTGCATACGATGCAGTAATGACTATGGTTCCAGAACTAAGGCCAGTGATGGCAATAGCAATAGCTAGGTCTTGGGAGTATAGGCAGCAAAATGGGATAGTGCCAAATTCGAGAAATGATCTTGTTAGAGCAAATACTACGAGCTTGGATACAGTTCTTCAAGTTGCAAAGGAGTATGGTGTTCAAGATCTAAAACCTATTATTCAAGAGTATAATAAATCTATGGGCTTGTTCTAAAATGGCACTTCAAGATATTTTCGGTTTCTTGAAAAGGAAAAGGAAATCAACTCCAGAAGCTGAGCTTACTAGAAAGGATATTGAAGATGAAATCAGGCATGCTTGGTGGGATTTATTTGTCTCTAATCTTCCTAGACCTGTTGTAATTGATACTGTAAAAGACAAAAAAGGCACTCCAGAGATTTTTGCTGACGGTGTTCCAAGTGGTTTTTGCATTGACCCAGTTACATGGATAACTTATTTTAATAAAAATGACATTCCCCCCTTTGCATTAATAGATGATTCTAGGAAGTATTGTAGAAGCACTGGACAGCATGAGACAGCCCACTTTACTGTTTGTCCTGGAAGCAAAAGGATGGATGTAAGATTAGTAGACGCTGCATTAAAAGGATTTACAAGATTGGGTTCTGATCAAAAGACAGGTGTACAAGCTGCACGTCTTGTGGAAAATTTCTTTGGTGATTGGGTTGGAGATTATATGTTGGGAGTTGGAAAATACGGCAGAGAAGATTTTGGCGAGATGACCAAATGGAGGTTAAGAACAACTGTTGATGATGTTGCAAAAAGAGCTAATAATCAATTTTCTCCCTTATGGAAAGTTTTAGTCGGAACTTATGAGAAAATGTTCAATGATGATTTGGGCATGAAAAAATATACTTCTTTAGACCAATATGAAAAAGACATAGTAGAAAAATGTACGTATATCATGGGCAATGATTTTCAAAATGATCTGACATGGCCAGAAAAAGTCGAAAAATTAGCAAGTGTTTTAGAGGATGTTATACTGAAATCATCTCAACAACAAAAAGGTAAAGGCAAAAAAGGGCAGGGACAAGGCCAGGGTGGCGGTTTATCTATCCCAGAAGATGTTGAAAGACAGATGGGACCAAGACCAAAAGGTAGCCAAGTCCAAAAAGTTCCAAAAAAAGGAGAAGGAAAAGAAGAATATCAGAAAAAAGAAAAGGACAAAGGAAATGAAAAAGGTGGACTTGAAAAAGAAATTGGCAAGGGAGATGAAGACAAGCCAATGAAAATTGATGATGAAGTACTTGATGAAGCTTACAAATTAAATAAAGATAATCCAGAGAGATTTGCTGGACTGATGGGTGCTTTTGCACCAGTTGATGCAGATGATTGTATAAGGCTGATGTATAGGGCAAGAGCAAAAGAATATTTAATTAAAATCACTGAGAAAAGAGACAAAGGAAGTTATACTACTCTTTCAAGTTTGAAGAGTTGGAATATAGGAGACCCTATTGCTGGTCGTGGGGGATTAGAGATTATGCCCTCTGTTATGACTAATGGCCGGATGATTCCTGGTTTGACAACTGTGAAAAGAAGGAGAGAAATAAATGATTTGCCTGGAAGGTTCAAACAAATTGCAGATATTTTGATAATCATTGATTCTTCAGGAAGTCTTATTTGGGTTCCAATGGCAAATGATGTAGAATCCCGTGGAGGTTTTGATCAAGAGATTATTGCTGCAGAAGCAGCAACATTATATGCGTTGGATCATGGAGGAAAAGTCGGAGTAATTAATTTTTCTGGGCAAGACGAGAAAACAGGAGAAAGACAAGTGATTTACCAAGATTTTACAAATAATATAGATAAGATTGAAAAAACAATTATGAGGCATTATAATGACGGAACACTCTTTCCATGTGAAGAATTTGAATCTTTAATGAAAAAAACTAAAAATCGTGTAGCAACATGCATCTTCAGTGATTTTGCAATTTATAATTTTTCTGATTTTGCACAATCGATTTCTAGACATGTCAATAAAACAAATCCAGTTTATCTATTTGCAACAGGGGGAAATGTTCCTATTGGTAATGGTGAAAACAAAATACCTCCAGCTGAAGGACTTGTTGGTTTTCCAGTAAGGGTTTTAGACGATCTGAAAGGAGTAGTTATCGGACAAGTCAAAGACTTGTACAAAAAGAACTAGTTTTTCTTAAATTTTTTCTTTCGTGAGTTCTATACAAAACTTTATAAGCAGGAATTTTATATGCTAATGATAAAAAATGGCAGCTAAAAGAACGGTCTTAGTAGACTTAGTAGATAAAGACCCAAATAAAGGAATTTCAGTTGAGGAAGCTGAAAGAGTCCTTAAAGAATATGGCTTTAAAATCAGAGAGTCAGACTTAAATTTTATACAATATAATACAGCCCAAGCAAGGCTGCGATCTGTCAGGAGATATTTTGAGTCTATTAAAGTTGAACAATATGAAAATGGTAATGGGACACATGTCCAAGCTCATCTCAAATATTTTTATTTTGAGGGTGCTGCTGGAGGATATGTTGGACCAGTTCATAAAGGACAAGCAAGTCCAATATACTTGACTCTTGAGGGAAAATTGCCTAATCAAGAATAATTATAAAAACATTTATGCAGCAGGAACTAGGCAAGGTTCTCGATTTTCTTGAATAACCTCTTCAAGAACTCTATTGATGTATGCGTTAGATAAATAGTTTACTCTTTCTTGAGCTGAAGGCCTTTTTTCAGCCATTGTACCTTCAAGACACCCATCTGAATATGAGTCTATTTTGAATAATGTTTTCACTGCGATTGGTGTTGTAGAATACAGCCCAGAATTTTCGCCATTAACTTCCATTGCTAATCCGTTGCTTACTACTTGTTCCATAAACACCCGCCTATCTTTAGGCGCAATTTTTCTGATGTCACGAATGTTTAATGGGCTTGTGCACATTCCCGGAAGTAATTTAGCAAAGTCATATCTAATTTCAGTTATTCCCCCATTAGGCAGGCAAGCTGTAACGCGTGAGCCATTTAATGGATTACGAGATACATTTTTTAATTCTCCTAGTGTTTTATATTCTGTGTTCATTTTAATCACAAATATAAAAGATTTTGGAGTTTTTAAACCTTTGGTTTTATTACTATCATCAAGTGACAACATTATCCAGAAAGCCAAGTGAATCTAATAAGAATTGTGTTGACAAAAGATTTATAAACCAAAATTAGCTGTTTTATTATTAAAGTCGGTGATAAGCTTCTAAAATGACTAATGAAATTGAGCAAAAAATGTTGAAGACTGGGACTACAACTATTGGTATAGTCTGCAAAGACGGGGTCATATTAGCTACTGATAAGAAGATGACTTATGGCGGTGGTGGAGCCTTGTTTATAGGACATAAAAAAGCTGACAAGGTATTCTTGATAAATGAGAGGGCTGCTGTTACAACAGCAGGGAATGTTTCTGATATACAATATACTTTAAAATTAACAAAAGCTGAATTAAAAATCAAGAAATTAAGGACAAAAATGGACCCAAGTATAAAGGAAATTGCAAACCTTTATGGGATGATGGCTTACGAAAATTTAAGGAAATTCAGTCCGATTATGGCTATAACTGCTTTTTTAGTAGCTGGAGTTGATGAAAAAGGATTCTGGCTTTATCAAGTTGATCCAGACGGAAGTGTTGTACAACACGAGAATTATGTTGCTGATGGTTCTGGGATGATTGTTGCTTATGGTGTTTTTGAAGATTCTTGGAAAGAGAATTTATCGATTGAAGAAGGAATTAAACTTGCTGTCAGGACAGTAACTGCTTCTATGGCTAGAGACACTGGCTCTGGTGAGGGTATTGATGTTGTTGTTATTGATAAGAATGGGGCAAGAAAAGTTCTGCAAGAAGAAGTCAAGCATGTTTTGGTCCCTAGAAAATCTTGATTATAGATAGATGAATTGATTAGAGTATTTTTGAAAATTTAGAGATTAAATATTTTGAGATAAGCAAAGCGCGATATTATATAAAAAGATTTGGTTGTGTGCAACCAGCTATATGTGTATGTAAGAAATAAACAAACTGATTACTACTTCAAACTTAAGGAAAACACTGAAAAAATAATTTACACTTAAAAATTAACAATAACACTTATAGATTTAACAAGACGAACATGGGAGACATTTTAAAAACTATTTTAAGCCATTTGCCTGAAAAGGTAATAGATAATGCAAATTTTGAAGGCGCAAACATAGTAGTCTATACTTCGGACAAGAAATTTTTTGTTGATGGTGAACAGCAGATAAGGGACGTTGTTAACAAGATAAAGAAAAGAGTCGAGTTAAGGGCTTCTGAAGGGATTTTGATGGACAAGGAAGCTACTGAGAACTTTATCAGAGAAACTGTTCCCAAAGAAGCTGAAATACAGAATATCTTATTTGATGAAGAACGAGGAATTGTTGTCCTTGAAGTCAAAAGGCCAGGAATTGCAATCGGCCATGGCGGGGAGATATTAAGAACAATTAAAGAAAAAACTTTTTGGATTCCACAAACTGTTAGAACACCCGCAATCCAAAGCAAAATCACTGACGCTATAAGGCATACTTTATTTGTCAAAGAAGCTTATAGAAAAAAATTCTTGAATTCAATTGGAAAAAGAATCTACAAAGAATGGAATCCTGAAAAAAAAGAAGAATGGGTGAGGGTTTCGGTTTTAGGAGCAGGAAGGCAAGTTGGAAGAAGCTGTTTCTTGATACAGACACCTGAATCAAGAATCTTATTAGATTGTGGCGTTGATATTGCTGCAAGCAATTCAGATAAATTCCCTTACTTAAATGCACCAGAAGTTGATATAAACAGGATTGATGCGGTTATTATAAGTCATGCTCACTTGGATCATTCAGGATTCTTGCCTTATCTGTATAAATTGGGATACAGGGGGCCTTGTTATATGACTGCTCCTACAAGAGATATTGCTGCTTTATTAGCTTTGGACTTTATTGGGGTTGCTTATAAAAAAGCATCTGCACCATTATTCGGGGCAGCTGATGTCAAGATGATGGTAAAACATTCTATTGACTTAAATTATAATGAAGTCACGGATATAACTCCTGATATTAGATTGACCCTGTATAATGCAGGGCATGCTCTGGGAAGCTCGATGATACACCTTAATATAGGAAATGGCCTTCATAACTTGCTTTATACTGCAGATTTCAAGTTCATCAAATCAAGGGTATTAGATCCTGCGATGTTCAGATTTCCAAGATTAGAGACATTGATGATTGAAAGCACTTACGGAGGAAAAGAGAATGTGCTTCCCACAAGAACCCAAGCAGAAGAAGAATTTGTAGCTGCTGTCAAAAAAACAATTGAAGACAAAGGAAAAGTTTTGGTGCCTGTTCTTGGAGTAGGAAGAGCACAGGAGATGATGCTGATTGTTGAGAATGCTGTCAGAGAAGGGTTAATTCCTAATGTGCCCATTTATATTGATGGGATGGTTTGGGATATAACTGCTATCCACACAGCATATCCCGAATTTTTATCTTCTAATTTAAGAACAAGAGTATTCCAAGATGAAAATCCGTTTGATCCAGAATTATTTAGGAGAGTAGGAAGTCCTGAAGAAAGAAAAAAAGTTCTTGAAGGTGAACCATGTTTAATTTTAGCAACGTCAGGAATGCTGGTAGGAGGAGCCAGTGTAGAATATTTTAAGTCATTAGCAGATGGAAAGAGAAATGCAATTATTTTTGTCTCTTATCTTGGTCCTGGTTCATTAGGGAGGTATGTCCAAGAAGGAGCGAAAGAGTTCAAACCAGAAGACTCTAATGAAAGTATTCCAATTAACTTGAATATATATACTATGGACGGTTTGACAGGACATGCTGGAAGAAATGAACTGATTAATTTTGTTAATAATGTTTCGCCTTCCCCCAGAAGAGTTATTGTTAATCACGGAGAACAGTCAAGGTGTTTAGACTTGGCTTCTACTATCTACAAGTTGAACAAGATTGAGACAATTGTTCCCAGGAATTTGGAAGCAATCAGGTTGCGATAGATATTGTAACTATATGGTAGTTACAATTAGAAAGGTTTATAAATGATTTTTTCTTTAAAGATTATGCAAATGCAAATGAGTTTAGGACAAAGTTTGGGATTAGAACAAAATCTAACATTTAAGATAGCTAGTGCGCATATTCTTACCCTGCCTGCTGTTTCTTTAAAAAGTGCTATGGAGAGTATTATGCTCCATCCTGAAAAATTTGATTCTAAACCAGAAATTGGGCCAAAATCAGAAAAGCAAGTTCGAGTCATTGGTCCAAATAGTTATACAGAAAACTCTGGAGACAGTCTTGTAGGTTTGAGAGAAGGTCCCAATAGACCAAGTCCGATAGGCACTGGAACATTTGTAATTCCTTGTATTGGTCTTGATTTTGTTGTTGAAAATCCAGAATTGAAACCAGAAGATTTTATTGATGGTGTTTTTTATCTTGAAAAAACCGAAGGGATTGAAAGAATACATTTTGAACCTTCAAAAAATTTAATGGGAGAATCTATGAAATTGGAAATGCGTGAAATTCCAAAACAATTTAAGAATGCTATGGCTCGTTACAATTTTTTAAGTTCTCAAAAAAACTGGATTGCTAAAACTATGAGTTATGTTTATCATACACTTGGCGAGAAACAAGCAGGTTTTATAAGAACCTTGGATCCAACATTTTTTAGCGCATTTACACTAAATGAGCTAGCTAATAGAGAAGGATATGATTCGTCAACTTTTTCAAGACTTTTAAGAAATAGGTTTGTGAGTATAAGACAGGATGGAAAAGATTATGTCATTCCAACATCTTTTTTATGCCCAACTAGGGATGATGTCTTTTTTTATGTTGGTGTGGATAAGTTAAATGATGAATTTGGAAAAGAATTTAAAACTGGAAAAGCAGGTAGTGATGAAACTTTGGCTGATTCTCGAGACTTGAAAAGAAGGACTGTCACAAAATACCGGACACTTGGGGGGGTTCCATGTGTTAAGGAAAGAGAAATAATTTATGCTTGTGGCCAGTTGAAAGGACCATATAGGATTATAACTCCTTTAGAAGAATTTTTCTTAGATCCATCTAAATCTATGACTAATCATCTTGTAAGAGTAGCATTAGGGGAATATCATGGGAAAAGACCAAGAAATTCTGAAAGCAATTAAGTTAAGATAAGATAATTATCTTTTAGGACAATAATTCTTTTAAATAACTGAATCTTACTCTTTTATGGTTAAGGTTGTTTTTATTGATGATGAAGAAATAGCTTGTGAGACTGTAAGGGATTATCTCCCAAATATTGAAACAATGCTTTATCGCCCTGGCAAGTTTGAGGTAGGGGCATTAAGAAGTAAGGTGAAAGAAGGAATTGATTATTTAATCTGTGACGGATTAAAAGGAGATTGGAAGGATATTTACAATTTTATGAAAAGAGAAGATGTTTCTGGAAAAACAAAATTTATTCTAGCTTCTTTTGATTCAGGTTATGTTAAAGCAGCAAAAGAAATGGGTTTAGAAGCAATAGACAAGGATATTAATTTTTTCGTGAATTTGTCTAAAAGGTTTCCAGAAATTACCTAGGGGTTTAGGTAAATCTTTATTGCCTTTTTTCTCATAAATCTTTTTAAAGAATAAAACCCCGTCTCTTTAATGGTAGATGAGGATTTAGAAAAACGACTTATAGGCTTAAGTATAACCAAATTTCCAAGAGACTTGGGTTTAGTTGAAGTTAGACAATTAATAGAACATGTTGCTCGGAGAGTCAGAGCAAATATACCTTACTCTGCTATCCAGAAATATGATTTTGAGGCATATTGGGATTCAGAACAGAATAATAAAGATGAGAAAAGTTCAGACTTAAGAATAAAAGGAGTTATTTATCCGGGGATAGAAACAGGTTTAGGATATAATTTTATAATCCCCAGTAGTGACACAAAAAATTCTTGTTTTTTTCAGTTTGCAATAGATGTACAAGCAAGTCTATTAGATATTGAAAAATATCCTAAATTTCCAGATCAATTCTTTATAGATATCAGAAATGCAGTTCTTGGTTATTTTGCAAAATAAAGGTAGTTGGTTTTTTATTGTTGATTTCTAGAATATAAATCTTTATTAATTACAGAGTATAATATAATCATGCCAGAATATTTGTTGAAGATAGGTAATGATGGCCCGATAGACCCGCCTGATTTTGTCAGAACTTTTGGTCCCATGTGTGGTGGGATGCATTTAAAAGGTAGTGGCTGGGGATTGGAGTATTACATAGCAAAATGTGAGAAACCCTTGCCCCAAGAATATCTGCTTGGATTGAAAGTTAATGGAATTAGTATTGAAGCGACTTTCAATAATTTGAAATAAGTATTTTAGAACATAAATCCTTAAAAACTGTCTTAATATTATAACCTATGGGTGAAGTTGAAATAAAATATCTTTGTGTTACTAGAAGGGCAAGATTATCAAATTTTTTAAGGCATTATGGAAGTCATGTTCTAACTGATCAAGAAGGGACATCAGTGTACAACCTTTATGGGACTACTGTGGCAGTTTATGATGAAGGCAAGGCAGTTACTGTAAGTGTAAATTCTAGAGATAAGGGATTAGCTGAGCGCGTTTCTAAGGTAATTCAGAAAGAAGTTTTTGCTAAGTTGCCAAGTAGAAGGGGAATTGGTAAAGTGCGAGAGCTTTAAGTATTCAGTCCAGATATCTCCACAGAAATGTTAAATAGCATTAAGGAGTTAATCTTTCTGTATCTCTTGGAAATAGGACTGCTTCTCTTATGTTATCTAAATTAAGAATAAATTGTACTAGTCTGTCACAACCCATGCCTAAGCCCCCATGCGGTGGTGCTCCATACTTGAATGGTTCTGTGTAATATTCAAAGTCTTTTGGATTTAGTTTTTGTTCTTTAATCTGCTTGATAAGAATTTCATATCTATGCTCTCTCTGTCCGCCAGAAGAAATCTCATTTCCCTTGAATTCTAAGTCCCCATACCTTGCTTCATCACCATCTCGCATACAATAGAACTTAACATCCTTTGTAGGCATCTTGGTTATAAAGTAAGCATCTGTCTTGAATTTGTTTTTTATAATCTCCCCGAGTTTTACTTCTTCATCTTGTCCAATCTCTTTTGCCTTTATTCCTGCTTTTTCTAAAAGTTGAAGTCCCTCACTGTATTTGATTCTTGGGAAAGGTATTTTTGGAATTTCTATAGTTACATTAAGGAGCTTCAATTCTTTTTCACAGTTTTTCTTAATTTGTTCTAGGACATAGACTAAAAACCTTTCTTGAAGTTTGTAGACATCATCTTCATCTTTGATGAAAGAAAATTCAACATCAATATGGGTGAATTCAGAGATGTGTCTTGTGGTATGGGATTTTTCAGCCCTGAAAGAAGGAGCTATTTCAAAGACTCTGTCAAAACCAGCAATATTCAACATCTGTTTATAGAGTTGTTGTGACTGGCTTAAATAAGCTTTTTTTCCAAAGTAATCTAATTTGAACATAGTTGCTCCACCTTCTGCTCCCATTCCCACTATTTTTGGTGTCTGCATCTCAATGAAACCATTTTCATGGAAAAATTCTCTTAATGCTCTATTGACTTCTGATCTTACTTTGAAAATAGCTAAATTCTTTGGTTTTCTTAAATCTAAGAACCTATAATCTAATCTTTTTGGCAATGCTGTGTTTATCCCTTTTTCAAGTATTTGGATTGGAGGTTCTTGAGCTTTGCTTATGATTTCAAAATCTTTTATCTCAATCTCAATTTCATTTCTTGAAACTTCTGAGCTCTTGACTTGTGCTGGTTTTGCCTCTCCTTGAATTGAGATAACTGATTCAATACTCAAGTCTAAAAATTTTTTCATCAGTTTTTCATCTTTGATAATACATTGCACTATTCCGGAGACGTCTCTAAGAAGAATGAATTTTATCTTTGCTAAATCTCGGATTTCATGAATCCAACCTTCAATGAAAACAGGGCCTTTTTTTATGTCTTTGACATATGTTCTCTCGTTTGTCATGATTTTCAAGCTATTTGACATTTTTAAGTTTATTTGTACCCAAAAAGTTTGTTATAATCTTTGTGGTCTTGGATTGTTAATACAAAAATTAATATTTCCACTTGATTTCCCTCTAGAGTATAAATCATTCTCCAGAAATTTGGTAATTCAATTCTATAAATGTTTTTAATTCCATAATCCAGCATTTTTGCGGGAATCAGTTCTTTTTTGACGGGATCGCCAAATTGAGGATTTTCTTTTAAAATTTCTATTTTTCTTTCTATTGCTCTAACTAAGGAGATTGACTGTTTGTCAGTTCTTTTTTTCAATTCAAGGAATGCTTCTTTAGCTTGTCCTTTTAGAAAAACACAAACTTCTTTACCAAAAATTGTCATTAGTTAGACCTCCAGCGTATTAATCATCATTTTTTTAAGATGCTCTGGTTCAACATAAATCCATTGAACCCCCCTTGGGCCATAAATTATTTTTCCTGATTTAAACAGATATATCAAGATTATTTTCAGTGTAGAATGCATTACCTGTTTTGGCAATTTTTTCTTTAATTCAGATATCTTTATTGGAAGATCTTGGTTTTTCTCAAGAATCTTTTCAACCATTAAAACAGTGTTCAGAGTAGGCCAGTGGTCAATTTTTTCTTTTAATTTTGATGTCTGCATTTTTTAATTTGGCTTCTTATATCATTAAAGTATATATTTATACCTAAAAAGTAGAGATTTATAAACTTTTTGATTTTATAAATTTTGGGCTTTACTTCTTTTTTCTTGTTCATTCAGATGAATCTGGAGTATCAAGAGAGGTACTGTCTGAGACTTCGCTTTCTAGGTCCTCTAAAGAAAATTTGGAACCTAATTTAGAATTAAGTTTTGCTCTTAAAGAATCTACATTTAACAAAGAAGCCTCTTTTGGATATACTTCCCAAAGGCTTTGCCAGATAATTCCCAATTGTAAATCTAATAGATTGTCTAACGGGTCTACTTGTTTTCCCAATGCGGTGGGGTAAGTGCTATAATCCATTTTTATCTCAGTTAATGCTCTACTTGCGTCCATATTTGCTTGTAAAGCAGGCAGCCAATCACAGGTTTGATAGATGCTGTCTGCTTTTCTGCACAAAGGCATAGCTTCTTCAACTGCATTGGCAATTTGTCTTGAGGGGATTGATTTAATATAAGATATCACAGGTACAGTAACTAGAAGAATAGCTGTAAGACCAAGTGCAATAATGTCTCCTTTTCCTAATTTAATAAGTTTTGCACTTGCTTTTTTAGCGTTTTCATAATCACGATCTAGTCTATGAAATGACACTTCTTCGCTTTCAATATGGGTGGCTGTTCTTTTAAGTTTTTTTAATTTTCCAGGATGAAAACTATAATCTAAGTATTCAGTTACAGAATCCCAAATATCTAAGGCCCTATCCCCAAAAGTTCTTTTTCCTATCTTATAATCTCGCCCAAATTTACTCATTTTTATTTAAAATATAATTCTTTGTATCTAAATCTAATGGGGTCATCTTTCCCTTTAGCTATTAATTGATTTAGAATTGAGATTTATAAGTATTATGCTAGAAAAACGCATATATCCTCTAGTGTGCCAAAAACAAGAGTTTTTGGGCGTGGTAATTTTTCACATGCAAACAAACTCTGTTTTGACTTGCTTTAATGAGATGATAGATTTTGTCTTGGTTATGCCTTTTTTTGAAAGGATTTGTTTGACAAGCTCATAGAAAGCATCTTGGTCTTTTGCCCTTATCTTGATTATCAATTCATAGTCGCCTGTGCATATGTCAATTGATTCAACCTCATTATGTTTTGAAAGCTCTTTCGCAACTTTTTCAGGATCACCATACTCGTCTGGGGAGAGGTTTATTAACACATAGGAGCAAAACCCCTCCCCAATTTTTTTGTAATCAAAAACCGCTTTGTAAGATTTGATTGCACCTTCTCTTTCCAGCTTTTTGATGTTATAATGAAGAGTAGTTGAAGGTTCACGAAGTTTATTAGCTAATGCCAGTATTTTTGGGGTACAATAACCCTGTTTTAAAAGTTCTATCAGCCTCGGAGTGATATTTTTCATTTTAATTATATTTACAAAATTTAATTTATCTTGGATTTTTTTTAAGTTAGTGTTCTGCGCTTCGCTTTTAGCTAGGGGTTTTATTGCTTGTCGACGGGAAGTTTTTCCCCGTTTTGATAATATCACCTAATAGTTGAATAATATTCAACTATTTATAAACTTTTCGTCTAATAATTGATTATTATACCGTTATATTCATATAGTGAAAAAACGCCCTGAATTAAGAAAATCATAAAAATAAATGCAAGGATAAAAGACAAAATGGATAATGAAAAGATATGGGATAATGGAAAAAGAATCTCTTTGAAGAAGTATAAAATGAGAATCAATCCAGAAAATATCTTTGATGAAAGAATTCCAGAAGAGGATTTATCATTTTCATCTGCGGAATATTTAATACAGCTGAGAACGAGGGGTCTCGGAGTAAAAAATGATATTTGAATTTTTTGGATTAATGGTCTTAACTTTAATAACTTATTATTCCGGCGGAATGTTTCATAGTTATGCGGGATTTTTAAGAACAGAGCAATGGAGATATAAAGTTAATCCCGCTGTTCCGGAAATGATCGAAAAATTAGAAAGTGATTCATACAAGAGCCAAATAAGGGAGAATAAGATATTGCGAAGAAAGTCAAGAAAACCAAAAACCTTAGAACAGCTTGAATTCGATTTTAATTTTTAAAACAAGACCCTACATAGCTTAAAGGCAGAGTGTCTGGCTGTAGCCCGGATGATCCCAGTTCGAATCTGGGTGTAGGGATTTAGTAATTACAAATAAATTTTTTATGATAATATAAATAAAATGGCTTGCTTATATAACTGCGAGAGATGCGATCCTGTGGGGGCATGGTTTGGACCAGGGGAAAATTGTGTAATGCCTAACAAGATAGAAAATCTATTAACAAATTGTACTAGTAAAGAATTGAACGAGATGTTAGAAAAAGAATCTAAAGAAAAGGATAGAGATATACGGTTTGCCTTAGAGATAAGAAGGAAATATTATAATGGAAAAACACGCTGTTTTTTTAGATTTCCCTCAGACTACGAAATTATTAATACAAGAGAAAAGGAAAGAAAAAAGAAAGCAATGGAGTTATTAGATAAATTATTTGAATTGTATGAGAAGAATCCTTCTTTGTTAGATAAACTAAGTTGACAAAATAGCGGTTGTTTTTTTATTTTTTAGAAAGCATTGCTTCGACTTTTGCAATAAACCTTTGGATTTTGTCCAGATAGTAATCAAGATTTTCAGCTGAAAATTCACTTAAAGAACCCTTGTCTGCTTTTTCTTCCAAGTCAACGATTTCTTTGTAATTCCCAACAATCTCGTCACCAAGAACTTCTCTATAATTTCTTTCAAGTTCTTCAATTATTTTCTTCTTGTTTAACAAGAATTTATTATCAAATAACATCAAGATTTGAGCAGCTTCTGTCCCAGCTTCTGATAATAGATGTAATGAGCTCAGTAATAATTGTCTGTTCTTGAAGGAATAAATCTCGCTTCTTTCAATTAGCTTTTCTGCTCTTTCTTCTTTTTTATACATTTGCTCATCTCTGATTAATTTAGAGACTTCCTCAACAACATTTGCTTTGTCATAAAATATTATTACTCTTTTTAATGAGCTTATAATCCAGGGTTCTCCATCAAGAACAAGATGCCACCATTTTGAAAGCAGTTTAATTGGCTGAAAATGAAAGATTAGTCCTTGTTTTTTTGCTTCATCTTCTATAGCCCCAGCTTCCATCTCAATTTGGTCTAGAATAACAGGGGGAAATTTTAAAGAGTCATTAACAATGATCATAGTATCTATGTCATTTGCTTGGCCTTTAGTCACAGCTGAACCATAAATATATATTGATTCGATATACTTCCTATGCTTGAGCAAAGGTTTCAAGTGCTTTCTTAATATTTCGGGTGTTACTCTTTTTTCCATCTTCATGTTTTATTTATTAAGCGAAAGTCTATATGTTTATATTGTTGTTTAATTAGTGGGTTCAGCGCATCAAAACTCATGCACAACGTTGTGAACCTAATTTGATTATTTATTTTATAACTGTTTTTTTATTTTTAATCCAAATTTCTTTTATTATTGAAAAAGTTAAAGTTGATAATATGAATGCCAATGTTGGGACTATTGCATTTAGGAACGGTTTTGGAAGTGAAGCAAAATAAAAGAAAATTACCATAACAATGTAAGTCAGTATAATGATTATTATCTTCCTTGTCAAGCTTGTTTCCCAAGCTTTATCAGTTTCTACTCTTCTGTTTCTCTCTTTTATTTTCGCAATCTCTTTTTCGATTTCTTTATTGTTCATTTGTCTTTATATATTTTAATTTTTTTCATGGGCTTTATTTGTTATACGTTGTGAACCCAACTTGGTTTGAACATACCTCATTTTATCTCATCTTTTTTACAGCTTCTCTGAAACGTTCTGATTTTATTGAAAGGTTATCTAGCCTTCTTCCGTTAGGCAGAGGAATCTTTTTATGTTCATATGCTTTGTATGTTTTGATTATCTCCTCTGCATCATTAATCTGTGTTTTTTCAAGGCTATTCCTTAACAGATGTCTCTTTAGCGTTTCTGGGATCAATCTAGGGACTAAAACAAAATGATTTTTTAGAATCAGGGCTGTTTGACTTGCTTCAATTGTTGAGACATAGATATTATCAAAGACCTGAACTTTGATGTTCTCAATCTCTTTTAGATGGTCTTTGATGACAAGAAATTTTCTTAAAATACCTTCTTTTGTTCCAGTCATTAGGCCTTTTTCTATATTTATTTTTAAAGAATGAAGTAATTTTAATGGATCATAAATTATTTTGCCATCTCTAACCGATATCAAAACTCGGGTGTTGTGGTTGATTATCTCTTTAATCAGGTCTTCTGTTGTTCCGACCCGGACTTTTTCTTCTGCTAATCCAAATCTTTTAGAATATTTTTTAGTTAATTCAGTTATATGCTTTTCAAGACAAAGCATGTAGATCATCTCATTATGTAGCCAAGAAGCTTTGATTAGTTTTTGTTCTTCTGGATCAAAGTTTATTCTAAGAGCAATCTTTTTATTTTTATTCTTGATTTCTTTCTTTCTCATTTTTCCTCTTTTTTATTTTTTTGGTTTGTTTTCTAGCCCAACCTTGTTTTGAAGTGTCTTATCAGCAATATAATCAAGACCAGGATTGTCACTAAAAGCGCTGCAAAATACTGGCCAACTCCTAATGCAAACCCAATTGCAGTCAAGACCCAAACAGTTACTGCACTTGTTAAGCCATGCAACATCATGGGGTTGTTTTGTTGTCTCCAGATTATTGCTGCACCGATGAATCCGACTCCTGTTGCTAAACCTTGGGCGATTCTTCCGATATTATCTCCGCCTAGTGTGGTTATTGATCCTATTGTGAACAAACAAGCTCCTGCACAAACAAGCATAGCTGTTCTTGAGCCAAGCCCATAGTTCTGTGCTCTTCTTTCTAGACCAATTACTAGTCCAAATAAGATTGCTAATCCAATTTTTATCAGAATCTCTATTTCTAGTTCACCAAATTGAAATTGTATCATCTTTCCTCTTTTTTATTTTTTAAGTTGCCTGAGCAGCCATATCATCAAGTGTTGAAGATGCTAATTTTTCAAGGCCTGCTATCTTCATTTTTTTTGCTGAATGTCCGATTCCTGCTAATCCAGATACCACATGTTTCCCGGATTTTGTTTTTAGTCCATATAATACCTGTGAAATAAAATAAGTTATGCCAAGAGCCATGCTAATCTCTGGCTTTGCTTTTGTTGAAATTGCAGTCGCATATTTAAGTAATTCATTAACTTTTTTATGTACGTCTGGAGGAAGTTTCCAAAGAACATATCCTGCTGGACCAAGAGTTGCTTGGGCAACAAAATCTTTGACTGTTTTTGGCCTGTATTCCTCGATTATGTGCTTGTAGTCTTCTAGGATTTTTTGAACTTTTCCAACAAGATATTTCTGTTTATCTTTATCTGGCATGTAAAGAGAAATCTCTTTAATAGAATCTAGATCATATTCTTTGTCTAAATCAGGTTTTTTATAATTTCCTGTTTTTGCCATCTTTTTTACATAATGATACGGAGAAATTATTATTTAAATGTTGTCTTAGACCTATTTAGATTCCTAAGTGAAAAGCAAAGCGCAGATAAAAAATGTAACTAATGTTTGGCTGCTGAAACCAGCCATCTATATGTGTTTGGTAAAATTATTTATAGAATCATAAAAATATAAATAAAATTAGGCTGCTAGTGCATATTCTTGTTGGTCTTCTGCTTCTTCTTCGTCTTCGGGTATTCTTTGTTTTCTTCTTCTTCCTTGTGCTTTTTGTTCATAGCCTTCTGCTATCCCTGCTTCTTTCATATCAATTTTGACTAGGGCATTGATAATTCTGGCAGCTTTCACTGTTTGTTTGCTTTTCAGAGCATACTGCGCCATTTCTGTTGCTTTTTTGAGATTGCCCCCTAATAAATAAGCCCATCCAGCTTCACCATGATTGCCATCTTTTTCGAGTTTTTTTGCATAAGCTTCTGCTTTTTTTGGATTAACCATGCTAAGCAATTCTGATGCTTTTGTTTCTTGTCCTTTTTCATCTAATTCTTTAACAGCATTTCCACAATATTTTTCAGCTTCTTGTTTATATCCTTCAGCAAGTTTGGTGTATTTAGGGTCTTTTGTAGCTTCAGCTAGGCCATAAAGAATTTGGCTTGCATGCATATAAGACATCACAGAACCATAAGCATCATCTTTTCGATTTTTTAATGCATAGGTCTCTAATTTTTTTACTTCGTCAAGGGCAGCTTTAATCTGTTCCTTGGGATCAGGTTTTTTTTCTTCCTTCTTTTTATAATCTGCCATGATTTTTAAGATAAATCTAGTTTATATATTTTTTTATGATGTCGGGAAATTTTTTAGGATACATCCTTAATTTTATATATTGACTTTGCCAGCTATAAGTGTAAATTATTTTAATTTGGTTCTCGATTTTTGTTTTCGAAGAAGTTTCTGAAAATTTAGAACTGGCTGTGCATAATCTATTGCAACATAACTCGCATTTGGCGAAGTTAAGTTAAATATGGAGTATAATTCTAACAAATATTTACTATACCTGCGCTAACGCTTTTCATTGTATTTTTTATCATTCAATTATACCAATCAAGTTTGATAATCTTTAAAAACTAAAAGAATATTAGAAGTCTTGTGTGAGATTAAAATGTCAAAAAAAATAGGCAAATCAATTGTTGGAATTGGATTGCAGTATGGTGATGAAGGAAAAATAAAGGTTTTTGACCCTGTTATTGAAAAAGAGAAAATTGATGTTGTTTCTAAGTTTAATGGTGGGGCTAATGCCGGGCATCATGTTCAAGTAGGAGGGGTTCATATTGTTACACATTCAATCCCATGTGGGGTTCACTATCCTAATACTATTATGTATATAGGCAGCGGGACTTTAGTAGACCCTGTTAAAGTAAATTCAGAAATACAAGATATTGAGAGCCATGGGCTGAAAATCAAAAATAGACTGCATATATCTTCAAAATGTTCTTTAGTCCAGCCAAGCCATATATTATTCGATAAATCCACTGGAAAAGAAGTTGGAACAACAAGCAATGGTATTGGGCCAGCTTATGCTGACCAATGCTTTAGAGATATCAATGGATTGAGAAAAAACATAAGACTGGGAGATTATCTATCAAACCCAACAAGATTTGTTATAGATGTCAGAAAAAATCTAGAGGAAGTTGTTGAAAGATTTGAAATTAGAACAGATATTTCAAAAGAAGTTAATGAATTTGATCAAGAGGCTAGGAAACTTGAAAGATATCTATGCGGTGATGCTTTATTTCTGGATAAATTTATTAATGAAGGCAAGAATGTATTTTTTGAAGGAGCTAATGCAGTTAATTTAGATCGTATAACCGGGTCTGTCCCATATGTAACTTCAAGCAGAACACTTGCTGCTGCAGCTTATACTGGGGGAGACCTTTCTGTTAAGTATCACACAAAAACAATAGGAATTGCAAAAGCAATAATGTCTAGAGTGGGAAATGGGCCATTTGTTTCGGAGTTTGGGGGAGAAAAATCAGAAAAGTATTGCGCAGAGGAAAGAGGAAAAAAATATTCAAAAGAAGTTGAAAAAATGATGTATGATGTTCAAAAATTATTAAAATCAGGGGATTTATTTGAACTTGGGATTGTATTAAGGATGTTAGGAGATGAATATGGTTCAACAACAGGAAGACCTCGAAGGTTGGGCATGTTTGATTTAGTTATGCTGGAACGAGACTGTAAACTTAATGGGGTTGGTGAATTATACATCAACAAGTTTGATTGTCTAACAATGTTTTCACAAACTTCCTTGCCTGGAATCCCCATAGTTACAGGATACAAACTTGATGGAAGAAGTATTGATTATATTCCTTCGAGTGAAGAAGAACTGAGAAGAGTCAAACCTGTAATAGAATATTTCCCCCATATCAGACAAGATTTATCTAAAATCAGGGATTATGAACATGTCTCTTATGAAGCGAGACAACTAGTGGGTTTTATAGAAAATAGTGTTGGGACAAAAATTTGTGGCATTGGGGTTGGACGTGCGAGAGAGGAATTTATTGAAATAAAATAGAGATAATTCATTTCACGTATTTCTTCAGAATCTCCATAACTTTGCTAGCATCGACTTGTCCTTTGAGTTTCTGCATAACAAGGCCCATGTAAGCATTTATTGTTAAATTGGGCTTGCTCTTGATAATTTCTTGTATAGAACTTTCTAAATTTGTAAGTGAAGATGAAGATGACTGGGCTTGAGTTTGTTTTAGAATTTCATTAATATCTTGGCCTTTGATTATGTCAAGCATAATTGATTTTGCACTTGATTCAGGAATTTTTCCTTTGATAATCTCCTGAAAAATTGTCTCGATTATATCTAAAGTGAGTTTTTTGTTGACTTGTTCTATACTTAGTTTTTCATGACTTGAAATTTCTTTTGGAAGTAAAACAAGAAGTTTTGCTGCTAAATTTGGTTTGTCTGCAAGTTGGATTAAAGCTTTGAAATCATCTAGTCTCTTTTCTGCAAGAATTAATTTAGTCATTTCTGGGTTCAAGCCCTGTTCTTTTAATTCTAAAGAAATTTCTTCTTTTAATCTTGGAAGTTCTTTTTTAGCTTCTTTAATTAATTCATTTGAAATCTTTATCAAAGGCAAATCTGTTTCAGGGTACATCCTTGATGAACCTGGCAATGGTCTTAAAAAAACAGTTGAACCATTTTCAAGAACTTTTCTTACTTCATTTTTGCATGTTTTTTCTTTGACACATTTTTGCTGTCTTTGAATCTCTAGATCCACTGTCTGAATCATTATTTTTGGGTCTTGAAATCCCTTTATCTCAACTCTTTTGCTTCCTTCAATAGAAATGTTCAAATCCTGCCTGATTGTCCCTATGCCTCTTTTGACTTTACAGGCTCTTAAAATCTCTCCAATCTTAAGGGCAGCTTCTTTAATTTGTTCTGCTGTTTTCAAATCAGGTTTTGTTGCTATCTCAACTAATGGAATTCCTAGACGGTCTAATCTGTAAACTCTGTAATTGTTTTGTTCTTCATCTGTGTTCTGGAGATTGTTGTTGGAACTTTTTTCTTGGGAATTTTGGGAGGGAGAAGCTCTTGCAGCATCTTCTTCTAGCATGATGTAATCTATCCCTACTTTTCCTTCACTTGTGTCAATAAAACCATCTTTAGCTAATAATAAAGTCCTTTGAAATCCAGAAGTATTAGAGCCATCAATTACTGTTTTTCGCATCACTTGAGAAATAGGTAGAATCTTGCAATTCAATAAAAGAGAAATTTGAATTGCTATTTTTAGAGCATTTTCATTTAGCTGATGCGGTGGTTCTTCATCTAGTTCAACTAAACAATTAGAATCTTTGTAGAATTCATAGATGAATTCTTTGTCTTTTTGCTGTTCAAAACTAGCTGCTTCATCTATTTTGCCAGATTCTCCTGCAACTGCTTTGAGTTTTCTCTTTATTCTTAAGTCAGGAGTTTCTTGTCTTAAGATAGAAGGGCAAGGACAGAACAACTTGTGAGTATCTAGCTGTTGATGTATTTCTAAGCCAGATTTTAAACCAATTTTTTGATAATTTATCATCTAAGATGAAGAGAGTATCAACTTATAAATTTTTAGATTTCTTAAAGAAATTGATAAAGAATATGAACATTAATCAATGTGCCCTTATAATCTGAACATCTCCGATAAATGGGCAACCTGCTCGGAGGTTAGGTCCATATTGTGCTGTTACTGGTGCAGCCCATATTTTTAATTCACCTGCATTGGAATCTGAATAACTATAAACTTTGTCAAATATGCCTTTGTTAACATGTTCAGGTGTAGTAGTCATTACATTCTCAATAATTGTGAAAGCACGTTCAGTTGATGTTTGGTCTGTTCCCAGTATATTTGCAAGATTCAAACTCTTTTCAAGTTGTATAACAACAGAATGTCCAACATAGAAGGTTTGACCTCTGTCTTCACATTCATAAATAGTTGTTCTTCTATCTTTACTACCACTTTGAATTTCTCTTATTTTCATTTTATTTCTAAACACTTAAATAAAACTTGGTTTATAAATCTTTCTGTTGTAGCTACTTGTAAGTTACATTATTAATCCTCTTTTTTTTTCTAAAAAATTAGGAGTTATTCTAAGTACGTCTTATATAATCCAAGCACTTTTTACACGCAATAAATCTTGCATTAAGATCTTCTGGAATACTCCCCCTTATTTGTTGGATTAAACCTGTTGGGACTTCCAAGATGTCTCTTGGTTGTAGGTCATACTTCCCACCTACCGGTTTTATCCCAAATTTTGCAAGACAACTCTCTTCGAGATGGAAGTTGGGTTTAACTTCCATATAAACCTCATTTCCTTTTGGCGTGTATCCGTCTAGTAGCCCATTCTTTTTTGCCATCTTGAATAGAGAAAATTTTGTTTTTAAATCTTTCTCAGAAAAAAATATGTTCTCTTTTAGACAATAATGTTTAAAAAGAAAATATGAATCATCGGGTGTAATTCTATTTGATAAGATTAAAATGCTCCTGCCGGGATTCGAACCCGGGTCAAAGCCTTGAGAAGGCTCTATCCTTGGCCACTAGACTA
>CAZRGF010000021.1:0-16774 GCA_964599615.1 Candidatus Woesearchaeota archaeon
TAACCTGCATTGGCGAAGTTAAGGTGCATAATCTATTGCAACATAACTCGCATTTAGCAAAGCCAAACATTCTAACTTGACTTTGCCAGAGATATGTGTAAATTATTCTTATTGGGTTTTCATGTTTTGTTTTCGAAGAATTCTTAAAAAAAGTTTAGGGGACTAGAGGCATAATCTATTGCAACATAACTCGCATTTAGCAAAGTTAAGTTTTTAAATTGATTTTTCTTGTCTTTTAGATGTTGAAAAAGATTGAGACACATGAGACCAGAGCCAGAAAACAAAGGATAAGAAATACTGTAATCGGGGCAATAATTGTTTTCTTGATGGTTTTTTCTACTATTGGCTATGTGATTGTTGAGAATAATACTGTTCCAACAGAAGGAGAGAAATATGGGAATTATACTTTTGTTAAAGGGGATTCTGGTTGGGAGACTACCTTAAAATCATTTAGTAACAAGGTCTTAACAACAAGCTATGTTCCCAAAGAAGTTCTTGATGTCGATTCAAGTGTAGTAGATTTATTTTATTTTCAAGATAAGACTGCTTATGTTGTAATAAGGAGCCAACAAGATGTTCAGGCATCTATTGATATAGGAAGAAATTTAGGGACTATTTTTTCAAGAATGCAATATGCTTGTTTTAAAGAAGAAGAAAACTCTAGTTTTTGTTTAGAGACGAATTTGCCTTTAAAAAGCTGTGAAGATGCAGATTTTAATAATGTCATTATTATAATAGATTCCAAGAACTTAGACAATTCAACAAATCCCGGTTATAAGTTCAAAGATGGTTGTTTGACAATAAAAGGCGAAGGTTCTGGAATAATCAAAGCAAGTGATAATTTCATATTCAAACTTTTTAAGATAATAGGCTAAATATCATTAAATAAATTAAGGACTAATTAATATATAGACTATAAAGAACCTTAAAAAATTATTAATAAACCAAAAATTTTAAGCTTATAAAACAGAAATATGGATGAAAAAAAAGAAGTTAAAGACAATATGGGAAACAATTCAGTAGATTTAGCAGCCCATCCTGCGAATCCAATAATTAATCCAGTAATAACAAATAATTCTGAACCAAAAAAAGAAGATAAAACAGCTAAAAATATAAGATGGGGGAGAGTTTTGGCGATTTTAGGGATTATTCTTGTTTTAATCTTTCTGATAATTGTATTGGTTGCTATTCCTGATCCTGAAAAATACAACAAGTTTAAGTATCATGACTTTAATTTTGAGAGAACAACTTTTGGAACTGCTTTTATTTATGAGACAACTTTTGATATTGTAAAGGAGAATAGGGTGGTAGGTTATAATCTAAAATTGAGGAAAGACCCTAGAACCTTAGAAAACATCCCTATAAATTTTTCGCATTTTTCAAAAGACATTTATTTTTCTTTCACACCAGAATCTACTAACTGCACAGGGGATATACTTATAGCTGCTTTTGAAATCGGGCAGTATCTTGGAAATCTTGGGGCAACAGTAGATGCAGCAGTGACTGAGAATTATTCTATTGATACAACAAATGAGATGATAAATGATACTAATGTAACCAATGAAACTTTGCCAATAAAAAACTGTTCAAGCACAGACTCTTTTGTTATATTATTAAGGCCTTACTCAAATGAAACTAGGGTATATCAAGAAAATGAACACTGCATTGTTCTTGAGGCAAAAGACTGTGAAGTTGTAGAAGTTTCTGAAAAGTTTATACTTGCCCTGTTGGAGAAATACAGAAAATCAAGCAATCTTGTTAATCTGTTTAATAATTGAAAAAATGAAAAAAAGTTGGTTATTCTTTTTTATTATCTTTGTTTTTATTGTTTCATTTTCTTGTGTTCTGGGGCTCCCCAATCAAAATACCCAAGAAACAGGCAACTTATGTTCAAGAGCGCATTTTATCAGTTATGATTATAATTTTGTCTATGATAAAGAACTTGAATTGAACAAATCTTATCCTCTTGCAATTGATTTTAATATTCAAGGAAGTCAGGTTTCTAGAAGTGTTAAAAATATTCAATTAGAAATTATTCCCGATGGCTTTGAAATAAGCTCAAGAATTGTTTCCTTGAATTCTGGCTCAGCGATGATTACAATAAAACCACTGAAAGAAAATTCCTCTTTGTCAATTGTAACTGAACTGGTTCTTGAAGACAATACCGTCCATAATAATTACCAGGCAAATTATATTGACAATTTTCTTTTGAATGATTTTAATACAAAAAACAGACAAAATATTTCCAATTTAAACAATTCAGTTGTGGATAATTCCCAAAACAATATAACTAAAACAGTCAATAATTCGGGAAATAATACCCAAGTTAATTTTCATGTAGATAGGACAGAATATTCTAAGGTCCCTTGGTATCTAGTCAGGATTACAGGAATTATTGCTTATATCCTCCTGGCTTTGTCTGTTTTAATTGCACTTCTTAGGAAATTCAATATCAATTTTTTAACTAAGTTTCATTGTGATATCTCTTATTTTGCATTAACTTTTGCTTTCTTGCATGCAATAGATAATTTGTGGGACAAATTTTATTGGGAATTAGGTTTTAAACAAGTTTTTTGGTTTAATTTTTCCTGGAAATTACCTTTGTTCATCTCATTTGGGGTTCTAGGCCTTTATTTGATGACCTTAGTCACTTTTTCTTCTGTCTCGCCAAAGACAATTGGTTTTTTGAAATATAAAAATTGGAAATTTTTGCATATTTCTTCTTATGTAGCTTATGTTTTCGTTGTTGTGCATAGTTTAATTCTGGGAACTGATGTGGGTTTAGCGAGTAAGTTCAGTGTTCTTGGTTTAATCTCTACTACTGTGTTCTGGATTTTCTTGGGAATCAATTTACTTTTATTCTTATTGATGATATTTCGGAGGAAAAAATGAATTGCCTTGTGTTAAAGCCCAAGGTGTTTATAATAATAAAAAACACGCTATTGAAAAGCGACAGCGCAGTAGCTAGGTATTTAGGATTATGCTCATGCAATACACTTAAAGTTGGAGAGGGGGATTATGGGGCTTGGTCGCCATATACACCATGATTTTATTAGGAGTTATACACATTATCTTGTTGATTTTAGCTTATGTTCTCTATTTTTTCATAACCCTCAGATCTTTTTCAGGAAAAAATAATTTTTTGATGCTTTTTATTGCTAATCTACTTTATTTAATCGGGTTTATTCTAGGGATGTTTTGGGCAAAAATTGACTGGGGTTTTTACTTGAGTTTTGATATAAAGATGATTTTGTCTATTCTGGTGTTTATTCCTTTTTTGCTTGAAAATATATTTAATACAAAGAAATTCTGGTTGCCATTAATTGGAATTGCTACGATAATCCTGAATTATGTTCTGCCTTTGTTGTTGAATTCTATTCATTCACATTAATTTTATAAGTCTGGATTTCTTAAAAAATCGTGCCGACGTGGCCCAATGGTAAGGCGCCAGCCTTGAGCTCGTATGGGAACTACGTTCCCCTAACAAGTCACCCCTCCTTTAAGGAAGGAAGAGAAAACTTATTTACAAGCAAGCTGGTTTCCGCAAGGATCTCGGGGTTCGATTCCCTGCGTCGGCGTAGAGACGGCGTGCAAAGGTT
Source organism: Candidatus Woesearchaeota archaeon (assembly GCA_964599615.1). Taxonomy (GTDB): domain Archaea; phylum Nanobdellota; class Nanobdellia; order Pacearchaeales; family UBA284; genus JAPLYB01. The sequence goes on from CAZRGF010000021.1 coordinate 3,600, forward strand.
TATATACTTGTAGGCATTTTTTCCTATATGAAAAGAGATATATTCAATCATAAGCAAAGATATGAAAATTGGAAAAGTGAAGTTTCCGAGTTAGGCATTGATAGTTTGACTAAAAAAAATTCTGACCTGTTAATTCAGTATGTATTTGATATGGAGTTGGGGGTAAATGTTTCTCGACTTTCTAAAAAAGGTGCACGAAGCTATATCCGTTTGAACAATATTCGTCAAAGACTTTCACAAATAATCAAGATGCTTCAAGATAGGAGAATAAGTGACATCACCAAGGTTACGCAAAATCAAATTACGCTGTTTTTTAATGATATGAGTAAGGGAGTTATTAAAACACAGAAAGGAGAGACTTATCGTTCTATAGAGGATTATGAGAATGTTTTTAAGAGCTTCTGGCATTGGTGGATGAAAATAAATCGTAAAAAAGACATTACTCTCTTTGATATAACCGAAGACCTTGAAAAACCAAAAAGAAATCCCCGTTTTGTTTATTTGACTAAAGAACAATTAGACGAAATGCTTCCATATTTTAATGATAGTGAGCAGGTTTTATTGCTTTTTGTTTTTGACAGCATAATCAGAAGTCCAACTGAACTTTTGTCCTTGCAAGTTAAAGATATTTATAAAAAAGAAGGCATTGTTTGGGTAAATATTCCAGATGAAATTTCTAAAACATTCGGTAGAACCTTTAATCTATTGTATTGTGGGGATGCATTATGGGGATATATACAAAAAAATGATTTAAAACCAGATGATTTTTTGTTTACTCTATCGCATTTTATGTTAACAAAGAAAATGCAAAAAGTTGCCAACCAACTTTGGGGTAATAAACTCTCGCATCCAAAGGCGGGGGAGCAGTTCAATAAAATTACCTTATATGACCTAAGACATTCTGGAGCAATTCATCTAAGGGTTTTAGCCTCTAAAACTGGAAAAGTAAGTTTAGATGCGTTGCGACAAAGAGGGGGATGGATTGATTTAAAGATGATAAATTATTACACTCAATTTATCGGTCTTGATGGTTCTATTGACAAGGATGCTTTGCTCATCGAAGAAGATAAATCAAAATTAGAAAGAGATGTGGATAAATTGAAACAATTGGGGAAAACAAATAATGTTAGAATAGCTAAGTTGTTTAAACTTTTAGAAGTTCCAGAAGTAAGGAAATTATTAGCAAAAAATCATCCTAAAGAAGTTATGGGTTTGCTTGATTAAAATTTAAGTTTAAATATTTTAAAAATAATCGCTAAGACTAAAGCAGAAAAGACGATTAGTGAAACAACATAAAGTGCTCCAGCAAATATCTTGTCTAATAAACAACCAAGAGTTATATGTAACAACCTATCAAAAAAACAGACCCCATTTGTTTCTCCCATAAACTGTTTTGATAAAAAATTACTGGCTAAATATCCTGCTATTTGAGAAACTAAAACAGTTATAACAATAGTTGCCATAACAATTCTTCTTTCAGCTATGGTTACATAACTTGTTTTTTTCATTTTCTTTTTTTGTCGTTTTTCTTGTTGTTTAAATCACTTCTTTAATCCTTTTTCCCCTATTGCAATCTTTACAAGAGGTTATCAAATTACCCGGAGAATTGTCTTTAGTTTTAGAATAGGGTTCAATATGGTCTACTTCTAATTCTACTTCTGGCGATTTTCTACCACAGTATTGACATGTATATTTATCTCTCTTTAATATTTCAAATCTTAATTTCGGAGATAAGGGATTTTCTCTCGTTGTTTTGATTTTTGTTTCACCTTTCCACTCTTTATATTTCTGTTCTTCTAATTCTAAAAATATCCGATGTTTTAGTAATTCTAAATCTATTAAATATTTAATCTTCTCTAAATTATAATCTAAAAAACTTGCTTGTTTTGAGTTAATTGTTGGATTCATAAATATTCCTCTCTCCCTTAGATGCCCCTTTACATCAAATTGAAGATGCACATTCCCAAATGTCATGCTTGTTGCATAACCCCCAACATTACCAAGTGGTTTAACATAGTCAAATGAGTAATCAAATCTTTTTGGTAATGTCATAAATTCTCTTTTATTATTTCTTAAATGGGAAAATAAACTTTCTTTATCCTTAAATTCTTCTCCACAAACAGGACATAGGGGGTAGCTTCTTTTTGAACCAATAAGTTTTGACTCTTTTTTTATTGCCTTTTCAGTGTAATTTTTAAGTTCAATCAAATCTTTACCGCGAGGATTATTTTTCATAAATTCTTCTTTTTCCTTATCGGAAATAAAAGAAGGGTCTTTATTTGTTTTGAATAAATTAAGAAAGCCCATTTTAATTTGAATTTAACTCTTCCAGATTTATTATTTGTTTAAACTCTTTTCCATTAAATTCTTGAGTAACTTCTACCCATTCAGCCATCTCTAAAGTCTTTATATCATTTACCCTTATCCTTTTCTTCCTACCCTCATCCCAGTATGCATAATCCACATTTATATGGGGTGTGGGGTCTTTTTTATGACCCTGTGGCTGGGCACGGAGTATAATTTGAGATTTAGTTGTGCTTCCACTACCTAATACCCAACAGTTAGTAAATTCTGGATTTTCCTGATAAGGTTCTGGTGGGAAAGCAAAAAAACTACTTCCACAGGAAGGCACGAAAAAAGAGACATTTTCTCCTTCAGAGGTTTTTATATTAAATTTTACTTCTTCCATAATTTTGTTAAACCTTATAGATTTATTAAATCATCTAAAAATTCTGAATATTTACTTTTTCTCTTAATTGTTTTAATTTTCATCTTTTTCATAAGAACCTAATCTTTTTAATTATTTCTTTTGAAAAGACCATATTTTTTCTCTAAAATCATCAAGATTCATTTTTTTAATATTTTGCATTATAAGTAAGAAAATATAGGAAACTCCCCGGGAACGCCGGTATCAGAAGTGATACAGTTAGCTGGAATAACTGATTTTGATTTATAATCTAAAAGAGTATAGTCGATGAAGTTTATATATTTTACCCTCAAATTCCCAGTAATTTCGCAAGCCCCAATAGAGAAGAAAAACGATTTACCCATGTGAAAAAATTCTCTCTCCCAATACACGCTTCATAATTCTTTAGAGCTTGTCCACATTCATTTTTTAATTGAGTGTAGTTTTGATTAAGGTTAGTATAATTTTGGCTTAATTCAAAATAACTTTGGTTCAAAGAAAAATAACTCTGATTTAATTTATTATAATCATATTGGAGTTGTTGGTATTTCCAATTAGTATCTGAACATCTTTTTTCAGCTAAGGAGTCAGCTACGTAATAAACTATAAACCCCAAGACAACGATTATAATCAGTATTACAAGGATATTTGCTTCTCCTTTCTTTTTTGTCAGGTATTTCATTTTAATAATATTGCGGAAATCGAACTTTCCTTACTTTATTTAATTCTCTTTTTGCATCACTCAATCGTTTGCAATCATAAAAATCTTTTGCCATACGATAAATATTCTTTAACTGAGATAACTTTTCTCGTCCCTTCTTTGTATGTTGTATATTATGTTTGGAAATATAAAAATATAAACTTTTTAAATCATCAAAAACCTTTTTTTTCTTATCTTGAAAATCCTTTTTCATCTTTGCTTCTTTATATCTATTCTTCAGGTCAACAAGATGATAGGTTGCACTATCGCCTTTTGCTTCTAAATATCCATACTTGTTTCTTTGTAGAATTTTATCTTCAATATATGGCTCAATAGTTTCTTGAAGTAACCCAGAGATGGTTCTTTTTATCTCTTCTAAAGATAGTTCTTTAAATTTGGGAATTTTTTTCAATTGGTCAAAGACATCTTTATCTCTTGCAGATTTTTTTATATCAATGATTATAATAATTGTCTCTTTTAAGGTCGCATCTCCGATAGTGTCAATAAAATTCCCAATCTCATACTCTTTAATCCTTAACATCATCTCACCTTAACTTAAAAGTCATTATTTTTTATTCTCTCCTGTTTATGCTTCTCTCAAACTAATTTATTTAGTTCCTCCAAACCGTCTGCTAATTCTTTAACTTCTTTTAGAGCTTCTTTGATTATAACCTTGCTATCCCTATGATTGATTGCTATTTCTACTTCTTTTCTGTATTTGTTAATAGACAAATCAAAATCATTTGCTTTTATCTCCGCAATTGGAACAAAAAAGTCTTTTTTAGCCCTATCCTTGTTATCTTCCTTGAAACGTTTTTCAAATCGTTCTAAAATATCTGGAATATCATCTTTATCAGCTTGGGGTGTTCTTTTGTCATCTAAACTATAACCATCTGCTTCCATATCATAAAACCAAACCTTTTCAGTTGGCTCTCCTTTTGTGAAGTATAAAACTGCTGTTGAAACTCCAGCATATGGCTTGAATATTCCCGAAGGCATAGAAATTATAGCGTCCAATCTACATTTCTCCAGCAACAGCTTTCTTATTGACTGGTGAGCATTAGAATTGCCAAATAAAACACCATCTGGAACAATAACCACACATCTTCCTCCAACCGAAAGAGAGTTATACATTAGCTCTAAGAACAATAATTCTGTTTTACTTGTGCTGATTGTTAAATTATCTGATTTCTCACTTTCATTTATAGAACCCTTAAATGGAGGATTAGCCATAATTAAGTCATAGATTCCATTTTCGTTATATCTTTTGGATAATGTATCTTCCCCCCTAATTTTGGGGTTAGTTATTCCGTGCATCATTAAATTCATTACTGCAATTCTAACCATAGTTCGGTCTATATCATAACCATAGAGAGTTTCTTCATCAAGTATTTTCTTTTTTTGTGGAGTTAGAGTGCTTACTCCATTTTTTTGATTTTCTCTTAGAATATATTCATAAGCATTAACCAAAAAACCCGCTGTTCCGCAAGCCGGGTCTAAAATTTTATCGCCAAGTTCTGGTTTTGCAAGACCCAACATCATTTTGATTATATGCCTCGGAGTTCTAAACTGTCCATTCTTTCCTGCTGTTGCTAATTCCCCCAATAAATATTCATAAATATCTCCTTGCGTATCTTGATTTTGTTCTTTAATATGCAAATCGTTGATTATGTTTACTGCTTCAATCAATAGAGATGCTGTAGGCAGAGAGAAACTTGCATCTTTCATATATTTAGAATACATCGAGTTTTCATCTCCTAATTCTCTCATAAATGGAAATACTACATCTCGCACGTGAGATAATATTTTATCAGAAGAATACTCACTCCAAACAGACCACTTGCAGTCCTCGTGCCCGTCAAAGATAGATTTAAATTTAACGTCTTTTAGCGAAGCATTCTGTTGTTCAAGCACACTTTTATCTTCAAGTTTCTTCATAAAAATAAGATAAGAGATTTGTTCTATCGCTTGAAGTGGATTGCTAATTCCACCACTCCAAAACTTATCCCACAATCTTCTTATCTTTGATTTTAATTCTGCGTGTAACATTTTATTATTTAGTTTTTCTCCTTTTTAGGTTCTACGTTGTTCTCTGTTTGTTCTTGAAAAGGTAACTTTTCTAAGGTCATTATACTTTTTACATTTTCTCTAACAAAAGTGTGCACCTTTCTTTTATCTCTCATAATTATAAACTCTTTTCCATATTTAATAATTCTGCCCGGGTATTTGTTTCCATCTTTATCTTCCAATAAAACTTCATCATACCTTATTCCTTTTGCAACAGATAGAATTGCAATATCTCCCATATTACTCATCAGTAAGATAAAGAAAAAAATTCCCAAAACAATATTAGAAGAGTATACTAAATTTACCACTAAAAATACTTCAATAAAAGTCAATATAAAAAGGGAGAATTTTGAAGGGAGCTTAGAGAATACGGGTTTAAAAATTTTTAAAAGAAAATTGTCATCTTTTTTAAGATTTAACCCAAAAAGAATACTTTTTGTTCTCTTTAATGCTTCTTTTTCAAAATCTTCATAAGCCTGTCCTTTTGTTATGATATGTACTTGCTTCTTAATATCAAAGAACTTTATTACAAAACATAAAAGTACAAAAAAAATGATTCCCGCTATTAAGTTTAATTTAAATAATAAATATGCTTTAAAATTGTAAATTATTGCTAAGGGGAGAATTAAGTAGATTAAGGTAAACATAAAACCAAAAATGTAATTTTGAGATTTTTCTTCAATTCCGGGTAATGTTTCAGAAATAATTTTCCCAAAAAAATAAGAGATAAACCCCAATAAAGTTATTAGTATGGGTGTCCAAATGTTCCAGTTTATACCAGATAAGTCTATCATTTTATAATTCCCCCCTAAATGCTTTGGTCATCAATGAATTAAATAATTCTTCGGAGTCTTGTTTAGTTTTCTTAACATTTTCTTCTAATCTTTCAACGTGCTCAACAATCTTTGCGAATTTTTGTTGGAGAGGAAGTGGTGGAAGAATAATCTCTAAATTGCCTACTTGTTCCAAATTTAAGTTTAGTTGAGCCACTCCCCTTTTATTATCTGTGACTTGTTTGATTACTCTCTCAGATTTAAGATAATACTCCAGATATTTTTTATCAATTTCTTTATCTGATTTTAATCGTATAATGGCAATAGCTTGATTTATATTGGCTGGAAGATGCTCTTTTTTTATCACTGCAACTCTTCCTAATGCTCCAGCTATAGAAAAGATTATGTCCCCTTCAATTAACTGAGACCTCTTCAACAATTTATTGGCTTCATTTGAAATATATTTTAAAGAGTTCATTAGTATAGTGCCGTTTTTATCTATGTTCTCTATTTTCAAGAAGTTTATTCCTTTGTCCATAAAAGCGTGACCGTAAGTTGTTGGCGTAGTTCCCTTAGTTATTAACGAGCACAATTCTTTTAATTTTGACCCCTTAAAATCCTTGCTTTCAAACATCTCATTAAAAACGCTTTTCAAATATTCATCAAGTAATTTTCCAGCATTATCTCCTTTCACTTTAACTTTCTCTACTTTTTCTAAGATTGAAACTATTCTTTCTTGTTCTTTTAAGTCTGGTTTTCCGTTGGAGAATGGTAGGGGAATTTTAATAATTGCTAAATCTTTAGGATAAATATGTGGCTGGGCAATACCTTTTTGTAGTTTGTATATTTCCTTCTGTTTTAATTTTAAAAAAGAATAAATAAAAGTAGCAGAAACTTCCTTATTCGTTGTTTGTATTGTTGAGCAATCTGATGCAAAAATGGGAATATTAAAGTAGGCTACAAAGCCTGCATAAGCTCCAGAACCACTTACGGTAATGGTTTCTCCAGTTCTATTTGCAATATTGTGATAATATGCCGGTTGTTGACCCCCGGCTATAACTGGGACATTTCCCTTAGTGACTTTGTCTCTCGTTATTGAATTACCCTTTTTAACTTCGCAAATATCTTTGAGTTCAACCCCTTTCCATTCAATCTTATTCATTTTCTTGTAACTCCCTCAAGGCTCATCTTAATACCTGTAAACTCTAATCTTTTATTTATCTTAAAACTGGCTAAATAAGGTTTGAAATTATCACCGCTCACTATCACTCTAATTGCATAATCTCCAATAGGTAAACTTTCATCCATTCCGGAAGGAATATTTGGATATTTACTAAAATAAATATTAGTCGTATTATCTGTTCGCATATAAACTAATTCGGCAAATTCACTTTCTCCAACTGCAATATTTAGTCTTTCAACTTTACTAAATTCTTGAGCAGACTCTGGTCTACTTGCCCACTTGAGATGATAACCTTGAAAATCAAATGGTTTGTTATTTGAATCTTTTATATCATACACCTGACATCTTACGTTCTTTGCTATTTCTTTTCCCAGGTTTTCTACCTTAAATCTTTCATAAACCTCAAAAAAATTTCCAGAGTTTTTTACTTTTGGTCCTTTTTTATAAGGGGCTTCTTGTGAATAAGTAATTTTTAATTTGGGCTTGAAAAACCAGGGAAGTATAAAATCCTTAAATGCTGTGAACAAAATTGCTATTACTGAAAGCGTTATTGGGACAATTATAGTCCAGTTGCTTTTTATCCATTCAAATATCATCTTTTCTCCCCATATTAAGTTCTTTTCTAATCAATTCACGAAGCTTATTGTTTATTGATTTACCTTCTTGTTCACAAGCTTTTTTAAGATATAAGAATTCTGTTTTGTATAATCTTGTCGAAACTATTTTTCTTTCCTCACCACTTAATGGATTGTTTTTAATTACCATGAAAAAATTAGAACCCCGAAGTTTATAAATCTTTGCTAAAAGGTGTATACACCTTTTTACCCTATTTCCACTTCAATTTATTGCACTTTTGAACAATTACTTCAAGTTGTTCTTTTGTAAATAAGTCTAAGGGTCTCCCTTCAGCTAATGGATGCTCTGCAAAACTCTTTAGCTCGATATGTTTTGTCCTTACAAATACCTGTTCTAATAATCTTAAGAATTTAAGTTGTTCGGAATTATAATGCTCATTTTTACTTGCTACATATTTATCAAACTCCCACTTAATCATTTCTTGTGGGTCTGGTAATCCCCGAAGTTCTAATAAATCTCTTAAGAATAGAATAAAGTCTTTAGATTGCTGTATATTCTCTATTGTGAGTGCGGGATTTAATTCCTTCAATTTTTTTTCAATTTCTAAAAGTTCTTGAGAGGTTACTCCTTCTCCAGCTTTAATTTTCTTGATTATGGCATTATGTTCCTTGAAATCTTCAAACTCTTTATCTTCTTTAAGTTCCATAGCTTCTTTTTCAACTTTCATAACTCTATCTGGAGCATCTATCTTTAACAAATTCTTTCTTTCAGGCTCATAGAATATCATCAATGGAGCAATGCCCCTTGCTAAGAAATCAACATCTTCAAAAGTAATTCCGTCCCAAAATGGTTCTTGCTGTATTCTAATTAAATCTTCCCGCTTTCGCTTTATTGCATCTAAGTTTTTATCCCAAATTGCTTCTGCTTTTTCTTTCACATATTCTTCAACTTTTGCAATTTTAACTTTATCATTCTTTTTTATGTAATCAAATAATTTTACACATTGTGAAATAAAAGCATACACCTTTGAATTTTCTGAAGGAGTATAAATCAAAAGAGGAGCTATATCCTCTTTTAATTCTCGGATATGTTCTATTAAATCAAATTTAGAAGATACAACTTTCTTTATTACGTCCCTTTTTTCAAGAACTAAAGGAGATTCAATATCAATTTCTTTAATTGTATCTCTTATCTGTTTTTCAATTATCTTTTTCTCTTTATTATCTAAGCCTTTATCTAATAAATTAACTTGTTCTAAGAAAATTCTTGTTTTGGCATCAATTCCGGGAGACTTTTGTTTTGAAGCATTTAATTTATGTATTAAAACATTTGACCACTCTCCAAATTTAAAATCTAATATAAGAAAATTATCCTTAAAATGAATACCATCTTTTGTTGCGGGTAACCACTCCGAATGACCATCTTTGCCCTTGCACGCTTCTAAATTTCGTGTTCCCCTACCAAGCATCTGCCAAAATCTAATTTTAGAAATAACTGGTTTAACAAAAACTAAATTCATAATCTCTGGAACATCAATACCCGTATCTAAAACCCCTACTGACAAAGCAATTCTTGGACTGTCTAACTTCCCGAATTTTTTTACTTCTTCCATATAAAGATACCTATCTGAAGTTATTACTTTGACATCTTTTGATAAATTAGGGTATAATTTCTGGAATAATCGTTCTAACGCCTCTGCGTGTTTAACGCTTGCACAGAAAAATATACTTTTACAGGGTCTGTTATCATCTGTTTTATAACATCTATCTACAAACTCTCTTATTATCAACTCATTTGTTTTTTCGTCAGTAAAAAGCCTTTCAAACTTAGAGCCCGGCGTTTGAAACTTTTCTGGTTCTTCTTCCTGCTCTATTAACTTTTGTTTTAATTCTCGACTTAGTTTTTTTCCTTCAATTCCTAAAGATAAAACATTGGTTTCTATAATCTCCGCCACATAGGGAACTAAAACTTTTTCTCTCACAGCAGAGTCATAGTCATACTTATAGGTAGGCTTTCCCTCATCACAATTAAACAATTGATAGGTATCAAATTCTTTTATTTCTTTAGTTAATGGCGTCGCAGTAAGACCTATTTTTATTGCATCAAAATATTTGAAAATATCATTATTTCGGTCATAATAAGACCTATGGGCTTCATCAAAAACAATTAAATCAAATGCACCAACCCCAAACTTTTCATAAAATCTTCCTCGTGGTTTAATATCGCTCATTAGTGTTTGAACTGTTGAGACATATAACCTTGCACTATCAGAATAACCTTCAATATTTAATTCACAAACCGGGTCTTGAAAATATTTTTTAAAACCTTTTTCTTTCGCCTGATTTCCTAAAGAAATTCTATCTACCACAAATAATACTTTTTGAACATAATTTGATTTTCTAAGCGCTTCAATCAAAGCCATAGCTACTCTCGTTTTTCCTGTTCCAGTAGCCATATTGATAAGCGCCTCCCTGTGACCTTTTTCTAAATGTTCAAGAACTGTTTTAACTGCTTCAATTCCTCTTTTTCTATCAATAATTAGGGGATTGATTTTAACTTTTGTGGGGTCTGTTCTTTTCTGCATCAAACTGACAATTCGGTGTAAATCTTTTTGTGAGAAAGGTAATCTTACTTGCCTTCTCCTATCTAAGTCATCCACGTAAAACCACTTCTCCCCATTGGTTAAGAATATTGGAATTTTTATTTTAATTTGTTTCTCAACATCATCCCTATAAAGTCTCGCCTGAATTTCTCCCTTCTCTATAGCTACCGATGTTCTTTTTGCCTCTATAATTGCTAAAGGACTTCTATCTTCAGCTAAAAGCAGATAATCAATAAAACGGTCTATACCCTTTTCAATACCTTCAGTAACAAATCTAAACTCCTTATCATTAAACTTAGATTTGATAGAGTTAACTTCTTCTTTCACATAACTTCCACCAATTTTCCATCCAACCCTTTCTAAAACAGGGTCAATCATATTTTTTCTTGTTAGGTGCTCATTTGGATTAGACATTTCAATATACCCAACATAAATACCTATAAAAATTTATTTGAAACATGTTTTTCCAGAAACGAACCCATTTAATTAAATCCTTTTAATTCTTTCTCACATAATGCCTAAACCTATCATCCTCTGGATTAACACATCTCACCAATCCTTTCTTTTCAAGTTCTAAAAGAATACGACTTATTGAACTTCTATGTTTGTTCATTTCCTTCGCCAATTCTGTAGCGGTTTTAGGTTCCTTTAATCTTGATAAGACCTCTTTTCTTAACCTTCCTTTCTTAAGGAATATCTCTTTCTTGACCTCTTTTAAGTTCATAGAAAAAGAGCGTATGAATTATTTTAATATCAGGGTAACGTTAGCGTAACATTTAAATAAATAAGAATTGTTGAATTTTTATGAAAAAACAACATTTAACTTTAATGGCTATTTGTTTATTGATTGTTGTAAGCTTGTTTGTTGCTGGTTGCGGTGAAACAACTAACACATCTGGTAATCAAACGGGAAATCAAGATACTCCAAAGACAGAAACCTATGCGTGCCCAGACTTGTCGAGTATGAAAGTTAGCTACAACTCTGCTGTTCAATCTTGGGAAGCGGATACTGTAAATTATAGCTTGACAAATGGAGAAGTAACTTATCCGTCTGCTTCTATGGGATTAAATGGAAAGCAAGTTATCTACTGCTCAGTTGGCTCTGAAGAAGGGCAGAATGCTAATTGGGTTTATTGCGGAGACTTAATGAGTTCTATTGTAGCTCAATTCACCGATGCGCAAGGGAATATAATCAAGAAAAAAAGTGTTGAAGTAACATTTGATAAGAACACCAAACAATATCTTTCAACAAAATGCGATACATATAATGAATTCATATAATAAAAAAGATTTAGCTTCTTATAATCATAAAAGAAAATCCACTTGCCTTGGTTGCCCAGACTGCAAACATCAAACTATCAACAGCATCATCTCTTGACGTCTCACTTTCGTGATGCAATTTCATTTTACCAGCTTCTGTAATTTCATATTTGAATGTTCTCAATTGATACTGTAATGTTTGGTCTTTACTCGAAATTATAACTTTCCCTTCTTGCATTGTTTTCAAAAGAAATGAAAATCCCTCTTCCTTATTTTTTAATGTTGGCTCAAACTCCAGAATTGGTAATGTTTTCTTTAATTCTTCAACCATCTGTAAGCTTAAGCCCGCTTTCTCAATACAAATCTTTTTAGGGCGAAATATGGCATTCCATCTTTTGATGTGCTCAATTTGTGACCTGAACTCAAGATTATTTAGTTCAATTCTCTTTTCAACTTTCAGAATTTTATCTTTATCTCTTGAAAGTATTGTAATTACTGAACTATCTCTAACTCTACCAATATCAATACCAAGATAATAATCTTTATCCGGCTCTGGAAAATCAACGTAATCGTATTCTTTAGAACATTTTTTTATAAGTTCATAAGAAAAAAAGTTGTCTATGCTCTCTGAAAACTGAGCAAGAATTTCACATTCAAATATTGCTGGTGGCAAGCTGAGTTTTTGTTCTTCAATCCATTCTTTAGAAACATAATTATTTTCATTTGAAGGAATTTGTATCTTGACAAACAACGGGTCATTAAAACAATTCCAAAGTATTCCGGTTTTTCCTGCTGGAGAACCAACAACAACTAAGTTACCATACTCGCCTTTTTCATTCTTAATTGAAAGCATAGGCATAATTGCTGAGATTGCTTCATCTGGATTTTCAAAATATGCACTTTCATCAAGAAAGATATAACTTACATTCTGGAATCCCCTGATAAATGTTGTTGAGGGCAAAGGATAAATCTTTGAATTATTGCTAAATTCACACAACTCTCGGTTTGAATTTTTAACTGAATTAAATAATTCATTGTTTTTTCCAATATGCTCCAGAATTTGATTATAAAGCAAGTCAGATTGCCTTTGTGCTGGGCTTATGATTAAGATTTTTTGATTACTTCTTGTTATCGCAAGATACAGACAAGCTATAGCAATTGTAAATGATTTGCCAGTCCCTCTGCCAGCAACCCAACACACTCGTTTAGAGTTTAATATAGACTTAATAAAACCTATTTGATACTGCTGTAGGTCTATCCCTAAGACTTCTTTAGCAAAAATAACAAATCCTTCTGGTTCAAGCCATTTCTTGATTTGCTCGTCTGAA
>CAZRGF010000022.1:0-13044 GCA_964599615.1 Candidatus Woesearchaeota archaeon
TTATGTAAACCATTTTAGAATCACCTAGTTTAATTAATATTTTATAGACGATAAAGTATATAAACTTTTCTGTTTATCGTCGAAAAAATACAAAAATAAGTAAATGAAAATTTAATATTTCTTTTTAATTAAAAAAGACCAAAGTAACGGGAATTCTATACAGATATAGCTAAAAGAATTAAAAAAGAGGTTATTTATAAAGCGTATTTATACATGGCTTCATTATAATTAACTTTTGTTGCAGCAGTCAATGCAGCATGCTCTATTCCTTGCAAAATAAACGGAATATGGTCTTCAAGTCTGCTACGAGAATATTCCTCTATCGCTTCTTGTTTTAGTCTATTTTCGTCAATACGGTTCAAAGTACCAGATTTGTCTCCCCCATACTGGGCTTGTACAATAGCTAGTCTAGCTCGAGCTTCGCCAAGTCTAAAAAGACTACGAGCAAGTTCTACTTCTGATTTCTCTAATCTTTCGATTGCTTGTTCTTTTCTTCTTTGAAGATGTACATTGGTTTCGTATCTTGGAAAAATTTCTTGTACACCCCGCTCTATTGCATTAATTATACCATCTATAAATTTCATTTTTTAAACCTCTAATTATACTAACAAACTAAGGTTTATAAATCTTTCGGTTTGTTGTCTCTTATTAGTAACAAATAAATCTTAAATTCTGATTAATTGCGACACAGCCTCTGCGGGCGTAAAGACTCCTAAAACTCTTTAAATCCAAAAAAACTAACCAAGAAATCTATTTATAGTGAAAATTCTAAAACAAATCTATTGGGGCTGTAGTATAACTTGGTTAGTACTCGAGGTTCGGGAGAGCCTTTCTTTTAAAAAAAGAAAGCCTCGGGAAAGAAAATCCTTAAACGAAAAGCTTCGAAATCCGTGTTCGAATCACGGCAACCCCATGTCGTATGGGGCTTCGCCCCCTAACAAGTCACCCCATAGGTTTTTAAAATAAATCTCCCTGATAATCTCATGAAAAAGAGTTTAATCTTAGTCTTGGTTCTGTTGATTGCAGCAACAATTTTTATTAATGGGTGTCAAGAAAAGAAAATAGCTTTTGAATTCAATTCTTCAGTATGTGGTTTGAGCATAGGGGAGATTAACCAATCTGAACTTGGTATCAAAGGGATTGAGTGGATAAGCAAAAACAAACTTGAAATCACTGCGTTGATTAGAACAAATTGTGCAGAAACTGTAAAAAATGGGGATTATGAAATCGATGAAGACAAAATAACATTATACTATCAGATAGAAAAATGTTCTACTTGTGCAACTTGCCTGTGCCCAAAATATTTAACTTATAAGTTTATCAATATCCCTAAAAAAGACTATTCATTTGAACTCAAAGAAATCTAAATTTTTCTCAGAAAACCTTAAAAGCAGAATTTTCCTAAACAGACTATGAAAAAGAGGTTTAGTAATCTGTTTGCTGCAATAGCAACTCTAACCGGGACTATTATTGGGGCAGGAATTTTGGGACTTCCTTATGTTTTTGCCCAGTCTGGTTTTCTAATTGGGATGATTAATCTGATTGTCCTTGGAATTTTGATTTTATTTGTCAATCTTTATCTGGGGGAGGTAATTCTAAGGACCAAGGGAAAACACCAATTGCCAGGATATGCTGAGAAATATCTTGGAAAAAAAGGCAAAATCGCCATGTTAGTCTCTAGCTTGGCTTTCCTTTATGGTGCTTTAACAGCCTATGTTCTTGGAGAAGGAGAAGTCCTAAGCTTTGTGTTTACTGGTTCAACTTCTTATATAATCCTTTTTGGCCTGGCTTTTTTAGGGATTATGTCTATTCTTATTTATTCTGGCTTAAAAACATTAGAAAAAGGAGAAACTTTTGGTTTGATTGCTATTTCTTTGATGATTATAATTATATTTTTCTTTTTCTTGCCAAAAGTTGATTGGAATAATTTTTCTTTTATCTCATCTAACCCCATAAAATGGTTTATGTCTTATGGAGTTATTTTATTTGCTTTTTTAGCGCTTTCAGCTTTGCCAGAAGTTAGAGAAGAACTAGTTAATGAAGAAAAAAAGCTGAAAAAAGCTATTTTAATTGGAAGCTTAATTCCCATGGTTCTTTATATTTTGTTTATTATGGCGGTTTATGGTTTTGCTGGAGCTGAAACTCCGGAAATTGCTACAATTGCGTTAGGAAAACTACCTTCTTTATTAGCTATTTTTACAATGTTCACTGCTTTTTCTGCAATAGGAATCGCATTGAAAGAATTGTTTATTTTTGATTTCAAGATAAAACATGATAAAGCCTTTTTTTACACTATTTTCCCGGTTTTTGTGCTTTCTTTGATTATCTTAGTTTTCAAATTAGTTGATTTTATCAAAATCCTGGGTTTAATCGGAAGCATTTCCGGAGGTTTAGCAGGTATGCTTGTCCTGTTGATGGTCTATAAAGCAAAGAAAAAATGCGACAGGAAACCAGAATACTCTATCCCATTAAGTTGGCCTTTAATCTTATTGCTAGGATTGATATTTCTAGCAGGAATTGTGTATCAATTTGTCTTCTAATGTAACTTTGCCAAATGCGAGTTATGTTACAATAGATTATGCACAGTCAGTTCTAAATTTTCAGAAATTTCTTCGAAAACAAAACATAAAAACCCAATAAGAATAATTTACCCTTATTTCTGGCGAAGTCAACTAGTCCCTTGACTTTGCCAAATGCGAGGTAGGTGGTAGTAGAATGCCGGATTTTGCCCGATTTTTCAAGAACTCTCAAAAAAACAATGATTAGATAGTCAAACCAAAATAACTTACACTTATCTCTGGCGAAGTCAAGATAGAACGTTTGACATCGCCAAATGCAGGTTATGCTGTAAGTTAATAATTAGTTTGTTTATATCTCAAAGACAAAAGCGAAGCGTAAACCAATGATAATTTACACTTATGTCTGGCGAGGTTAAGCTGTATGTGTGATCATAAAAAAGAAGATGATATTAAACTTATAGATGACGAAGCCAAGTTTTTAAGAATTCAAACAGTCCTCATGAAATCTAAGTCTTGTTATAGGCAGACTGCAGTCTAATGTTGATTGAAGAAAAGAATTTGGAAAATCTATAATCTCTATCTTTACATGCGGGCCTTCAATCTCTTGTCTGCAAGAATGACAAGCAAGTCTATCTCGACTATCAGAACTTCCCATTAATGTGCCTTCTATTTCATAATGACCTTGTCTATACATCTCTCTTGCGGTTTCAAGAGTTTCGTTGTATCTTTTGCCAATTTCAAATGCCATTTTTAATCTGTTCTTATCAAGAAAATAGGATTTAAAGGGTTTTTTGAATCTTGGGCCTTTTGTTACCCCTTTATACTAGTGACAAATAGAAAGCTTTATAAGCTAAAAATGCCTTATATATTCAACAAATAGGGAGAAATCTAACATGATAAATCAAGCTAGAGCAAAAGCCACAGATATTGCAAGACTATTAAGTGTAAAGCCAACTGGAGCATATTTTTTAAAAAGTGAAGGTATAAAGCCAGATGAATTAACAGGTCAAACCAATCATCTCCATGCAAAAAGTTCAGTGCACACTTCTGAAAGTCCGATTTTCTCAGATTATATTCAATCTTCTAAGAGACCAAACAGTCTCATGTTAGTAAGTGATGAACCAGAGATTCAGTACATAAAGACAGAAAGTCCAGAAGTTGCTGCTATGGAAGCTAGGATTTATGGAATTTTAAGAGAAAAGGGATACGCTGTCCCAAATTTAAAGCAAGAAGGAGACACATTAGTTATTGAAGGTGTAAAAGGCAGAAACCTAGTAGACTATATTAGAACAGCATTTATAAGAGAACGAGATGGGAATGAAGTTAGCAGAGAAGGTGGAAAATTAGTTATAAATTGTAATGGAAAAAAGAGAGAACCATTAACATTGCAAGATTTACAAAAAGTTGTTGAAAATGCATTAATAAAAGCATCTGAGATTAATGTTGTTATAGATGCAAATTTAACAGATAAAGAAAAACAAATGCTTGAAGAAACAGAAACAAAAAGACTTTCTAGATTTGGTGTTCCTGTTGATGAGAATTATTATGGTCTAAAAATGATGGAAGCTCTTGGAATAGAAGATGTTAATTTCTTAGATTTATACAAACCACTAGAAAAGATTCAGCAAGATGCAAAAAAGAGATGGGGGCAATGGGGATTTCCTATCAACCCAGAACATATTTATGTTGATGAAGATGGAAATATCACTGGCATGATTGATTTCAATCATTTTTTACATACCTCTACTTGCGATCTTAATTCTTGTTTTATTGATCAGTATATGGCTTCTAAAGGTGGCGCTTTTTTAAATAAATTTCCCAGCCCACTTTATGCTGACGAAGATACTGGACAAAATGAAGCCTTAAAACAAACATTGCTTCAAAAAACAGCAAGCCATGAGAGGTCAATGGATTACATACAAGCATATTATGTTTCAAGAATATTCAGAGCAACAAAACTTATGGCGCATAAATTAAGCCGTCTTGAAAAAGCATTTGGATTAGAGAAAGAAAAAGACAAATTAGTGACCTATGACCAAATTGCAGACACGGGCCAAGCAGTAGACTATTACTTAGAAGAAATTAGAAACTCATTAGAATTTGGCTATTCTCAAATGGGTTTTAATAAAGATTTAATTAATAACTTGTATGGTGCTATCTACAACCCTATTAAAAAAAGAAGAGATAGCCTGATTTCTTTAGAACTAAACCAAGAATGCGTTGGTTACCTAACACAAAGAAGGGATGAAGTTTAGACTCTTAATGAAACAGCTAATCCAACTAGTTCAGATATTCTATCAGAGCAACCTGTTAGCGCATAAACAAGCCAGAAATTTTCTCTTTGAAATTTTTTTTCCATGTTCCTTATACTATGTTTTCTTTCTTTTATTTTTTTTATCAAAGAAGAATCAAAATTGTAAAATAATTCATGGTATAAAACAAACATTTCTTTTAGTTTTATAAAAAGGAGCAGAATAGAATAGTTTTTTTTAAATTCATTGCAAAAATCCCTTAAATAATCAGCAATTTTTTCAAGATTCTGTATGATGGAGTATAATATTAAAACATTTTTATGATCTTTATACCCTTTTTTATTTAAAGACCTCCTCAATAAATGAGTTAATTTATCATTTATTTCTTCAAGCTCAGTACATTCTCTTACTTTTTTGTCATTTTTTTCTTCAATAGCAATTTCAATCTCATTAAACATCTCTTCTAGGAGAATAAAAGTTCTTTTTAAGATATTATCAAATTCTTTTTCATCTAATTCAGAAATGCTTTTTATTAAACAATTGTCCTTATCTCTATTAATTATCTCAAAAGTGGATAATTCATTTTTTAATGCTTCCTTAATATCTTCAATTTGTTTCGTGTTTTCAAGTTGGATTTCTATTTCATCGTAGCCTTTTTTATAAACTGCATCTAAGAACTGTCTTTCAATCCCCGATAGCCCCTTTAAATTCAAAACTTTCTTTTCAACCTCTATCTTCTTCTCAGTACTGATTAGGAGGTCATTGCCCTGTTCTTCTATCTCTATTTCCTGGCCTTTTTTCAAGCCTTGTCTCTTGACAAATTCCGACGGCAAAGATACTGTCAATGTATTCTGGCCTACTAAATTGATTCTTCGTTTCATATAAAACTAAAAAACAGGTTATTTATAAACTTTACTAAAATAATTACAGTAATTACTATAATTACATTAAGTCTATATATGGTTATTTCTTAATAATTGTAATTAAATAGTAGTTAAATAATAATTAAGAAAAAATAAAAACAAGGAGAAAAAGAAAATGACAACTCAAAATCAAGTTTATGAACCAAAAGACAGAGCAAAAATCGAAGAAACATATGCTAATTTAATAGAAGAAAGAGAAACAGGTAAATATAGTAGACAAAATTATTTTTTTAGGGCAGTTAGTGCGACCTGTGGGACTATAATTGGTGCTGTATCGGGTTTCGGTCTTGAAAGGTGTGTTCCTGACATGATTCATTATGGAAAAATATTCTGGGAAACAAGCGAATATCTCCAAACACCAAATAATTTTAATTGGGGAACTTTGATAACAACAATAGCTCTTGCAGGAGTCGGATTTCTAGTAGGGAACACAATTGGAAGAAAAAAAGATTTTGAAAAAATGAAAGAAAAAAATCAAGAAACAATAAATTATTTTGCTAAAGAAGTTGCTCCTGGTTTTGATGAAGATAACAAACTTTCTAGAGAAAATGGTTTAGTAGCAAGACTTCCTGTAATTGAACAAGAAATTATTCTAAATTTAAAAAGACAAGGACAAAGAGAAAGATTGGAGGCAAGTTTATGATGAATGAACGAAAGAAGCTCATAGGCATTTGTTCATTACTAGGGATTGTTGCAGCTGCATGTCTTGGAGAAGTTGTATATGTAGAGTCATATGGAAGAAAATTACTTCGGGAATTAAAACAAACAAAAGCAACAATTGTTCAAGACCTTGAAAGAGGAGACACTCTTACAGCAAGAGATGATTTTGGTGAATATTGTGGCGGTTATGTGGATGATAAAAAACTGGCATGCCGTGCAATTGATTTTTCAGCAATTTCGCCATTTGGATGGAAAATTATTTCCAGTGTAGCTTCAGCAAGAAAATCTGTTGATTCACTTGATGATGTGATAAAATACGAATATAGAGTAGGAAAAGACCAACAATCAGTACTTTGTCGAATAGTCTACAGACTTAATTTTTCAAATTCAGATGATTCTCCTGAAATCAAACAGATATACAAACAATTGGATGAACAATATGGACAAGATTCAAGATATCTTATTTTCAAACACAAGGGTGGAATTGAAGTCCTCGAAGCATTAAATGGAAATGAATGGGAGCATGATTAAAATGACAACATTAAAACAAAAACTTGGAAGAATAGCTTTGCCAGTAGTTTTAGCTGGAACTTTACTTTATTCAGCTTGTAAAGCTCCACAAAAAAATGCTTTGGAAAATAATTTACAACCAGCAGATGTGCCAGTTGAAGTAACACCTTCAAATCCAGATTCTGAAACAACAACTCCCTCTGATTCAACTAAAGAAGTAATAGAATATCAACAGTTTGAAAAAACTGTTACAGATTTTTTTAATGAACATCTTGGTGAACCAGGTTATCTTAAAATGACTCCTGGGCAAACAATTGAAAGAAAAATTAAGGGTAATACTTATCAATTTAAATTTGTTAAAGCAAACCATTATTCTGATGCTACCTATGCTAATGTGGCTATTGTTGAATTTTATGGCAGAAGTAAAAAAGGTGCAAAAGAACATTTTTACTTTATTGGAGAATTAAATAATAACAATATGTTTAGTGGTGGGAAACCAGTTAGTCTAGTTGCTTTTGATGATCTTGATTTAGAATTTTCTGTTTTTTCAATTGACGGGGGACAAGATACTACAAGATTAGATGATGATACATTAAGGGTTTATGTTGGAAACAAGTGGGGGCAAGATTAAAATGAAAATTAAAGATAAATGGAAAAACGTAGAAGAAGTAATGAAAAGAAAGAAATATGTTCCAATTCCAAAAGAAACAATTGAGGATGGGCTTTTTTCTCAAGAAGAATGTACAGAATATAATACTCTAGTTCAAAAAGCGAATGGTTTTTTAGGCAGTATGGATTCTCAACAGAAAAAGTTGATGAACAATTATGGGAGATACATGCTAGATGGTCTTTCTGGGGCTGTTGTTTTTTGTACTGCTGAATGCATTCTCGCATCATTAGCTCCCCATAGTGAAGGAAATACAATGTTGGGCGGGCTTTATTTGGGAATTTTAACAGCTTCAGCATTAGATGCTGTTCAAAAATTGATAAATCGAAGAAGACAAAAATCTTTAGTTAATTATTTTGAGAATAATGTAGATGATTTTAATCATACTTCAATGGGAATAGAAGAGATGTCAAGACATATGAGGCAATCTCTAAAAACAAAAGGATGTGCAGCTCTTGAAGATTTAACTAAGACTACTGATTTAACTTTATACCAAGAAAGGATAAGTCAAGAGCAGGATGCTGAGAGATTAGAAGTTTCTGTCAATGAATCTGCGGCTAAACTAGATAATCTAAAGACATTAGTTTCAGAATATAAAAGCTCAATGCAAGTTCTTGATGGAAACCAAGACCTTGCAGGAAATAAAATTGATAAAAAATATTCAAAAACAAAACCAAGAATTCGCGAAACAGTTAGAAGTATCGGTTTGAGAACTATCCGGGCGGCCTTATCATATGCCTTGTTGCTTGGCTCATTTAATGTTGCAAGCGATATAAAAGCAGATACCTCTCAAACAATTGCCAGATGGTATTTCGAACAGGAAGAAAATGCGCAAAGCCTTCAAAATATTAAATCTTTTGTTGACCAAGAAAAAACAAAATATGGTCTAAATAATGTGGAGATAATGGCAGATTTTCTAGATTATGATCGTGATGAAAAAGAGGGGTCATACTTTGTTCCAGGAAATTATGTAATAGTTTTAGGGGAATTTAAAAGAGATTTTGTTAGAAGAGAGTTGTATAAAATTAGAGAATTTGAATTAAATCAGGAAAGAAATCAAGGAGAAAATCAAGGAATAAGAAAGATTCCAGCTAAAACCTTTTTAGGACTTAATCTTGTAAGAGCTCATTCACTTGTAACTAAATAGTAGTCGAATAAAACAAAGTTAAAATGACAAACAAAGAAATAAAACAAAAAAGCATAAACTTGGGCAAAGTGTCTCCTGAAAGATTTTATGTTGAACAACTAGCTGAAAAGGGAATTTTAGATAAAAACAAAGTTGCGAATTATATACAGTTATGTGAACGATTTGATGAGATTGCCAAGCCTGTTGATCACTGTGATAAAAGAAAAGGATATAATAAAGGAATCAGCAAAATTGAAAATAGGATTAGTCTGATTACTATGTCTGTTGTTAGTGCCTCTGCTGCAATAGGTTTACCTCTTGTCACATACATTAAACACACAAAAGCAAGATTTGTAGATCCTTTTAGTTTTTCAGAAGTAATTGGTTGTGCTACCGTTGGTCTAATCGCAGGATGTTGCTTAATAGGGCTTCCAGCCTGTCTTATAACAGAAAAAATTAGTCAAAAACTCCGAAAGAAAAATCCTGAAGAATTTGCAAAAGATTATGATAATAGTGTATATGCATTAAATGGATATGCTCATGAAATAAGACGACAATCACTCGAACTTGTAGAAGGCATGAAAGGATATAGGGTTAGTGAAATAGAAGAAAAAACAAATTTATCTGCATTTACATCAACATTCAGTTCATTGGAATCAAATCAAGCTCTTGAAATTAAAGTTCAGTATATAGCAGACCATGTGGGAGGAAACAAATGACAACAGAAAACCTAGAAGAAATTTCAGTATTGGGTCCTGAAAATGTGATTTCTTCTGATGAAGAGACTTGTGCAACGAATGTAATTTCTGAATATGGGCAAGCAATCTATGAAAGAGAAACAGGGAAATATAGTAAACGCTGCCACTTTGGAAAGATTTTTGCTCCGATTTTAGGGCTGGCAGGAGGGGGTTTTGTAGGCATGGTTTTAGATCTTTTTCTTTCTGCAATAGCTTCTACAGAAGGAATGCATTATCCATATGGTGTAGTGACAGCAGTTGGTGCAGTTGCTCTAGGTGCTATCGCAATTCCGTATGGCATTGCTGAAGATGAAAGACAAACTGCTCAAGATAACTTGCATAGGATAAAAGAACTAAAAGATTATGCTGGAAAGTATGACCAAAGACAAGGATTTGCGCAAGGAGACAAAAACAGCTTAACATTCGGATTATCTCTAGAAGAAGAAAAAGTCAAATGGGAATTAGAAAAAGATAAATTGAGAATAAGGTAATGAATTTAAATTATTAAAAAATAATTAAAATTTCAAAATTAAATTTTATGGAGGAAAAACAAAATGAGTTTAAAAGAAACTGTAGAAACATTATATTATAATGCAAGAAGATATGTTTACTTAGCGATGGCTGGAACAGCATTAGTCTACACTATCGGATGCGGCACAAGTCCAAATCTTCCAAGAGGAAGCGCTAAATTGGATGATAGTACTATGGTAAGTACAGGAAGTCATGGCGGAATAATGGAATTTGTGGATATTGCCCATACAAGTGGAAATAAAACAAGATA
This sequence comes from Candidatus Woesearchaeota archaeon, assembly GCA_964599615.1. Taxonomy (GTDB): domain Archaea; phylum Nanobdellota; class Nanobdellia; order Pacearchaeales; family UBA284; genus JAPLYB01. Next base: position 10,176 of record CAZRGF010000022.1, read on the forward strand.
CTGGGTTGAAGGTAAAGAAAGAAAACCATATCGAATTGAAAGATTTAATCAACAGGGTTTTTTGTCACCTGGAGAAAGATTCAAAGACTTAGATCAATTTAGAAAACAAACCAGACAAGCAGAATATGACTCAATATTGGGATTAGCAGAACAATATCTTGGGAATTAATTTTTATTTTTTTTAATTTTTTTTTACACTAAAAAATCAGAAGATTTTTGGTGCCTAGAAAATGCGAAGTATTTTCTAGGGTTTTTTGTTTTAATTAAAACTAGAGATAATTACAAAAAGTATATAAACAGAAAATGACATTAGAAGATATGGTTAAAAAAGAATCAAAAAAAGAAAGGATAATGTCAGCTAAACGGGGGATTGATGATTTAGAAACTCTAGAACAATTTAATGCATATAGAGAGACCCTTATACAGGGATTTGGGGGCGAGGCTAAGATGAGTTTTATAGATACAACCCCGGTAAAATCTGATACGGATATATTGGGAAGAAAAGTTCCAAAAGAAGTTAAAAAACATTTTTATTATAGATTAGCACAAAGCGCATCAATGCATGCAGCAAATAATGTATTAAGTGGTGAAGAACATATACCTGCAAACCCCAATCTATTTATTATTGCTGCGAGAGCTTACAAGTTATCGGGTAACAAAGAGAAAGCAAAAGATGCTTGGAGATCTTATTTTAACTCAGTTGGAGAAAAAATTAGCAGAGCAATAAGCCCGTCACAAAGAGTTGATCTTCCTGATTTAAGTCTTTTAGAAGAAAGCAAATTAAGTAGAAAAGAAAAACAAAATTATGCCAGAGCTATGATGGAACATGTTATTTATCACCCTGGTGAAAAACCAGAACCTTGGACTGATGCTCGTTATGCAGCAAGATTAACCAAGTTCGTACCAAAAGCTTATGCAACAACAATGTCAAGTCAGATAGCACAACTTTTTGAACAAGCTGGAGATAGAGATTCTTACCAAAGAGCAAAACAGTTTTATAAAAAAGCACATAACACTGGTCTTCTTTCAAAAGCTAAGAAATAATTGTAAGAATTAAAAAGAAATTGAGATTAGTAAGTTTGCAGATTGTTTTTAATTACTTTTTTAAATTCTCTTTTCCTGTATAATAATGCCAATCCCGAAGAAAATTCAAGACATGTTAGAGAAACAGCATTATGCTTTAGTTGGGAAGAACAAACATTCTGCTGTGCAGATATGTAATTATACTAAACAAAGCATAAGGGGAAAAGATTTTTGTTATAAACAAAAATTTTATGGAATAAATTCCCATAGATGTTGCCAGATTGCTGTTTCTGTAATGAACTGTGAGCACAAGTGTGTTTTTTGCTGGCGTCCTATCGAGCATAATCTTGGAATAAAGATGACGAAAATCGATTCTCCAAAAGAAATTATTCAAGATTGTATAAAAGCTCAAAGAAAGTTACTTGCGGGTTTTGGGGGGTCAAAAGAATCTGATAAAAATAAACTTAAAGAAGCCCAAAATCCAAAACATTTTGCAATTTCTCTTTCTGGCGAGCCAACATTATACAAGAAACTCCCAGAATTAATTAAACTGCTTGATGAGAAAAAGACCACGAGTTTTATTGTTTCGAACGGAGAAAATCCCGAGATGATTAAAAAAATCAACCCTACTCAACTCTACATTTCAATGATTGCTCCGAATGAAACTCTCTTTAGGAAAATCTCAAATTCTTGCCATAGGGACTGCTGGAAAAGATATCTTAAGACCTTAAAATTACTGAAAAAGAAAAGCGGAGAAACTCGAACTGTCTTAAGGTTGACTTTAATCAAAGGCTTGAATATGCTAGAGCCAGAGAATTATGCTAAACTCATTAAAATTAGCGAACCTGATTTTATAGAGATAAAAGCTTACATGCATATAGGATTCTCGCAAAATAGGTTAAAAAAAGAGAATATGCCCGAGCATAAAGAAGTCAAAGATTTTGCAAAAAAAATTTTAAAATATCTTCCAAATTACAAAAAGATTGATGAGAAAGAGAATTCTCGAGTAGTTTTGCTTTCTAACGGAAAGAAGGAGAAGAAAATTCGGTTTGAATGTTAGAAAACAATTGCCTCGACAGGATATAAACTGTTAACACTTACAGACAAAATCAGTTAGCATCTGCACTTCGTTTTTAAGGCATAAAAACATAAATCCCAGGATAACTAATAACTATATTCATTATAACACATACAGACTGAATCTTATTTAGCATCTGTACTTTGTTTTTCGCTAACACACAGAAAATAGATTTTTGAAACAATCTCTCTAAATGTTGAGATTAACACTTACAGACAAAATCAGTTAGCATCTGCACTTTGTTTTTAAGGCATAAAAACATAAATCCCAGGATAACTAATAACTATATTCATTATAACACATACAGACTGAATCTTATTTAGCATCTGTACTTTGTTTTTCGCTAACACACAGAAAATAGATTTTTGAAACAATCTCTCTAAATGTTGAGATTAACACTTACAGACAAAATCAGTTAGCATCTGCACTTTGTTTTTCGAGCAAAAAAGATTATAAATGTCCCTCAGCGAGCCAGTGAACGAAACATTTATAAATCTATTTTAACAAAACTATTTTATGGCAGGCGAAAAACCTAATATGAATATAGTTTTCATTGGTCATGTAGACCATGGAAAGAGTACAGCTGTCGGTAGATTACTATACGAAGCTGGTGTTTTCTCAGAGCAAGAGCTAACTAAGATGAAAGATATAGCTGAAAAATTAGGAAAGAAAGGTTTTGAATTCGCTTTCGTCATGGACAGATTCAAGGAAGAAAGAGAAAGAGGAGTTACTATTGATTTAGCTTATAAAAAATTAATAACTAAAAAG
>CAZRGF010000023.1:0-11528 GCA_964599615.1 Candidatus Woesearchaeota archaeon
ATAAAAAATAGATTTTCTTTGGAAGCCCCACACTTTAGTGTGGGGAGGACGTCACCTTTTTTTCCTAGTTTTCCTATTTTATCAGTTAAATCATACCGGTCTCGTGGAATTCCTGTTAGCCAATAAATGCACATCTTACTAATTCTAATTCTCCATGGTTTATAATAATTATTGGCATATTCTATACATTTCAAAGAATTAAACAAACATCTTAGCTGATTTTTTTGCTGCAATTTGATTGATGTAGGCTAAAGCATTTGAAATTTTTGCTCCACCAAGTACGCCAATTTCCTCCCCACTATGTTTTAATGAATAGACAACAATACCTATTAATTCTCCATTGCCATTTGCAACGATTCCGCCACTTTGACCTTCTTTAGTACGGACATCAGTTTGGAATAGATCATAAACTACATTTCCTCCCTCCTGTGTCCATTCATAGCTTGGGTTAGTGACTACTCCCAATGTATTATACTCTTGTCCATTAAGAAATCCAAAAACTCTAACTTCTTCTCCTGTTTTCAATTTGCTATCTCGATCAACTTTCACCTTTATTGGTTCAGAATGCGCACAAGGTCTTCTAGCTTTAATAACTGCAATATCCGTGTTTTTATTATACCAAATGCTTTCCCCAGGTACTGGGTAAACTACCCCCCTCCTTGTTCGTACTTTTGCTGTTCCATGATTCTCAATCATTTCCTTGATAACATGATGTGCTGTGATGACGTATCCATCAGTGGTAATCATCAAACCAGAACCAGATATTTTTCTATTATCAGTATTTACTATAACTTCAACAAGATTATTGCTAATTTGTTCAAGTGATGTTTTAGGAGTTAAGTTCCTAGACTCATTAGTTGCATTTGCAAAAGCGTTTAATGCTGCAATAGAATATGCTTCAGATTCAGATATACTTCTTTTTCTTGTGATACTTCTAAGGATTTGATTGCCAACAGTCCCAGTAAAAAAAGCAGTAAATCCTTGTGCAATTTGTGGGAGCATGTACCTCTGGGGCAAGTAATTCCCTAGTTTCTCGCCCAATTCAATTCCGCCATAAGTTGCTAATCCCGTTCCAACTATGATTCCGGTGGTTGAGATTATATCCCCTAATCTTGACATAAATTAAAGAATAAAATGCATCTTTAAAAATCTTTTGTTCAATACTACTTTATAGTTAATATAGAATAATCTATTTTTAGTTTATAACAAACCTCAACAAAGCGCCTAAGCCAGATATATTCGCGAATTGGACTCCCTCGTTTGTTTCTTCAGAAACATAATAGACTTCTGCCGCTATACTGAATGCTTTGGTCTCAAGTTCTTTTGCAATTTCTTTTGGAATCTTAGTTGAGATTATTAGTTTTTGGACAGCGCCATGTTCCAAAGCTTTCTTTACTTCACTAAGCTCATACGCTACTTTACTGGGATTCTTCCCCAATGTTTCAAAAAATTCTTTTAAGATTACTTTTTCTTTTGTAATCTCTTCTGAAGCAATATCTTCTGCACTGGCATCAACTAAAAAAGTCAATCCTTGCTCATCAGTGTAAGTGACATCTTTGACTCCAAGAATCTTTTTTTTCAAATCATTTGGGATCTGTCCTTCTGAAATAAATTCTTCTTTTGTTGGTCCAGGCCCGCCAATGAAAATCCCCTTTAACCTCGGCATTTCTAAGAAAATTTCTTTGAAAGATTCAGCAATTCTTCTGTAGAATTCCTTTGCCATCTCATCTGTTAATCTGTCAAATCTTGCAGCACTTTGTCCCCCAGTTTTGTATTTCCCCGGAACATTAGATGTAAAATGTTTTAGTTTAGTGATGTTTTTTCCCTCTAATAAACCAATAGTTGCTTCTCTTCTATCAACAACAAGTAATCCATAGACCCCTGAAACTTTTAACATTTCTTTTAATGGTTCAAGAACAAAAGTCTGGTCACATCTGTAGAACTTGGTCCTTAATTCTTGTGGTGGTTCAATTGCCCAAATTTGGATATCTGGCTGTCCTTCTTTTTTTGAAACATTGCCACAAAATATAGCGAATCCATTCTTAGGGATTCCCGGATGTAATTTTAAATGTCTTAGGATTCTTTCTAAAGCATCTATAACATTTGTTCTTGTTGTTTTGCTCTTTATGTTCATCGCAGTGCTCTGCTCTGAAGAGAGTTGGTTCGCAAGTTGGTTGATATTTGAGCCAGAAGGAGCATAAACAGTCACAAGTTCAGTATGCCTTCCACGAAAACCCTCTAGGAAGTCAATTAATTCCTGCAACTTTTGTTTTTCTTGTGTTTCCATATTATTCCGGTTATTATTTGCGTAGCATCTTTATGTTTATAGTTTTAATTGTTTTTGAAAATTTTTCCAGTTATGAAACAAATTGATATTAACACTTAGTCCATAAATAATAAATTTAAGACGAGAAAAGCATATTTAAAACTTCTTGCTATTTGTCTTTTTTCCTAACCAAAAAAACAATCAGTAAAATAACTCCCGCAGTGTTTGCAACATCTGCAACATTGAAAGTCAAGCCACTAAAACCAAAAAAAGGAATATAATCTACAACATAACCCCAGATTATCCTGTCTAACATGTTGCTTACAGTACCAGCAAAAATCAAAGACAAAGCCCATCTTAATAAAACAGAGTTTTTAACAAATCTGAAATAAGCAAAAGTGACTAAAATTATAACAATAATCGCTACAATGATAAACAAGAGTCTGGCCCAAGAAAATCCTTGTAATAAAGAAAAGGCCGCCCCTTTATTAAAAACAGCATTGAGACAGAAAATAAAACATTTTCCTTGGAGAGCCATCATCTTGAAAAAATGATCCATGACAAAAATAGCTATAGCCAATAAAAAGAAAAAATAAATCTTTCTGCTAAGGGGATTTCCGTACAAGAATTTTTGTTTATTCATGTTTATTTTGTTATTTATTTAGTTCATAAGTTTATACTCCATTTGGATTAGTAGGTTCGGTGCATCAAACGCATGCACAACGTTGCGAACCTGATTATATTCACCATTAACAATTATGTAACTCTTAAGCCCAATACTTATTCTCCTCTTTGCATTTTTCTTTCTAATAATTCTATTCTTTCTACTAGATTATCTATTTTTCTCTGTAATCTAAATATCTTTTCAGTTGCCTCTGAACCTTCTGAACTAGAATAAGAATTTGAAGATGAACTAGAAGAGTTTTCACTTGGTTCCCAGCCATAGGAAGATTTTTTTGGTTCAGATTCTGAAGAACTTGAATTAGCAGAAGCCATGGTTCCAAAAAATCCCATTCCAGATTCATCTAAACCCGAACTGCCTGTGCTTGAACTTAGATCAGCAGCAGGTCCTGCGATTATCTCTTTTTTTGGTTCAACCCAAGGTTCTTCTGGACCCCAAACCATCTCTCTAGCTCTCTTTTTTTTGAATACTGCCATAATTTCATAATAAGTTAAGGAATTTAAATCTTACTGATTAAACATGCCAACTTCAGAATCATTAAAATAGAAAACAATAAAAAGCCAATTCTTTTATATAACTCATGGATGTAGCAAAACAAATAGGTGAGATTAATCCCCGATATGTAAATCCTGTCTGGGAACATAAAATAGTCTATGACAGTACTTCTGAACAGCTTGAGCCTATTTACTTCTGGATTCTGGATTTCTTGAATGAAAAAATCACTACAGATGTGGAAAAAATAGAAGATAATTTTTCAGCTTCTGTTGGCGGGGGCTTTTTCTCAGAGATAGGGCAAAAAGCAACAAAAATGCAAGAAGAAGGCATGAAGATAATGGGTACAATAAATACTCTGATAAGGACAATAATAAATCTTATCTATGACTTGAAAGATTTTGAGATTAGACTAGCCCAATATGAGAAAGCGGAGCATAAAGACAAGAAAATAGCAGATGCAGCTTTGTTGTCATTGAAGAATATTTGGCTGGATAAAGTTGATATGCCGCAAAAAGGCCAAGGAGCTATACATCAGATGACTTATCAACTTGGATTTACTACATTAAGAGATGCTTTCTTTATGGTCAATTCAATGGCCGAGGTAGACAAATTAGATTTGAATGACACAGTAAAACGAGTCCTAAAACCAAGACTTGCAGAATTTCAGGAATGGCACAAACGTTCTTATCAAGAATTGAAAAAAAGATTTGAAATAGAGAAAAATTATCTCAGGAGTGAAGTGTCTGCATTAAAACTGTATACCAGATGGGCAAAACCATATTTAAAAGCAGCAGAGGAATTAAGGATGCGTGCTGGTAAAACTCGTGAAAAAACAGATAGAATAGTGGATCCAGAATTAGTTACAGCATTTAATTCAATGATTCTAGAATTAAAACTTTTAGCAAAAAAACCAATAGATTCAGCTAAAGCTGCTATTGAAAAGAAAATCCCCGAAAGTTTCAAAAAAATAACATCTAAGAAAAAGTATTATTCCTGTCTTTTGATAGAATTCAAATTCAGAGGAATCCCTTACAGAAGTCCGCAAGGGCACTACCTATTTGGTGGGAGAGCGGAGGTTTCGTTCAAAGCTTATGCTTTAAACAGCGATGAACTAAAATATCTCAATCAAGAAATGGACAAAGATGATCTCGCAACTGCATTAAACCTGGTCCAAGACACTACCGAGGGCTCTCTAAACCAGATTCAAGAAGATCTAGAGCATTTTATTGAGGAAAAAACCGTTGAAAAAAAAGAAAAAAAAGAGGTGAATAAACCCCTAGAATTGAAAAACCTCAAGAAAGATGATTTTAAAGAATCTTTTTTCAGAAAATTTGTTGAACAAGATGCTGCATCCAATTGTTTTGCAATATATGATGTTTTCAAAAAATCAAGAGGTATGGCCTCTCTTGATACTCCTGAATTTGAAACAGAAGAAGTCAAAACATCTTTTTTAAAAAAGACATAAAATAATTAAAATCTTTTATCATCATTACTCATGACTCTCAAATTGAAGAAGATATCTAAAAAAAATTACAGAAAAGTTTCCAGAAAGCTGAAAAACAGAAGTTTTTCAGGCGGAGTCAAGAAAGTCCCGATAAAATTGGAGATTTCTGATATTGATCTTAAAGAATCAAGTATAAAATACGAAAAGATAAAGTCCCCAAAACCAGTTCTTGATGTAAGCAAGATAAAGATTAAGAAAAAACAACTTGAGGCTAAAGTAAAACAAGAGCCAGAAAAAAAAGAGAGGGAAAAAACTAAGGAAGAAACAAAAAAACCAGAAGAAAAAAATACAGAAGAATTTTCTCCCCCTACAGCATTTGAATCTACTCGCGATTCAAGTCCCTTGATAAAGGAAAGGAAAAAAGAAGAAGCACCTGTAAAAAATATGGAGAATTTTCTGGAAAAACTTCCTACTTCTGAAAAAAAAGAAGAGAAAACAGAGGAAAAGTATTCCACCCAAAGGGCAGTGCAGCAAGACTATGGACATGGCGGGGCGCATTATGAAAAAAGAGATGAATGGACAGATAATCGAGATTTTCAAGAATCTACAAGAAGAGTAGTTTTATTAGATGAACATCAAGGCCCTAGGGCAAAGACAATAAAAGATCAAACAATTGAAAGAGAAGAATTCACTGATACAGGCATAGCAAAATATGAGATTATCAAAGAACACAAGGATGACTCAAATAAGTATAGAAGAAGAAAAGGCTAAAAGAATTTAAACTCTATTAAATTATAAATCATATCAAAAGAGAGGAAAAATGGTATATGAACTCCCAAATGTAGAATCTTTTTATGCAGGAACATATGTTTCAACCCCAAGTGAGAACTATGGGGAATTATTCACTGGCTACAGACTGAATTTTGGCAGAATAGGCTCACCAACAAGTTTTCAGACAGCAAACCAAGTTTCTGAAGTTTCAGCAAGACTTAAAGAAGGTACTAAAGTTGTCGAATTACAGCCATTGCAACCAGAAATTTTTGATACAATTCCAGCACAACAATTCACAGAAATCAAACAACTGATGAAACTATCAGGTGCTGAGCCGACACTTCACGGTCCATTGATTGACCCAGCAGGATTTACAGAAGGCGGAATCTGGACAGAGACAAATAGACAAAATTCAGAAAGAGAGATGTTCAATGCAGTCAAAAGAGCTCATCAATTAGACATAAAAGGAAATATTCCTGTGACTTTCCATGCAACAGGCGCAAGAGGAATTCCTTCTTATGATCCAATCCCCGGTGCAGAAGAGAAAAAAGAAGTTCTTTATATTGTAGATAGGGAATCAGGGCAACTTCATCCAATAAAAAGAGAAACAACTGCATTGCCTGCCCCGATTTATGAATTTGATAAAGAAACAGGATTAGTAAGAACAAAGAATGGCGAACCAGTAGTTGATAAAAGAGTTCAAGAAACTGAAAAAGGTTCAGGGGTTTATGAATTGCCTCCTGAAGTACGTGTTGATGAATTTAACAGAAGAGAATGGTCTCACCCATTATCTTCTCTAGAATATAACAAGACAATTGTTGAACAGAGACTATCTAATTCAAGCAACGTCGTTATAGGGCTTAATCATGCAAAAGAAATAGGGCATGAATTAACTCAAGAACAAAATGAAAAATTTAAAGATGCATTAATGGAACTGAAGACAATGAAAAATCAGGCAGAAGATACTGAATTACAATTAAGAAATATGTTCACCCAAGCATTTACTCTAGGAAATGAGCAAGAGAAAAAAATACTTCAAGAAGCAGCTAAGAAATATACTGCAGCACTAAAACCAATTGGAGCTCCAAATTATGATGAGTTAATTGAACATGAGCCAGGAAAATTTGCCCAAATTGTTAAAATAAAAAGTGATGCAGAAGGACAATTTATAAATGATTTAAGAAAAGTTAATCCTAAAAAATATATCTCTTCAGAAGAATTTGCTCTTGAGAAGACAAAACAGACTATCGGCAACATTGCTTTTCAGGCATTTAAAAAATTTGGTGACCAAGCTCCTATAATCTCTATGGAAAATGTCATGCCAAACACCGTATTTGGGAGAGCAGGAAGTATGAAAAAATTAATTGAAGCATCAAGAGAAGTTTTTGTTGAGAATGCAAAAAAAGCAGGCTATTCTCAAGCAGATGCAGAAGCATCTGCTAAAAGACTAATCGGAGTCACATGGGATACAGGACATATTAACTTAATAAGAAAATATGGCTTTGGCGAGGATAATCCAGGCAAATTCATGGCAGAAGAAGCAAAAAAAATAGCGCCCTATGTAAAGCATGTTCATCTTGCAGATAATTTTGGCTTCAATGAAACTCATCTGCCTCCTGGAATGGGCAATGTACCTTTCAAAGAGATTTTGCAAGAAATGGAAAAAGCGGGGTTTAAAGGGAAACATATTATAGAAGCAGGAAATTTTGTAGCCCAAAAAATGGGGATGCCCACTCCGTATGTTTTAGAAGCTTTTGGCTCGCCCATCTACGGAGCAGTTGCCCAACCTTACTGGAATCAAGCAAAAGCAATATATGGTTTTCCCCAAGGTTATTTTGGAGGATATGGGATGATGCTTCCAGATCAGCATTTTTCAACATATGGCTCTGGTTTCTCGTCTTTGCCTCAAGAATTGGGAGGGCAAACGCCTGGCAAAGGTCAGCGCTTTAGTGGGGCGCCAATGGAGTAAATGACTGTTGGGGAGTATAAATTAGATTAATGATTTCAAGGCAATTGAGAAGAAACAAAAAAGAGAACAAGGCTTAATATATCCCCACAACATCCAGATAAAAAACATTTAAAAAACCCAAATACATAATAAAATCATAAAAAAGAGGAAGAAATGAAAATCAAGAAAGCACCAATGTTTCCAACAATGAACATTCTCGATGACCAGAACATTGCATTAGATTTCGCAACAAAATCTTATGAAAAATTCGGAAAGATAATAAAATCCATTATCTTATTTGGCTCTAGTGCAAAGAAAAAATCAGTTAAGGGTTCTGACGTTGATATTATTTTCATTGTTGATGATTGTTCTGTCCTCTGGGATCAGGAATTGATTGCTTGGTATAGAGAAGAGCTGGGAAAATTGATAAGAGCAAACCCTTACAGAAAAGCCCTTCATATAAACACAGTCAAACTGTCTACTTGGTGGGATGAGATGCTTAGGGGTGAGCCAGTGATAATAAATATAATCCGTTATGGTCAGCCATTGATTGATTTTGGCGGATTTTTTAATCCATTAAAAGTTTTATTGATGCAAGGCAGAATAAAAAGCACTCCAGAGTCAATATATATAATGCTGCAAAGAGCGCCGATTCATCTTGCAAGGACAAGAATGGCTTTATTGAACAGCATTGAAGGCATGTATTGGACAATGGTTGATTCAAGCCATGCTGCTTTAATCGCTGCAAAACAAGTTCCTCCAAGTCCAGAACAGGTCCCACAATATTTGAAAGAAGTATTTGTAAATTCAAAGATGCTTGATTCAAAATATGTTTCTTGGTATCAAGAGATGTACAGCTTGATGCACTCTATTTTGCACAATACTAGAAGAGATGTTCGAGCAGTTGAAATAGAGATGTGGCAGCAAAGGACTGATTTGTTCTTAAGAGAGATGGCTAAGCTAGTAGATAAGATTATAGATAAAAGAATAAAATGACAAAAATCTGGATTTCTAACTAGTTAACTAAACTATTTTTCTTTTCAATCCCAATTCTGCATAATCTTTTTGTATTTCTTGAGCAGCTTGTTGTGCAGCCTCGATTTTTTGCCTGTTCTTAAATATCCTTAGGTATGCGGGATAATGTTCATCTTTAGGATCAGATGCTTTTATCATTGTGTCAGTATAAGTGCTATCTTCTTTCTTTCCAACTGATGTTAATTTATCCATTGCTTTGCCAAGCATGTCTTTGTAAAGATCATTCATTTTTTTCAAGATAAGATCAGCTCTCGTTCCTTCTGGTGTTTTTTCTTTAGCAGCGGTTGCCAATTCTTTTGTTAATTCACCATAATTTTTATCCCCATATTCTTGGATTAAACTTGTATAAGAAGATGTATCCAGCCCAACATAATTTGCTAATGCTACAATATCCGAAAATTTAGCATTTTTTTGAGCCCCATTATAAGCTTCTTTTAAAGAATCATAATTCAATGTTCCTAACTTAGCAGATAATGAATTTCCTTCTAATGATTTTACTTTGCCGTTATAATATAATTTAAGAGCTTCCTCATAAGACATAGGTTGTCCAAGATTATTGCCCATTTTCCTTCCTTGAGGAGTCTGGACTTGGGCTTGTAGAATGCCATTTTCATCTAATTGAGAATACATCATTCCCATTAAATGGACTTCAGAATTAACTGTGCTCTCTAAATTTTTCTTTTTATCATCTGCCATTTTAATTCAATAGTATTAAGAATTTAAGGTTTATAAACCTTTCGGTTTGTTACTGGTATGTAGTGGTAACAGTATTATTCAAGAAAAGAAAACTGCAACCTTCAGGTTGCAGATGAATTAATCAGTTTTCTTTTCTTGATGCCCAAAATCCTCGGAAACCCCACACTTTGGTGTGGGGAGGATTTTGGTCATTAAATCAAAACTTTCCAGCTATAAGCGGGTTTGTAAGTTGATTAATATTATTTGTTATCAACTTAACTTTGCCAGCTGTAAGTGTAAATTTTTTGGATTTGGCTGTTTATCTTATGTCTTCGAAGAAATCTCTTGGAAATTTAAAATACCCTGGGGATAATAAATTACAACCTACCTCGCATTTGGCAAAGTTAAGATAAAACACATAAAAACATAAAGGGCTAGATATGGATTTGAGATGGATAATCTTTATAAACCAAAACATCATTTAAATAAACATGTTCAACAAAAAAATAAAATGCGTTTGCGGCAAGAAAATTGATAAGAAGAATGAATTTTGCCCTCACTGCGGAACTTCTAGAGAAGAATCTATCCATTATAACAGGACAAGGAAAAATCAAGAAGAGGTTTTTGATAAAGAAGTGGATAAGATAACAAAAGCATTTTCAGAAGAATTTGGAATGCCTGCCCTGGCCTCATTTCCAGTGAAGATGCTTGTCAAGAAACTTAGCAAAGACATAGAAAAACAATTTAGGGAAGCTGATCAAGAAATGACAAGAGCAAAATTTCAGGATCCTAGGTCAAGTATGAATATGCCTAAAGACGCAAAAAAAACATCCCAGTCAATAATCCAAGACGGCAAGAAAATAGGCAACATGGAAGAATTCAAGTTTCCGGGTGGACATGGTTTTTCAATACAGATTAATATGAATAGTTCTCCCCCGGAAGTCTTTTCTGAAGAAGGGGAAGATGAAGAATCAAGGAAAAATATAAAGCAACCAAGACTTCCTTCAAGCAGAATCTCGGAAGCAGATGCTGAAAAACACTCTAAACTTCCAAGAAAAGAACCAGAAACAAGTGTTCGGAGATTGACAGACAAGATTGTTTATGAGATTTCTCTTCCCGGAGTTAAAAATGAAAAAGACATAACCATAAACAAACTCCAGAACAGCATTGAGATCAAAGCTTTTTCAAAAGACAAAGCATATTTTAAGCTGATTCCTGTTTCTTTTCCAGTAAAAAACTGGAAGCTCAGCAAAGAAAAACTTATTTTAGAGCTAAAGCCTTGATGCCCTATAATGTAATTTAAGACCTTGATTCTTTTGTTCTTGAACATATAATCTTAAAACAATTAGAAATGGGGTAGAAGATAAACATATACAAACATTCTTCTCAACTTTTAAATCTAGAAATTACATAAAGGAAGGATTTTTAAATTTAAATCTCATCCATAAAACATGATTAGTGAAAAGAGGTTAATAGCATTATTCTCTGTTTTAATAGTGATTTTTCTAAACATCAGTCTAGTTTCAGCGCTTTCAATTCAAGAACTTGTTGAAAGCTTGTGGGTTAATGCTGCTTTGGTTTTTTTGCTTTTGTTTAATATTATTCTATTTGCAGTCAAGAATCTCTTCAAGAAAAGTTATGGTGCAGCTGTTATTATCTCCATAATTATTTCTCTTATGTGCACAGTTGGATTAATAGCTTCATTTGGATCATTTTTTTCTAAAATAGGTTTATGGCTCATAGTCCTTGTTATTCTAGCCATTGCTCTTCTTTCTTTAAGATTTGCAAAAGGAAAATCGGTGGTAATCTTTATAATCCTTGGCATAGCTGCATTAGCCTGGCTTGCTTTTTTCCATAACAATCTATGCCCTCCGCAAGGAACTCTTTCAGAAGATGCCTGCCAGGTCATCGATGTCATTGCTTTGATAATCGTGGTTGTTCTTTTCTTTAGATTTTTGTTCTGGCTTTTAGGTAAATTTAAAGGGGGAGTAGGGGGCAGTGGCAACAGTGTTGGGGGGAGTAGGGGACCAAAACCAAACAAACCAGGCAAACCAGGTCAGCCAAACAAACCAGGCAAGCCAGACAAAGAGGATAAAGTAGATGATGGTACACTAGTAGGAAATGTCGTAGATCAAAATGGAAAACCAATTGAGGGTGTGAGTATCTCTCTAACTAAAAGAGATTTTGTTTCGCGAACAGTTCCAACAGATAA
>CAZRGF010000024.1:0-11479 GCA_964599615.1 Candidatus Woesearchaeota archaeon
CCGTATTCTTGTTGCTAAATCAATTTTTCTTTCTCTTTGGAGCTTAGAAGGCGCCCCAGATTGATTGTTTTTGACCTTTAGACCATTCCTGCTCATAATCATTCTTATGTTCTCTGGGCTTGTTTGAAAGTGGCTGGCTATGAAATCTACTGACTTGCCAGCTTCAAGAAACTCTTTCAGCAAGCTAATTTCTTTCTCAGTCCATTTTTTAACAAACATTTTTATATTGTTATATGTTATAGTTTACGTGTTAGAGATTTTCTCAATAGGAATATCCATTTCTTCTATGCCTTTTTCCACTTCTTTATCTTCTATAACTTCGGTATCTCTCTCTTGACCACGAGTTTCCGAAGATACCGAAGTTTCCGAAGCAGAAAACTGTAACTTATCAAAGGTAGGCAAGTCTAATTTTTCATTTATTTTATAAGACCTGTTAAGCGAGTAAACAACCACATCCCTGTTAAGAATATCTTTTTCAATAGTCGTAGTCAGAATACCATATTTAACAAGAAGTTTGAGATTTGTTTCCAGAGCCCTATCTGAAATAAAATTTATCTTGCTTTTATTGTAAAGCTCTGAAACAGAGCCCTTCAGATTTGGGTCTATTTCAAAATAACTAAGGATTTGTCGTTGGTTTCTTGTTAAAGGTATCATATATTTGTTGCTAAATAGCTTTAGAAAGCATCTCCTTGCTATTTCATAGTCTTGTGCTTCAGCTAAAACAAAGTCTTGCTCGTCTTTTTGTCTTTGAAATTGATGAAAAGCTGTAGAGGCTGAGATAAAATCAAGAAATCTTGGGAAGTTTGTTCGCATAATTATATTTTCCTCTGGAAAATGTTGACAAATTAGTTCAGCAAAAGGAACTTTCACCTTAGTTCGCTTCAAAAGTTTTAATGCTTCTAAAAAGTTTGGATTGTATTCTGGCACAATACCCTCTTTCTTGAATTCAGCGTGCCTTTTCATTATAGCTTTTGTCTGGTCTACACTTTCGTCTAATTGTAATAGAACAAATCTTCTAATCATCTCTGGATTGGGCGAAGCTGATGAAGTTGTGGTTATCACTACCGGTTTTCCTTTGATTTCAATATCTACTGCTCTTTGCTTTATAGTGACTGTTGCAGAGCTTCCTGAAGAGCACATAACCTTAAACACATCGGAGTTAAGAACGCCTTCACTTATATCTTCACAATAAAATACTTTGCCGTCCCACGTCCACTCTGGCTCAAAAGTAGAGCTATGCCAATATGTAAATGCCGTTGGACTTATCCTCGTCTTCTTAATGCAATATTCTTTAGGCAATATAGAAGTCACTTTATCAACAACGTAGTCTTTACCTGTTCCAGCATCAGAATTGACTAAGAGATTATACGAAGCAACCTGACAATTTTCAACCAATCGTCCCTGACAACACAGGAGTATAACTTCACAACTTTCTTGTTCTCCAACAATTTTCTTCTGAAGCTCTTGTATATACAAATCAAAAACATTTGGGTCTTTTAAAATCCAAAAGTATGGTTTCTCTTCAGTCATCTTTCATCACCTCTTTCATTTTAAGCAATCGGTGATAGGGAATCGTGATTATGTTCTTGCCAGAAATAAGCTTCACATAATTAACTGTCTGCTCTAATAATTTAAAGAAACCCTGAACTTGTTTGTTATTATCATCCATAAAACTTGCCCAAACTGTTCTTAAATCTAAAACCTTATTATCCGTCATTTTATTTAGTCTTTTTAGAGTCCTCCAATTGAATTTCTTTTAATGTGTTTGAGAATAAATTAGCAAGGTCTGCCCATATTCTTTGATTTTCAAGAAGTATACCCTCTATGTCATCCATTATTCAAATCCCCCAAAGATTTTTTTATAACGTTTTCAATATAGACTGAACGAGCTATCAATCCCCTTTCTTGTTCTATACTTCTAAATAAGTTTTCTGATATGCTTATCGATATTGTTCGTTTTACCATATATAATACAAAAAATAGCCCAAGTTGACCCCTATTTTTACGGTTTTTAAGAAATAGTCTTAGTGTGAATAATTTCCGTAGTTCTTATTGCCCTTAACAATTTTTCAAAGGAACTTTCACTTATATTAAAAAATTTAGCCCACTCAGACTGATTTTTTGGGTTCAAACCATTTTTTTCACAAACCAAATAACAACAAGCTCCGAGCAAACCCTCTCTGTTTCTTATTTCATTAACTTGCAATGCCTTATTCAAAATCTGCCGATTAACTATATTATTTAAGAAAAACTTTGCAACATATTCCCCCGCCCGTATCACTTCTAACATATTTTTTTCTTTAAACTTATCTTCTATTTGTGGTGTAGTTTTGTAAAATAAATCAAAAAAGGAAGAATTGCAAACATTCTTCGCAACTTCATCTATTTCATAAATATTTGTAAAGAATAAATATCCGTCTGATAGCAGTTTTTTTTGATTTAATTTTTCTCGATTAGTATCTTTATAAACTATTTTGTAAATTTTTTCTATAATTTTCTCTGCTTTTCTAAATCGTGCCCCATCTCTTTTTTCCAAAGCTTCCAGAATCTTGTTTAATTGATTTAGTGTTGTTGAATCACCAAGTTTTTCAAAGAGTTTAATAGAATAAATAATCCAAGAAATGTAAACAATCCAGAGAACTGTTTTTTTATCTCTTGTTTTTGGAATTTTTTTAATATAATTCTGCTTAAATGTCTCTTTTGAATAATACACTATAATTTCTGAGAGGTCTGTTGGTAGATTTAACCGAATTGTTCTCTCAAGAAATTTTATGTTGCGAAAAACTGCATCTGGAGACCATCTTCTCTTAGGAACACTTTTTAAAAGATATAATGGAACTTGTTGTTCTGAAGTATCCATTAAAGAACCACTGTCTTCTAAGCCACATTTTTCACAAACTAAAATATCGTCAGCTTGACGTATCAATCTACCCCCACATTCCGAACATTTTTGTTCCATAAGACTTAAGAATGCCTACAACTATATTAAAGTTGTTGTATTTAATAAGAATATTTGAAGTTATTTCTATTCCCCGCCCTCGCTGGGCGTCGGCGTCTAGTTCTTTTGTCTCTTAAAAGTAGTTACAAATAGAAAGGTTTAAAAATACTGTTTTCTTTGATTTTGTATGATCTCAGAAAAGATTCCTTTAGAATTAAGATGCGAAAATCCTGAATTGGCAAAAGATTTAGATAGATATGTTCTGGCTGTTCAAGGCCATAGTTGGGAAGAATACATGCCTAATACTATAGCTCATGATGGACATCTTAAATTTCCAATACAAGGATCAGCTGTCGCAGATGTTGAACTTGATAAATATCTTGTTCATCAGGCTAAAAGAAATTTTGCTAGTCTTCTTCCTTATGTTATTGGGATTTACACAGAACCAGAGGATAATTTATTTTATATTATGGATTCAATTCCTACAGGCCAATATTCTAGTCTTGTTAGTTCATATAAAATCATAATTGAAAAAATAATAAAGGAAGATCCAGCAAAAGTGACTCTTCCAACAATAATTGACCTATTCCTTAAGGAACATTTTAACTCTAGCTTTGTATATACTGAATTATCCCAATTATCTAGCGGGGAGACATATGAGGATACAAGGGATGCGCCGGGGGATTGGTTTTCAAGAACAACTAGCTCTTATGCCAAACTTAGAAGAGAATTTGAAGATAGATTCTTTGAGCAGGGCAATCCATTAAGACTAAGAAAAGATGCTGAACAAGATTTCCAAAATTTATTCAAAGGAATTGTTCTTGGGACTAAAGAAGATATTTGTCAAGATGGCCTTCAGTTTGAGGTGGGGAATTAAAATGAGCATAACAGAAAAACTTACCGATAGCTTGAAACAACAGAAAGTCAGGTCGTGGAATGATCTTGCACTTCCAAGTGAAAGACCAGATTATGTAAATTACGGGCTTCAAGCAATATATGACTTAGGTCAAGATGCTGTGCCTTTTTTTAAAGATTCTTTGGATGTTTTTCATAAAGATCCGACAGTTGATGATCATATAAGAGGTAATAGAGATGATAGTTTTACTGAACACGTATTATCAGAACACGAAAAACCAACTTTTACTGGATTTGTAAGACATTTGTTAAAATTAAATCCAAACGATTTTTATTCTATAACTCCAATAGAAGAAGCTGATTTTGCTTATATTGAGAATGGTCAAATAAGATATACTCAAAAAGATAAGTCTAAGCTTGGAGAAGGTGATCAACGCGTGGATGTTTCTTGGAGAGATGGTAATTTTAGAATTGATGAAATATATTATGGGGGAGGATTTCCACACAATACTAAGGTGACTCTTGCTCAGCGGACTAGGACAGCTGAATTTATAACCACTGATCAAAGTCTTAGAATTGAAGTTATCCAGGATAATAATGGAAAGATAAGATTCAGAATAGATGAATATAATGATGAAAGAAAAAAGAAGGGATACGGGTTTTGTGGTGCTGTTGAAGTTGAATTAGAAAAAGGTTGTGTAGAATATAATCGAGTTTTTAGTGCAATGCAAGTTAGTCCAGAATTATTTGCTGATCCAAGAAATACGCTAGAATTGTTTCAAGGTATTAATGCTCATTTTAGATCAAATGTTTATAACGGATTTAAAGATGGAAAATATGGGGAAGAATATAAAGATAGTCTAACAGAAAAGGTGATCAAACATAATCTTACATTTGAAGATGCAGTTAGAATTGCTTTTCCTAAACTTCTAGGAGATAAATAAAATGGTAAAACCAATAAAATGTCAGATTTGTAGAATTTGTGTAAAAATCGGAGAAAAACTAAGCCCCCATGATATGGGATATGCCCCCGGAATTAGAAGAATGGAATGTTCTCCAAGACCACTTTCTCCAGTAGATTGTTTAAAAAATTTAGCCCCCGATTTATATGCTTGGTATAAAAAAATAGGAGATAGCGATGAAACAATAGCAGGGTATATCAACGGAGGAGACAAATATCTTAAAGGGGTAAAGGCGAGATTAGTTGTGTTATCTAAAGGAAAACTTCCAAGAGATCAAGGAGATTTGGAGTATCAACTATCTTCATTAGGTGGCGCAAGATTATGCAGAGTAACTGTTAAAGGTTCTGTAGCTTCTGATTATAGTACGGAAGCACTACTTGAAAGAACTGTTTTGGGCAAAAATATAACTTCTAGTGGAGGCACTGGCACTATTCGCGGAGTTCCTCGCGGATGTGATTTATATGTAGGCCTCAGAACTCCTGCAGAAGAATTGGTTGGTGAAAAAACTAAAGATGGCAGGTTTGATAGATACCAATTAGGTGAAATCGGTTTTGAGATGGCTAAAGAAAAAGGAATTCCGGCTATACTTTTAGATACTTATGATGAAAGAATGATTTTAGATTTTGTACAAAATCAAGTTAAATTAACTTCTAGGAGATAAATAAAATGTCATTTATAACAGATGCTGTTTGTATAGGGGGGATTTTAGCAGGTGTGTGGGTTACGGGCATTCTCGGTTTACAAAAAAGTGAAAAAGATGCTTATACCACTGCTTATAGATCCGCTTTAGTAAGGCATGCCGATACAAATAAAAATGGAATTGTTTCTACTGAAGAGCAAGTTGCATTTCAATAAACCTTTGCTAAGAAATATGGGTTTGTTCTTTTAGCTGGTCAAGATCCAAGAAAAGGAGATGATCCATTTTATAAAGATGGGGCACAAGTCTCAAGAATAGGACTAACTAATTTACTTATAGATTATACTCCTAAATAATTTCTTTTCTTTAAGATTTTTTTAAGTTCATTTCTTCTTTTTTTTCTGTTTTTTCTTGAGGTCTCTATAGATGACATATACTCCAAATAGGGCTATAACTAGTCCTAACAAAAAGGCAGTCCATGTGTAACCTGAGGGGATATACCTGAAAACGAGGCTTATAATTTGTTTTCCTAAAAATGCATTTGAAAATTTAGAGATAAACCCCCCTTTTAAGATAGCGAAAGCATAATCCCATATAAACGATACAAAGATTATTACACTTCCTAAAATAAGCAAGGACCACTCTCTTTTTCTTAGTTTTTCAGGAGAAAAATTAACTATTATAAGAGAGAGCAGAATCATTGAAAGAGAGACTAAAATAGGGGCTAAGACCGGAGACATCCAGGGAACTGGAATAAGGAACAGGATATCTTGTGTGAATAATGAGGCGGGCCATGCTATCAATACTTTTAACCAGATGTAATAGAAAATATCCCAAACTGCAAAAGCAAATATGAAGTATGCAAACTTCTGATAGTTTTTCCTTGCTGCTAGGAATGCTACCATTAAAAGCATGATTATGGTCGCTATTTCTCTTACTGTTTCTATGAGAATTATACTTGAGGGGATATCCATACTAAATGGAAAATTAAACCCCTGTGGATAATAGAGCTTTCTTAGATAGACAACCACAGTTGTTTCAATAAATGCCATTGCTATGGCAAATAAAGCCAACCACGAAAATGTCTTGATTTCTTTCTTATCCATCTGAAATCATGAAAAATTAATTTTTAAATTTTTCCCATAAATTGTCTAAAGAACTTTGCAGAAATTCTGCTTATATGTTTCTTTAAAGTAGTGACAAACCGAAAGATTTAAATACTTGATATTCTTTACATAATTAGATTTTAGAGCTAATTTATGTTTGAAAGCGTTCGTTTTCTACAGTAAAAATTATCGAAAACTCAGCACATTAGTGCAGAGAAAATTTTTATGTTTATGCTCTAATCTTATATTCATCCGAATTCTATCCTACCTTTTCATTACAAAAATACGATTCCAGAATATTCATACTCCAACTTTAAGTATCGACTTTGCCAGCCATAAGGGTAAAGTATTTTGATTTGAGTCTTAGCTTTTGTCTTTGAAAAATTTATGAAAAAGTTTAGGAACTTAGAAGCATAATTCATTGCAGTTTAACTCGCATTTGGCTAAGTCAAACATTCTAACTTGACTTTGCCAGCTATAATTGTAAAGTATTTTGATTTGATTGATTGTTTTCAGAGAGTTCTTAAGAAAATCAGGTAAAGAATAACAGTCTATTAATACATTTCTCGCATTTGGCAAAGTTAAGTTAAATATGGAGCATAATCCTAAATACCTAGCTACTGCGCTGTCGCTTTTAATTTTTTTTAAGATATGGACAACGGAGTATAGGATGAAGTAGGTTACTTCTTCAACGCATAGAAATAAACAAATCCTGTAAAAATTACAAGTAATCCACTGATTAATCCTGCGAGCCCTAGTCCTGCGAAGGTTATTATTAATCCAATTAACCAAACTCCCAATGCAGTGGAGATGCCCCAAACAACACTCATTATCGAACCTATGGTTGCCCTGCAGTTTGAAGGAATTGAGTGCTGAAATGCTGATTCATGAATGGCATCTGTTGCATTCAACCCAGTATATATCAAGACTAAACAGATAATTGCAGTGATAAGTAAAGGGGATATGCCAAAAATTATTATGACTAAACCAACAATAATTGAAGTAGTTCCTAGGAATATCCTAAAGCCAAATTTATGAGCTAGTTTCTCCCCTAAAAATGGAGCAAATAAAATAAATACCCCCATTAAAGAAAAAACTCCAGAAATTATTTCTGGTTTTAATCCTAGTTTTGATAAAATTAAAGGAACCTCAATAAAAAAAGAGCTTAATCCAAGCATTCCAGTAAATAATGCTAATGCTATGCCTCTTGCTGTTTTGTTTTTTTTGTTAAAAAGATAAGTGAATGCTTCTTTTACTTTAACAAATGATTTAATAATTAGTTTGAACTTGAATCTTGTATGTTTTGTTTTTTCTTCTTTCATATATCTTAACAATATCAGCGTCATGATAAAATTTATTACAGCTATTGCTAACCAAACCAATCTAAATTGCATTGAAACAAGGATAAAACCAATTATGCCCCCGATGACTAATCCTAGTTTTTCAGAGAAGAAGAACCTTACAAACAATGCCGCTAATTTTTTCTTATTTTTTCCGTATTTCAGATTATCAACTGCCCAGGCAATATTTGTTCCTGATTGGAATGTCCAAGCAATATCACCTAAAACCCAGAATATGGCAAGCAGCCAAAAGTTTTTGAATAAAAATACTCCAAGAAATGCAATGCCGAACAAGAAGAATGAGAGTACTACTGATTTTTTTCTTGAA
This sequence comes from Candidatus Woesearchaeota archaeon, assembly GCA_964599615.1. Lineage (GTDB taxonomy): Archaea > Nanobdellota > Nanobdellia > Pacearchaeales > UBA284 > JAPLYB01. Next base: position 8,167 of record CAZRGF010000024.1, read on the forward strand.
AAGTGATCTGCAAATGCTCCTGTAGGAATCTCAAAAAGAACCATAACTAGGGTGGAGATTGCGAATAGGGAAGTCACTGCCAATAGATTATAACCTAATGAAAGAAAAAAAAGCAAGCCCAAAGCTCCAAGAATCGCTCTTCGAATACCATTTACAAAATCCATGCTGTAAAATATCCTTTTGATGATAGTTTCTCTGGTTTTCATGATATACCCTGTAAGGAGGGTCATACCCCAACTTTAAGTGTAAGTGTTAAGTATAATCCTAAATACCTAGCTACTGCGCTGTCGCTTTTCATCGTAGTTTTCATTATTATAGCTACCTGAGGCTTTAGCCCCGGGAGGTTCATTTGTTTCCTGATTTTATAACCCCCAATTAGTTTTAAATATATCCTAAGTTTATTATTCTAATGAATAAAAAAATACTTGCATTTGTTTATGATGGGCATAAGTTTTTGGCTTTAAGAAATAATCCCCAAGATCCGATTCACGGTGGAGATTTCTGGTTGACGGTTACAGGCTCTTTGCATGAAAAAGAAACTGACAAAGAAGCTGTATCAAGGGAAATAAAAGAAGAAACTAATCTAGAGACTAAAGAAATATTTTATTTGAATTGGAACTCAATTTATAGTTGGCAAAAAAGAGACCAATATGAAAAAAATTATATCGCATTTGTTGAAAATAAACCAATTAAATTAAATGAAGAAAATATAGAATATGAGTGGCTTAATCTGAAAGATTTTATTACAAGAATAACTTGGAAGCTAGATAAAGCAGAATTAAAAAAAGTTTTAGAAAAGGCAATAAAAAACAATTGTTCTTTAAACAGATAAAAGAACATGATTTTAGGAAAACAGGGTACCAAGCTCATATTTCAAATTAACGAGTGATTTTTAAACTTCAGATTATTAAAATTTTTACTATGAGAACTAACCGGAGCAGTTTCATACTTGGGACGTGTAAGAGTAATGCAAAGTCATTTGGGACAAATGTGCATAAAGAAGAATTTCCAGATATTGTCAAAAAAGTGATTGAAACGTCAGATATTATCCTTGAGATAATTGATTCAAGGTTTATAAAAGAGTCAAGAAACCCTGAAATTGAAGATTTTATCAAAAATAAAGGCAAAAAACTGATTTATATCTTGAATAAAGCAGATTTAGTTGACATTGAACAGCTTAAAAAAGAAATTCAAGAAAATAATCTAGTGCCTTATTCAATAATTTCCTGTAAGATGCGAAGAGGGGGCCAATTATTAAGGAACCGGATTAAGATAGAAGCATCTCGGATAAATTTTCCGCAAGCAAGAGTCGGCATTCTGGGTTATCCCAATGTGGGTAAGAGTTCAGTAATCAATCTGTTAATCGGGAGAAAATCTGCTAGAACTGCTTTTGAAGCTGGTTTCACCAAAGGAATGCAAAAAATAAAACTTGCTGAGAATATTTTCATTATAGATACGCCTGGAATTATTCCCTCAAAAGAAAAATGCGAATCAGGATTTGCAAAACACGTCATGATTAGCTCAAGAAATTATGATAAAATACATGAGCCGGAATTTGTTGTCTCAAGCATAATGAAAGAGTATCCTGGAGTTTTCGAGAAATTCTACAAGATTAAAGCAAAGAATGATCCAGATATGCTGATTGAAAAATTAGGAAGAAAAAAAGCTTTTTTAGTCAAAGGAGATGAAGTTGATATTGATAGAACTTCAAGATTAATTCTTAAAGACTGGCAAGAAGGGAATATGCATAATTTAATTAAAAAATGAAAACAAAACTGGGTGCAACAAAGAGGGGTAAAGTTTTAATGATCTGCAAAGCGAATGTTGGTAGAAGCCAGATTGCAGAGGCTTTTTTTAATAGATTTTCTGAAAAGAATACTGCAATCAGTGCCGGAAGTTATGCTGAAAACTATCCCAAGTATCTTGGAAAAAAATTGACTAAATTTGCCCAAGATATTGTTAAAATTATGAAAGAGGAGGGCATAAACATATCTCAAAAACTTCCAAAACAATTGACCAAGAAGATGGTTGATGAAGCAGATAAAATCATTGTTTTGCATGTAGAAAAACTGCCGGATTATGTTAACATGAAAAAAGTTATCAGGTGGGATGTCCAGGACTTAAATCATCTAGATCATGAGACTCAGCAAAAATACAGGGATGAAATCAAAAAAAGAGTTCTAGAACTTGTTAAAGAAATCGGATAGTACTCTACAATAAACCTTTTAAACTCCAAAGGGCATAAGAATTATGGCAAACAAAAATTGTGAGAAATGTCATGGCACTGGGATGGTTAAGGATAAAGATGGAGCAATCCATACTTGTTTTGATTGTCTTCAAGATGGAAGCATGGACCAGCACTCAAAAGAGATGAAGGATTCAAAAATAAAACTATAAAATCATAGGGAGATTTTTTTAGGGCTTTTGTTTTTTCTTAAGTATAATTGCTAAAACTAGGCAGATTATTCCAAGTATAAAAACTATCAGGAAATTTATGAAAAGAGCATTTATTAAAAAATTTACAAGCCCCAAAATCGGTTCTTGAAGTTCAATTGTGGATAAAATGGGGGAAGCTATAAACCTGGATATAAACAGAAAACCAGCAATCAAAAAAGCAAAAGCCAAGTTATAGAAACAAGTAAATTTTGGTTTGCTGAGAATTACAATCAAGGCAATGAATATTGCGGATATTAACAAAGTGATTAATGAGAATAACTTAAAATAATCACTTGTTTGTTTGGACATAAGCCCTATCAGTTTTTCTGGTTGTTTTGAGGATTGTTTAATGCAGTCTATGGCTGTGCAATCATATACTTGGTAATAGATTGTGTTGAACACGCTATTGGAAATAATTGGGATTATGTCAGTTGAGTTTATACTGGAGTTTATGTGAGAACAATTTAGTGTTATTTCGCTTATACCCAAGGCATTATCTGGGCTATAATCTCCCAAATAAACAGTTATCTGCTCTTTTCCCGAACAGTTTGTTATTAATTCGTTTTTTAGATTATCTAACTCTTCTGGTGTTGATTCTTGAATAGATTGTGAAACTTGTTCTTCGATAAATGAAGAGACTTTTGGTTCTAAAACATTATGGGAAGTTAATTGAAACAGAGATAACCCGATTACAGAGGCAATCAAAATAATAGCTAGAAGGATTGAAATAAGTATTTTGAAAAATGACCTTACAAACGACATCTTTGTTTTTTTGCCTCTTTTTTGTTTGTGTTCAAACCTACGAGCCCGATGGGATTTGAACCCACGACACCTAGCTTAAAAGGCTAGTGCTCTAACCAGGCTGAGCTACGGGCTC
>CAZRGF010000025.1:0-11174 GCA_964599615.1 Candidatus Woesearchaeota archaeon
CAGATCACACGCGCCCTAGGCGTGAATGCTAACCAAGTTATACCATAACCCCACAGAATCAAACATTTTTTTATCTTTTTATAATCTTTGCTTTCTTAGTTATGGATTTATGTTCTCTTGCAGATTTGTGCCAGAAGGCACGGGCAAGATTGATTTTTCATAGGTGATAAAGTATATCAGCCTGAAAAGATTATCTTTTTATAATCTTTGCTTTTTTTCCAGTCAGGTCAATTAATGTTGATGGCTTGGCTGTTTTCTTGCCCTCGTATACCGTAAAATCAACGTTTTTCAGAATAGTTTTGTCTGCATCTTCTAGAGAAGTCATAAATGGCTTTCCTGTGACATTTACAGAGGTGGTTATTATCGGAGTGCCTAGTTCTTTGACAAAATTTGAGAACCAGTGTTTTGGGATTCTTATTCCAATTGTGTCGACGGTTTTCTTTGACCTCAGAATTAGAGTGTAGGGGCCTGGGAGTTTATTCAGGAATTTTTTATGCTCTTTTCTGATTCGGCAGTTCTTTAGAATCCATTGCTTTGAGGGAACAAGTATAGAGAATGGTTGATTTTTTCTTTTCTTTATAGTTCTTATTTTATCAATTGATTTTTTATTTAGGGCGTTACATCCAAGACCATAGATGGTATCAGTAGGATAGATAAAAACAGCCCCTGTTTTTATCTTCTTTATGAATTCTTTCTTATTTTTTATGAACTGGCTTTTATTAATAATTATCATCTTGTTTAATTCTATTGTTATTGAATTATTATGTTGCTGATATTGTGCTTGAAAGCACTCAGCAAGTTTTTTATTTAATTTATGCGCTTTTTTCCTTTTGAATTTTCATGCATCATCAGCATAAATTTTTAAAGAATTGAAGCTTATAAATTTCATGTCGGGTCAAGGAGAGGGAAAATACGAATTGAAAGGTGCAAAGGTTTACTTGCATGAGCAAGGAAAATCAGGTGCCCGAATAACTCATATTGATATTGAACACCCAGACATAGGTAAGATAATCAAGCCAAAGGAAGCAACATACTGTGCAGGAAAAGAGGGAGGATGTTTTATTGGCCTGAAAAAAGAGATGTTAGAGAGGGCAAGGAAGATTTTGGATAAAGATAAATAAGCTACTCTTAAATAGTAACATTTATAAATAAAAAGGCCATGGTTTATTATGCTACTTAAACCATTAGAATATCTTGCAAGAATTGGATTAGAAACAGATCCAGAAAGAGCTGTTAAATATGATTGGGAAAGGCCTCTTAAGCCAAAGGATGTGCGCTTTGTTCAGGGATTAAATAGAAAAATTCAGGGTTCCCCCCAGTTTGCGCCTGCTAGGACCACGGCTTTTGTTGGTACGGGATGGATAAATTCTCAGTATGTCCCGACACGAAGAGAGAACAGCAGATATTATAATATTATTGCACCAGTTTCAGACGGTATTTGCAATGATCCTGTTTATCTTAATCAAGCTCTTCAAATATACTTAGACGAAGTCGCAAAACATAAGGGAACCAGGGTTTTGGACATCTGTGCTGGAACAGGAATTTATACTGCCTTTTTTGCAGCCAATTCTCCAGATAGGCAATTTGTTGCGATGGATGTTAGTACAGGTATGCTCGGGCAATTAAAATTAAAATCAGAAAGACTTGGTCTGCAAAATGTGTCTACAAGAAGACAAGATTTCTTGAGAATGAGTGAGAAAAGACAATTTCCTTTAATTATTTCAGTCGGTTTGTATGGTGCAGTCTCGCATTATGATGTTTTAAAAAAAGCATCAAGAGTTGTTTCTCCTGGTGGTTCAGTTGTTTTAATGGATGAAATGGGTATTGATTGGAGCAAATATCGTGGCGGGAAACCAGAAGAACTGCCTGTTGGAGATACGCAGGATTGTGCAGAGTTGTATGATTTTAAATTACCTAATAAAAGACAGCCAGTCGATTGGCGCATTATAAGAGGATATGGGGGAGAGAGAACTTGTGTTACAATAAAGACTTTCCAAAAACCTTAAAATACCCTATTTCTTCTAAAAATCATGCCACGATGGCCCAATGGTAAGGCGCAGGTTTGCTATCGTATGGAACCAAGGTTCCCTAACAAGTCACCTTCCTTAAAAAATCGGAAGATGCAAACAACCTGTTTCCGCAAGGATATCTGGGTTCAATTCCCGGTCGTGGCGTTCTTTTTCTTTTTTTATTACATGGTCTTTTGCGTATTTTTCGGATTAGTTGTAACTGGCTAGTTGTAACAAATAGTAAGGTTTAAATATCAATTTTACTTTAGTATTTATGGCAATTGAGAAAAGTACATCTATAAACGAAACACTAAGAGGACTTAGTTACACTTTTGTAGAATCAATTCCTCCTTTAGAAAGAGCTTTCAGAATTGCAAGATTAAAATTAGATAATTTAAGAGGCAGTCTTGGATTACAATGTACCTCCATGAATTATTCAGATGTTAGGTTGCTCTCTGCAGAGAGTTATGATAAACATGTTGCGCACCTTGGTGGTGAAAAATTGTCAGACGGACTTTTTCATCTTGCAACAAATTTATGTTTTGTAAGAATGCGACCCGAGATCTTTGATAATAATTATGAGTTAGTGTATGCTGCTTCGGTGAATACGCACGAAATGACCCATAGGGCGATGGGTGATCGGCTTTCTAAATTTCCTGATTGGGAGGAGGGGCTTACAGAGTTTATTACTATGGGAATTATGGACCGTATTACGCCACTTTTGCTTACGCCCAGTGAGCAAAAATATAATCAAGCACAGATAAACGCTTGTGTTCCAGCAAATATCGAGGGGGCTAGGTTGGATGCCCGTGATTTTATAGTTTATATGCCCGGAATGGGGAATATGCCGTATCCTCGAGTTAAAGAGAGGCGTCAGGTTGAATCACTTGCTAGATTAGATCCTAGGGGTTATAAAAAATTTCTTAAAGCGGCTTTCGGAGCAGATTCTCCACAAGCAGAAAGAAAAGTAGCTTGATTTTTCTTCTCGTAAGATTTAAAAACACCCCCAAACATACTTTAAGATGCCAAAGAAGAAAAAAATAGAAGATGAAAAGGAAGAGAAAACAGATGAATCTGCAACTGCTGTTGTTTCAGATATAAAAGCAGGGATTAAGGAAGAAATTCCCAAAGAAGCAAAAGAATCTGATAATTTTTTGATTCCTCTTGAAGACTATATCAAGGTTTCTATTCATATAGGCACTCGGGCAGTTACCCCTACAATGAAAGAGTATGTCTACAGAAGAAAGGCCGATGGTCTTGCTGTCTTGAATACGAAAAAAGTAGATGAAAAGATAGGTCTTGGTGCTGGATTTTTAGCACAGTACGATGTTAAAGATATAATTATTTGCGGAAAGAAAGAAGCAGCTACAAAAGCTCTTGAAGCTTTCCACGATGCTACTGGAATAAGGGTTTTCACAAAGTATCCTGCAGGAATCATAACAAATCCGGTTCTAAAGACTTTTTTTGAACCAAAGATGGTATTTATCCTGGATCCTTGGGTTGACAAGAATGCTTTGAAGGATGCAGTCAAAATAAAGGTCCCAGTTATGGCTCTATGCAGCACAAATAATAATACTCATGATGTTGATTTTGTAATTCCGTGCAATAACAAAACCACAAATAGTCTCGGATTGGTTCTTTATCTTTTAGCTAAGTTGTATCTTGAAAAGCGAGGCATGAAGGAAGAAGCAAAGAAAGTGAATAGAGATGATTTCTATTCTCTAGATGAACAGAAAGGACATAAGGAGATAAGATTTAAGGTTGAAAAGGAGAAACTTGATTTGACTGCGGCTAGAGAATTCATAAAGAAGAAACTTGCTGAAAAGAAAGCCCAAGAAGGAACTCCAAAGGAAGAAGAAAAGAAGCCAAAGAAAGAAAAGAAAGAGAAAAAGCCTAAGAAGGAAAAGAAGAAAGAGTAATTCTAATTAATAAGATATTTAAGTTAAAAGTTTTTCAGATATTCGTGCCTCTGTAGCTCAGTGGTAGAGCATTTGCTTCGTAAGCAAAGGGTCGCAGGTTCAATCCCTGTCAGAGGCTTTATTTTTCTCTTTTACCCTGAACAAATTCTTCAAGCATAATTTTAGCTTCAGAGTCTGAGAATTGTTTATATGGGTGTTTCATTAGATAAGCTGATCCAGATTCTAAACAGCCAGCAGTTTTTCTGTCTAAAGCAAGTTTAACTAACCTTATTGCATCAATAATACACCCGCCAGAATTTGGAGAATCTTCTACACTCAACCTTATCTCAATATTAAGCGGAACGTCTCCAAAGTTTTTTCCTTCCATTCTTAAAAAACATAATTTATTATCTTTGAGCCAGGGGATAAAATCACTTGGCCCAATATGGATATTATCATCATGCAATCTTTCGTCTAATTGAGACTGAACAGCCTCAGTTTTGCTTATTTTTTTTGATTTTAATCTGTCTCTAGCTAGCATATTTAAAAAATCAGTATTCCCGCCAACATTTAACTGATATGTCCTTTCTAGATTAATCCCCCGATCTTGGCAAAGTTTAGTTAAAACCCTATGGATAATTGTTGCACCAAATTGGGATTTAACATCATCTCCTAAGCAGGGTAAGTTCTTCTCTTGAAACTTTTTGATCCACTCTTCATCAGAACATATGTAAACAGGCGTACATTTTATCAAGCCTAAGCCAGCCCCTAAGCAACATTCTGCATAGAATTCTGTTGCCTTTTGACTCCCAACAGGCATGTAATTAATCAAAATTTCAGCGCCAGATTTTTTTAATTCTTCAACTACTTGATCTTTTGATAATTCTTTCTGTTCAGAATCAACTAAAAATCTTTTATTCTCTTCATAACTTTCCATATGTTCTGCAAAACCATCTAAAACAGGACCTTTTTTAACGATAATTCCGGACTCGGGGATATCACTACAGAATACTTTGGTATTATTAGGAAGGCAGAAGATAGCTTGATTAACATCTTTTCCTACTTTTCTAGAATCTATATCAAATGCAGCCACAACTTTGATGTCTGAGATTCTGTAACCCCCAAGGACATTATGCATCAGCCCCGAAACAAGTTGGTCATTATTGCTTATATCTTTATAATAATATAACCCCTGAATTAGACTGCATGCGCAATTTCCTATTCCCGATATCGCAACCTTAATCTCGCCCATTTTTCTTAGTTACTATTTTACGTATGTAAAATAGTAAGGTATTTAAAGATTTTGCTACTAGAGTAAATATGTTGATTGATAAACCTATGAAAAGATTGGTGAAATTGAATACACAAGAATGTTTGTGGCCCTATATCCTAAAGATTCTTAAAGAAAAACCCGCACACGCCTATATCCTAAGACAAGAAATTAAAAAAAGATTTGATTTCCTCCCCGGGCAAGTAACTTCGTATACCACGTTATATTCCTTAAAAAAACAAGGATTTGTTTCTAAAGAAAAGAAGGATAGGCTTGTTGTTTATACCATCACTGAAAAAGGCAAACAAGCTTTAAAACAATCCCAAGATTTTTATAGAAACACAACAAAAAAACTCGCTTAATTTATTTTTTCTTTCCTTTGCCGTACAAACAATATCCCGCGATAATTATTGAGTAAGTCATGACATACAACACATTCGAGATTATTAGCGGCAGATTATCAATATAAAAACCGTAAATCAACCAGATTATGGACATTACAAGAAAAATAGTTTGCGTAGTTATAGACAAATCTTTGGCACTTTTTGTTTTGAATATCTTTATTATTTGCGGGATATTTGCAAAACCTGAAACCACACCAGAAATAGTCGCCAATAATGCGATTAAACTCATCATTTTTTCTTTCCTTTTCCCTTCTTGACCTTCATCAGGCTTAAGATGCTCTCTTTTTTGTTGTCTAGAACTTTTCCGTTTTCATCTACATGTATCCTACACAAAGTTAGACCAATAATACAAGTTATGTTCCAAACTTGCTTCCCTTTGGTTTTTTGAAGAACAGCAATTACTTTAGAAACTTCATTCATCCCAACCTTATTTTTATCTAGCTCTTCTTTTATGATTTCTTGGAGATCATCAACATCTAATTTGACTTTATCATCCAGTTTGATAAATTCCCTTTTTTCTCGTTCTTTAACTGGCTCAACTTGATCAATTTTTAATTGAACTTTTTCATTTTCATCAAATAAGAAGGTAGCAACTTTTTCATGCCCGATCCAATAGTCTAATTGTTGTGTTTCTACAATTAAATTTCCGCAAGCCTGCCTTAACATAAAAAAAGCAGAATATAAACTCGCTTTAGGATTTTCTTTACTAAATTCTTTGAATTCTTCACTCTTCTCAATTTGTTCTCTTAATTTTTTAAGTGACATAATTACTTTCTCTCAGAAATTTCTTTTTTTAAATCTTCGATGAATTTTTCTGTCTTTACTCCGAACTCTGGTTTTTTTCCTCTTGGTCTTACAGCCAAAGTTTTCTTTTCTTCTTCTTTATCTCCTAAAACTATTAAGTAGGGAATATGAAGCATCTCTCCATTTCTTATCTTATTATTCACAGTTTCATTTTTTGTATCAGAATCCACTCTTATTCCTTCCTCTAAAAATTGTTTTTTCAATTTTTCAACAGATTTCACATTTCTGTCTGTGAATGAAATTAATCTAACCTGGATAGGAGAAAGCCATGTTGGCAAGTTTCCATTAGTATGTTCTAATAAAATTCCAATAAATCTCTCTAAAGCACCTAGGACGGTCCTATGCAGCATAACCGGTCTTTGTTCTTTATTATTCTCGTCAACATAAGTTAAATCAAATCGTTCGGGCATTGCAAAATCTAATTGAATTGTAGCACATTGGTGTTCTCTTCCCTGTGAATCTTTTAAATGAAAATCTATTTTTGGCCCATAAAACGCGCCATCTCCCTTGTTTACCTTATAAGCTATTTTATTCTTCTTCAAAACATCTTCAAGGATTTTTTCTGCCATATCCCACTGTTTATCTGCCCCAATTCTTTTTTCAGGTCTTGTAGATAACTCAACCCGGTAAGGCAGATTAAACTTTTTGTAGATTCTATCAACTAATTTTATTATATTTATTACCTCTTGTTCAATTTGTGCTTCAGTACAATAAATATGCGCATCATCTTGGGTTATTCGAACAACTCTAAACAATCCATTTAAGACCCCAGACAATTCTAACCTATGAACGACCCCCAGTTCGCCCACTCGCCAAGGCAATTCTTTGTAGCTTTTTGGTTTATTTTTATAGACTAAAATTCCCCCAGGGCAATTCATTGGCTTGACAGCATATTGTTTTCCTTCATACTGCGTCAAGAAAATATTATCCCTATATTTCTCCCAATGTCCAGAAATAAGCCATAATTTTTTATCTAGAATTTGCGGCGTTGAAATTTCTTCATAGCCTGCTTTTCTGTGTTCCTCTCTCCAGTAATTTACAAGTTCATTGTAAATGATAAGACCATTATTATGCCAGAACACCATCCCCGGCGCAACTTCTGAGAATGAAAACAAATCTAATTTTTGTCCTAAAATCCGATGATCATTTTCTTTTAATTTTTCTCGGTCTAATCTCGGTTTTGAAATATCGTTTAATAATTTTTTATAATCTACTTTCTCCTCTTTGCTTTCAATAACTATTTTTGTTTCTCCAATGCCCTTGCCCTCTTGGCGTTCTCCGACATAGATTTTTCTAGATAGTTCAGATAAAGGATGGCCCTTGCATTTTAATTCAAATTCTTTATACCATCCGAAAGGAGCTTTGAAAACATCAAATTTTTCCTTGTCTTTTTTTAATAATTCAGCAGCTAAATACAAAACCTTGGTTGCACTTATTGGGGCAGAAGGATGGCTGGTTAGATGAACATAGGGATAAAGAACAATCTTATTGCATTTAACTTGTTCAGCTATTCCTTTTATGTTTTCAACTAATTTTCCAGCGATTTGGTCTTCAAAACCCTCATCATTTCGTTCAACAGCTGAAAGTATAACTAGGCATTCCTTTATTTCATAACCTTTTTTTTCTTTTTCGCTAAGTTCTTCAGGATCTTTCAAAGCTTTTTTTAAAGCTTTAATCCGGATATAATCACAGTGCAAGGATATTATTTTCATGCTTAAAATCTCCGATTTTTGGGCATGCCAAAAACAATTATTTGTTTTTTAGCATAGTTAAGAGAATTCTGAGAGATTTATAAAATTAACCCTATCTAGTCTGCAATCTAAAAGCAGCCATCATCTGAGAAAGTCTTCCAGCTTCTAGATATGGGCCTTGAGGATTATCCCCCAATATTCTCAAAATGTCGTACTCTCCTTCTTTTTGTTTTAAGTCATAAACTGTTAATGGTTTTCCCTTTCCTCCAACTCTGAATGCAACTGTAACACAAGCACCCATTTCCCTTGAAATATCGATTGTTCTTAACCCCGGAAGTGTTGGATTTAGAGCATCAAGAACAATCCCCCCATATGTTGGACCCGTCATGCCTCCTGAAACAACATTATTTGGACCAAAAATCGGAACTTTTTCGTTTCCATTAAGAATATAAAGATCTCTGATACATACGGGCGTAGATTCTGAATTTTGAGAAGAATCTTGCAAACCAAAACCTAGCTTAACTACTACAAAAGTGTCTGATAAAGTCCGATAATTACATCTTTCAGCAATTTCTTCGAATTTTTTTCTATCGAAATTAGGGTTTTCTCTAAAATGTCTTTTTTTCTAAGAAATAAAAACTCAATATTTTTATTTTAGAACTGATTTTAAAAAATTTTAAACTATATCCTCTCAGAGAAAAATTCTGAATATGTTGCCAGGGTCCGCTTCCATCCTGGTTTTCATTATACCCCCTCATAGGAACTGAAGGATAATCCCAGTTTATTGTACCAGAAAATGTAGGAGCATTTGGGTCTATTCCTGAATAATTCTCTTGTGTAGGGTTAATCACGATTTGACCTGGTTTTTCAGAAAATGCAGGAGCAGCTGGATTTGTAGTTTTAGGCGTTTCTTCTAACACTTGGTTTGATGCGGGAGTTTTGGGTTTTTGACCACAACCTGCAACAACTAAACAAACTCCTGCCAAAAGCAAAATTTCTAAACCCCCCTTGCGACCATTATTCCTTAATTATTTCGTATTTAAATCATTTATCGTGATAATCAACATATTCCAAACGAACCACAATAAATTTTAAATAGCCAGAAACATAGCCTATATATCAGGAAAAAAGAGTAAAATGAAAACAAATAAAATTATAATTTTATTTTTAATAACCCTCGCCCTAGTCTCCATGTTAACAATTTCTATTCAAGCCAAGATTGTTTTCTCTTCACTACAAGAACAGTATAACTTGGGAGATGAGATAAAACAGGATATCCGTGTTATCACCACCGATAATTTTAAGGGTTTTTTTAAGGTAAGTCTGTTATGTGATACTCAACCTGAAACCCTCTTGTTTTATTCGCCTGTTTCTTTAGAAGCAAATAAAGAAAAAGTTTTTTCTTTTGTGTATCCAGCCAGTTTACAAGGAAAATGCTTTATTATTGCTATTCTAGAAAAAGATGGAGTTAAAAAAGAAGAATTAAAATCCTCTACTTTTATCATAACAAATAAGATTAACATTCAATTAACTCTGAATAAACAGTATTTCTTGCCTGAAGAGACTCTGAAGATTACAGGAACTGCAACAATGGCCAATGGGAAGTCATTCAATGGTGCAGCATCAATAAATGTTGAAAATCATACATATACCGTTGTCGTTTCTAAGGGGTTTTTCTCGCAAAATGTTTTATTATCTAAAAAAATAGCTCCAGGAAAACAACCAGTAAAAGCATCCTTGACAGACGATAAGAATAACACTGGAGAAACAACAATCAATTTTGAAGTAGGAATTGTCAAGACCGCACTAGAGGTCAAATTAAGTAAAGAGATAATTAATCCAGGAGAAGTTTTACTTATCACCCCTTCTTTGTTAGATCAAGCAGGAAATGTGCTAGAAGAGAACGTTTCATTGAGGTTGATACAACTAAAGGGTTTAACAGCAGGATTGCAAAAAAGAATTTTTTTAATTGAGGAGATAGTTCCTTCAGGAAAGGAACGACGATATAGATTCCCCGAAGATGTTAGCCCACAGGATTATTATGTTGAAGCAGAAGCTTCTGGGTTTAAAACTGAAAAAACAATCTCTGTTCCAAAAGTAGAATCAATTAATTACACGCTAATAAACTCTAGTTCAGGTCCAGCATTGTTGATAAGAAATACCGGAAATGTGAGATATCAAAAACCGTTTGGATTTGACTTAATTCTAGAAGAGATTGTGATTAAAAAAGTAATTAACTTAGATCTCGAAGTTAACGCAGAGCAAACCTATCCATTAAACAAGATTAGTGATGTAAGGCCCGAAGGGTCATATGAACTAGTTGTTAAATCCGATTCTGAAACAAAAAAATACTCCAATGTCCCTTTAACTGGCAAGGTTTCTGGATTAATCAATCTAGAAGGAGCCAAAGATACGATTTGGATTCTTCCGTTAATCCTGATTGTTGGGCTAGCAATTGTTTTGATAATCCTGCGAAAAGATTTCTTCTTAAAAACATTTAAAACAAAATCAAAAAGGACAATAAAAGTCAATAAAGTTTATGGTTTTGAAGTGGATCATGGAGAAGAGAAACCTCTAAAGGTCTCCAAGGAACCCAAAAATCCAGTATCTTCTTCAAAAGCAGCTTATTTTTCATCTCCCAAGTATTTAAACCAGGATTCAAGTTCTTCTAAACAAACACAAACTAGGGAAAAATTTATAAGCTCTAAAACTGATTCATCTAATTCACAAAAAATGATAACGATGTCTGATTTAAAGAAAAAACAATCTGAACAAAAAAAAGAGATTTCTGCATCTAGGGATGCAAGAATGTTTTCCTCTAAAAGTGATACACTCAAGGGAATCTTTGAAAAACATGCTTTGAATTTAGCAGCATTTAGAATCATGCCCACAACAGTCTCAGGGCAAAAAAGAGACGTTTCTGTTTTAATGGCTAAGATTTCGGGATTAAATTCTTTAGCAAATATAAAAAATTCAGACACTTTCTTGTTTAATGAACTAGCAGACAAGTATTTCTTGAATATAATAAAAGTTATATCCCAAAATTCTGGAGTTGCGGACTTATACGAAAGCAATCTAGTTGTTTTTTTCAATGTAAC
>CAZRGF010000026.1:0-5330 GCA_964599615.1 Candidatus Woesearchaeota archaeon
GTTTCTTCCGCCGAATAACCAGAAAAACTAGTTACATTAAATATTAATGTACCTCCAGAATAACTAATTAACACACAATTTATGGAAGAGCATGTTTGTCCATCTTTTAATATCCTCGGATTTGTAAATGTTAAATTGTAGAGGCTTAATTGAGCGGTTTTATTTAATTCAGGTAATGCAGTAGAATTTATAGAGATAAGATTCTCGGAAATATTAACATTATTATCTAAGTCTCCTCCCTCCGAAAGATCTAATAGAGTTGTGAAATTAATCATACCATAATTAGTTTTTTCCAAAACCAAATTTGAGATATTTGAAAGGTCTACCGAAGAAATATTTGTACTTTTTCCATCGAATGCTGTAAATAAATAGGGTAAAATATTTAAATAAAATTCATTACTTAACTGGGGAAAAGATTTTGAAATATACACTTTGCGTTCAGAAAGATTCTTTCTATACGCTTCAATCCCCGTCCAATACTCATCACGTGTTTTTTCTATCAGGGGGGAATAATTTTCTTCAGAATCATTTTTATAAAAAACAAAAACATGGTTCCAGTTTAATGGGAGATAAAAGGAATAAGTTATTGGATAAGATAACCCATATTTATTTCGTTCTATTGAAGATGCATTAAACTTTGCTGTAATTACCGAAGTATTATATTCAGAGAGTAAAATTGTAGGTCTTGATTGAGATTCCAAATAATGGTACATATAAAGTTCCCCCCAACCAACATACCACACATCTGTTTTATTTCCAATGTGTTCTAAATGCTGGGGGAGTTTATCTGTATCTGTCCAATTAAGTTGTGAAGGATGCGTATAAAGATGATATATCCCGTTTTCAGAATAAACTTCGTCAAAAAGAGAGTTCATTGTCTCCAAACTATCCGACCCAGAGTCAGAGGTTGCAGCATATCGGAGATACATTCCTGCGGAGGAATTATAAGTAGCCCAAGAAGAACTCCCCCCGCTAGCACTTCTATCAATTAAATAATTATATGCCGAAAGATTTCCTCGTATCGCTGCATCTGTTTGGCTATATGGAGAAACCCATGCTACCAAATAATCTGAATTGTTAAATGTGTCTTGCCATGGAAAAGTTATGTTTCCGATTATATCTTGTTTAGAACCCAAGACTTCAAGGGTAGTGTTGTCATAAGGTACCGTTGCTGGATGATTCACCGAATGAGATGCCAGCGAAACATAACCTTCAGAAACATCCATTTGCAAACATGCCCAAGAATCGATGGAGGTTAATCCAGTATAAATTGCTGGAGTAAAAACCACTTTATTTAATCTAGCAAAATAACTCGCATTTGCAAATTTGGTACAAGTATAACCATCATCTCCAGTCCATGTAACCGTCGCTTGACGATTGTCATAATAGTCTGTTGTCTTTAAATACAAGGTAAGACTTCGTTCAGATAATGTATTAGTTCCAGAAGAATTGGAAGCAGATAAAAAGTATGTATTACTCCCTAAATCCAGACTTAGATTATAAACCAAAATATTCCAATCACTCGTATTTGTTTTAATTAAATTAATGTTGTATATTTGAGTAATTTCTTCAGCTGACAAACTCCGATTGTACACCCTCGCATCATCGATTGTACCATTCCAATAGTCTGTCCAAGCTCTTCCAACATTTAATGTAATATTTTTCTGGAGACTTAACGAGGAATTATCTTGTCCTAAGTATCCCCCGTCAAAGTAAACAAAAACTGCAGATCCATTAAAGGTGACTGCATAAAAATGCCAATCATCTAAATTGGATACTGGACCGGCAGTTACTGCTGCAGACATATTTGTGGAAGTAAATGACAACCAATTGTTACCATTGCTATATGTAACTCCAAATCTAAAAGTATTATCCTCCGCTCCCCCTACACTTGTGCCAAATCCCGGTCTGGATCCAGTATTGTTATCTAATCTCCCCCAAAAAAGTAATGTAAATTGTTTATTCACCAATGTGTCTTTTGGAAGTGTATTAAAAGTGATAGATCCGCTACCATTTAAAGCATAACCCCCTCCATATTTCCCTTGCGAGGACCATAAAGCGCCAGCATTTACAGTACCATTATTGCTTTTTCTGGATAAATCTGCAATTTTGGTGCTGCTTTCTCCAAGCGAAGAAAAATTTTCAAAATTTAAAAAAAGTAAGAGTTCATTTTCATAAAAAGAGTAATTTAGACCATTGATACTAAAATTTAAATCTACCAAATTTTTTTCTATCACCGTAGAATTAACAATAAAATTTTCCTCGATTGTTCCCAAATTATCTGTAGGGGTCGGATATGTAAAATTAATTTGAGGAGCTGCAGAAATTACATTCAAGACAAAAACAATCCCCGCAACTAACATTAAAACTTTTAAAGAAAACCTAAAACTATTCATCCTCTTTTCAACCATGAAGAGAATACCGTTTTTTTATTTATATACTTTACCCCAAGAAAGAAAAGTAATATTCTAAAACTTAACTTTATCTCCTAACTTAAATCCGAAGTGTTCTGACAAATTTGAATTAATTTCTAAAACGTATTTTGAGTCTGCTTTTGGAACTATCACTAAACAATCTTCAGTTAGGCATGGTTGAGCGTCTTTTTTTATCGCAACGATTTCTTTATTCTCTGAAATCCAAATCATATCTAAAGGGATAAGGGTATTTTTCATCCAGAATCCGTGTTGAGAGTTATCTTCAAATACGAAAAGCATTCCTTGATTTAGCTCTAAAGATTCTCTATTCATTAGGCCGGTTTCCCTAGAAGCTTGGTTGTCAGCGATTTCTACTTTGAAACAATTATCGTTTATACAAATTCTTCTTATCTTAGAACTATCTAAATAAACAAAAATAGAAGTGGCTAAAATAATTAAAAAAATTATAACTGAAACAAATATTTTCTTTTTCATTTTAGATAAAGGTTTTTATAGGATTTAAGCTTATTGTATATATGACTCTAGAAAATTTTAAATTAGAATTAAGAAATGCTGGCGATCCTAAACAAGCTAAGATTAGTTCAAGATTTTTCAAAGCAGGAAAGGGGCAATATGGAGAGGGAGATATTTTTCTGGGAGTTAAGGTTCCGATTCAAAGAGAAATTGCAAAAAAATACTTTCATTTAAATTTTGAAGAAATTCAGGAATTACTCAATTCAAAATTTCACGAGGAAAGATTAAGTGCATTGATAGTTTTGACGAGACAATTCAAACAGGCCAAGAAAGACAAATTAAAACAAAGGCAAATTTTTGAATTTTATTTAAAGAATACTCACAGAATTAATAACTGGGATTTAGTTGATTGTTCTGCTCCACAAATTGTAGGGGAATTTTTAAAACTGCACGGAACAGAAATTTTGAGGGAACTTGTAACAAGTAAGAATCTCTGGGAACGAAGAATTTCAATAATTTCTACTTTGAGTTTTATAAAAGAAAGAAATTTTGGAGAAACATTATTCTTAGCAGATATGCTTCTTAACGACGAGCACGATTTAATTCATAAAGCGGTAGGATGGATGTTAAGAGAAGTGGGTAATCGTAATAAAAACGTTCTAGATTTATTTTTGTTAGAAAGATATAAAAAAATGCCTAGAACAATGTTGAGATATGCAATTGAAAAATTTCCAGAAGAGGAACGAAAAAGATATCTAAGGGGGAAGATTTAGAAGAGTTTAAAATAGCTAGCTATTTCTAAAATAATGGAAAAAACACTGAATGAAATCGAAGAATTAAAAAAACAAGGTAAAAGGATAGTTACTACAAATGGTAGTTTTGATGTATTGCATGCAGCACATGTTCATCTTTTAGAAAAAGCTAAGGAAGTCGGAGATGTTTTGGTAATCTTACTAAATAGCGATGATTCTATCAAAAGAAACAAAGGAGAAAAAAGGCCGATTGTTTCTCAAAATGAGAGAGCAAAAATGCTTTCTGCTTTGAAGACGGTGGATTATGTTTTAATTTTTGACGAGGATAAACCAATTAATTTATTAGAAAAAATAAAACCTCATTTTCATGTTAAGGGCGGAAGTTTTATTCCTGAAAGGATTAAAGAAGAAAAAGAATTGTTGGAAATTTGGGGTGGAGAATTCAAAAATTTTGAGCTTGAAGAGGGGTTTTCAACTACAAAAATAATTGATACAATTTTGGAGAAATATCATGACTAAAAAACCATTAAGTGAGCTTTTAGAGTTTGGAATCTTAAATATAGATAAATCGTCAGGACCAACTTCTTTTGATGTTTCTGATTTTGTCCGGAAAAAACTTAATCTTAGAAAAACTTCTCACTTTGGAACGCTTGATCCAAAGGTAACTGGAGTTCTTCCAATTGCGCTTAATCGGGCGTGTAAACTAACTGGATTTTTTATTTCACACGATAAAGAATATATTGGAATAATGAGATTGCATGAAGATGTAGAATTAGATAAAATTAAAGCGGCGATTAAAAAAAAGTTTCTAGGAAAGATAAATCAAGTTCCTCCTGTAAAGTCTAGAGTAAAAAGACAGGAAAGAGAAAGGGAAATTTACGAATTTGAGTTGCTGGAACAAGACGGAAAGGATATTATGTTTAGAGTGAAATGTCAGGGAGGAACTTACATTAGAAAGTTAGTAGACGATTTAGGAAAAGAATTGGGTATTGGTGCACATATGCTAGAATTAAGGAGAATTTCTGCTGGAATTTTTTCTGAAAATGATAAAGAATTTGTTAATTTGTACGATTTAGACGGAGCGGATGAAAAGAAATTAAGAGAAATAATTATCCCTGCGGAAGATGCAATTAAAAAAATTATGTCCAGTGTTTTAGTAGAAAAATATGCTATTGAAAGATTGTATACCGGAAAGGTTTTCAAAAAAGAAGATTTAGTTGAAAAAAATAAATTGAAAAAAGGGGAAAGATTTGCTGCTTTCTCTGGTGAAAAATTTATTGGAATTTACCTAGTAATTGATGGTAAAGAAATTTTTGCCAAACCGGAATTTGTTATGCAACCTATGCGAGATTAATCCTGGAAAAGTTTAAGAATATGCTTTAATTATTTTATTTATGAAATTGAAGTTGGCCGTTGTACAATTTAAAACTCGTAAATTGAATCCTTCGGAAAATTTAATTTTTGCTGAAAGGTTTATTGAAAAGGCATCCAAACAAAAAGCAGATATTGTTATTTTTCCAGAAGCATTTCTATCTAGAAGAGGTACCTTTGAAAAAAAAAGTGTTTTATCTGATGAGCATTGCATTGATGAGTTAAAAGAATTTGCAAAAAAATATTCTATTGCTATTGTTGCTCCTATGATGGGAATAATTCGAGGTAAGAAATATAATGTTTGCAATTTCATCGATGA
>CAZRGF010000026.1:5430-9783 GCA_964599615.1 Candidatus Woesearchaeota archaeon
TTGAAGTATGACAAAAAATCAGAGATTAAATTAATTGATGCTCTTTGTGTAGAGAGAGCTTATGAAGAAGAAATGATTCTAGTTTTCTGCAACACTGCTGGAAAAGTAGGAAGTTCTAATTCTATTGGTCATTCACAAATAACCGAACCTTTCAAGGGATCAATAAAAAAATTAAACCACAATAAAGAAAAAATGTTTATAAAAGAAATTGACACGCATATTCTAAGGGACGCTGAAAAAGCATATTGCATTGAAAAAGACTTGAAGAATCGTATGAAAAATATTAAGAATAAAAAAAATCAGGGATTATCGTGGCAGATATTAGAGAACTTAAAGAACGGAAATCGCTTTGAGAACTTCTTGAATTTAGAGTTATAAACTTCTGCAAACCTTCTGGATTAACTTCGTTTGATGCGGAGAAAGCGTATGGTATTGAAAGGGATTTGAAAAGGAAAAAGATATATTCTAGAAAATAGTAATTAATTTAAAGTCAGAAATATTTTAACTTAGATGCCAAGAGTGTTGATTGCTTGTGAATATTCTAGAATGCTTACAGATTCCTATCTAAAATATCTAAGAGAAAGGGGAATAGATTCAGAAGTTGCAAGAAGTCCCGAAAGAGCAATGAGTTTAGTTGCTCGAGGGGACCGATTTGATGCATATGCATTAAGTACTTTTAGAGGAGATTCTTATCCTTCAGGAAGATGGATAGAAATGGCGGACCATATCCGAAAAATGAATCCAAATTCTAAAATTTTATTGTTAACCTCTTCTATGGACAGATTAGCTGTAGAAGAAGCAGGTAGAAGACAAATATGGGTGGTTGATGTTCTTAGACAAAAAGTTATAGAAACTCCCATAAAGATAGTAAATTTAGTTAATCAATAAATCTAAAAACTCTTTTATATTTTTTATCACGTAAAATGAGACAGTTTGTATATTTTTCGAGTTCGGCAGTTACTTCGGGAAAGGCTCTTTCTGGAGGAGATTTGATGAAAGCGGGAAGAATGGACATTGCAATTCATAGTTTTATTCAGGGGGTTTTTTTATCTCACGCTTTAAGGGAGGACACAATATTTCATTTTGTTTTTTATGGAATGCCAGACCCTCCAAAGCATATTCAAATTCAAGTTAAGACTAATGAGGGAGTTCCCGAAACGGGAGAGGAATCGGGTAGTGTTGACATTTCAAAGAAAGATGTAGGAAGTTTAATTAAAAAGATATTATACAAATACAGAGAAGGAGAAAAATATGAAGTCTTTCCAGGAATTTTTGTTGAGAAAAGAAGTCTTTTTGGGGTGTTGGAGGATTTGGAAAAACAGGGAAGTCAGATATTTATTCTAGACAAAAAGGGAGAGGATATTAGAAAGGCGGAAATTCCAGACAATTGCACATTTATTCTTGGAGACCACGATGGTTTGCCTAAGAAAGAACTAAATCGATTAAAACAGACTGCTACTCCGGTTTCTATTGGGAATAAAATGTATTTTGCTTCACAAACTGTTGCGGTTGTGAATAACGAGTTGGATTATAGGGGAATATAAAAATATTTAAATAAGAGGCCTAGTAGTAATTTATTGTTGTTGTACATTTAGCATCAAGAGATTCTTAAAAGAATTGCTTTAGTTAATATTATAAATGTTGGATTTATATCTTTAGAATAATGAAATTAAGTTTAGTTATTCCAACTTACAATGAAAAAGAGAATGTTCAAAAACTTATTAAAAAAATTCAAGAAGAATTTAAAGAAAATGATATTAACGGGGAAATAATTGTAGTAGATGATAATTCTCCGGACGGGACGGGAAAGATATTAGAAGATTTAAAGAAGAAACAAAAAAACATTAAAGTGATTCATAGATCGGGAAAACTTGGACTTTCTTCGGCAGTTTTAGAAGGTTGGAAAATTGCAGATGGCGAAGTTTTAGGAGTTATGGATGCTGATTTGAGTCATCCCCCTCAAAAGATAAAAGAACTTTTTGGAGTAATAGAAAATGGGGAAGCAGATTTTACAATAGGGAGCAGATATATTCGGGGAGGAAAAATTGAAGGATGGAATCTAAAAAGAAAGTTAATGTCTAAAACTGCAACAATTTTATCCCGAATTTATACCCAAGTTAAAGATCCAATGACGGGTTATTTTATGATTAAGAGGGAAGTAATAAAAAATGTTGATTTAAATCCAAAGGGATTTAAGATTTTGTTAGAAATAATCATCAAAGGGAAGTATCAAAAAATAAAGGAGATACCAATAACTTTTATTAATCGTACAGAGGGGAAAAGCAAGGCGGGAACAAAGGAAATTTTTTATTATCTTCAAAATTTAGCTGGATATTTGCCCCATAAAAAAAATGTGGTAAATGAATTTGTTAAATTTGTAGTTGTGGGAGGAGTAGGTACCATAATCAATATCTCTATTTTGTATTTACTAACTGAAAAAGCAGGTGTTTATTATCTAATTTCTGCAATTTTTTCTTTTATTATAGCTATGTCTAGTAATTTTATATTGAATAAGATTTGGACATTTAAAGAAAATATAAAATTGGGGATTTGGAAAAAATACCTTCAGTTTGGATTTGTTAGCATGTTGGCCCTTTCGGTAAACTTACTTTTCCTTTACATTTTTACAGAAGTCTTAGGAATTTATTATATCCTCTCTCAAATTTTAGCAATCGGAATGGCTCTAATGATAAATTTTTTGGGCAATAAAATTTGGACTTTTTCAAAATGAGAAAAAAAATTAAAATTTTAATAATTTTATTCTTAATCGCTTTTCTAATCAGAGGAATATTTGTTTTTGCTACTCCCATAAAAATTTGGGACGAGACGGTTTATGCAAATTTGGGTTATAATTTAGCCCATGCACCATTAGACTATTCAGTGGCCCATAATGGTTGGAGTGATTTTATCCCTTCTGGAGGGGATAATTTTTATGCTTGGCCTAAAATGGGATTTAGAGCCCCATTATTGCCCTATCTCCTAATGCCCATTTATCTCTTTCATTTAGATTTTTTAGTCCCATTTTTCATTGCGATATTTGGAGCATTATCTGTTTGCTTAGTTTATATTTTGGGGATAAAAATGTTTAATGAAAAGGTAGCTATTTATTCTGCAATATTATTTTCATTAATCCCCTTACATATTATTTATAGTGCAAAAATATTGACTGGAGTTCTATTTACTTTCTTCGTATTGCTTACTTTTCTTAGTTTTTGGGAAGGATATGAAAAAAACAAGAAGAAACATAAAGTTTTATTTGGAATATTTTTAGCTTTAGCCCTTTTATCAAGGTATACTGCATTATGGATTATACCTATCTTTTTAATTTATTTTTTAGTGAGAGATAAATCCCTTAGATTTCTAAAAGACAGATATTTGTGGTATTCAATTTTAGCTTTTTTTATAACTTTAATTCCTTGGTTTATTTATGGACTTTTTGAATATAATAACCCACTCGGAGCATTTATTCATGGAGCAAAGGCATCTGCATATTGGGGAGGATTTCAATCTTGGTATTATTTTTTCCAATACTGGCCAAGAATGTTTTCTATAATCGGTCTAGTTTTTGTAATTGCATTAATTTATATTTTATACAAAAAAGATTTTTTCAAGAAAGAAATTTATCTATTATTAATTTGGTTTGCTTTCTTTTTAGGGATGGCAATTTATATGCCCCATAAAGAAGATAGATTTATCTTAGCAATTGTGCCAACAATTGCTTTAATTTCAGGATACTTTATAGATAAAATTAAAAAATATAAAAATATAATCTTACTGGGAATTATCGTTATAAGTTTATTTTCTATTTCCCATCAATTTTATACAAGTTATAACAATTCTTATACCGATACAAATAACTGTTTTTTAGAAAGCACCAATTTTTTAAAGAAGAATGTAGAAAAAAATTCTGTAATTATTACGGATGAATCTTCAGTAGTTTACTATTATGCCCACTTAGAAACTCATTTTTATCCTAATCCGTGGGATTATGAGACTCTAAAAAACTGGGCAAAAAACGATTATCCAACCCAACAAGTTTATGTTCTTTTTGGAGATTATATTATAAAGCCCGATGGCGAATCCGAAAGAATAAAGGGGAATTTAGAAAGCAATTCAGAAAAAGTTTTTGAATGTGCCCAAAGTGAAAGTTATTCTTTGATATACAGAGTATCTTCTTGAATAGACAATCCTTCTCAGGACTAGCTGCAATCTCTCATCTTGCCAAAGCTTCTTAAAAGAATAACTAAATTTTTTTAAATGAGATAAAACTATAAAAAGACTCGTGAATAAGATAGAATATGAAAAAGTCGGTTAGATTGTATATTGATGGAACTGTGCAGGGCATATTTTTTA
>CAZRGF010000027.1:0-9700 GCA_964599615.1 Candidatus Woesearchaeota archaeon
CGCAATTCCGCTACAGATTAAAATCTGTAGCTACCTTGCTCGTCCGTGTAAAACTCTTGGTAGCAAACGATTACTGTATCCATACCAGTACTCTGGTGTTTTATCAGAAGTTACTTTTGGAGCTTGCGCAGGATCATAGGGATAAATAGTTACTAATTCAGAGCCGTAAGCTTTGAACATAAGATTTTTTGGCATGAGTTTTATCCTCTTTGGGGTTTTTAATTATTATGGTAATAAAAAACTATAGTTCGAAGCTCTGCCAGAAAGTAGAAGGGCTCCTGCCGAACATTAGACTTTTTGTAATTAGAAGGGGTAATTTTATTTTTTTTCTTTTCCCTGATCGCCTGTTAAAATCATAACTATTTTTTTAACTAATCCAGAATTATCTTGATCTTTTAGAACTTGATACATTGCCTGTTCTGCTTTAATAACAGGTTGGGGATCTTTACCATCAAATACGTTGTTTAAAAAATGCTCTCTTGTGCCATCTTCTCTTGTCCTATAACCTTCATAACCCAAGGTTAAACCTCCACGACTCCAATCCCAAGTCAATCTGTATTCATATGGTCTTTCCATTTTATCATTCCTTAACTTTTTTAAAGAAATCTTGTTTTTAAGTATTATTGTCTTAAAAGTCAACTAGAGAAAAAGATGCTCCCACTGAGATTCGAACCCGGGTCACAGCCTTTCTTTATTTTCCTTCTAAGACTCCAAAATCCAGTAAAGAAAAGGTAAACAATTAAAAGCCATGATTCCTTTTGGCGAAAAGATGAAGAACAAAAAAATCACTATTTCCCATGAATCCAAAGTAATTGCTAACGAAAAAATATATTTTGATAAAAATCTCAAGATAGTTGAAACACCTGCAAAAGAGGATTTGGAGATTATAGAAAAAGTAAAAAATAAAGAATTTGAACCTCGGAGAGTATTAAATCTTAAATTAAAGGCAGAAGAAGCTGCAAAACAATCTGAAATAAGAGAATTAATCTCTTATCCCATGATTAAAAAAAATCTGGCATATAATCTGCCCCACCAACAGAGTGGTGCACTTAGAATTTTAAGAGATTTAGACGGCAGGGCATTGCTGGCAGATGAGGTGGGTCTAGGAAAAACAATAACTGCCGGGATGGTCCTCAAAGAATGTATTGTCCGAGGATTTGTAAGGCGTGCATTGATTCTTACCCCACCATCCCTAGTTAATCAATGGAAAGAAGAATTAAGTACAAAATTTGAGTTAAATTTTGAAGAAATTAATAAAGAAAGTGAATGGGAAAATAACCAACTAGCGATTGCTTCTATAGATAAAGTCAAGAACTTTAATACTAAAACAAATGAATTCAAACATTCTCGGGCCCATGAAATCTATTGGGATATTATCATAATTGATGAGGCTCATAAACTGAAGGATAAAAATACTTTTAGATGGAAATTTGTTGATAAACTTCAAAAGAAAAGGCTGCTATTACTCACAGCAACACCATTTCAAAATGATTTAATCGAGCTATATAATCTTTTATCTCTTCTAAGGAGGGGACATTTGGGGACTATTAGCGAGTTTAGGGGAAATTTTTTAGTAAACGGGAACGAAAGACGGCCATTAAATCCCAGAGAATTGAAAAGAAAACTTTCTGAAGTAATGATTAGGAGAAGAAGAGATGAAACCAAGGGGATAAATTATATGAAAAGAATTCCCCGAATTCAATCAGTGGATTTAAGTTGGGATGAAAAAAGAGCCTATGAGGAAGTTGTTGATATGTTGCTAGTGCATTATTTTGATTTTAATGGAAATCCGATAAATACTACTTTAGCTATACATTCGGTACTGCCAAAGATAACAAGTTCATCTAAATCTTCAATTGAATTCTTAGAAAACTTAATAGCAAACCCAAAATATCATAAAACTACGCGGGATATTGCCAAAAGAATTGTTGAACAATTAAAAAGAATAACCCAGGACACTAAGATAGGCAAATTAATTGAACTGGTTAATGAGATAAATAAAAAAGACAGGGGTGCAAAGATTCTTCTTTATACTAAACATCCTGCAACCCTAAGATATATCTCAGATATTTTAAGAAAACAAAAATTCAAGATTACTGAATTTAGGGGTGGACTGACTAGGGATGAAAAATCTAAAAGAATAAAAGAATTTATGGAAAAAAGCCAGATACTTGTGAGTACAGAAACAGGTGCGGAGGGATTAAACTTTCAATTTTGCAATAACCTCATTAATTATGATCTTCCATGGAATCCTATGGCAGTTGAACAAAGAATAGGCAGACTGGATAGAATAGGACAGAAGAAGAATATATTTATTTATAATCTTGCTACAAAAGGCACTATGGAAGAACATGTTGTTGATTTGATTATAAATAAAATGTGTTGCATTGGACTAGTCATGGGAGAATTGCCGATTATATTATTTAATATGGGGCTAGATTCCAAAGGTAAATCTGGTTCAAGCAAGTTTGAAGAAAAAATTATGAATGCTTTCTTAGACTCAAAAAACAATTTAAGTAGATTTGCAAATGAAATTGGAAGAGTAGGCAATGAGATAAATAAAGGTATCCAAAACTATGAACAAACTAAAAAATATACCTCGGAGTTACTAGACTAGCATGGCAGATTATAATCCCAAGGATTTTATTTTAGAATTCTTTAAAGATTGCAAAATTGATGATAAAGAAGGAATTTTAACTATCCGTGAAGTGCCAAGAGATTTTGAAGAATTTATCGGAAAAAAATCCCCATATAAACTTGTTTTTGATTTTAATTTGCATGCCAAAGTAAAAGATTCTGAGTTAGTGATACAGGGAAGTTATTTTTTACTTGCAATAAGGGACTATCTCCGCAATAGGGGGCAGACTAGTTTATTAAAATTAGACATTAAACCGGATTTATCCGAACTTAGTAAAAATCCTAAATTGAAAAAGTGTAAAATTCTTGAAATTAAGCCAGCAGGTTATAATTTCCTGTCTGAATTTTCTTTTTTGTCGGTTTATCAATATCTTAATGAAAAAAAACAGGCTATAACTCGGTTTTTAGTGAAAGATAAAGAATTTTTGGACTTAGATATTAGTGAATTTAAAACGCATGAGGGAAATAAAGAAGAAATTCCTCTTATGGACCTGAAAGAACCTTATAATCTAACTAAAAAAAAATTGGATATGCAGGTGAATAAAGAAATTAAGATGATTAAGTCCTCTTTGAATGCAAAACTCAGTAAAGAGCTTAATAGGATTAAAGATCACTACTTCAAACAGATTAAAGAAAAAGACGAAGAAGTAGAAAGATGCAAAGAAAAAATAAAACTTCTTGAAAGCAAGTTAAAGCATACTTACTATGACAGGGATATCAATATTTTCAAAAGAATGATTCAAGAGTCTAAAGTAAGATTAGAAATGTTGCAAAAAAGGAGTTATCGGGAAAGACTCCATGCTGAGGAAATTTTTCATATTAATGATGAAGTGGAAAAATATGTTTTATCAATTAAAAATATCTTAATTAATATTACCTTGTGTTATTATCCCGTTTACAGCATAATAGTTTTATCAAAAGGCAAAAAGATTTCTAAAAAATATGATCCCGTTCTTAAGAAGATTCTTTAATCCTTGACTTAGCCAATGCGAGGTATGTTGTAAGTCAATAATTAGTTTGTTTATGGAAAAAAACAAAAAGAAGCGTAAACTAAAAAATTTAATATAATTACACTTACCTCTGGCAAAGTCAAGTTAGTGGATTATGGGTAAGATTTAAATTATAACTTTTCTTAAACTAAACATGAAAAAAAGCGTAATACTTATAACTGCGATTGTTTTAATCTTTTTAATAATCGGGGGAATCTTTTATTTAAGTATGATAAAAAAATCCGAAAAAACAAGAGTTTTACTTGAAACCACGAAGGGAGACATAATAATTGAATTATACCCTGAAGAAGAAATAACTTCGGGAAATTTTGAGAATCTGGTTAAACAGGGGACTTACGATGGAGTTATCTTTCATAGAGTTATTGATGGTTTTATGATTCAAGGAGGAGACCCAACTGGAACAGGTTATGGGGACAAAAGTATTCCCATGATAAAAGATGAATTTAATGGAGAACAGAAAAATAATCGGGGAACATTAAGCATGGCAAATGCAGGCCCAAACACGGGTTCAAGTCAATTTTTTATAAACTTGGTTAACAATAATTTCTTAGATGGAAAACACCCTGTTTTTGGAAAAGTTGCAGAGGGTATGGACGTAGTGGATTTGATTGCTAAGGTTAAAACTGATTCTAATGATAAGCCTTTAGAGGATGTAAAAATAATAAGGGCAACAGTGATTTAATTAAGAGAAAGGGGGATATTTTTTATGATTTCTAGTGTAAGACAAAAAGATATTCTAAAAAGGTATTGCGCCCGCACTAGGAGCATAATTACCGAACAGGGACTCGAACGTTCAAAGCCCGTTCAAATCGTAGCTTGTTTCCAAATGATTTCGAACAATTTTCTTTCAGTTTCAGCAATTTCCTTGTTTTCTATTAAAATCCCAATTGAATTTTTTTCTTTAAATGTTAAAAATGCAACTTTATCACCATAAATAATTTTAGTCATCTCAATTTTGTCTTGAATGAATTTCATATTAATGAATTTCTTTGGTGCTTCTTTTTGATATTGCCTCATTTCATCACAATCCAACGTGATAACTTTAGAGAAAATGCCCTGTTTTCTCTTATGCATTATAAAATGAGGAAAGTAGAATTCAAGTGCTTTTATCATTTTTGGATCTCCAACAAACCATGTTTCTTTATTTTCTTTAAGCATATCATTGAAAATTGATTTTAGCCCGTTTATTTCTTCAAACATCTCTATTTGTGGTTTTTTTGTTAGAGAAGACTTGATTGATTTTAATTCAGGCAAGACTTCTTTAATTTTCTCTTGCTTTTCTCTTAAAGAATCGAGGAATTTAGAGGGGTCTACTGCTTCAAAATGCTTGATCCCCGAGATAATAACATAAGAAACAAAACCCTTTTCAAGCAAGGCCTTTAAGATATCGTAAGTAGAAACCCTATTAAGACTTGATTTTTTAGCCACAGCATTAACACTTGATTGCCCCAGCATTAAAAGGGATAGATAAACTTTAATCTCTTTATCATTTAAGTTTAATTCTTTTAACGCCTCTTCTTTGCTTACCATATTTTCTGATTGTTTAGAGAATATATAAACCTTTCTTTTTGTAGTAGACTTTCTACAACAATAATTTAAATACAAAATAAACGAATGAATAATGTACTACTAAATAATAACAACTAAATTTTATGGAGGTTAAACAAAATGAAAAAACTAGAAAAACAATGGGGGGTTGTCCAAGGATATGATGAACCCCGAATTGAAGGGGAACTTGGTTCTGGCTCAATAAGAAAGAGAGTTCCTTTACCAAAAGGAGATAACAGACTAATATATGATTTAGAAGAACTAGACACCCTAAAATATATGGGGAAAATTTATTTTGCTGATACATTGCCAGTAGGTAAAAGTGTTTATGATGAAGAATTTGGAGTAATTCCCGATACTTATTTTCCTATTCCTCCAGTCTATACTTTAGTTAAAAATCCTAAAACCGAAGAAATTCCCAAAGATTTTAAACAGGGTGATATTGTTGTAAGAAAAGTACAAAGACTTTCAGAGAAATTAATGGTCAATCTTTGTAAGAGATGGGTCGGCGAAGAAGATTTTGAAAAATATAGGTTAGAAATTGAGCAACACTATTCTACGACAAGGGGTATTTGCAAAAGAAGAAAAAGAACCGAAGAAGAATTGAAAAAATACTCTGAAAGAGACGAAAGAATTGCGAATTATCCTGAGATAAGTCTTCAAGAAAGAGTTGATTGGGAAATTGATGAAATCCTGGAATATACACAATTTCATTCTTAATTTTTTATTTCTTTTTTTATTTTATAAAAATGAAAACTCTAACAATCCAATCAAATGAAACCTCGCTATCAGAAGGCATCTTTCTAGTCAATCCAACATGGATTCACTTAGATGAAAGTGAGATAAAAGACAAGTTAGAGAAAGGGGAAAAGTTGTTTAAAGTTAAGGTTGAAGAAATCTAAACGAAAGATTTATAAATGTATATCAATTGATATACAAGTTTAAAATGCCAACTCAAATTTATGCAAAAAATGATGAACAGGATATAGTAAGATTATTTAGATCTCCAACTCTTGATACTGTATTGATGGTTGAAGAAACAGTAAAGAAAAACAGTGGGGAATTTACAAGAAGAAAAATCTGGTTAAAACTCCCAAGAAAGGTGATGTGGCAGACTTATGTGAAAATAATTGAATATCTAGAAAGTATAAACAAAATAATTATTTCAAAAGAGGGAATAGTGGTTTATATTTGGAATCCAAAATTAGCTGAAAAATTCTTAAAATTGAATAGGAGAAGATTATGATAAAACCGTCAAGTGTGATATTTGCTGATAAAAAGTTGGAAGAAATTTATTTTAAAATGGATGATACCGATCCATTGAAAAAAGCTATTATGAAAGCAATTGAGAAGATAAAGCAAAATGCTTTTGCAGGCGAACCAATTGCAAAAAGATTAATACCAAAACCATATATCTCCAAATATGAAATAGATAACTTGTGGTGGCTTCCCCTATCCAAAGAAGCTAGGCTTGTTTATTCAATTACAACTCCAAATGAAGTTGAGATTCTTTCTGTGATAATAGAATTCTTTGATAATCACAAAGACTATGAACGGAGATTTAATTACTAAATTTTTTCTCATAAAATTCCGCCTCTTAAAATTGGACAAAAAGGCATTATGCCTGATCAGCATTAATCTTACAGTCTCTAAGAACTGGCAAAGTCAAGTTTGATTATACTCCTTCGTTCTCCCTTCTTTCCACTTCTCTTAAACAAGCTTGTTTTTTACTATTAAATCGGTCATCTATTTGACCAATAGGGTAATTTTTAATATCTGCGCCACACCCTAAGATTATATCTGCAATCTTATGTAATTCTTTCTCAAATTCTTCTATTTCTTCTAAACTAAATACATACTCTGTAGAAACACCCAACTTAAGATAATGCAAACTTGTTTTTGAAGGCAGGATATTTTTCTTTTTATAAAGCAGAAGATTATAGAACAGGGCTTGACGTTCAAAGTTTTTATCTTTACTTACGCTATTACTTGTTTTATAATCTAAGATAACATGTTGTTTGCATTTTTTTTCAATTGCTTGTAAGTCAATTATACCTTTTATTCCAATTTTCATAAGTTCATTTTCTTTTAAAGGAAATAATATCGTTTCTTCACAGATATGATCTTCGTGTTGATCGATTAGTTCTATTCCCCTAATCATTGCATGAACATATTCTAAAGGGTCTAAAAGATTACCATAAATGTCTTTATGAATATGCAAATTTTGTTTTTTCCATTGGGTTAATAGATGTGAAGAGACCTCCCCTCTGTCTAGTTCTTTTTTAGTATATTTCTCAAGACATTCATGAACTATATTCCCAGAAATACCGTAACATACTGGCACAGGGGTATCATCTGGAACTTTAGCAATATATTTTAAATAAAACAAAAGTGGGCTTTGATAATAAGTGTTAACACTAGATGGCGATAAATTCAAGGATATCTTATTGTCACACCCTTTTTCAGTTTCCATAATTTTTTAAATAAATCAGGGATTAAATAGATTTAGTTTAGGATAAAAAAGTTGATGCTCCCACTGAAATTATAATTTTTTGTAATTATTCAGGGTAATTGCCCTTTATTTTAGAGATTATTATTCTTCTAATGTTCTCTGGAATTTCTATTTTATCAGCGCGATTGTAATGATAACCAAATTCTAAATCTTCAAAAATTGATTCACCAACCTTAATTTTATTTGCATATCTTGGACGAACATGCCAATGTACGTGCGGATTTGGATTTTTTTCTAAATATGCATCGCACATAAGACAAGTCCAATTAAACATGGTTGCACCAAAACTTTTTTTTAGTGCCTCCTCAAATTTTTTTACTATATTTATAAAATCGTCCCATTCTTCTTTTTTAAGACTTGGCAAATCAGGACAGTGCCTTTTCAGTACAATTACAGATCTTCCAATATACCTTTGGTCTTTTGTTAAAATAATATCCCAAAATTTAGTTGAGTAAATAAGGTTCGTTTTTTCTGGTTCTTTACAAAATTGGCAATCCATGCTTTTTTTAGGTGATTATTATTTTTAAGCTTTTCTAAAAAGTTCTAAGCTCCTCTAAAAATTAACGCCCTAAATGTTTGATAAACCAATCATTGCTTAATTTCACAAGTTCACTAACATGATCCGTAAAATCATGGTCTGCATTTTCAACAAGTTCTAATCGAGATTCTTTTGATAGTAATTTTAGAGCATTTTCTGAATCTTCAATTGGGATACTTGTATCTTTAGTCCCTTGAATCATTAAAACTGGGCAAGAAATACCTTTTAGCAATTCTTTTTGATTAACAGTTTCTCGGTCTTTTAACATTTGTTTGTCAATCTGATAAATTTCTCGAATTGCGTTTTTTCTTTTTCTAGTGAAGTATCCTTTTTTACCTAATTCTTGAAGTTGTTCTTTGGAAAGTTTTTCATTCCACTTATATTTTATTTTATTAGTTATTGGGGACCACAAGACCATGGTTTTAATCTCTTTAGAATATGCTTTTAAGGAAACAAGACAACCCACGCTATGCCCAAATAATGCAATCTTCCCAAACCCTTTGGACTTTACAAAATTTATTGCAGATTTCAGGTCATCAACTTCTTTTCCAATTGTTAATGTATCATCATCACTTTCCCCACAACCACTAAAATCAAAAGCTAAAACATTATATCCTGAACAATTAAGTTTTTCTGCTACCTTGTCCAATTTCCCTCTTTCAGATTTATCGTTTGCTAAAGCATGAGACAATATGACAATTGATTTTGATCTGGAGGTGAATAGATTGCCAACTAATGTTTTGTTCCTAGAATTTTTGAAAATAACTTTTTCCATAGACATTTAGGGTTTCTTGCCATATATAAATTTTAAGTTAATTTTGCCCTCCTGGATATAGTTCCATAAGAATACGACTACGAGCATAGAACAGAATACAGGTGCTCCCGCCGGACTAACGATTACCGAACGGGGTAATTATAAGAATTTAACCAATTTTTAAAAAATTCTTTATCTTTTTTATGGGTTAACATCTCTGGAACCTGTTCTTTTTTAACCCATCTGGCTTCTGGATTTTCTGGATCATTTGATTTTACTGTTTTCTGTTTTGTTCTAAACAAAAAGATGTGAATTTCTTTGACTTCACTTTTATCTTCATCAACCCCATTATCTGATATTTTGAATCTTTTATAAGATCCAATTTTTTTTACGAATTCTAAATCTTTTATGCCCGTCTCTTCAAAAATTTCTCTTTTAACGGTCACCAATTCCTCTTCACCCTTTTCTATATGTCCTTTAGGTAATGTCCAAATATTTCCGGGGTGGCTAACAAGAGCAACTTCTTCATTTTCATTTAATATTATCGCACCCATACTTTTCGTGTGAATTGCCATTGTTTTGTTTAGTTTAACAATATTTTTAATCTTTTCTAAAAGGTTCGATGCTCTGTTAAAAAAGAAGTGCTCCCACCGAAACTAGTCGGGTTTTGTGATTTACTAGGAACCTTTTTTTATTTTATG
>CAZRGF010000028.1:0-9515 GCA_964599615.1 Candidatus Woesearchaeota archaeon
ATATACCCCTTTCCAGTATTCTTAGCGAGTATATTCCCCTTTCCATCAACAAAATGTCCTTCACAGTTTTTTCTAAAGGGCAGGTTTAATCTTGAGTTCATTATACTTATAGTGATTTAGATGTTAAAAATTTATCTCCTTCTAAAAAATAAAAATATTGGAATAACTTTTTCCCTTTCCATCTCTCCAATTGCTTTTTTCAAATCTTCAAAAGTTCTATGCATAATCATTTTATAGGAAAACTTTTCTCTTCTTTCTTTAAGTTGAGGGAACTCATTTAGAATAATTATTCTTAAGTCTGCGAGATCTCCAATCGTTGAGGAAGCAGTGTTAAAAAATGTTCAATCGGCTTATTCAGGGGGGATTGAAATGGAATATCCGTTCGAATTACAATTTGAAAGAAATAAATCTCTTTATTCCCTTGTTTCAAAAAATCCAATTGAGCCAAATACCTCAGAAGAAGTTTATTTTTATTATTTGTCTGGACTTTTAAGAAATGAAAAAAGACCATTTTGTGAAAATGAATCTGCTTATTTGGATCCATCAGTAAAAAGAGTTGTATTAAAAATGCAGAGGAAAGGATTAACAACCATACCAGAGAATAAAGGTAGATAAGGATTTATTTTACTAGAATTTCTCTAAGCCTTTCCCGGTTCTCTTCTATTAATTCTATCTTTTTTAATACGGACTGATTTATTGATTGAAGTGAATCGCTTTCTTTTTCAGAACTCTTTTCAGCAGTTATTAAAGCGATCTCTATGTTTCTTATTATTAACAAATCAAATATCGCATCCTTTTCCTCCTCAGACAATTTTAATATCGAGTTGTACCCCTCTAAAAATGCATCTAAACCCCTCCAGTCAATACCAAAACTCTTAGTAATAAAAAGTTGAGTTACTGCTATTGCAACATCCCAAATTAATAGACCCTTATGCATATCATCAAAATCCAAAAAAGAATTCAATTTATTTCCTTTAATAAGAATATTTTCTCTAGAAATATCTCCATGAATAATTGATTTTCTAAAGGATTCATCTCGATATTTGCTTTGAATTTCTACTATATATTTTTCATATTTCTTTATATCTTCTTGCTCACGAACCTTTTTTAAAAGGTTTATTAAAAAAGTTTTCATTTTTTTAGTCTTAAAATCTTTGTTGAAATTTTGAAGAACCTTATGCAATTTTGCAACTTGAATACCAATATCTTTTGATAAAGCAACTTCTATCGGTTTCCATTTAGGATGTTCTCCCCCTACAAAATAAAACAAAACAGCATATCGATTATTAAAAGTAGTTATAGGGGAATCGTCCAAATTATTCTGTATCTCCGGTATTGGAATGCCCTCAAAATCAAGATACTCTAACACTTCCAATTCTTTTTTAATTTCTTCAATGCTCCTCTTTGAGTTATAAATTCTAAGAACAAACTTTTCTTTAGGGGTAGAAATTAGATAGTTTAAATTTTCTATTCCGTCTTCTATAAGGGAGCATTTAATACTATTTCCTAAAGAATATTTTTTAATTATTGAATCTGCCAATTGCATTTTTTCTTCCATGTACTCTAGTTGAACCACGATTATATAAATTTTACTTAACCCTTTTAATCATCTTTATCTCACGAATTAGTCTAGTAATTCATCGCCCTTCTAATGCCAAATTGGTTAAAAAAAGGTACTATTTCTAAATAAAAAGTTCATCTCTTCTTTCGATACTTCAAAGTATAAAACAATCCCAAGAAACTCATAAGTGCTGCAAGTGAATTAAGAACGATAAAAACAATATCGTTTATTTGTGGTGTAGATTTGAACAGAGATTCCTTTTTTATCGACTTCTTCTCTCCAGTTTTCATATCTTTCTTTGTGTTTATATGGGTCTAGTTTTGTCATGGTCTAATTATGTCCGCCATATTAAAATAGAAAATGGATTTTTCCTAACATATCCTTTTTGCTACTTTATACAAAGTGTGCATCACTCTAAAATCGCATGATAGTATTACGCCCCGACCGGGTAGAGTTATAGTATGGTATCTCGCAGGGTTTTATTTTAACTTACTTAGCATTCAAAGTAATTTCTTTAAATCTCCGTTGCTGTTAGAGTTTATAAATATTGTCGAGATTGAGTGGATAATAAAATATAGAAACAAATAAATTGAACTCGGTAAAGATCAGTATAAAAAAATGTTGAAAACCTCAGAAATAAAACTAAGTTATAACCCCAATTCTTCCTTTACAAACGCATGATGACCTCTTGCACTCCCATACCTATCCGGAGTTACTATTGCATCGTATTCGTTATGAAAGTCGGCTAAAACTGCTCCTTTAGCCTCAACCAAAGGAATTACAAAACGGGCATATCTTTTTTCCAAAGCAGTTCTAAAAAAACTTCCAGAATAAAAATCCGGAAGACCCAAATCAGTAGTCATTTGTTCAGTTCTTTTAAATATCGCATTATCTACCTTTTGAAGAGAAGAACCGTGCACTTTGTGAAATCCAATAACAAGTCCAAAAAAAGATGTGCCTATGTAATTCTCGGGGATAAAGTTACCCTCCATACGAACAGGAGCAAATTCAACAGGAGAGTGACTTGCAAAAGACATGCATTGAAACAACCCAGTATTTATTCTAGAATTTAGCCCTACACTAACTCCAAAAAGCTGACCATCCGAAGAAGCCACAACCTCTTGAAGCCCTGCAGAGATTTTAGATAACCTATCCAATTCGCCTGGAGAAGTCCCCAAATCCTCTAAAAATGCATAACCTACTTCAAACACCTGAGGATTTCTTGACATAAAAAAGATTTCTCAATTTAGATTTATAAATATTATTGTGATAGAGAGCGTTAGGAATTGGTGGATTTCTATCATTTTTTCCTCCGCCGTTAAGCTCGTGGCTTTTAGGGGTAAGGATAAATTAATAATCTAAACTAATAAACTTGGTCGGATTTAGACTTTCTCCAAAGAAAATAAATTAGAATTATAACTAAAACGATTAAACCAATAACAATACCAAGAAGGATGTTAAAAGAATTGCTGTGGCCCCCTGAAACGCTTTCTAGGGGATCTAAGCTAGGAGAATCTCCCAAAGAAGGAATAACTGAATTTGATGAAAGGGGATTGTCATCTGTGACTTGGGCAGAAACTTGAGAAGAAAAGCTCGCTTCTTTTTCAATTACTGCAAATTGTTCTATTTTTGAAATCTCTTTATATCCTTCCTTAGAAACCTTTAGATTTAAGGAATAGGTTCCAATTTGCTCCGCTTTAAATTCAAAGGGGAAAGTTATCTCTTTAGAAGATTTATCGGGGTAAGTTAAAATGGCAGAAATAGTCAGAGAACTTACCGATGAAGCATAATTTAACAAAATATTTTCATTTTTAACAAAAACTTTTTTAGGAAAAACTAAAGAAAAATCTAGGTCTTTTTTAGAAGTTATTGTAAAACTTTTAGCTAAGTATTGTTGAAATGGTTGTTCAATAGAAACAGAAGCAGTACATTCTCCAGAATTATAATTATCATCTATAACTCCATAAATGTAATTCTTTGAATAACTCTGTCCTGCAATTAAATTAATTGTCTCCTTGTTTAACAAAGGCTGAGGAGAACCATCACAATAGATATACGGAGTATAAATTAAATTCTCTATGTCCTCTTGAGTGGTTAAAGTATAGTTAAAATAAACTTCTTGCCCATAAGTGAAATTATCTTTAACCTCAAGGGTGATTTGGACTTGAGCTGATGCTAGTGAAATTAGGAAAAACGTCATGCAAATTGTTATTAGAGTTTTATTTGTTTTCATTCTAATTCTTCTTCTAATTTATATGGAACATATGGTTTAAATGTTGGGTCTCCTAGGAATGAATATTCATACCCCAGGGGAGAAAGTTGAAAATTATCTAGATTAGAATAACCTCCAATTCTCACAGAGTTACCTAAAGATTCTGCATAAGTGTATAAATAAATTAAGAAATCGGAATAATAAATAGAACTTGTTGTAACACTAACTGCTCCTAAAAATCCCATCGAGCCCATTCGTATTGATTCTGCCCAGATGGAATTATATGAAGAATCAGCTAACCCTAAACAAGCAGAACTTAAAATAAGTGTGTTTGTTAAAGGAGGAAAATCATCAAGCCCCATCCATGAAGTAGATCCATGATCTTTCCAAAATCCAATATCTAAGAATTTCCATTTCATTTTATTTCCATAAAAATTAATATCTACAAAAGAATTATATCCATTAGATAAAAAAATTGAATTTAATTTCTCTACGATATTTTTATATGGAGGAGTAGAAAAGAATCCTATTTTAGGTGGGGTTGGTTTATAAAAAATATCTCTAGCAAGATAACTCGAAATATCGGATGAACTAAACCCGGAAATTCTTCCTACAGAAATATCCGGTTTACCATCTTCATTAAAATCTGCATATTCTGTTTGATCCAAAGGATCGTATCTCAAATAATAAAACTCATAGTTCCTAGGCTTGCTAAACGGAATAGAGAAATAATCGGAAAAAATAGTTAGGTAAAAATTATCTACTTTCACGATTTTAACTTCGAGATCACTTACTTCCTCTGAACAGCTTAAACTTACATTAATCTCCGAATCAATTAAATCTTCTGGAATTCTGAAAAAGATAGTTCCTCCTTGATAACTCCCTCTTGAAGGATTTTTTATTTGAACATTGTTAATTGTTAGATTTTGATTATGACAATAACCTCCAATAGAATACTCTAAAAAATAATCTTTTGTCGTATCTATATTCTTAAAATTAAATTTGGAATAATTAGAATAAAATTCAACCAACTCAATGATATGACAAGAGGATGGACTACTAAGAGGAGTCAGAGTCCAGGAAGGTCTAGGTCCACGAATATAGAATCGTGTTCCAAGAGGGAAGGTAAAATTGCATCCATCACAAGTAATATTTAACCAACCTTGTTTAAAATCTCTAAATAAAATTTTAGAAAGTTGGGCTTGAAAGTTACAAGGTTGTTCCATTTGAAAAAGATTGCCTTCATTAGAGATATTTATTAATGCGAAACGATCATTACAATTTAACAATCTTAAGGGTCCGCCTGTATAAGTAAGAGTATCTCCTAAAGTATCTTTAGAAAGATATAAATCTATATCTGAATCACAAAAGTACGTCTCAGTTAATCTTGAGGTAGAACCAATTTCGCAAGAATCTCCTAGCTGACATGAACCTACAACCGCCAATCTCGGATAAAAGGAAAAAAGATTAAAATGATATTTCAAAGATTCATCAATCTCATTAAAATTTCCAGAACCAAATAAAACAAGTTCATGCTTTGCAGAAGACAGAATTGGGGATAAAAGGGAGGTTTTCCCATAAAGATAATGAATATTTCCAGAACTCTTTTCAAGATTTAATTCTCCTTCAACAAAAGTATCCAAATCATTAGGATTAGTTAAAATAATCTTATCTGTCTTAACTCCATCGTAAACTTCAGTCATATCAACATACTTTTGTTGTAAACTTTCTAAATCATAATTCTCATCACAACTTCTATCAACATTTCCAACACAAATAACCTTCCTACCCTCAAAATTAATATCTTCATCTAAAGCAGTTCCTTGAATAATCAAAGGAGCATTTAACAACGACGCATAAGTCGAAGCCAACAACCCCAATTCATAATCATCCTGCACATAAACAACATCTTCATAACTTTCCCAATAAATTAAATAATCCTCCACCTCCATTCTTTCAATATTTTTTTGGAGAATTCCGGCCCCAAAGTGATTTTCAAGATCATCTTCAGCAACTAATAAATTATCTAATTCTTGTGGAGTCTCTCCAACAATCTTTACTTTTTCGGTATCAAATTGTTGCATAAAATATATTGAAGAATCTATATCAAACGCGCTGTTACTGACTTGTATACCTTCTAAAGTATATTCATAAATATGCTGGGTATTCTCAAAAAAAAATGTATTATTATATTTTCCAATCAAAACTAAATTTTGGATATTATTATCTTTTATTAATTTAGTGCTTTTATCTTCCAAATTGTAAGAATAATAATTCTTTTCCCCAAAAGAACTTCCAGTAAGTTGTTCTTCATAAAATACTTCTTTTCCCAAAATAATTGCATTAATTTGATTCTCTTTTCTTGAAGTCAATTGAGTCTCAATTCCAGTATTAAGATTATATAAAAAGACGTCATAATTACCATTCCTAGTATCCTGATAAACTAGAGAATCTGAAGTTATACTCGCTCCACTAAAAATCCATGGAAAAAGACCAGGTTTCTCCCCCACAATTTCTTTAACTTCATTACTTAACAAATCAAAGTACATTAATTTCTTAGAATCAGAAGACCAACCTTCATTATAAAAAATTTTCGCTCCGTCAGGAGAAAATTGAAGACGGCTCAAAGGCCCATTTAAGATTTTAAGGACATGGTTACTCCTTGAATTTAAATCGTATTGATTTATAACATATTCTTGAGTATCTTGCTTTTTATAAAACCAAAAAACTTTATTATTAAATAAGATAGCGCTCCCCATAGAATCGCCAGGATTTAAAGTAGCTAATTCTAAATTTATGCTATTATCAAAAGATTCAAGAAAAATCTTATTTTCTTCTTCTTGGTTTAATGAAATATAAATAAAAAAGTTGGGGAATAAAGAATATTTTAATTTACAATTTGTACAAATAACTCTCTCCTCTCTCTGAAAAGTATCTAAATTAAAAGTGTTTAGCACTCCCCTAGAATTATCTGAGATAATCGAGAAAAAGGTATAGATTTGATTTTCAAAAATCTGTGCTCCACTCATTGTAAGTAGAGGGGTTAATTCATTTATGTGTCTCATATAAGTTTCTGCAACTTCATCATGCCAAATCAACGTCGGATAAACACAAACACTTTCAGGAGTTCCATATCCTCTTTGACATTCAGAATCATCTCCATCTTGTTGAGTAAAAGTTGTAACTGGAACTAAAGGCAAAACCTCTTTCCAATCTCTATCTGAAACTAAAAATACTTCATTCTCAGAATACAAATCCATTTTCTTTTTATTTTCTCCAAAAGAGGGGGCAGACTGAGTTTTTAATCTACAATCCTCAGCAACATAAATCCACTCCCCTCCAAAAGGAGTTAGTGTTTCAATAGAATCATAAAAAGAATAACTAACTCTATTTTTCCAAGTCCAAGATAAATCAGTAATTTGGCAATTTCCATTAAGGTCGCTGATGTTTATTCCTTCAGAAGGATTTCCAACCAAGTTCCATCCTCGTTTAAGATTAATAGAATATTCAAGAGGTTCCCCATTTAAATTAAAATTACATTGTTCCTTAGAATAAACCCAGTATCCATTAAAAGCTTCTAATTTTGTAGGAACATAATACGCTCCTTTAGAAGCATTAAAACCATTAACTTGTAAGATAGAAGGACATTTAGAACGTAAATCAGTTAAACTTAATTCTCCAAACGGAATAGATAATAAGTTCCAACCTTTATTTAACTGGATATCTTTTTCAAGAATAACCTTCCCTAAAATAGTTCTAATTGCATTGCCAGTTATTGATGCTGAATTACAAGTATATTTTCCGGTTCCTTCTGCAACCGGCCAAGCAGGTTCATTACCTAAACATCTTCCATCATTACATCCAAGGGAACATTTTATTTCAGATGTTTTGAGTTTACAATCCTCGATAAATCCCTCTATCAAAGTTGAATCATCTTTACAAGAATCTTCTTTAATAACGTAACTTCCAGAAGAGTTATATCCTTTAGTAATTCCTTTGACATGTTTTCTTTCTCCAAGATCGCTATCGGAAATTTCAATTTTCAAACTTTCATTAAGCTGATTAGTTTTATTTGCTATTTCAGAAAATAACTTAGATAAGTTTACACATTTACTATCTAAACAATTCAAACTTAAACATTCAAAGTCATTTAAACAGTCGAGATTATTTTGTTTTTGAGCAACAAATTGATTGGTTATATCACAGAAATTATTATTTTGAATATCCCCAACTTCACAAGCAGAAACAAAGCCTAATAGTAAGATTAACAAAAATAATCTTTTCATTTCATCCCGCTAAACAAGTTTGGTAGGCGCTACTTCCCTTATCATTAAGCAAGCCACATAAAATTTGTTTTAACAAACTTATTTGAGAGTTTAGTTTTTCAAT
The DNA here is from genome assembly GCA_964599615.1 of Candidatus Woesearchaeota archaeon. Taxonomy (GTDB): domain Archaea; phylum Nanobdellota; class Nanobdellia; order Pacearchaeales; family UBA284; genus JAPLYB01. The sequence continues at coordinate 8,163 of CAZRGF010000028.1, forward strand.
TAAACTGGTACACTTTCCATCAAGACAAGAATTGCTCAAACATTCAAAGTCATTTAAACATTCTGCACTATTTTGTTTTTGAGCAACAATTTGATTGTTAACTTCGCAATAATTTTTTCCATTTGAATCAAATCTTATTCCTTGCTTTAAACAAAGATTATTTAACAAACAACCATTACAAGCGGTTTGTTGAGTTCCTTGAGATGAAACACATTTATCTGAGATACATGAAGAACCAGTATTACAAGAACCACAAACTCCCCCGCATCCATCATTCCCACATTCTTTACCAGAACAATTTGCTGTGCAAGTTTGTTGAGTAGATTGATTTTGGCTAGTCTCTTCAGAGGAAATTAATTCTGCTGAAGTTATTTTTGCTTCTGCCAAAGTACCATAATATCTCTTAGCAGATAATTCTACAATACGAACATATCTTGCAGAAACAATAGAAAAATTAAATGGTAAGTCGACACTCCCTTGTGAAACTACAAGATTGCTCAAAACAGGAATCCATTTTGAGTTATCTTCAGATACTTCAATATTAAATGTTAACGGAACATCTCCATAATAAAAATTTAAATTAACTCCATTGATACATTTAATTGAACCTATATCTAAAGTTATGATTTTTGGAAAAGTGGGCGTGTATTTACCAAACCAAAAAGTAGTTGTTTTTCCATCAATAGCCATCTTTGCAGAATACGTCGTAGAATGCTCTTCACTTGCAATTGCATTAACTGGAGTTTGAGATGAAAAATCTCCACAACTTATTGCAGATAAAAAACTCATACTTAAAATAAGTAAAAAAACCATGCTCACTTCTCTTTTCATAATTAGAAGATAGAATTAAAGCTTTTAAGTTTTTTGGTAGAATTTATCCGTTATTCGAAACAATCTTTCGATATATCTCTTCAATCATTTATTCTATTTTATCTGGTTGAAGAGGATATAATTATCGCTTTCTAAAAAATAAAAATATTGGAATAACTTTTTCCCTTTCCATCTCTCCAATTGCTTTTTTCAAATCTTCAAAAGTTCTATGCATAATCATTTTATAGGAAAACTTTTCTCTTCTTTCTTTAAGTTGAGGGAACTCCTTTAGAATATCTTTCTTAAGTCTTATGACACTCCAAGCCTTTTGCCCTTCCTTATAGGACATTTCTCCTTCGAGTTCAAGAGTCTCATGTCTAGGTCTAATTATGTCCGCCATATTAAAATAGAAAATGGATTTTTCCTAACATATCCTTTTTGCTACTTTATACAAAGTGTGCATCACTCTAAAATCGCATGATAGTATTACGCCCCGACCGAGATTCGAACTCGGGTTACCACCGTACTCCAAAAGAAAGGCTG
>CAZRGF010000029.1:0-9376 GCA_964599615.1 Candidatus Woesearchaeota archaeon
ATCAGAACGCATGGAAAGCAATCAATTATAACTTAACTCGCATTGGCAAAGTCAATTTTTTATGAAGAGTATTTGGTATTTTTATCACCCCAATAAAGTATTGTTAATCTGTCTAAATGTCCCCGCGTTTCATAACAGCCTGTTTCTAATAACGTTTTTGCGGCTTTTCTATCTATCCAAACTGAAACTTCTTTTATTTTGTACATTGATGCATCCCTGGGATGAAAAAAAATTCTTGCATTGGGTTCAGTAATGTGCTGGGGGGGAAACTTTTTGGGAATGGTATCAACCAATCTAAATGTAAGTCTTGTATTCTGGGTTCTTACCTTTGTTTCTAGTTTTCCTCCTTTTTTTAGGAAAGATTTATCTTTATCAGTAAATGTGATATTAAGACCGCCGCAGATAGTAGCATACATGTTTCAATTAAAAAGAGAGCATATTTAATAATTTGTATAATTTAGAATACACTAATTCATCAATGAGCTTCCATATAGACTGAACCGAATAATTGGTAATAGGTATCTGCAAGTTTTTCATCAGAGTGCACTAAATAAACTTTCAAACCCTTATTTCTAGAAGCGACTCTTCTTGCAGAAGGTTTTCCATCTTTCTCCTTCCTCAGATAAATTTCTTGTGTTGCAAAACAGCCTGCTGATAAATCAGGTGTTGGGACATTACAAACAAAAAATTCCCCTCTTTTTTCTAATTGAGTATGATAGCGAAAATTGGCTTTATCATCAAGTGCATGTAATTCACATCCTTCGCCGCTTTCAGCAATCAACCCCCCAACAACACATCTGATAGGCATGCCTATCCTGCCTTCTTTTGATCTAACATCTAGATAATAGAATTCACTCCACTCTCCGTATCCATCTCCCATCATTTTCAAGGATATCGGGATTTTTAAAGATTTATATGTTTTCTATAACCATAATCTATAAATATATAAGAGGACGTTTTATTCAAAGGTTGAGGGATAGGAACTATGTCAGAAGAATTAATTATTGAAGCAAAGGAATTTTTAGAGTATTACAAGACAGAAATAGGAAAAACCGCTAAAAAAAGCCAGAAAGCTGTGAATATCCCTTTTAATGAAATAGCTTCTTTTTCTCATGATTTGGCTGATCAGCTGTTAGCAAAACCAGAAGAAGTTCTTTCGATGTTTGAACTTGCTTTGGATGAGCTTGGCTTAATAAAAAACGCGAAAGTAAGACTTTTAGATATGCCTGTCTCTCAGATGATAAAAATTAGGGAGATAAGAGCCAAACACCTGAATCAGATGATACAGATTGAGGGCATAGTAAGGCAAGCTTCTGATGTCAGGCCGCAGATAGTCAATGCTAAATTTGAATGCCCTTCTTGTGGCACTATCATCTCTGTATTGCAAATTGATAAAAAATTTATGGAACCTACCAGATGTTCTTGCGGAAGAAAAATGGGTTTCAAGTTACTAAGCAAGGAGATGGTTGATGCTCAAAGATTAGTTCTTGAAGAGAGTCCTGAGAATCTTGAAGGAGGAGAGCAGCCAAGAAGAATGTCTGTGTTCTTAAAAGAAGATTTGGTTGAACCAAAGATGGAAGAAAAAACAACTCCTGGAGCAAGAGTCAAAGCTATTGGCTTGTTAAAGGAAGTCCCATTACCATTACAATCTGGAGGAATTTCTACCAGATTTGATTTGGCTGTTGAAGCAAATAATGTAATCCCTGTAGAAGAAACTTTTGATAATCTTGAGATTTCAGAAGAAGAGGAAAGACAGATTCAAGAGCTTGCTGCTGACCCAAGGATTTATGAAAAACTTTCAGCAAGCATTGCCCCAAGTATTTTCGGTTATGACGAGATTAAATTTGCTGTTGTTCTGCAGTTGTTGGGAGGAGTGAAGAAAAAAAGAAGTGACGGAACAAAATCAAGGGGAGATTTTCATATTCTACTTGTTGGGGACCCGGGTGTTGCAAAATCAGTTATGTTAAAGTTCGTTTCGACAATTGCTCCAAAAGGGAGGTATATTGTTGGAAGAGCAGCGTCAGGGGCGGGAATCACAGCAACTGTTGTCAAAGATGAATTCTTAAGGGGATGGGCTTTGGAAGCAGGAGCAATGGTTTTAGCTAACAAGGGAGTTGTTTGCATTGATGAGATGGAGAAGATGTCAGAGCAAGATAGAAGTGCGTTACACGAAGCAATGGAGCAACAGACCGTTACTATCAGCAAAGCTAATGTCCAGGCAACATTAAGGTCAGAAACTAGTGTTTTAGGAGCAGCTAATCCAAAATTCGGAAGATTTGATCCTTATCAGCCAGTTGCCCAGCAAATTGAGATGGCTTCTACTTTGTTGAATAGATTTGACTTGATATTTATTTTAAAAGACATTCCCCAGAAAATGCGAGATGAAGCAATTGCAGCGCATGTCTTGATGGAGCATAGAAAAGCAGCTTCCAGACCGCCAATAGAACAACCACTTTTAAGAAAATATATTGCTTATGCTAAACAAAAAATTTTTCCAGAACTCACTGAAAAAGCTGTGGAGGAAATAAAAAGTTTTTATGTTGAATTAAGGAATACACCTACAATGAAAGATGATCTTGTAAAGCCCATTCCAATTTCACCAAGACAATTAGAAGCCTTGATAAGATTAAGTGAAGCTAGTGCAAAAGCAAGATTTTCAAAAAAAGTTACAAGAGAGGATGCAAAAAGAGCTATCCAGATTATGAAGTTTTATTTATTACAGGTCGGAGTTGACCAAGAAACAGGGCAAATTGATATTGACAGGATTTCGGGAACGCCTGCTTCTGAAAGAGGTAAGATTGTTCTTGTAAGAGAAGCGATAATAAGATTAGAATCAAGAACAGGAAAATTAATTCCGATAATGGAGTTGAAAAAGGAACTTGCTGAAAAAGTACAAGAAAATGATATCGAGGAGATCATTGATAAGTTAGAAAGGCTCGGAGATGTTTTTGAACCAAAAAAAGGTTTTATTCAGAGAATATAAATGATATACAATTAGAATAATAATCATTATAAACCAAGATTTATTTAAAATAAACAAAACAGGACAAAAAGATGGCACCAAAATTTACAGGCGTTTTAGTTTTTGATGAAAACAGATTTGCTTGCGGAGAGCTATACTGTTTGTTAGTCGCAGAAAGAAGCGGTCTTACTTTTCATAATCCTGAGACAGTGGATGAGGCAGTGGATGTTCTGAAGAGAGGGGGGATTGAAATTGCTCTTGTCAATCCAGATTTGCCGGGGAATAAAGGAGGGGGGATAGATTTTATTAGGGCGCATGCCCCAGATTTTTGTGAAACAAGATTCTTTTTGCATTGTCAACAGAATTATAATGAAGACATTGGCAAAAGACTAAAAGAAGTTGGAGCTGTGGGATATATCCGCAAGGGATACACATCATCAAGACAGTATTTATCTGCTTTTGGCTTTACAGAGGCAGAGACAAACAAGATATTTGGTGAATTTGGACCAGTAGTTATTTTTAATAGAGGATAAAAAATGGCAGAAGAATTTAAAAAAAGACAAACAGCACATAAGGTTTCAATCGGGATGCTAATGAGTGATTTGGGAAAAGTGCATTTTGATGAAAATCAAAGATTTAGATACTTGGAAGTTGCTGCTAAAGACATTTACAGAATAAACTTAGTTGCGAGCATAATCGACAAATTTGAAAGCAATCAAAAACAGTATATCAACATCACATTAGATGATGGAACAGGCAATATAAGAGTAAAGGCTTTTGCAGATTCTACACACTTACTGCAAAACGTTCAACTAGGCGATTCTGTAATAATCATCGGTGTCCTAAGATTTTATAATGATGAGCTTTATATCATGCCCGAAATCATCAAGAACTTGGATCCAAAATGGCTTGTTGCCAGAAAACTTGAACTTGAACAAGAGTATGGAGAATTATACAATAACACCAAGGCTTATGACAATTTAAACGCAGATCATCAGGAGAATATCCCTCAAAATGAAGTTGTTTCTAATCAATCAACACCAAAGGTCAATCAAACAATAATTCCCGTGAATCAAGAGCAAGTATCTGTTGAAAAAATAGGTTCTGATAAACCAGTTCAAGATTCAAGTCAAGAAGCTTTGCCTAGTTTAAGAGAGAAGATCATCCAAGGGATTAAAGTCAGCGATGCTGAAGGCGGAATAGATATTGACAAATTAATCATGTCTATGAAAGACCCTGTTGATTTGATTAATAAAGAAGTCACCGAACTTTTAGAAGAAGGAAGCATCTATGAGCCTAAGCCTGGAAGATTAAGAATTCTTTAATTCAATTAAAAAAGGAGCAGGTTCAAGGTGCTGTAATATTTGAACTTCTTTTAAAGCTGCTATTACCATATTACAAAGAGGACTAGGGGCTTCTACATTTCCCCCAATAAAATCCCATGCAACATAGTCATATGCTCTCTGTCTCGGCGGTACATTTGTCCTTAAATTTTCGTTTTTTTCACATAATCTTTCTACATATCGAAAGTAGCAGCAGATTAGAGCATGTGCTTTTTGTTTAGTAGATAAACGTATGTAGCAATTATCTTCTGGAAAATCTGCTAAAATTGCAGACATCCCCGAGCTAAAAACATGGTCAGTCTCAGGCAATAGTTTATCTGCTTTTCTTAGTGTGTCAATTGCTTTTACAAAGTCAGCATAATCCCCCATATTACCTGAAAAAAATTCTCTTTAAAAACATTATTGTGTTCAAAAGGAAACCTTTTAAACTCTTAATAATTAAAAAAATATGCAAACTGAAAAAGATTATGAAAACTTATTAGATCGAGCGTACTCAAAGATAAAGAAAGTCGAGACTAGTGAAAGATTTGAAATCCCTAAGATAGAAAGTTTTGTTGAAGGAACAAGGACAGTTGTCTCTAATCTGAGTCAAACAGCTTCTTTTTTAAGAAGAGATATCAATCATTTTATAAAATTCTTGTCAAAAGAATTGGCTACACAGATTGTAATTAAGGGAGATAAGGCGATTTTCAACAGAAAATTGATGCCTAGCCAGATCAATGACAAGGTCAAGACTTATGTAGAAGAATTTGTTCTTTGTTCCCAGTGCGGAAAACCCGACACAGAACTTTTAAAGGAGAAAGATTTCTTATTTTTACATTGTCTGGCTTGTGGAGCTAAGCATAGTGTCAGAGCTAAAATTTAAAAAAAGATGGTAAAAAAGAAAAAAGCAAAAAAGAGCGTAGGTAAAAGCAGAAAACCAACACTTAATAAAAGTCCTAAAATGGCTTGTGGGCAGTGTATCTTTTATGTGCCTAATAAGGACATAAAAGAAGTAGGCGCTTGTTTCCAGGTTTCTGGGCAAATTAAAGAATATCAAGAAGCTAAGTGCAAAGGAAAATTTTTTAAGCCAAAGAAAGCACAATAAAGCATGATAGTCTTAATTAAAGTTCACGAACATTACAGGAAAGTTGTAGCTGTTTGCGATCCAGAGTTAGTTGGGAAGAAATTTGAACAAGATAATCTTCAGTTGAATGTAAGCGAATTCTTTTATCAAGGAAAAGAATATAATGAAGAAAAAGCCCTGAAGTTTCTAGAAGCAGCAAGACAGGATGATGCCTGCTTTAATTTTGTCGGAAAGAATGCAATTGAATTAGGTGCCAAGGCGGGGGTAATCAGCAAGAAATGCGTCCTGATAGTTCAGGGAGTTCCGCATGCTTTGGGCTTGTTATAAAAAGAGTTTTTAACATAAAGGGTAATTAAATCTCCTGCATTCATCGCAATCTGGTGGACAAACTTCAGGAGGAATAATCATGTCACATCTACTTCGTGGATTTATTGGTGGGTCAGCGAAAGTTCTTGGATCGCCCCCAAGCATTGAAGGATGATACTCGTCCCTTGTGTCTCGAATGCCCATCAGTGAAAGTCCATACATAATTAAAAGGGTCTGTCTGCATGTCAGAAGTATCTGAATCAGAAAAACTTTCTGAATCTATAACTCTTTCATCATCTATATTCATTTAATAATAAGGAGCTAGTTGTTTATAAATTTTATTGTAATTTTTGACAATCAAGAATTCATCATGCTTTGAGCTTGCTATAATCTTAAACAGCTAGTTTCCATAACCGCTTGTTTTTCCCTTTCTAGTAACAGATAATCAATCACTTTTCTTCTAGCTTCCTTGCTAGATACACCCTTTCCATAAAGAGGGTTTTCTCTTCTTCCTATTTTGAGCTCATGATATTTATTCCCCGCAGGTGTTTCTCTCAAACATAATCCCACATCTTTTCCTTGTCTTATTACCATTTCATGTGTAGAATAGATATCATAACTTTTCATTAGAATATGTTTTGGTGTGGATGATAGCTCGTGAAGTACTTTTTCAAATCGATATGCTCTTTCAAAAGGGGTTTCCATCTTTATTAATTAGAATTTACTTTTTAAAGATTATTGTGTTTTTTTATAGTCTTGAAAAACGAAGTGCAGACTGCAAGATTTGGTTTTTTAATAAAAACCACCTGTAAGTTAAATTAACACATCCCATCAAGCAAATAGTTCTTAGTCTTTCATTACATTTATAAAAAAGAATCTGTTCTATGCTAAAAGAGGTAAAAATGACTTTTATTTCATTTATTATGAGTTTTGGCGTTTATCTGGGGGTGTTTGTCTATTGTTTTGTTTCAGGAATTGTTCCAATATTAAATACAGAAGTTTTTTTAGTAGCAATCTCTGTTTTGATTGATAAAAAATTAATTTTCCTTCTAGTTCTAATTTCAGTTTTTGCGCAAATGTTGGCTAAAACTTTTGTTTATCTGGCTGCTAGGAAGGTAATTAATATCTCTGTGAAAAGAGATAATCAAAAATTTAAAAAAATATTAAAGAAAATGAAGAAATGGGAAAAACGTGAAGGAATTTTCATTTTCTTAAGTGCTTTGATTGGACTTCCCCCATTTTATCTCACAACAATTGCTTGTGGAACATTGAAAATTGGCTATTTGAAATTTTTTATCTTTGGATTTTGTGGAGCTTTATTAAGATTTTCATTTTTTATCCTTCTTCCACAACTAATCAAAAACTGGATTGTTTAAGTTAGTTTTTTAATAAAAACCATCTGTAAGTTAAAAATTTATAATCTCTGCTCAAACAAACACATTGTCGTATACGTCAGTTTATGCTAGAAAAAAGACGACACATTTATAAATCATTTTCATTTAAGTTATATATGCCGCAATACAAAGATAAAAGCAAGAAAAACAGTGCTCCACAGAGGGGGCAACCAAGAGATACTTACACTCCACAAGCTGGAGAGTTTGTCAGAGTTCCTTTGCCTAGAGACAGGCAAGTTATAGGGATTTTAGAACAAAGATTAGGAGCTAATCATATGATGATCAAATGTTTTGACGGAAAGGCAAGGAATTGCAGAGTTCCTGGAAGATTAAAAAGAAAATTATGGTTAAGAGAAGGAGATGTGGTTTTAGTTGAGCCATGGGAACTTGGCGGAGATGAAAGAGGAGATATTCTTTTGAAATACTCTCTAGCTCAAATTGAATGGCTAAGAAAAAAAGGTTTCTTGAATACCAAAGAAGGACTATAAAAATTAGGTCTGTATTATGAGACAAGTTCGATTAATAACTTTCTTGCAAGAATCTGCCATGGGGCAGACAACGTTGTCTTGCGAAATTAGTTTTTCATAATATCTCCCCTAAACTCTTTAAAGAAAAAAGTTAAATACAGATAATTCTGTGATATTCATGAAAACAATACATTTTCATGACAAAGAACTTTGGAGAATACTGGCTAAAGATAATCTCAAAGAACTTGAGAAAGAACTTCCTGTAAAGATTACCATGAGAAAAGGAAATAAAGAAGCTAGTTTTACAATCGGGGGCAGGGATGCACTTTATGAATACATCGCTTCCAGAGTTTTGGAAGCAATTGCTTCTGGATTTGATTTTGATACAGCAATTTTATTAAAAGAAGAAGATGTTGTTTTTAAGGAAGTTCAATTAAAAAATTATGTCCATGGTTCTAGGTTAAGTGTTATAAAAGGGAGGATTGTGGGTGCTCAGGGAAAATCAAAAAGAGTCATACAACAGCTCAGTGAATGTTCTATCTCCTTATGTGACAATAAAATGGGGATTATTGGAAGAGCAGAAAATGTCGAAATAGCTTCTAAGGCAATAGAGTCTTTACTAAGGGGAGCAAAACATGCTAATGTTTTCAAAGCGTTGGAAGAATCAAGGACACATCTAAAAGAACTTGATGAAGAGGATATTCTTTCTAGTTTAAGGAAATAATTTTTAAAAGATAAAGTTTTATAAAGCAATTTAGATGGGAGTATAGAACTAAAAATTAAGATAATCATAGAATATTAAAAAATGCTCTACGGATATTCTGTAAAATATGATTGTAATAAAAATAATGAATTTGAAAAACTATTTCTTGAGAATGCTTTTGTTAAGCTTTTTCAAATAATCAAAAGATCAAAGAAAAAAGGGCTTTTAAGTCAGCTTGAATTTTCAGTTAGCTTAAAAAATGGCAGTATCAGGGACAGACCCCTTCATGTTTATATTGTACCCATAAAAGGCGAAATTGAGAATATTTGCATAGAACCTGGAGAAGAAAGTCTTTCTTGCAGGATGAACGGCAGTGAAGCTGAGATAAAGCTAGACCATTATGTTTTTCATTTTTATGTTAGAAAATCTGAAAAAGTTTCTTAAGACTTTAGATGTAAAGTTTTATAAAACATTTAGTTCTCTATTTTTTATGCCCCGATAGCTCAGTGGCTAGAGCATACGGCTGTAAACGGAGATTAGCATGAGAAAAAGGACATATCGAGATATAAAAGAATATTCGATAAAAGCTGTAGCAAGAAGAAGAAAGAAAATCCGTACAATGGCGATAGAACATTTGGGTGGAAAATGTGTTAAATGTGGATACAACAAATATCCTGAAGCACTAGAATTTCATCATCGAAATCCTTTGGAAAAAGAATTTAATGTTTCAAGTAAAGGTCATTGTAGAAGTTGGGAGAGAGTGAAGAAAGAAATAGAAAAATGTGACTTGCTATGCGCAAATTGTCATCGAGAAATTCATGTTGAGATAGATAAGTTAGCAGCTCTTAAGGGAAACCTTAGGATGAACAGCGAGTAAACTCAGGGAAACCTTAACGACCTAAAAGATTATAAGATTTTTTGGGGTGCCGAAAATGAAAACATTTTCGAACATTAAAACGAAGGCAATCCTGAGCCAAGCCGATTGATTAGTTTAATCGGAAGGTGCAGAGACTAGACACTCGCCACCTAAAATTTGTGAAAAGCGGATTATGGTGAAGGTATAGTCCTACCCTCTAAGAAATTAGAGAAGGTCGTAACCGTAGGGTCGAAGGTTCGAGTCCTTCCCGGGGCGTTT
>CAZRGF010000030.1:0-8634 GCA_964599615.1 Candidatus Woesearchaeota archaeon
TTAATCGCTGTTATATTCGTCTGACCAAAGGGAAGACCTAAAATTTAGTGCAACGATGCCGAAGGCAAAATTTTAGAGTTTGTCCCTCGCAGTTTTTTAGGAAGCCCCCCTTTTTTGCTTCTTTTTTTCTAAAAAAGAAGACGGCACTTTTACCGAAAGGTTTAAATACCACCATATATTACCCTGTTATATGGAGTTACAAAATGCAAAATGACAAAAATACAAATAGACTTGAGCGAGGAAGAAGACAAGATCGTAGAAATTTACAAATTAGTGAACAATCTAAAAACAAAACAGGAAGCAATTAAAAAAATGGTAAAATATTTTAAAGCAGAGATTAAACCAAAAAATATAAACAAAGATGAAGAATATTATAAAAATGCAATTAAATTTAGTGAGGATAAAAAATGAATTGGTACTTAATCGCCGGAATTACAATACCTTCTTTGATTGTCTTATTTTTGATAAGATATATTTACAAAACATATAATGAATTAACTTATCACTTAATCAAAGTAGATAAACAAGCAGGAAATATTGAAGCTCATTTAAAGAAGAAAATTGATTTAATTCCTGCATTAGTTGAAGTTGTTAAAGGATATGCTACACATGAAAAAGGGACTTTCCAAGAAATAACTGCCTTGCGTTCTCAATGGGGAAAAGCAGGAACACAAGAAAGCAAAATAAAAACAGCAAATCAGATTGATTCTCTATTATCTAAACTTTTAGTTGTCCAAGAGCGATATCCTCAATTAAAAGCGGATAAAAGATTTCAAGATATTCAAAGAAATATGAAAGAAGTTGAAAAAGAACTTGTTCACGAAAGAAAATGGTATAATGAAAAAGTTAGGAGATATAATACAAGAGTAAAATTATTCCCGAGAAATATAATCGCTAAACTTTTTAAATTTGAAGAAAAAGCTTTTTATTCAAAAGAGGAATAAATGAAAGAAAATGAATTTCTTCTAAGTATTCTTGCAGGTGTTTTTGGAGGACTTATTGTTCTTGAGGCATCTTTTCTTACAGAAAAAATAAATTATTTGCCCCTAAAAATTCTTATAACTACATTATTGGTATTTGTTTTTTCAATTTTCTTAATTAAACTATATCTTAAGAAGAATGGAACTAATTAGTATACTTTTCATTTTATTTTTGATATGGACCTTATCTTATCCTACATTTAAATTGACTCAAATTATTTTTTATTTTATTAAGAATAATCTTAAACCAATTAAATTGCCGAAATATCAATGGAGAGAGATTAGGTTAGAGAATAGTCTTGGTTTCGAATGGGGGTCGGCGAAGTTCTATTCTACAAGAAAATGGGTTGAATTATATATCTCTATGTTAGGAAATTTGGACAATGTTGATAAAAATGAAAGAGGAATTATTGTTCCTAAATGGAAAATTATTTTTTATGACGGAGAATCTATGAAATTACTTGGAATAACCTCGGGGGATTATGGGAGATATAAAAAATGGCAAAAATAAAAGGAAAATTACTCATTAGTGAGAAGGGGCATAAGTATAAAGAAATTTCCATTTTGGATTCTCCAGAGTGGATAAAAAAAATTATTTGGGAGAGTGTAATTCCTGATAAAGTAATTGGAAGTGTTATGTATTTTAAAGGAAAAGTGTATAGATACTGTGTTTATTTTGAAGATAATTTTGAGACAATAGAAGAAACCGGATGGCTTAAAGGAGTACCATTAATGAGTGGACTTAAAGTTTTTAGAAGGAAGAGAGGCGAAACTTAATGGGACATAAAAAATACAAAAGAAAACACCCTCACAGAAAAAGAATAGTTTTGGATGAAAAACTGATTGCGCATAGATATGATGGTAAAATGGTGTATAACTTTCGTTATGATTTTTTGGAACCCTTATTTCTCATAATAAAATTTGGGATAATTATAGCATTAATTTTATTTATAATTTATCACTTCCTAATTTAAAATAAAATGAAACAAATAATAAGAAAAAGAGGAACGGCAATTGTTGATACTCCGAAAGGAATTTTAGTTGCATCTGGAAGAAGAAAAGTATTTTTATTGCCAGGCGGTGGGACTGAAAGAAAATCAAAAGAGTCCCGAAGACAAGCGGCGATGAGAGAATTAAGAGAAGAAACAGGGTTAAAGGCATATTCTTCAAAATATTTGTTTACCTACAATGAAGGAAAATATTATCCAGATGGAAGAAAAAGAAAAATAGTAAACTTGCATAAAGTGTTTCTTATAAAAGCAAGAGGACACGCAAGACCAAGACAGGAAGTAAAACATCTTGCTTATTACAAAGACGGAAATATTAATCTTCCATACAATACTAAACAAATTGTTGAGAAATATTTAGAATTGAAAAAACAAAAATCTCCTCTAGGATTTTTGAAAAGAATTTTTGGAATCTGAAAAAGTGCCGAAATAAATAGAAAAATTTGCGTGAGTGATAACGAACCTCTTAACCTTTGTTAGAAAAAGTGCGAAGCATTTTTTTGAGTTTTTGTTGGTCGGTTAAGAGAAGTTTTTCTGCGAGGCGAAGCCGAGACTATCTGTCCGTAGGACTGGGGGGCTTCCGTTTTTTTATTAATCAGCTAGGGACAAATTGAATATAATCCTTGTTATAATCTTCCGTTAGGAACGAGGAATAGTCTGCAAGACGGTTTGGCAAAGCCAAAATTCCGAAGAGTTTTATATTTTAGAACTTAATTAAATATCGAACGAAGTGAGTGAAAATAAAAAGAAAAGCCCCTTACTTTCTACTAAGGGAAATTTGAGCTTTGTCTCCTAAACCATCAACTGTTGGGTCATATGCAAAAGGATTATTTAATTCTGCAATAAATAAACCACAATCTTCATTAAAACTTACTCTATAAGGAAGTGCTTTCCAATTTCCATTGTAAGTTCCTTCGACAGAACCAGTTGAGTCTTTAGTTAACCCATAAGCTAAATTTGCTAGCATTGCGCTAGGGGGAAATTTAAGGAATGCTAATTTTTCAAGGCCTCCTTCTGTTAAAGAATGACCTTTGATAAATTGATTAGGAGTCATAGAACCGTGGTCATATATTTCTCCTTCAAAAGATCCGTCTTTTGCTAGTTCTATTTCTCCTGTTAAATTTGCTTTACCTTCTGGCAAAGCTGCGTAATTATAAAATCCTTCTAGTTGTAATTTTTCCATCTTAATAATTAGCATTTCAGAGTAGTATATAAAGCTTTTTGTAAGGGGCTTTTCTTTTGTTCTAAAATATAAAATTGATTATAATCGCTGTTATATCCGTCGGAGCGTAGCGGAGACCGAGGATTAGTGCAACGTTCGGCGAAGCCGAAATCCGAAGAGTAATTTTTTTGGGCGTTCTATCTGGCTCGGAGAGCATTCAATAATTAGAATTAAAGGGCTTTGGCGTTAATCCAATAGTCATTCAAGAGTAGTAAATTAACAGAAAGATTTATAAAGGAAAGCTTTATACTATAGTTAAGGAGGAAATCAAAAATGCAAAAAACATACGTAGAAATTTTGTATCCTGGAGCATTTGTTTCAGAAACAGAAGTAAGACCTGTTGATAGCAGAGACCCTGCAAAATTTCAAGCACCTGAAGGGTGTTTTGGATATAGATTTTTTGATAGGGAAGAAGTTGTTTCTGGCGACGAAGTTCTTGCAGGAAAACCAAAGAACTATTCTGGAACTCATTATTTTGGAAAAGCTATGACTGTTGATGAAGTGCAAGCAGAAGTTCCAAATTCAAGAACTTTGGTTAGTAACATGCAAGGAAATGGATGGGATAAAGTTGTTAAAACAAGATGTGGAAACTTTCAGCCATTGACTAGTTTAGATACAATAGTCGCAGAAAAATAAAGCTTTCCTTTTTTTATTCTTATTTTATCTTTCGGTTTAGCCAAAGCCCTATTCTACTTTTAGCCCAAAAAAATTATTGGATATAATTCCTGTTAGTTTCCCCCGAATACTTGGAGGGGTTGGATTTTAGTGCAACGTTCGGCGAAGCCGAAAAATCCAAAGTCGTTGGGGCTATATTTTTTAATAGGAACTGGCTCACCATAATATTTATAAAATCTTGGTTAATACCTATTTACATGGCATTACTATCAGAAGTAAAATACGAGACGAGCATAAGGGAACTGAAAGATATATCTCCTGATTCAGTACGTTCGATGTTGAGAGAGGTGCAAAAGGACATCGAAAAAGTAGATTCTTCTTTTGCAGATGCTGACTTAACAAAAGTTTTAGCAGTTGTTGAAACAGGAAAATATGAAGTTAATGGGAGTGTTTCAACTCGTATTGATTTATTATCTGCAAAAGGTGTTGTTGATGCTTACAGGAGATATTCTGAAGGGGGATGTCAATCTTGTGTAAGTCTAGGAAGAGAAACTATTGATGCACAAGATGCAACATCTGGGTGGTATTGTCGAGTATCTGACCCAGATTATGATGCTAATGCTATAGGCGACAGACCAGGAGTAAGATATAGCGGATTTTCTCCAAAAGTAAGAAAGCATCATGATGTGCCATGTGATGATTGGAAATCAAGATTTTCTCCAAAGCTCGAAGAGCTTATTGGTAAAGAACAATAAGTGAGTCAGTCCCTAAATATTAATTCTCCCAACGATTGAAACTAATCGCTGTTAGTTTCGTTTTTCGAAGAAAAACCCGAGAGCCGAAGGCTCGGAGGAGTAAGCAGGCGAGCGTCTTTTAGGGCAGGTGTCGTATCTTGTTGTATCTTAACAGTGGTGAATAACCAAAAAGTTTATAAAGGAGTTCTATCTTACTATTTCAAGGTAAACAAAATGAACACTCAAAAGATGATTCAAAAAATAGAAGGAGTTGTTAGAGATAGAACTCCTACTTATGTAAGTTTGAATAACCCGAGAGCAGATAAGAAATTAATGCAAGCACATTATTTGCTCGCTAAATTGTATGGTAGAGATGGAAATCCGACAGAAGCTCATGCACATTTCAGAGAAGCCGAACATGAATTTTTCAATATGTGCAGAGCAGAAACACAAGAAACAAAATATATTTCTGGCGGATTGGAAGGATTTAGGAGATTTAGAGAGCAAGAAAGAAAAACTGAAAGAAAGCTCGAGGGTTATAAGTCAAAACTTTTCGGTATTGCAGATGAGATTGGTTATGATGCAACAAGTCTTTTATTCACTCCAACAAGTGCAAATCCAAAAAAGGATAATCTTGTTGAGATGATACATCAATACGCTTAAAGACACCTGCCCTAATTTTATTAATTCTGTTTTTCTTAGAAAAATACCATTGTTTAGCTCGCCCGCTTATTGAAACTAATTATGTTAGCTGACCCTATCCTCGTGAGCGACCCAAAAAAGATTTATCTTTTTTAGGCTGGAGCGATAGAGATGATAGGGCGAGAAATATAGAGTTTCGAAGAGTTTTATTTTCGCTAGTTATTAGTCAGAAACCCCCCTACTATATGGGCGTCAGGGAGGGCGGGCTTTAGAAAGAATTTTAAATAGAGTTATTATTGTTAAAGTAAGATGAAACTTAAAGACAAAGTAGTTTTGATAACTGGCTCAAGTAAGGGTATAGGTAAAGCAACAGCATTATTATTTGCACGAGAGGGTGCAAAAGTTATAATCAACTATTCCAAATCAGAAAAAGAGGCGAATGAGGTTCTAAAAGAAATAGGAAAAATTTCTGATTCTATCGTTATTAAATGTGATGTTTCAAATGAATCAGAAGTAAAAAAGATGTTTGAGAAGATTATTAAAAAGTTTGGAAAGTTAGATATTCTCGTAAATAATGCTGGAGTTTATATTGATGGAGATGAATGGAATGGTTCTGCAGAAATATGGGTAGAGACATTAAAGCAAAATTTAATTTCTGCAATGAACACTTCTAAATATGCTTCAGAAATTTTTCAAAAACAAAAAAGCGGAGTAATAGTAAATATTGCTTCTAGGTATTCTGTTTCAGGCAAATATGATTCTTTGGCTTATTCAGCATCAAAAGCAGGAATTGTGAATATAACTCAAGCATACTCAAAATTATTATCTCCTTTTGGAAGAGCAAACGCTATTTCTCCTGGAGCGACGAAATCAGGATATTGGCTTAGAGCTCCAAAAGAAGAAGTAGAAGCAAATATTGCCTCATCGCCTCTTAAAAGACTTATTGAGCCAGAAGAAATTGCAAAAATTTCTTTGTTCTTGGCGTCAGATGATTCAAAAGCAATTACTGGGCAGAATTTCTTGGCTGATGGTGGGAAAAGTTAAAATTCTTTCGTAGTCTCTCGCGTCATCAGACGCGAGGTGAGGGGTTTCTGAGTATTGTTTCGTGCGAAAATAAAATTTTGGCTAATTATGTTAGTTGTCCTTGTCTCGAAAATTTCGAGCACGAAGCTTTAGCGGAGTGACTCCTGAAATTTTCAGAGCTACAAGGTCGAGGATTTTTCTCGCAAGAAAAACCGCAGAAGTTATGACGCAGATAATTTGCTCCTATTTTAGGGCGGGGGACGGGAAAGCCGTTTTGCTTCTTTTTTTGCTCCGAAGGAGTACCCTTGCAAGGGCAAAAGAAGAGTTTGAGAGGAGGGCAGTTAGTTATTTATTTTTATGCAAGAGTTTATATCGCTACACATTCTGCCATGGTGCAGTTAAAACCAGACTTACAATCTGCATTTGTATCGCAATCATAGCAAGCACTAAAACCACCGCTACTAGAGTATTTTCTAAGTCCGCTTACACAATTCTCACATGTTTGACTTAAACATTCAGTTTCAAATGTCGGTTCACAAGAATAAAAAGAACATTCATATCCAGATTTACAATCTCCGTCATCATAACAATCTCTACAAACAAAATATGTTTCGTAACTTTGATAATTATAATCTCCCCAAATAGGGCTACTTCCAGAACTACCGCCCATATCAATACAGGCTCCTGAATTCTCAACACAATTTTCACAATTTAATGAACAATCTGAATTCTGCTCACATTCCCCCTCAGAAAGACAAGCTCCATTTGAGCAACCATTAGGACAAGTATACTCTTCGGTGTATAAAAATCCATTGCAACAAAAAAATTCAGTTAATATATTCGAATTCCAATTATATTCTCCACACACATCTTCTTCATTTAAACGCCTATTTTCAGACCATTCTGGTCCAGAGGTAATACCTTTAATATCATAATCTTTTCCGTTATCCGAATCTGTGCAAGCACCATTTGGTGCATCTTGAACCCATAAAGGCAAGCCAGAACATTCGCCTGATGTTGCAGGGGTTTGTTCTTGCTGACAGGCTTTTGAAAGGGAGGGTTTATTATTTGTTGTCCCGCAATTATTTGAATCTGTGCAAGTTCTCGTTTGTTGTCCATTATTACAAGAACTCCAATTATTACAATTCCAATTTTCAGTACAAAGAGGAGTATTTGTTTGTTGTCCATTTGGATTACTTGTTTCTTGTCCGTCCGTAGTCATCGTTACTTGTTCAGCATAAATACAATAAGATTTATTACTAAAAGCTAATGGAGAACCTGCTTTCCAATATTCAAATTCTTTTTCAACCATGTCTAAAGGAATATTACAAGTTTTATTTAAACTCTTAAAAAAGTCTACCGATGGAAGGCCCTCTTGTGTAAGATTAGTTGTATAATTTATTATTTCCATATAAAATAAACAGGAACCATTATCTATCCCTTTTATTCTCATTTCATAAGTCCATGTATCTGTACGCATACCTAATATATCTAAACTAACATTATACAAAACTTTTGATGGCTCACAAGATTTGGATTGAGATACAAAACTTTCAAAATTTGTTCCATAATCCTTTAGCTCAGAAGTTTGTTTTATGGATAAAAATTTTATGAGAACTAATCCTGCAATTAAAATAACAGCAATCACAATTCCAATGATTAAATATTTGTAAACTTTGGGCATTCCTTCTTGCGGAGGAATATTATTTATTGGTTGTACCTCTTCTTCCATAAATAATTTATTATATATATCTTTAAATAGTTTTCGTAAATTTTCGTTTTTCGTTTCGTCTGCCCTCCTCTCGTTTTAATAATTCTGAAACGAAGTTTCAGCTATCTTTCGGCTTTCCCGTCGGGTGGGGGAAGGTAATGAGAGCAAATTATCGAGTAATAATTACAACTAATCGCTGTTAGTAGAGTTTTTTCGTAGAAAAAACCGAGCCAGAATGCAATGTCCCGAAGGGCTGGCGAAGAGTAAAAATCAATTTTCAAGAGGGAATAAAGATAAAGCGTGTGCCGACCGAAAACTTTATATACTACTATTAAGTTACAATAATCATGACACAAGAATATTATATTGAAAGAATGGATGGAAAATGCAACTTCAATCTTTGGGAAAATGATGGAAGTAGATACTTCAATGTTGCGACTTTATTCTATCAAGATGCAATGTGTGGAACTCAATGGACAACTGATGATAAAGCAAAAGCAGTAAATTATAGTGCAGATGAAATTCAAGATGAACTTGAAAGTCCATTGAAACAAATTCCAACAGAAAAGGCGCAACATCTATTAAAATTAACTTCCGCAAAAGAAGTTGCAGATTCTCTTGAAGGATTATTGGAATAGAGGCACACGCACTAATTTTAGGGTGGGCAGAAAATTGATTTTTATTTCTACTAACGATGTTA
>CAZRGF010000031.1:0-487 GCA_964599615.1 Candidatus Woesearchaeota archaeon
GACCTTTGTGAGAGAAAAACTGAATAAAACCAACTAAAAAATAATTATTCTTGCACAAAACATTTTTAAACCATTTTCTCAATAAGTTAATATTCAAAATTAAGGAATTAATATGGCAGATAAAGAAACAAGCTTACACAAAATCAAAAGATTGGTTTTAAATCAAGAAACAATTAGAAATGTTGCAACTAGTGCGCACATTCACCACGGTAAAACCGCTTTTACAGATAATCTTTTAGCTGCAGCTGGAATGATGGCTTCAAAAAATGCAGGAGATTTAGAAGATGGTATGACCACTTGGCAACATGCAGATGAGCAAGAAAGATTAATGACTGTTGATGCTGCAAATGTTTCTATGGGTCACGAGTTTCAAGGAAAAGAATATTTAATCAATTTAATTGATACTCCGGGACATGTTGACTTTGGTGGAAATGTTACTAGAGCAATGAGAGCTATTGATGGAACTTTCGTTTTAGTGTGTGCTGTT
>CAZRGF010000031.1:497-5545 GCA_964599615.1 Candidatus Woesearchaeota archaeon
AGGAATAATGCCTCAAACAGAAACTGTTCTTAGACAAGCACTAAAGGAAAGAGTAAAACCGGTTTTGTTCATTAACAAAGTTGATAGATTAATCAATGAGTTAAAAGTTACTCCAGAACAAATGCAAGAGAGATTTATGAAAATAATTGAGAGATTTAATCTTCTTATAGAACAAATTGCAGAAAAAGATTTCGGAGAAAAATGGAAAGTTAATGTTGCTGATGGAAGTGTTGCTTTTGGTTCTGCTAGAGAGAACTGGGCACTCTCAATACCATTTATGAAAAAGAAAAATGTAAGTTTCAAAGATATTTACAAATTGTACGACGGTTCTCTAACTCCGGAAGAAAGAGACAAATGGGTTTGGGAAAACGCTCCGTTACATGAAATCATTTTAGATATGGCTGTAAAACATTTACCTAATCCGGTAGATGCTCAAAAATATAGAATTCCAAAAATCTGGAGAGGAGATATAGAAAGTCCTCTTGGAAAAAGTCTTATGACTTGTGATAGAAATGGTGGCTTAGCTTTTGTAGTTACAAATATTGTTATTGAACCAAAATCTGGAAAAGAAATTTGTGCGGGAAGAATTTATTCTGGAACAATGAGACCGGGGATGGAAGTTTTTTCAAATAATACCGGAAAAGTAGGAAGAGTACAACAAGTTTTTGTTTACAATGGGATTAAACCCGAACAACTTGATGAAGTTCCAGCTGGAAATGTTCTTGCCATTACTGGATTAAATATTGATGTAGGAGAAACGGTAACTTCTCAACAAGATACTCCTTTTGAAGAGATTAAACATTTATTCCAACCAGTTATTACAAAGTCAATTGAAGTTGTTAGAACTGCAGACCTCCCAAAATTAATTGAAGTTTTAAGAAAAGTTGGCAAAGAAGATCCTTCAATAAAAATAGAAATTAACGAAGAGACAGGAGAAAGTTTACTTTCTGGAATGGGAGAATTGCATCTTGAAATTATTGAGGGAAGAATTAGAAATGAAAAAGGATTAGAAGTCAAAATGGGTAATCCGATTGTTGTTTACAACGAAACAGTTTCAAAGGCTTCGCCAACTGCAGAAGGAAAATCTCCAAATAGACATAATAGTTTCTTTATCCAAGTTGAACCAATGGACGAGGTTGCAAATAAAGCAATTGACAGAGGGGAGGTTCCAATAGGAAGAGTAAAGAAAAATACTTCGGATATATTAAAACAATATTCTGCATTAGGCTGGAGTAATGATGAGGTTAGAAGTATTAGAAATATTTACAAAGGAAATGTTTTCTTAGATGAAACAAAAGGAGAGGTTCATATTGGAGAGGTTATTGAAATGGTGTTGGATGCTTTTGAAATGGTAATTAATCAGGGACCACTAGCAAGAGAACCGTGTTCGAAGATGAAAGTTTCATTGAGAGATATTAAACTTCATGAAGATGCAATTCATAGAGGACCTGCACAAGTTTATCCTGCAGTTAGGGAGGCGATTTCAGAAGCAATGAAGCTGGCTAATGCAACGCTATTGGAACCAATTCAAATTCACGTTATTGATGTCCCAGAAAGTTTTATGGGTGCTGCAACAAAATTAGTTGGAAGTAAGAGAGGACAAATTTTAGACATGAGACAAGACGGTGGAAGTGCAGAAGTTGAAGCAAAGATTCCAGTTGCAGAAATGATTGGATGGTCAAGTGATTTAAGATCAGCTACGGAAGGAAGAGGAATTTCAAGTTTGAAAGATCAGCAATTCGAAAGAATACCTCCAAGTCTTCAAGCAGATGTGATTAAAAAGATTAGAGATAGAAAAGGTCTCGCAGAAAACCAGTAATTATATTTAAAGCCCAAGGAAAAAGAGTTCTGATATTAATTTAGTACAATAATCTTTAAGAACAATAAAAAATAACCTTAAAAATGTTAATGGATAAACCATATTTATCCGATGCTACTCTCGTGAAAGATTATCAGCATCTTCTAGACAATCAAATGGATGGGGAAGAAAGTTTTAGAATAATTTATGATTCGCTGAGAGGGAAAGTTTATGGTATAGCTCAGAATATTTTGGAAAATCATCATGACTCTGAAGAAGTTGTTCAAAAGACAATGATGAATGTTTGGGAAAGCACTAGAGCTGGTTCAAGGAGCAGATTTAAGGGAGATAGTAAATTTAGTAAATGGGTTTGCAGTGTTGCACTAAATGTAGCTAGGAATAAATATAAATCACGGTTAAGAAGAGGATATTTTGTTACAAATAGTATAGACGCCCCTTTAGAAGATGCAGAGGGTAATCCTAACGGTCAAGAATTATCCGACGAGGGATTAAACCCGCATCAAGAATATGAACTAAGTGAATTAGAGAGACGAGCTACCTCGGAGATGACTGAATTGCCGGAGATATATAGAGGAGCATTAGCCTTAAGACAGATGAGTGAGGGAACATATGAGGAACTTGCTGGGGTATTGGGAATTAAAGTAGGTACATTAAAATCTAGAATCTCTCGAGCAAAAGACGAAATTAGAAGAAAATTAAAATAGTAAAATTTTTTCTCCTCGAATACAACTTATTTTCCCGTCGAGAAATAAAAAATATTTTTTTAAAATAAAATATCTACTAATTTATAGAAACATTTATAAACTAAAATTTATGATAACTAATTATGGCACGAACAAAACCAAACATGAATGTCGTATTCGTTGGGCACGTTGATGCAGGAAAATCAACTTGTGTAGGTAGACTTATGTTTGATGGTGGAGCTGTTTCTGAACAAGAAATGAAGAAGCTTAGAGAAGAAGCTCAAAAGAACGGTAAAGCTGGATTTGAATTTGCTTATGTTATGGATAATATTAAAGAAGAAAGAGAGAGAGGAGTTACAATTGACCTATCTTATAAAAAATTAATTACAGATAAATATGAAGTTACAATTATTGATGCTCCGGGACATAGAGATTTCGTTAAGAACATGATTACTGGTGCTTCACAAGCTGATGCTGCTTTCTTAGTTATTGCTGCTCCTTCAGGAGTAGAACCACAAACATCAGAACACTTATGGTTGTTAAGAACTATGGGTGTAAAGAACATTGCAGTTTTAGTTAACAAGATGGATGCTGTTGAATACAAAGAAGATAGATACACTAAAGTAAAAGAAGAAGTTGGAAAATTACTTATGGGTGTTGGTATAAAACCAGAAACTACTGCATTCGTTGCTTGTTCGGGATTACAAGGGGATAATATTATTAAGAAATCAGATAAAATGCCTTGGTATAAAGGACCAACATTAAGAGAGCAATTGGACCTTTTCCCTGCTCCAGAATTGCCAACTAATTTACCAATGAGAATGCCTGTTCAAGATGTTTACGAAATTACGGGTATTGGAACTGTTCCAGTAGGTAAGATTGAAACAGGAATTATGAAACAAGGTATGAAGGTTAAGATTCTTCCGGGTAGAACTGGAGACGGTGTTAACGGTGAAATTAAGACAATTGAAGCTCATCATGAAACATTATCTGAAGCTACTGCTGGGGACAATGTAGGAGTTAATATTAGAGGAATAGGAAAGAAAGATCTTGCAAGAGGAGATGTTATCTGTGAAGCTAGTGCTCCAATTCCAGTTGTTGAAGAATTCATTGCTACTATTACGGTAATCAATCATCCAACTGTGTTGGCTAAAGGATATACACCAGTATTCCATATTCACACAGCTCAAGTGCCTTGCCAATTTGTTGAATTAATAGCTCAAATTGATCCAAGAACTGGTGAAGTTATTAAAGAACATCCTGATTTCTTAAAGAATGGAGATTCTGCTAAGGTTAGAATAAAACCTCAAGGAAATCTTTGTTTAGAAACTCAAAAGGAAAATCCATTTATGAGTAGATTCGCAGTACGAGATGCTGGTGCAACTGTAGCTGCTGGAATGTGTACTGAGATTACTAAGAAAAAGTAAATCTGGAGATGATTGACCTAGAGAATAGTTCTAAAAAATTACAATGACAAATGAATATCAAGAATGTATAAAATTTAATGGGTTTCACATAGGAGAGGAACAAACGAGAATTCTAGAGTATTTTAATGCATTTGTAAGGGGCGAACCAATTTTTAACGAAGCAGGAGTACAACATCTTGCTTATCTTGCTGGTGAAATAGGGGATATAGATTTTGCTAAGTTAAGAGAAGAGAGAGAGAAAGCCAAGGAAAAAGGAAAGGAAGATAAATCCGCATATCAAAGCATTGCTGAAAAATTAATTTTGGATGGAACTTTGAACGGGGAGTTAAATAGACAATTCATATTAAAAAGAGTGGAAGAGGAGAAGACTTGCCATCTAAACGATTTACTTAGAGATCAAGAATTAGTTTTAAGAGAAGCCGTAAGAAGATATCAAAAAGGGGAGCCAGTTAATCAGTTAGGAATTTTGGAGGAATTAACTTTTCGATACCAGATGAGAGGGGACCAGATTGAATCGCCAAACTGGGAAAGATTAGAAGAGATATCTATTGGTTGTCCTGGGGCGAGATAACTTTTAGAACTAATTATACTTTTTATTACACAATAATTTAAAAAGAATTCAGGACATTAAATAATATGGATCAAAGTAGTAGAGATGATGCAATGCATAGATTAAGAAAAGCTACAACTTGCAAAAAGGGGGGAGTAATCGGTCAAGAAAAACTAGTTCTTTTAGTGGATTCTGTTGGAGTTCCAGCTGTTTTAAGAACATTACCCGATGATGCGAATGTAGCATATATGAATACGATTTTAGGAAGAATTCATCGGAAATATGACCTCCAGGAAGAAGACTATGCCAAAATGATTGAATATATTGCTTTAAATACCCGAGGGGGAGAAACTCCGAAGGAAAGACAAGAGATCTATAACAAGGGACTTGGAATGGCAAAAAGACGGGGAGAGATAGATGGCTACCGCGCAGCAGAAGGATTAAGACACCAAGTATTTTAGAACGAATTATATTTTTTATTACACGAGAATTTAAAAGGAGGACTTTAATAAGATTTTAATGTTACTTGTAAAAAAAGCTGTGATGAATAAAAACATGCAGAAGCATGA
>CAZRGF010000031.1:5645-8064 GCA_964599615.1 Candidatus Woesearchaeota archaeon
ACAAAACTACTAAAACTATACGAAAAACTTGGAAAAATTGAAAGATATATGCACTTAAAAAACAAGATGGAAAACAAAAGACTTGTACAAAAGCCTGTTCAGGGGAATAGAAAAACTTTTTAAACTAGCTTATTCTAAGTTATTTGTTAGGAAAGTATAGATTACAATCAATTGATTATTAATCATCACATTCATTACTTTGTTTAGTAAAAGACCGGAGAGTTCTATATTTTTCTAAATGAAATCTTAGATTTCAAAAAAATTAAACATGGAGATAACAAGATGGCAAAAGTAAGTCCAGTATCAATAAAATACATGATACATGCGAATTTAATTGCGGAAGGTGCGCTAGAAAAACCTGATGTAATCGGAGCTATCTTTGGTCAAACTGAAGGACTTTTGGGTGCAGAGTTGGATATGCGAGAACTTCAAAAAGAAGGAAAAATCGGAAGAATTGAAGTTGATCTTCAAAGAAATGATAAGAAGACAACCGCCGTAATCCATATTCCTACAGCTTTAGATCAATCAGAAACTACATTAATTGCAGCAGCAATAGAAACCATTGAAAGGGTTGGTCCTTGCGATGCGCAGATTGAAGTAGAAAAGATAGAAGATGTTCGAGGAAGCAAGAGAGATTATATAATCGAAAGAGCCAAAAAACTTATGCAAGGTTTGCAAGGTGGAACAGATTCAAGAGAAATTTCTAAAGAAATTAAAGAATCTACCAAAACAGCAAATTTGCAAGAATATGGTGAAGAAAAACTTCCTTGTGGAGATCTTTCTGGTAAAGAGATAGTTATCGTAGAAGGAAGGGCAGATGTTTTGAATCTATTGAGAGCAGGAGTAACTAATGTTATTGCTATGAATGGTACAAAACTTCCAAAGAGCGTTCAAGAATTAACAAAGAGTAAGGAAGCAACTCTTTTTGTTGATGGAGATCGTGGAGGAAAACTAATCATACAAAACGTTGTTGAAAATGCAAAGATTGATTACATTGCAGTAGCTCCCGACGGAAAAGAAGTCGAAGAGTTAACCGGAAAAGAAATTCTCATGAATCTTAGAAAAAGAATTCCTGCAAAGGAATTCTTTTCTAGGGATCGAAGAACAGAAAACAGAAGATCTGAAGAACCAGAAGAAATTAGTGAAACCGTAACAGAATTGACCGAAGAAGAAAGACAAAAATTTAGAGAAATTGCTGCTAAAAATCAGGGAACTGAAAAAGCAATTATTTTAGATGAGAAACTAAATGAGATAAAAAATGTATCTGCAAAAAGTGTTGCGGGAGTCTTAAAAAGATTACATGTAAGACCTCTTGCAGTTATTATAGACGGAACAGCTACACCTGCGATAATTTCCTCTGCAGAAGAAGTTGGATGTCAAATAATTAGTGCAAAGAATTTTTCTACAACAAGTACAAACGTACAGCTTTTGAGTTTGTAATTTCAGAAGCTTTAAATAATAGAAATTCTATTACTATCTATGGAAAAAAAGTGGGGGATAATCTTATCAATTTTGATAGTAGTTCTTTTAATAGTCGCAATTTATTTTAGTTTCTTTTTCAAATATAGCTGTGATAGTTTATCTTGTTTCAAATCCCATCAAGTAAAATGTGCAAAAACCAAATTCATTAATGAAGACCAAACAACAACTTGGAGTTATATCATAAGAGGTAAAGAAGGTAGTCAGTGTGTCATTGAAGCAAAAATATTACAGATTAAAGAGGGGGGATTAGACAGAAAAATGTTAGAAGGAAAATCAATGGATTGTTTTCTTGCTCTAGGGAGTATTGACTCTCCCGAGTCGGATTTAACTCTATGTCACGGGAGATTAAAAGAGGACATTCAAGAAATTATGATCAAGAATACTCACTCTCAAATTTTAAGTAATATTGAAGACGAGCTCAAGGGTAGACTATAAACTTAAAAATCCATTTTCCATAATTTTAGAATGAAAAAAGAGTGGATTATTGCAATAATTATTTTTGTTCTGTTAGTTCTTGGAGCAATTTATTTAATTAACAAAAATTATTTTGGAGGACAAATTCCTGCTGAAGAAATCGAATGCCAGACAGATGCAGATTGTGTAGCAAGTTCTTGTTGTCATGCGACTGAATGTGTTTCTAAAGATAAAGCTCCAGAATGTGGGGGCATTTATTGTACTATGGACTGTGCTCCAAATACTTTAGATTGCGGTTACGCAAATTGTTTGTGTTTTAAAAATAAGTGTAAAACTAGTTTAAAATGAAAAAGGTTTTTTTTCTTAGTTTGATTCTTTTTTTAGTGTTTTCAATAATCGTTGTTGCTGAAAATGATTTCAACAAAATAGATAGAACAGTTTATCAAAAAATAGATTCGGGGAAAGAGGTTAGAGTTTTTATAAAATACCAAGAAGATCAAAATAATAAAAAATCTTTAAGTTC
>CAZRGF010000032.1:0-6600 GCA_964599615.1 Candidatus Woesearchaeota archaeon
GTAATTTAGTTTTTCTTTTCTCTGATTTAAATATAAATTTTGATAATTTATAAAGGTTTCTATAAGCTTTTTTAGAAAAAATTACTATAATCTGTAAGCGGTTTTGCCTCTTGCCCGGTCTACATAAACATTAACTGCTAATCCATCATCTTCGAATTTTGGGTTTTTATGTACATAGAGAATATGGCCTTTCATTGTTTTTTTAGAAAATTCAACGGGGTGTCCTTCTAGTGCTATTGAGCTTGGAACTATTCTGAAATTATCATATCTGCCCTCAGCAAAAGTATAGGGTAGTTCTATATCTAAAATCCAGCTTAGTAAACTCCTTTCTTCTTGGAGTGTATGGATTTTAGGGATAAATCCTTTTTGTAATAGATTTGAACAAGCTTTTGTTTTTGAAGGAACAGTGGTTCTATAAGGAACCCAGCCTTCTTCTTTTAATATATCATGCAAGCAAGCAGATTTTTTAACCATTTTTAGTAATGTTGAAGGCAAATTTTAGTTTAAATAGATTGTTGGGATAGAACATATTTTATCATTCATCTACAAGAGGAAGTTTTATAAAATAAAATTTACTAGGATTATATGCAAAAAATCAAAAGAGGTAAGAGTAGAAGAGCTTCTGTTGAAATGTCTTTTCAGTTCATTTTTTCAATAATCCTTGTTGCAGTGGTTGTTTTTGTTGCTTTTTTTGCTATAAAAAAGTTTTTAGACCAGGCTGAAAAAATCAAGCTCTTGGATTTTGTTGAAACAGTCAAAGGAGCAGCAATCCCCTTGTGGGGAACAGATGGGGGAACTCAAAAAGTTGGTCCAATAGGATTAAATTCGGGATTGGCTTATGTTTGTTTTGCAAATGTTTCAAGACCCTGCAGTTTTTCCAGAAGTTTTACACCCCCTGTTGAGAAGGCTCAAATCTGCAGTCTAATCTCAAGTTTTAAATCAAAGCCGAATTCTAACATGTTCTTTTATCCTGCGAGTGTTGCTACTAATTATGGTTTGAGCCCTGCACAAGAAGTTTATTGCAGTGAAAAAGGACAACCACTTAAAAAATGTTTAGATTTAACTTCTGTTTCTTGCGTTCCTGTTACTGGCGGTCAGATTAAGTTTAGATTAGAAAAAGAAAATGAAGGAAGTTTGATTAATATTATTCCTTGGTGATTTATCAAAATGTCGAATAAAAAAGGGGCTATTGAATTTGGATGGATTTTCGCTCTGATTGTGGGAGCGATTATTCTGTTCTTCGCTTTTTATTTTATCGGAACAAAGTTAGGAGAACAAAAAACAGTCGGAAAATTAGGGACAGAAAGCCAATTAGACATTTTGTGGAGTCCATTTGCTTCATTTGGAAGTTTGGCTGAGACTTCTAGCAAAGAATTTGCTTTGAAATCAATTGAAAAAATCAATTTTTCCTGTTCTTATGACACTGAGTTCGGTTATTCTGGAATTTCTGTTGTAACTAATGTTAAAACATACTCTAGGCCAAAACAGATTTATGATAAGTATATATTTTCAGAAAAAGCCTTGGAAGGAAAAAATTTTCAAGTCATAAGCAAACCATTTGAGATGCCTTGGAGAGTTGCTGATCTAATTTATTTTATTCAAAAAAACAAAAAATATTGTTTTGAAGATTTTCCAGATAACAGAGTCGAGGAAGAATTCGGGGGCGAAGGAAATGGTATGAATATAAGCAATTTTAATTTTAGTGGCTGCAAGAACAATAAAGACTTTATCCAAGTTTGTGATTCAGGGAATTGTGATATCAAGGTCAGTTTAATTACCAATAGTGTGGCTAAAAAAGACAGCAACGGAAGAACAAAGACAGTCTATTTTTCAGGTGATGCTCTGATGTATGCTGCTATTTTTTCAGATCCAGATATTTATGACTGTAATGTCCGAAGATTAGCAAAAAGAATAAAAAATGAAGCTGAAATCTATTCTGGAAAAGCAATGGCTCTTGCAAGTAAGGGCTGTGATGTTTCATTTAGTTCTGCTCAATTAGAAGCAGGTGCGGAAATAATCGTTATAAATGGCGTGAATCGCAGTGATAGTGCAATGGCAAGCTTGAGCTCAGCTGCAGCTTCTCTTCAAAGTCAAAATCCTTATTCTTCGTTGGGGTGCAGAGTTTTTTAAAAATAAAAAAATGAAAAATAAAAAAGCGCAATTAAAAATTCAGGAGATGGCGTTTGTCTTACTAGCTGTCATATTCCTTTTTGGGATAATCCTCCTGTTTTTTGTAGCTTTTCAATCAAGGCAGACTGCAGCATATGCAGAGTATTTGAGAGATGCGAAAGCAATAACTTCTTTAGAGATCATTGCTTCAATGCCAGAATTTAGATGTTCTGCAAGTTCTGGTTCAACTTCAGAATCTGTTTGTCTTGATGAAGATAAAGCAGCTGCCTTTAATAATAGCCAGGAACTTAGAAGAAAGTATGGGGCTTTATGGGATAATGCGCTTTTGAGCAAGATTGAAATCAAAGAAATTTATCCGAATCTGAGAGCAGCGCCTTATATTATCTATTCTAAAGATACTAAAGAAAGCACGAGAGTTTATTCCACCTATGTTGCTCTATGCGCCATAGAGAATCAAGAAACCAAATGCAAAATAGCTAAAATAAAGGCAACCATGCTAATGCCAGATAAGAAATAAATAAATAATAAATAAGCAAATAAGATATGGACGATAAAAACCTTTAAAATAGATTATCAATAAATAAATTCATACTGACCATATAGATAACAACTAAAGAATGAAATCAACAAATAAAAGTAAAAAAGCACAGGAAGAATCAATGGGTTTTGTGATGATTGTCATGATCTTGATAATTGTTGCAGTTGTTTTCATAGCATTTTCTATGAGAAAAACTTCTTCAAATACATTAAAACAACAGGAATTAGCTGACCTTACCTGGGCTGTTTTGTCTTATACTACTAATTGCACTGTTTCTGGGGAGATGAGGGATGTTTATAATCTAGCGAGGGATTGTGATAAATCTCGGGATAGGAATTGTGATCCTGATGAAAACGGGAATACAGCGAATATATGTGACTATCTGGAATCCACCCTAAATGACACTTTTTTCAGGCTTCTGGGAGGTAATATGAGTTTATCTAACAAGCAAGTCCATGCTTATGAATTTTCTTTAGAAATGTCCAAAAAAGCAGTCACTATTGATTATGGGAATATGTCTTATGGCAGTTATATCAAGTATATCACTTTTATTCCAGGGCGTGATTCAGATATCAATGTAAGCGCCAAGTTCTACTATGAATAGGATTTTTAAGGTTAGATTTCAATTGAAAAATTGATTCTATCAAAGACCAGAATTGGTCTGGAACAAAGCCTATTTTTTACTTTTTCTTTTGAAATTCTTATAAAACCTGTTTGTTCTAAGACTTTTAAATCCTGTCTGACTGTTTTAAAATCACGATTAAGTGTTTTAGCCAGATCATAAATCGACTTTGGTTTTTCATGCTTTATTACATAAAGCATCTTAATTTTTTCAGGGTTTAGAAGCTGTCTCATGAGCATTATCTGCCTGGCATGGGGTTCTAGGTTTCTTTGCATATTGCTTTCCCTGACTAATTGATTGATTATAGGGCTTCTTACAAGTGCCACCCTTGGCTTTAATAAGACATTGAATATGTTCCTATCTGGCTCTAGTTTTATTAGCGTATTTCTTGTTCTATTTCCTTTGGTCTTGGGTTTTGCCATTTTTTGTCAATCTTCCGAGTGTTTTGTCGTCGGAAGTTCTCTTTTTATTTACCCATATAAGGGTTATTTTTACATATATGGTATAGAAAACCCTACATTTTAAATGTTTTGTTTTTGAAGTTCATAGAGATTTAACTTTTGAATAGTAACGTAAGGTTTTTAAACAAAAATGCAAAAAAATGCTAAAAAACAGGGTTTTTCCGAAAGCTTTAAAAAGCGATTCTTGTTTAGGGATTTAGTCTTAACTATATTATATAGTTGAGATAATCAAAAAACTATTGAAAGGAGGTTAAAAAATGAAATTATTAAGAAAGATTGCACCCTTTGCAATCTCAGCTTTGATGATAGGAGCAACTTTAGGTAGCGCAGCAGCTTTAAATATAGCTGACTGGAAAAACGAATTCACTTCAGGTACAACAGCAGTTGTCGTAGGAACAGGAGTAACTAATGTCGGAGATATTGCAGCAGCTTTGCATCTTGCACAAGCAGTTGGAATAGATACTACTGGCGGAAGTTCGTCTGTTACAGGAGAAAGCTATAAGTTTGAAAAAACAAGCAACCAGCTTAATCTTGGAGAGAATCTAAGTGAAATCAGAGGAACATTAACATCTGATCATTTGCCTACAATACTTGCAGATGGAACTTATACAGATGATAACAATGATGAATTTGAATTCACACAGAAGATAACAATGGCACCTACAAGTTTTGAGTTGAAACACTTTGCTGATAAAGACTACAATGCCAAAGAGCCAACACTTGGCTTTCACTTAGCCAAAAATGATGCGGTTCTAAACTACACTTTAGACTTCAGCGAAGAACCAGATTGTGGAACTGACTTACAATCAACTACCCTTACAATAATGGGAAAAGATTATTATATCAGTAATTCAGCTACAGACTGTGGAGATATAACTTTGTTAGATTCTGGAGAAACTGCAACTGTCAAGGAAGGTGAAACAAAAACTGTTGGTGGAAAAGCAGTAACTGTTTCCTATGTCGGAGACACCGGAAACGGGTACGAAACAAGCTTGACTATTGACGGAAAAGAAACAAACACTCTTGAAGAAGGCGATACCTATAAAATAGCTGGAACAACAACCTATATTGGAATAAAGGATATAAGGTATTCATCAAAAGAAAGTGGAACAAGTAGTGTCATTTTAAGTGTAGGTAAAGGAAAGATCTACATTGAAAATGGCGAGACAGTCCAGATAAATGATGAAGATGTTGATGGATTAACAGGATTCTTGACCAACAGTACCTGCAATTTGGGAGGTATAATCCTTCAGTGGAATGTTGATGATGAATCTTTTGTAACCCCAACATCAGAAATCGTCTTGCCAGGATTTGAAACAGCCAAAATAATGATGACTGGAGTAACATTCCCAACAGGCGAAGAAATTATCTTAGATAATGATGGAGATACCATCGCACAACTAACTGTTCCAATAAAAGGCGGAGATCAAGTAATACCCCTACTAGAGGATACTGACACAACACCAGATGGAACTTTTGATGTAATAGGAATAAACGAAGAGTATCTTGTTACAAAAGCTGGAACTGGTCAGACAATAATCCTTAACGGAACTGCAGACCAAACTTATTTTGTTGCTACATACTATGATGGCGATAAAGACGCAGAATCATACTATTTCTCATTCAGTACAAGTGAAGAGAGTGGTACAGATTATGTAACAATAAAAGATGAGACAACTGGAGACACTTGCAAGAAAGCAGGTGGAAACACATGTACGTTTGGAGAAGTTGAATTAGACATACAGACTGTAGATGACACCTATGAATGGTTTAATGTCACTGCAGGAGATGATGTCTATTTTGATAGACTTTTCACAGAAGGAGGATTGTGGATATACTTGCCAGTTAATAGTACAAGTGCCGGAATTGGATATATCAACTTAACTGCTAATCCTGTTGGATATAAGCTAGTTATGAAAGAAGAAAACGAAGACGGCCTTTTAGGTGGTGGTAATACAATAAATGCCACATACAACTTTACTGCAACAGATTACTATGTCCAAATTAGCGCCATAAGTGCTAGTTGGAGTGGTGATGACATGTTTGAGTCAACAACTGACAATTATGTTGGTTATGTTGAATCAAAAGTCGCTACAAAAGTAGATTGGGATAAATCAGGAGATGTGTATACTGCTATGTTGACATACTATGGTGAAGAAGTTTACGGCAATGCTTACATTGCAGGATCAACTTCATCAGGTGGTGCTTCATGGGCAGCTGTACAAGATTCTGAAACCAGTTTATACAGTGGAAAGAATATTGTAGTTATTGGTGGAACAGCAGTAAACAAAGTTGCTAGAAAGATGCTAAGCTTGTCAGAAGATACACCTGTCTACGGTAACGAAGCTGGATGGCTAACTAATACGAATGTAGACGCAGCTGGAAAAGCTATATTGTGGTTGCAAGCCAACCCATATGGAACTTCTGGTAAATATGCCCTACTTGTAGCTGGCTATGAAGGCGCAGATACTGAGAAAGCAGGAAACTACCTTACATTGAAGGGAGATACTGTTGCAAAGGACAAGATTGTTATCGATACTGCAGCTATGATTGAAGCAGTTTAAACATTCGGTGCAAAAAAACTTTTTTATTTTTTTTTTTATTTTTTTTTCTTTTAGATGCTAGTGTTAATTCTATTTTTTTTAAAAGTCTATAAACCAAGAATTTGCGTAGCATCTATAAGTTCAAGGGTTTTATTTTAGTTGTACTTTATTGAGTGTTGGATAGCTTAACTTCGCCAGCTATAAGTGTAAATTATCTTAATTTGATTCTTGATTTTTTTCAAAGAATTCTCCAGGAAAATCAGGAAGCATGAAGAAGAGTTGCTTATCACTTAACCTGCATTGGCG
>CAZRGF010000033.1:0-6047 GCA_964599615.1 Candidatus Woesearchaeota archaeon
TTAGAGATGGAAAACACAGAATACGAACCAGAACAATTCCCTGGACTAGTTTACAAATTAATTGAACCAAACGCAACCTTTTTACTTTTCTCCAACGGGAAACTTGTTTGTACAGGAACAAAAAACAAAGAACAACTTGAGGATTCAATGGTCCAACTTCTAAAGAACGTTAAAACTGCCTTGAAAAATTATAAACAATAATTCTAAAAAAATTAATCGAATCCCATTAAAAATATTAATTGTGAAGCAGAAAGACCTGGACTACCCGATTGTCTATAATTATGATCTCTTGCATCCTGTTCCTCATCTGCGGGAGTAATTCTTGAGCGACTTTCACCCAAATCACGAAGGCCGTCCAAAACCGGAGTTAATCTCCCCATTTCCTCGGACAATTCTCGAACTTTACCCTGAAGTATTCCGCAAGCATAATCTCTCAAACCTCTTTTTGCAGCTTCAAAACTCTTAAAACAAAGCAAAAAAGAAGCCTTTCCCAACAAAGGATAAACATAGAAACCGGGCCTCATAGAATCTCTTATTTCTAAATCTTGGATACTAGCAATTCTTGATTCAGTCCATTCAATAATATAAATACTATCTGAAGGTCCATCGGTCAATCCAGGAATTCTATAACTCCCATCAGATTGTCTATATCTTTCAATACCCCTACGTCCTTGTTCAGAACCTTCAGAATCTGCAGGTTGTCCTTCACTCATTTTAAACATAACCTTGTTTTACTTTTAAACATTTATGTATCATAAAACAATTGTTTTATGATTAATCACTCGGCACAAAACTACTTTTGAATTAGCATAAATCTATAAAAATACATCAATTATTCTAAATGCATGGAAAGAGGACTACCGAGCGAAGAAGGAGATGAAATAGACTTTAGCAAATCTATTGATGACCAGAAAAGCGGAAGAGGCGGAGGAAATTACAGAAACAACTCTGAAGGAGATGAAGGCCCAGAACCAAAGGCCCCCGAAGTGCATAAACACAAAAACGAAGAGCTATTAATTGAAGCTAAAAACTTCTTTGAATTTCACAAAAAAGAATTGGGAGAATCATTAAGAAAGGGTAATAAAGTCGTATTTTTAGATTTTACACAACTAACAGAATTTTCTACAAAATTATCTGAAGAAATACTTTCAAATCCAGAAGAAACACTCAGCCTAATTGAACTAGCAATTGAAGAATCAGGATTAGTAAGCAACGTAAGAATAAGAATAAATAATCTTCCAGAAAGCCAATCTGTAAAAATAAGAAATATTCGTTCAAAACATTTAGACGAAATGATTGTGGTAGAAGGAATAATTAGACAAGCTTCAGATGTACGTCCACAAGTTGTCAACGCAAAATTCGAATGTCCAAGTTGCGGAACAGTTATCTCAGTTTTACAAATTGATAAAAAATTTAGAGAACCGTCTAGATGTTCTTGTGGAAGAAGGGGAGGATTCAGAATGATTTCTAAAGAGATGGTAGACACTCAAAGACTAGTTATAGAAGAATCTCCAGACTCACTAACCGGAGGAGAACAGCCAAAAAGATTAAACGTTTTTGTAAAAGAGGATTTAGTCGAACCTCAAATGGAAGAAAAAACAACTCCGGGTTCTAGAATAAAAGTAATTGGAGTTCTAAAGGAGGTTCCTGTCCCACTTTCAACAGGAGGAATGTCAACTAGATTTGAATTAGCAGTTGAAGTAAATAATCTAATCCCGCTAGAAGAGACTTTTGAAGAGTTAAACATCTCAGAAGAAGATGAGAGACAAATTTTAGAACTTTCCCAAGACCCAGAAATTTTTGAAAAATTAGCAAAGAGTATCACCCCTAGTGTTTGGGGTTACGAACAAATAAAAAGGTCACTAGTTCTACAATTATTTAGCGGAGTTCAAAAGAAAAGAGCAAATGGGGAAAAAAGCAGAGGAGATATTCATATATTATTAATTGGAGACCCCGGAGTAGCGAAGTCGGTAACACTGGGATTCATGGCAAACATCTCTCCCAAAGGACGTTATGTTGTAGGTAAATCAGCATCGGGTGCAGGTCTAACCGCAACAGTGGTAAGAGACGAATATCTTAAGGGCTGGTCACTTGAAGCAGGAGCAATGGTTCTTGCAAATAAAGGATTAGTTTGTATAGATGAATTAGAAAAAATGGACCCTCAAGATAGGTCGGCGATGCATGAAGCAATGGAGCAACAATGTTATCATTATGACACAATGATAAGTTTAGCTGATGGCTCTGAAAAAAAGATAGGAGACTTAGTTGAAGAAATATTAGAAAAAAATAAAGATAAAATAATTAATGGAAAAGATTGCTTTATTTTACAACCAGAGAAGTTAGAAGTTTTGACAACAAATTTTGAGAATATCTTTAAAACAAATGTTACTAGAATTAGTAAACATAAGGCATTTGATAAATTTATAAAAATAAAGTTTAGCAATGGAAGAGAAATAAAAGTAACTCCAGAACATCCTGTTTTTTGTGTTGAAAATGGAAAAATAGTAACAAAAAGAGCAGATTCAATAAAATTAGAAGAAGATATCCCTATCCCCTTAACACTTCCAATAAAAGGAGAGGAGCAAATATTCGAAACAAATTGTTACAATTCAAAGGCGTTAAACCATATAAAAATTCCTGAGAAAAATGGGGAAAGAATTTTTAAATTGGCGGGGTATTTAATTTCTGAAGGTTCAAGAGAAAGAAATAGAGGAAAGGTTATAGGAATTAATTTTACAAATAAAAATCAAAAACTTTTAGATGAATTTGAAACTCTTATGCTTTCTCTATTTAATCTATCCCCATATAAACAAGCAAAGATAGATGAACATGAACTAAGATATATGTATAGATATACCTCCACCGAACTGGTGAATTTCTTTAAAAAAAATCTCCCAGAAATACTAAACAAATCCGGAGAAAAACAAATCCCTCAACTTTTGATGAAAGGAAAGAAAGAGTATATTTCAAAATTGCTTTCTACTTTATTTGAAGGAGATGGTTATGTCTCGGTAAAAGAAAGAACAATAAGGATTGGATATAAAACAAAAAGCAAAAGACTAGCCGAACAAATACAAGATTTATTATTAAGATTTAGTATAAGAAGCAATATAACTGAGGATAGGGAGTATTTTAGAGTGGGCATAACATCCTACGAAAATATTTCCAAATTTATTACAAATATTGGTTTTATCACTTACGAAAAGAATGAAATAATTCAAAAATATTTAAATGAGAAAACAATAAAACGAACAGTAAAAAACAAAATTCCCTTGAGTTTCAATGAAAAGATAATAGAAATAATAAAAGATGAAAATATTGAAAGAGTAGGAAAATATAGAATATACGATATTAATTATGATCATTTAATAAGAAACGATAAATTCTCTTTCTCGTTTGATTTTTTAAAGAATCTTTATACTTTATTAAAAAAAGAAGAAAACCAAGAATTTATAAGAAAATTGATTTCAGAAATTGGTTGGGAAAAGGTAATAGGAATTGAAATAATTGATAATGAAACAGAAAAATGGGTTTATGATATAACAATTGAACCCACTCAGGCCTTTGTCTCTCAAGCGGCAATCCTCCATAATACCGTTACAATTTCGAAGGCGAACGTGCAGGCATGTTACTCGTCAGATACAGAGGTTTTGACAGAACAGGGATGGAAAAATTACCAAGAAGTAAAAACTCTAAAGATTGCCCAATATAATCCATCAGACAACACAGTAAAATTTTTACCTCACAAAGGACTATATTCTTACGATTACAAAGGACAAATGTATTCTTTCAAAAATAAACGGACAGACATACTAGTAACTCCAAATCATAAAATGTTAGTTAAACCAGAAAACAAAAAAGAATACCAACAAATAAATGCCGAAGATATAAAATCGCATAGAATTAAAGTATTAAATTCAGGGAAATTTATTGGAGAAGAACAAAAAATATTCATTCTTCCAGCAATAAAACATAAACAAAATAGAAAACATCCAAAATACACTCACCAACATGTAGACAAAGAAATACCGATGAATCTATGGTTAGAATTCTTAGGATATTATTTAACCGAAGGGGGAATAGAAACCGCTCCAACAATAGGAATAGTTCAAAAGAAAGGCAAAAATTGCGAAAAGATAAAAAAATGTTTATCTAAACTAGTAAAAGTATTAGGATGCTCTTTATCGGAAATTGATTGTGGAAAGTACAAGAGATATAAAATAACTCAAACACAGCTATATGAATATCTAAAAAAATTTGGAGACAGATGTTGGGATAAATCAACTCTAGTTAACTTCTCAAAACTATCTAAAGAACAATTAAAGATTTTATATGAAGCAATGATGTTAGGGGATGGTTCTTCGATTGGAAAAGATTTTGGTTCAACATCAGAAAAGTTGCTTGACGATATGCAAATAATTTCCTGCCTTATAGGAAAGTCTGCTTGTAAAAGCATTCAATACAAGGAAGGAACAAGAGGAAAAAGAAAAACTATGTACAGAATATCCCTCTGCGACAAACCAGAAGTTGAACTAAAGAAAAATTCA
Organism: Candidatus Woesearchaeota archaeon; assembly: GCA_964599615.1. Taxonomy (GTDB): domain Archaea; phylum Nanobdellota; class Nanobdellia; order Pacearchaeales; family UBA284; genus JAPLYB01. The sequence continues at coordinate 4,548 of CAZRGF010000033.1, forward strand.
ATTAAAAAAATATCTTACAATGATAAAGTATGGTGTTTTTCTACATTTACAGGATTTTTTGTAACTAGAAGAAATGGAAAGATTGCGATTCAAGGAAATACATTAAGAGCAGAGACCTCGGTACTTGCAGCAGCAAACCCCAAATTCGGAAGATTCGACCCATATCAATCAATTGCTCAACAAATCGATTTACCTCCAACACTAATTAACAGATTTGACATTATATTCACATTAAGAGATCTCCCCGATAGAGACAATGACACCAGAATTGCAACTCACGTTTTAGAAGAACACAGAAAAGAACAAGCAGAGATGTTAATCCCAAGAGAATTATTTAGAAAATATATTGCTTACGCAAAACAAAGAGTGAAACCAGAACTGACAGACGAATCAATCGCTGCTCTAAAAAAATTCTACGTTGAACTAAGAAATAAACCAGTTTCTTCCGACGCTGCTGTTCGTCCAATTCCAATTTCAGCAAGACAGTTAACCGCTTTAATTAGATTGGCGGAAGCATCTGCAAAAGTACGATTAGGTAAAAAAGTAAGGATAGAAGATGCAAACATCGCAATAGAACTAATGAAATATTACTTAATGCAAGTAGGCTATGATTACGAATCAAAAACATTTGACATTGACAGAATTTCAACTGGAACAACTTCCTCCCAAAGAAATAAAATAGTATTAGTACGAGAGATAATAACTGATTTAGAAAATAGACTAGGAAAATTAATTCCAGTAGAGGAAATAGAAAAAGAACTTGAAGGAAAAATGTCTGCAAACGAAATAGAGGACGCAATAAATAAATTAAACTCTTCAGGAGATATTTTCAAACCAAGAAGAGGGTATGTCCAAAGGATGTAAATAAATTTTCACGAGTTAATTGAATCCGCGAACAAAGTAAACTAGGGAGGGTTGGGCGGGAACGAGTGAAAATAAAAATTAAAAAATGAAAATAGCATTTATCGGAACACATGGAACGGGAAAAACTACATTAGCATATGCACTAATAAGCTCTTTAAAGAAAAAAGGAATTGATGCTGGATTTATCTCAGAAGTTGCAAGAAGCTGCCCATTCCCGATTAATGAGGAGACAACCAAAAAATCTCAGATATGGATTATTTTAAACCAAATAATAAGAGAGCTAGAAAGCGAAGAAAAATATAGCGTAGTTATTTCAGATAGAAGTATTTTAGATGGATATTGTTATTATGTAAGAAAATTTGGAAGATCTAAAGCATTAGAACCGCTAGTCATAGAACACCTAAAGACCTACGACACATTAATTAGAGTTCCAATTCGTCCAGAACTTCTAAAAAAAGACAAAACTCGCTCAACAAATATAGAATTTCAGAAACAAGTAGACGATGTCTTTGACGAAATGATTAAAAAATTCAACATAAAATGTAAAGTCTTTAACAAGAAAGAAAAAGACCCAAAAAAACTAATTGAAAATATTATCGAAACCCTAGAGTAAACCCCATAAAAACTTATAAACCC
>CAZRGF010000034.1:0-5914 GCA_964599615.1 Candidatus Woesearchaeota archaeon
AAAGTTAAACGATTTCTTGTTAAACTGTCTTCGGGGTAAAGTCCCCTTTTTAATATAAATACCAAACATAGAAATATTTATAAACTACTAGTATTACTAGTACATCATGAAACGAGTAGTTTGGGCAAATAAATCCAATGGGCAATTGTGCATAACAATTCCAAAAAATTCTGGAATTAACGACGGGGAAATTGTTAACGTAGAAAAGGATAAGGCAAGAATAGTTGTCTATAGTTTTGTTGTAGCGGATCTTTTTAATTACGGACACTTAAATTTATTACAAAAAGCAAATGAGTTGGGAGATTATCACATTTGTGGAGTTTTGACGGATAATGCCACAGCAGAATACAAGGATGTTCCGGTAGAAAATTTTGAAGAGAGAAAGGCGATAATTTCCAATCTCCGGTGTGTTGATATGGTAATTCCTCAAACAACGAGGGATCCCACGGAAAACCTCAAAAAGATTCATGAGCAATTCAAAAATTCAAAAATTATTTTAGTTCATGGTTCTGATTGGAAAAAGATTCCGGGGGAAGAATTTATAAAAAAAATAAAAGGGGAGGTAATAAAGATCCCTTATTATTTTAGACTTTCAGACGACAAGATAAAGATTGGGGTAGGACAGAGGATAAAATGAAAGAAACAATAGTTTATGCTTACGTAGTTGCAGATTTATTGCATGCTGGACACGTTTTAGCACTAGAAAACGCAAAAAAATTAGCAGGGCCAGATAGCAAATTAATCGTAGGTGTTCTTACAGACGAAGCAACAATGGAGAAAAAGCCAAGACCCATAATCTCTTTCAGTGAAAGAATGGAGCTAATAAAAGCCCTAAGGTGTGTAGACTGTGTTGTAGCTCAAGATACTTATTCCCCCCTAAAGAATGTCTTGAAAATAAAACCAAATGTTTTAATGGAAAGCGACAGTCATTCCGAAGAAGATTTAAGGGAAACTAGGAAGGTTGCAGATTCAATAGGATGTAAGGTTCAAATTATGCCTTATTTCCCAGAACAGAGCTCGACAAATATAAAAGAGAGAGTTGTTCGTTTCTGGAAACCAAAAAATGGAGAAATTGTTCAACCCAGAAGTTCATCTCTAGATTTTTGGAAAAAAAGAGCAGAAAAATACAACAAACTAGCGTGGGTTAATGAATCTTCTTATTTAGAAGCGTTTGTTTCGTCTGCGGATTTCAATAAAAGCGATATTGTTTTGGATGTTGGTACCGGAACGGGAGTCATCGCACACGCAATAGCCCCTCTAGTGAGAGAGGTTGTGGGATTGGATATCTCTCAAGATATGTTGGAAAATAGCAATTGGGAGGGAAATAAATATTTTATCAGAAAAGATATTAGAGAGCCCTTCTTTGGAGAAAAATCATTTGATAAAGTAACCGCAAGAATGGTTTTTCACCACATTACCGAAAAAACACAGGAAGCAATGAATGAGTGTTATAGGGTTTTGAAAAGTGGAGGTAAAATTATCTTGTCTGAGGGGATTCCACCCATACCCGAATTGAAAGAAGATTATTCAAGGATTTTTAAATTAAAGGAGGATAGGTTAACTTTTTTGGAAAAGGATTTGGTAGATTTAATGGAGTTTGCCGGATTTAAAAAGATCAAAATAAAAGTATATATCATGAAAGATTTCAGCATTAAAAATTGGTTAGAGAATAGCGGATTACCTGAAGAGGCACAGAGAGAAATATTTGACATGCATATTAATGGGTCCGATTTATTCAAGAGGGCATATAATATGAAAATTGTCGGCGGAGATTGTTTAATAGATGTTAAAAATTTGATACTTATTGGAGAAAAATGAAGATACCTAAAAATAACTTTTGGCACATCTGGACTGCTTACGCGATTTATTATTTTGGAAGAGTTAATTTATCAATAATTATTCCGGTTCTTTTGGCAACTGCCGGATTATCAAAATATAATCTGGGACTTGTTACTAGCGGCTTCTTTTTTGCCTATGCTGCAGGACAATTTTTACACGGACAGTTTTCAGAAAGATTCAATCCAATTACATATATTGCAGTAGGATTAATCGGTTCTGCAATAATAAATGCTTTTCTTGGATTTTCCGCAGGATTTTTTTGGGTTCTATTTATTGGACAAATAATGAATGGAGCCCTCCAATCAATGGGGTGGTCTTCTACGGTTAGGGCAAATGCCGAGATTTCAAAAAAAGGAGGAAAAGATGTAGAAAAGACCTCCTGTATTCTTGGAACCTCTTATCAAATTGGAAATTCCCTTTCCTGGTTGGTTGCCTCTTTTGTGATTGGACTTTTCGGTTGGCAGTGGGGATTTTGGGTCGCAGCGGTAATAATGTTCCTACGAGGAATAACCCTACTAATGCTTCGTTCAGAAGTAAGAACCGAAACAAACTCCCTTTCAAAACAAATAAAGTATACTCTAAGTCTCCCTATTTTTATTTCGGGACTTGCAATGATGTTTCTAAATATTGTTCGTTATGGAGTCATTGTTTGGATTCCAACCTATCTTATTCAAGTGCAAGGTTCCTCAATAATCGGAACAGGATTGAAGATATTCCTCATTCCTATTGCAGGAGTTTTTGGAACACTTTCTTATAATCGGTTAAAAGTAAATAGAAGCCTATTAACGGCAATCTTTTTGAGTTTTCTTGGGCTTATCTTCGCCTTTTTTGCTTACACTAGTGGAATGATTTCAGTCATTCTTTTGGTTCTAAGCGGGTTCTTCCTTTATGGGCCACACGTCTTTCTTGTCTCTACTTTTCCGAGTAATTTTTTGGACAAAAAAATAGTTGCGGCATCTACCGGGTTCATAGATGGAATGGCCTATGTCGGGGCTATAATTGTTGGAATGCTCGTACCCTTTTTATTAGATATTACAAATGAGAATTGGAGCTGGGTATTTCTATCGTGGTCCTTCTTTTGTTTGCTGATAATTTGTTTAGTGGCGGGATTGTATCTCTTTATGAGGGCCGATGGAAAGACAGCAAAAAGAGCAAACGTATTTAATGGAAATGGGTTGCAAGTAAGAAATTCCCAATTTTAGAAACATTTTTAATGGTTTTCTTATTTATATAAAGATGAAACAAAAAAGGGAGACATTTTCTGATTTTCAAGAAAAAGCGTTAAGAAAAAAAGACGCGATAGTACCAATTTTATTCTTTGATCCCCTATCCTCAAGGTTGGTTTATCTAATTAAAAGAATTTTCCCAAAAATTACTCCCACAGATATAACTATCTCTCGTCTTCTATTTTTCTCTCCACTTGTTTTGCTATTCCTTTTACTTGCACCTTTTTATGGGGATATCTTCTATTTATTGGCAGGAATCGGTTTTTATGTTACATTGTTAACAGATTGCATGGACGGGCAATTGGCGAGAGGAACAGGCCAAATTTCCAAGAAAGGTGATTTATTGGATTGTATTTCTGATCGTTTTTCTAACATAGTCTTTTTTACGTTATTATTTTCATTTGGATTAAGGATTCAGAGTCAACTCCTTATAATCGGTTCTTTTTTACTACTCGTTCTAAAGATATTTCAGATGATTATAATAATAAGAGTAGCAGAAAGCAATTTCTTTAAAGAAAGTAACCCAGACCATTATCTCTCAGAGGATCGCGTAGTAAAAAAGATAGGAATAGATTTTGTTTATAAAATTTTCTTTAAAATAATTTCTCCCTTAAAAATAAAAAGAATTGATCCGAGAAGAAGTTGTTTAGATCAATATATTATAACAATAATTATCCCTTCTATTTTAATCTTCTTTGGGCAAATATTATTAGTTACAATCTTTCTTTATTGTTTGTTGGTATTTTTTATTGCTTTCTATCTTTATAAGATTGGAAGTATCTTAAAAAAAATATCAAATAATGTCGATTAGAATCGGCTTCAAATAAGGTTTAATTAAATTTTTTAACTGGAATGCCAAGAGAGACTGGTTCTTTATTTTCTAATCCCCCGTCATCATGTATGTAATTCCAATTTGTATTTGGAATTTTCCAATTCCCAAATCTAAATCTTAGATACTGTTCCCAATTTAAGGGGATAGGAATTTTTGTGTTTTCTAAAAATTTAGTTTTTTCCATGTATTTTAAAGGAATCCTCCAAGTATCAAATTTAAAAAAAACCCTATCGATGAGAGATTTTAGAGATTTGTTCGGAATAATCTTTATAAGCAACAAAAATGGAAGACGAAGAGATTTACTCCAGTAATATATCAACCCTTTTTTATCCGAATTCTTGGCATATCTTTCAGGACACCATGCGTAATCCATATATTTTCTAAAAATCTTGATGTCAATTTCTCTACCTTTGGAATTGGTTGGAGGAAAGAGGGTGTAAGAGAATAGAAGTTTTTTGTAATATCCTTCCTCAACTTTATAACCCGCTTTCTCTATTTCGGGTAAGATTAATTTTAGTTTTTCTTTATCTACCTCCGATACAGAAATATCAATGTCTTCGTCTCGTTTAAATAATTTCCCCTCCCTCAAAATTCCCAGCAGACTTCCCCCGTCCATAATATATTTAATCTTCTTTTTGTTTAATAACCGAGTTATCCAATCTAATTGGGGGTCTAGACTTAAACCTGGTTGAGATTTTTTGTCTTTTAGAAAAATTACCTTGCCCCCTTCTTCCATGCCTGCCCTCCCTTTCTTATGAATCCCATATTCGTTATTAGAAAATTTCTCTTTTAAATCTTTCTTTCACCTTTTAACTTTCCGGGGTCAGATTTATTTATTCAGACGGGCAATACAAATTACATTCCTACCCGCCCTGTTTGGTAAGAACATCAAGAAGAATTGAATAACCCTACTTTTTAGGGTATTTTTTATGGGTAGTGGCTGAACCGACCACATTTTGGTTATCCTAAAACCGTATCTTTTCAATAGTGTCTGTAAAGTATTTTTATCATACCATAAGACATGATCGGTAATAGAAACCCCGGAGATCCTATCTAGAAGCAATCTCTGGAGAAAAAAAGAAGCAGAGTGTGCATTTGGGGTGGTTATTATTAGTATGCCATTTGGTTTTAAATGTCTTTTAATATTTTCGAAACAAATTCCAACATTGTTTAAATGCTCTAAAACCTCTTCAATTAAAATTACATCAAATTTTTCTTTTAAATAAAATTTTTTTTCAACATCCTGGTATCTCACATCATAACCCTTGCTGTTTAAGAGAGCAATTCCTTCACGATTCTTGTCTAGGCCCACAATTCTCTTGGCAACTTTTGCGGCGCGACCATGAATCCAATTAATTCCGCCATACTCATCATCACTTCCCATGCCTACGCAACCAACCTCTAAAACATCTTTACCATTAAGAAGTCCCTTACTGATTATTTCGTCTATCCTATTCTTTACAAATCTCATATCTTAAAGATTTCAGAGGCATTTTTAAATCTTATGTGTTATTTTCGCTTAGAAACAAATAACATATCCAAATAAAATTTAGTCGCCCAAGATAAAATTTGGTTGGGGCAATAGCTCCCATTGAGGGGGTATGATCCCGGAATTCCTCCACGTATTCCCCAGTCTCCTGATTTGAGATTCTGGTTCTTCTGGAGGAAACTGATTAGTTTATCCGCGACAATTTTATACCTCTTATCTCCCTCTAAAAAATAAATTTTGTATAATAAAACAGCAAGCTGAGCATTAGAGGTTAGGGCAGCGTGTCTTTTTCCTAAGGGTTTCCATTTTTCATCATAATTTCCATAAAGGAAATTCTCTTTTTCTAAAACTCTTAAACAACTCTCCGCAAAAACTATCGCCGAAGTGATAAACTTCTTGCCATTCAGTATTTTTCCAGATTCTAAGAGTCCGCTAGCGGTATAAACAAGGTAGTGTGCATAGGTGTGACAGTCTTTGTAATACCCATTCTTTAGTTGTCTTGATACGGCCCAATTCAAATTTTTAATT
>CAZRGF010000035.1:0-5822 GCA_964599615.1 Candidatus Woesearchaeota archaeon
AAAAATTTCCTTGTTGGCATACACGCTCGAAATATTCTGCGAATGGTTCGGAATAATTCCAAACGTATCGAGCACATACCTTCCTGCGAAGAAAATAAAATAAAGCAGCACGGCACTTCCAATTCCGATGGAAATTTCTTTCAGGTTAAAAAATTCTTTCTTAAACTGGTCTTTGAAATTTACGTACGAAATCACCGAAAGCACGGACGTGGAAAATGCCATCGAAAACCAGAAGTTAAAAGGTTTTATAACAAACATCACAAACCAGACCAACCAAACAAATCAAACAACAAATGGAAAAACAACAGAGATTAAGCCATTGAAAAACAAAACAAATGATACTAGCAACCTAGTGAACATAACTGGTCAAACTACTGAAAAGACAAACACTAGCAATAAGTCTTCAGTTAGTACCTTTTTAACACAATACAAATCATATATTATCCTTGCGATTCTTGCAGCAATAGTCATAATCATTATCATGTCAGGCTTAGGCAAAAAAATTCTCGATTTCTTCGAAGAAGATGTTCCTGACAAGAAAAAATAAAGATGGCAACAAAAGAAAAATTGAAAGTTCCAAAAAATACCATTGAATATGATGGACAAAGGAGAGTTGTAAAAGTCACACGCTACTGCAATGTGAACAACAAGACAGTTTCTGAGTACTCTATCGAGCGAAAAGGTACAAGATTTTATTCGGATGTTTTTGATGAACACCATGCATTCTACGTAGACCACCAGCTAGTCAGAAAAAAAAGTCTTTCCCCATTAGATCAAGCAATATTTAACGCAGGAACAATGGAAAATGTAGCTCAACTAAGAAGCGGTTTAGCAACTTATGTTGACAAGTGTAATTAAAGGCGTAGAACTTTTGATCTTAATAATACGGGGGGATATATCTAATTATTTATCTAGAAATAAATCCCTTGCATAGCATCCATGGGTGTAATAACTTAACTTCGCCATCTATAAGTGTAAATTATCTTAATTTGGTTCTCGATTTCTGTTTTTGAAGAAGTTTCTGAAAATTTAGAACTGGCTAAGAATAATCTATTGCAACATAACTCGCATTTGGCAAAGTTAAGTCTATAAGCAGGTTCAGGGATTTTAGGGATTAACTTCGCCATCTATAAGTGTAAATTATCTTAATTTGGTTCTCGATTTCTGTTTTTGAAGAAGTTTCTGAAAATTTAGAACTGGCTAAGAATAATCTATTGCAACATAACTCGCATTTGGCAAAGTTAAGTAATAATAGTGATTGTTCTTCTTGAAAATATTTAAAACATTAGAACCTATCTACATCTAGACTCTTAAAATTAAACTCTCAACGAGAAAACCCGGGTCATTCCTTCTTGCATACTGGTCCCATAAAGGATGTCGGCATTGCTGATTACAACATCATTGTGGCTTATCATCAAATACTGTGAATTCTTAATATTCTCTTTTATCAAACCAGCTAAAATCTCACTATTGACCTTATCTAAAGCAGCATCAATCTCATCAAAGATATAGAAGCTATAAGGCCTGTACTTTTGTATAGCAAATATCAAAGCTAAAGCAACAATGACTTTTTCTCCTCCTGAAAGAAGTTCAGATTCCATGTATTTGCCTTTTCCCAACTTGATAATTATATTCAAGCCATCTGCAAATGGGTCTTCTTTATTCTCTAAATCAAGGAAAGCTACTCCTTTTTTAGTTAACATAGAATAGTTCTTGGTGAAACTTTCATTGATTTGGTTCAAGGTTTGCATAAATGATTTTTTCTTTTTCTTGTCAATTTCAGCGATAATCTTCAAGATTTCTTGTTTTTCTTCTTCTAACTTGGTGACTTTAACATTTACTTCTTCATATTCTGCCTTGACTCTGTCATAGACTTCTAAAGCTCTTAGATTCACACTGCCAATTTCTTTGAATTGCTCCTCAGATCTAACTAATTTTGTTTCAATTTCATTTAAGCTTTTATCGAATAATTCTAGTCCTTGATATTCTTGGAATTCTGTTTCAAGAACAGACATAGAAGCCCCTATTTTTGCTCTTTCAATCTTAAATTCATTTAATTCACCATCCACCATGGTTTTGCTCATCTGTTTTTCATTAATATTGACTTCAAATTCATGGTTTTGCTTCTGTAAATCAGATTTTTCATCTAAGAATTTTTTGAATCTCTTTTCAATAGTTGCTTGTTCTTCTTCTTTTTTCTTTAATTCAGCCAGTTTTAGTTCAAATTCTTTTGTTATGTCTTTTAATTTAACAGATAATTCCATGAATTCTCTTTTAGCTTGTTTAATATTTATTTCAGCTTGTTCAATCTCTTTTTTCTTCATACTCATCTCAAGATTGATGTCTCTTTCAATGATCTCAAAAGGTTTTTTCATCTTTATTTTCATCAGTTCTTCTCTTTCTTTTTCTAGTTTGCTGCTGAGTTCAGAGCCTTTCTTCAATAAGTCTTCATAATTATATGTCTCTTTTTTTATAGAATCAATTTCATTGTTCAAACCAGTGATTTCACTTTCAATTTCCATTTTTCTGTTTTTCATATTCCCAAGTTCCTGCATTTTTCGGTTATAATCCTGTTCAATGTAGAAAAATTTCTCAAGTTCTTGTTGTTTTTCAATAAAATTCTTTATTCCCAAAGAAAGTTTCTCAATCTCTGTTTCAATCTGTTTTTTATTTCTGCTTCTATTTTCAAGTTCTTTTTCAATATCTTTTAAAACCCCCTTGATTTGCTGAACCAAGTTGTCTTTATGCTCTTTTGAGACTATCTGCTTGCACTTGGGACATTGGTTTAATTTTAATATCTCTTCAATATCTTTTTTTTCAATATCTTTTCTTGTCAATAATCTGACTATTTCTTTTTCAATCTCTTTTATCTTAATCTGGCTTATATCCAGATTTTTCTGATGTTCTTCTCTTTTAGTTTTTATATCCTCATCACCTTTCTTGATTTTTGGGCTGTTTTCTAATTCTCTTTCCATCTCACCCATCCGCTGTTTTATTGAATTTAGCTGCTTATCTTTTTCATCCAATAATGCATGTTTTTTTGAAATCTCATTCTTATGCATGTTATTTCTTTCTTTTTTTAGCTCTAGTTCAGATATTTTCTGTTTTATATCGTCGATATTCTTGTTTATCTCTTCATATCTCGCTTTCTCATTGCTTGAGATTTTGACATTTGATTTTCCTTCTAAATCTTTTATTTCTTGTTTAAGCCTCTCAATCTCTTGTTTGTTGCTATTTTCTTTGATTTCTAGTGTAGAAAGCTGGTCTTTGAAGTGCTCTTTGTTCATGTTCAGTTTTGCACCGTCTGTTTTAAGATTTAAGACTTGGTTTCTCAGATTATCCTGTTCAACCCCAGTTTTTTGTTCAATATCTTCTTCTATTTTAGCAATTCTCTCATGATTTAATTGGACTTTTTTTCTAAGTTCATCAGAAACCTGTTTTAATTTTTCAATAACCCTCTCTTTTTCTTCAATATCTTTGTTGACTCGGGATATCTCCTTTTTGATGCCCTCTATCTTCTTGTTTATTATAGACGCCTTGCATTTTTTTATGTCTTTTTGCAATTGTTCGTACTTAAGCGCTTGTTCTCTCTCTTTTTCCAGATTAGAAAGATAAGCTCTTCTTTCATTTAGTATTGTTTTCACTTCTTTTAATTCAGACTCTGTTTTTTCTAGTTCTCTTAAAGATTTTTCTTTTCTAGTTTCATAAGTCAGAATTCCCGAGATTTCTTCAATGATTTGTCTCTTCTCTTCAGGAGGCATTCGGATTATAGAATCGATCTGTCCCTGTAAGACAATATTAAACCCATCTGGATCAATTCCCGCTTGTCCCAGCAATTCTAAAACTTCTTGTCTCGTTTTTGTTTCATCATTTATCTTATATACGCTAGCACCATCTCTTTTGACTATCCTTGAAATTTCAATCTCTGGAGTTGGAATAGAGAACTCGTTATTAGAATTATCAAAAACCATGCTTACTTTAGCAAATTGGCTGGGTTTTCCTTCTTTGCCCCCGTGAAATATAAGCTTTGAAGCTCTTGAAGCTCTCATGCTTTTGATACTGAGTCGTCCTAAGACAAAACATATTGCATCAGGAATATTACTTTTTCCACTTCCATTTGGACCAGCTACACAATTCAAGCCCTTGTCAAAGATAATCTCTGTAGGACGTGCAAATGACTTAAATCCATGCATCGTCAGTTTTTTTATGTGTGTCATGCTCTTTTTGTCCTCGTTTTTATTTTTATATTTAACATCACTTAAAGATGGCTTATCATAAGCCAAACCTATTAGTTAGTATTTGCGCTTTGCTTTTCTAAAGTTTTTAACTATAAATATTCTTTTTTGATGATATTTATAGAAAAACAAAACTTTTAAGCATTTCGCAAGCAGAGGATATGCTTTCAACTATGAAAAACATGTTTTTGAGTATAATTAAATTTATATACCTCCAGGGTTTCTTTAAAAAACAAGTAAAAAATGTCGAAAGAAGAATTTTCGAGGGAATTTGGAAAACAAGGTGTTTGGAGGAATTATATCTCTTTGACTAGCTTAGAAGATGTAGTTTCAAGTATTGTCAATGAAAAGCATTATACCATTAAACAAAAGGAAAATGTCTTTTATCCAAAACTATGGACTATACAAGTGGGTGATCAAACTTATCTTTTTAAAAAAGAAACTGATTCAAAAACAGATAAAGATAAAGAATATCCTACCATGGAATATGAAAAATTTTCATTTACCTTGACAAAAAATACAACACCTCATTTACAATTTGATACTCACGCCTCTTTTGGCTCAACCTATGATGGTTCGATGGATTGGTTAGAATCTTTCGATGTCAAAGGTTCTTTGCTTGAAGACGATTCTTTTGCTGATGAAGTTTATAAGAGGATTATCAAACATTATTCTGATATAAAATTAGATTAATCAGTCTTTATACTTAATTTCTGCCTTGATTCCTTTTCTGTCAAACCAGTCTTTTGTTTCTAATGCTTCTTGAAGCATGGTATATCTTGCATAATATTCTAGAAATTCATTTTTTTCTCTTGGGGTGCAACCCCCCATAAAATCAATCAAACGATCCTTGTTGCGATTGTGTATGTCGTCCATTACAATATAAAAACGTTTTGTTCTGTACGAAATGATTTTTTCTTTTTGTTTTTTGGTGCGAAAGTCTTGGTAAGAGAGAACAGCACTAGGCTCAAAATAAAATTCAAAAGCTTTTTCTTGTTCTTTTGAATAAGGGTCACAATCCCAGACACAACCGCCACAACCTTCACTTAATCTTATTGTCAGTTTTTCTAATTTTGCTCCTCTTGCTTCATATTCTCTTATTCTTCCAAGTAGTTCTTCATCATTTAAAGGACCTCCCCTTAAATCAATTCCTGTTTTTTTGAAAAGCAATTCAGTTAGCCCCATCTTAAATCTCCTCTGGAGGGTCTATCTCCAATTCGATACTTCCTACTCCTTTTTCTTTGAACCTTCTTGCTTCTTCAATAGCCTCATTTCGTACATATTGCCTTGCATATCGTTCTGGAGAAACAGGGCAATCTTTTTCTGGTTCATATAATGGAAAAACACCCTTAAGCACTTTTCCATTCTCTATTTTGCAAGAATCCCAATCAGTTAGTTCATAATAAGTGCCATCTGAAAAACGAGCAGTAAATTCTAGGTAGGCTCGGTAGAGATCCCCGCCTTTATACAAAGTAGATTTTTCAGGAGAACAACTGCCTGCAGTTTCCCATGCTGTAATTGTTAATTTTTCTAGTTTTACACGGACGAGCAAGGTAGCTACAGATTTTAATCTGTAGCGGAATTGCG
>CAZRGF010000036.1:0-5657 GCA_964599615.1 Candidatus Woesearchaeota archaeon
CCAGACTACTAATTGTATAGTAATGTTTATAAAATGGTATTTCCTCCCTACAATATGAAAAAGAGGAGCGATTTCTAAAACATGACCGAAACGAATGAACGAAAATCTCCTGAAGAGATAAAAACGAGAATTTTGGAAGCATTAAATGACAAACCCCTAAATGCACAAGAGATAAGTAAATCAATATGCTCTAACTGGTCTACTGTTAAAACATACGTTGAAGAACTTGCTAGAGAAGGAAAGATAAAAGAGATAAGTTTTAGAGGAAATAGCTTTTATCAAAAAATAATAGAAGATACTTATTTTAATATCCCTATAAAAGAAGCAGAAAGAGAAAAATTTAAATTTATTTTTTATAATGCTATAAAAATATACAAAGAACGAACTGGAAAACAAATAAGAAGAACAGAACTTGCTAAACTTTCTGCAGAATTAAATACGGACTTAAAATTGAATTTACCGATTGTTTGGTATATCTATGGTCCAATGCCTTTAATGATAATTGACTTTCAGAAAGATTACACCCCAAAAAGAATTCCTGAAAATGCAAGAGAAATAGAAAAAGCAATTGATAATTGGATAAAGAACAGTGTTAGAGATAGAATAAGTGAGCTAAAAATAGAGTATTATCAAAAATCAAAGAATGCTGTCTATTTTTTAAAAGAGAGCATATATCAGAATCTTGAAAAAGGGAAATATGATTCAATCTCAAATATTCTCTTTGAATTTCTTAGTGCTGTTATTTCTTATGATAAAAAGTTTAAAGAATTAGTGTATGAGCTTTATGAAATTGCTTCTGCATCAGAATATATCAAATTATTTGAGAAGAAAGAATTTCAAAATAAATTTTTACTTGCCTTTGATTCTTTATGGAAATATCTTGCATCAAATATGATTTTTGAATCATTAATTGGATTAGGATATTCAAAAGAAGAGACTGAGCTTTTGATTGGTCCAACAATAGAAACTAAAAACCATTTTGCAAGTGAAAATATGAGTGAGTTAAAGGAGTATTTTTTAGAACATCTACCTGAAAAAGTTCCTATTCCTAAATTCTCTGAGATGACTGAAGAGGCGAGAAGAATAATAGATCAATGGACAGATAGCGGAGTATGGAGAGAATAATGGACTCTTTTTTTGATACAACAGTCATAATAAAGACTCTAGAATACACCTATATTAAAGAAGAATTAAGAAAAAAATGTTCAGAATGCGTTAAATTGAGCGAAAAGAGACTAATCTCCTTTATAGTTAAAGAAGAGCTTGAAAGGGTGATAATCAAAAGAAAAGAGATATATGAAAATGTAATAAAAAAAATAAATAATTCGTCTTTTCAGATAGATTATAAAAAATCTAGTTTCTTAAATAAAGAAGATCAGCTCTTTGCAGAAAATATGTACTTAAAAGTAAAAAGTAAAAATCTTACTGAATTAAAGAAAGAGTTTGATTCCGAAATAAATTTTTTAAATTATTCTTTAATTGTTTTCATAAAAGAGAAAATTAACGAGATTTTAATAACCAAATCTGAATTAGATAAAAGTATTGTTTTAATAATAAATGAATTCATTAAGGATTTTGCAGATTGTAAAGTTTTAGCAAGTGCAATACAAATCCAACAAAATAAGCAACAGTTTGTCTTTGCTAGTGCGGACAGACATTTTGATCCTAATGGTTACAACTATCTAGAAAATGAGGAACCAAGATTAGAAAAATATCTTTTCCCAAAACTAAAGAATCTTTTGTATGAGGATTAACTCTTATCTTTCCTCAACTCAAAACAGATAATTAACAAAACATTTAAATATGGTAAAAACACCATAATACTATGGTAAAAAATGTTATAGATTTTAAACCCAAGGAAAAAATATTAAAATACTTAATTGAAAATAAAGAACCAGTTTCAATTAGGGAAACTTCTTCAGCAACTGCAATTGATTACAAAAATGTTTATGGGCATGTTGGCGATCTTACAGCAAGTGGAGCAATAGTAACAGAAATAATTGGAAATGCAAAACCGATCAAATTAAATCTTACACCGAACCAAGAAATTTTTTCAGTTGAAGAAAAAAGAACTCAAGAGTTCTTATATAAAAATCCCAAATTAAATGTAATCAAAAGTTATATTGAAGAGATAAATTATCCTTTTATGATTGTATTAATCTTCGGTTCTTTTGCAAAGGGAAAAGGCACATCTTCTTCGGATATTGACCTTTGCGTAATTTCAGATAACAAGGATAAATTAAAAGAATTATGGGAAATGCTAAATCTTTTATCTTTAAAAATTGAAATTCAGGAATTTACAACAAAGGAATTTATCTCAATGATAGAGAAAAAACAAAATAATTTAGGCAATGAAATAATTAAAAGTAATATTATCCTTTATGGAATAGAGAATTATTATAATCTTATAGCAAAATCTTAACAGTCCACTCTCTTTATTTTTCTCTCTTTTTCTCTTTACTCTTTTTCTCCAAGATAATCTTCCCGTTTTCAGCTTTAATCTCTATCTCCCCACCATACTCTAAACCAGCCTCTTTCAATACTGCTGGCGGAATATTGACCATAAACTTGTAATAATCCTTATCGTTATATTTTCTTAAAAACCTTTTTTGTATTTTCATTATTCTTTGTAGATATTTTTCTATATAAATCTTTAGGCACCCAAAGGTTTAAATATATGAGGCACCTAAAAATAATATGAAAAAGAGATTTTTTGGAATTGGATGGAAAAGCAAGATTATTTTTAAGAGAGCAACAGCATATATTTCAATTAATAAATTGGTTGTTGATGGATGTAACCTAGAAAAAGGGCAGGGGATTTATTCCTATTTAGCAGAGGATGAAAAAGGAAGAAAAATTATTATTAGTTATTTAGATGGTAAGAAGCAAACAAATTTAAAGTTAAGAGAAAATAAATGAATATGGAAGAAACACACATAGCAATTTTTAATGGAAAGGGGATACGAAGAAAGTGGTTTAATGATGAATGGTGGTTTGTAGCTACAGATGTAGTTTCAGCACTTACAGATTCTAAAGATCCAAATGGTTATCTTAAAGATATAAGAAGAAGGGATGAGGGTTTTAACGAAGGGTGGGGGCAAATTGCCACCCCCCTTGAAATAATTACTCCCGGTGGAAAACAGAATATAAATTGTATATCCACTAAAGGAGCATTTAGACTAATCCAGTCAATTCCCTCTAAAAAAGCAGAACCTTTCAAAAGATGGCTTGCAAAAGTAGGTTATGAAAGGATTCAGGAAATAGAAAATCCAGAACTTGCTCAAGAAAGAATGAAACAGCTTTATGAGAAAAAGGGTTATTCTAAAGAGTGGATTGAGAAAAGATTAAGGGGAATTGCAATTAGACAAGAGCTAACAGATGAATGGAAAAATAGAGGTATCAAAGAAGAAATTGAATTTGCAATACTTACTAATGAGATTAGTCAAGCAACTTTTGGAAAAACAGTTGAAGAATACAAGGAATTCAAGAAATTAAAAAGAGAAAACTTACGAGACCACATGGATGACTTAGAATTAATTTTTAATATGCTTGGAGAGGCAGCTACAACGAAAATAGCTAAAGCAAAAGACGTTCAGGGTCTTGAAGAAAACAAAATAGCAGCTAAGTTGGGCGGAGAAGTTGCAGGAAATGCAAGAAAGGAACTTGAAGAAAAAACAGGGGAAAGCGTTCTTATAGAGGATAATTTTCTAGAGATTCCAGAAAAACTAAAGAAAAAAAGAAAAATTATGGTAAGTTATACGGAGTAAGTTTTAGAGTAAGCAAAAACTCCCACACAAACTATATAATTTATTCAAGATTAAACTATCTATGTCAGAAAGTCAATCAAGATATAGTATAGTTGAAAGGTTAACTCAAAATAAATTAGAAATAATGAATTCTAAATCAAAATTAAATGCAGACTTAAAATACAAAAAACAAAAGATTGAAGTCTTGAAGAAAAATCTTACAAATTGGCAAAAAGATATTCAAGAAGACATAAAACGAGAACAAAGAAAAAAAGAGTTGGAAGTTGAAGAAGCAATTCAAAATTATGAAAATGCAGGTGAACAAAAGACAGAAAAAGAAAAAGTTTATGATGAACAGATAAATGCAATTGAGAAAGCTCTCAAGTCTATTGAAGAGATTTCCAAAACATCACCAACTGTTCAATTATAAAACATCCTGTAAAAAAGAAATAATGCCTTGTGCGTCAACAGGAATAAAATTACAGAAATAAACCAAAGCCATGTGCTGGTTCCTTTATAGGTAAATTTTACTGGAGAGCTAAACCTCTCTGGATTTTATGATGATAACTAAAAAGATTCTTTCAAAAAGTGAAAAAGACAAAGTTGATAATTGGATAAAAAGAAATGGATGTGCTACTTTTGATTTTAAAAATAAGGATATAATTCTGGGGGATGGAGGATTATTTGGTATTGAAAAAGAAATTAAAATTAAACCAAAAACAAGAACAGTTTTTGGAAAGTTAAAAGAATTAAATCTAAATGGAAAGACAATAAAAGCACATGAATTAAAATTTATTCCTATAAGAAAGAATGGAAAACTTATAAATGAAGAATCTGAATATTTTAAAGCAACGATTTGGTTTGAAGAACTTGATGAAACAATAAGTTATTTTATATCTATGAAAAGAATGTTAAATAAATTAGGATTTAAAACAAATTATAAAAAAAGCCTATCCCCCTAACTCCTATCTTTCCTCAATCCAACTCCAATAACCCTTCTTTCCCTTACTATCTTTAACAACTAACTCTCGCCCAAAATTTCCATTAATATCCCTAACAGAATGTTCATCTCCCACAATAACACTATCTAAAACTTTAATCTCCATTTGCTCTCCTATTTCAATTATCTTTTCTGTTATATCTAAATCCTCTGCACTTGGCGTAGGATCGCCACTAGGATGATTGTGAACAAGTATAATCTTTGATGCTGAATTCTTTATTGCGGGTTTGAATATCTCTCTAGGATGAACTATCGCGGCATCTAGAACCCCTTTTGCTATAAACTCCTCTTTTATAATTACATTCTTAGTATTAAGAAGTAGAACCCAAAACTCTTCTTGTTTTTTATCCTTCAATCTCTCATGAAAATAATTGAAAACATCTTCAGCACAAGTTATTTTTGTTATTGGCTTCTGTGAATTTCTATGTCTCCTTCCTAACTCAGCAACGGTCAAAATCTGCATTGCCTTACTCGGCCCAATTCCTTTAATTTCCTGGAGCTCTTTAAGACTGCATTCAAATAACTTATCCAAACCGTACTCTGCAATTAATCTATTAGACATATCAATAACATTTTCACCCTTTGTGCCTGTTCTAAGAAGAATAGCCATCAATTCTGCATCACTCAAAACCTCCGGACCATATTTCAAAAATCTCTCTCTTGGACGATTTTGTAAAGGAAGATCTTTTATCTTCATATTAATAGAATAAAAAGGGAGAATATAAAATTATGTGCGATTTATCCTATTATTACTCCCCATTAGGAAAAGCATTACAATAAATTTTTAACATCTAAATCCCTATAGGTATAATGAACTCAAGATTAAACCTGCCCTTTAGAAAAAACTGTGAAGGATATTTTGTTGATGGAAAGGGGAATATACTCGCTAAGAATACTGGAAAGGGGTATAT
>CAZRGF010000037.1:0-5544 GCA_964599615.1 Candidatus Woesearchaeota archaeon
GAAGAAGGAAAGGAAGTTGATAGTTCTAAAATAGATTTGGAAGAGATACACCTTGCACTGGGGATGGCGTACAAAGAAAATGGGGGAGGAAATGATTCGGGGGTTCATTGGGATATTGTGAAGGATATGAAGAAAGCAAAAATAGTTCTGGATGGAAAAGTAGTGCAAGAGAATGGAAGGTGGAGAATAAAAGGAGTTAAGTTATAGAAATGTTTAATAATCGGAGTAATTATCTCTTATGATGGTAAAGGAAATGAGTGTTGATGAGAAATTTGAATTAATAAAGAGGAATACTGAGGAGATAATTTCAGAGAAAGAATTGAAAGAACTTTTAGTCAAAAAGAAAAAGCCAGTGGTATATCTTGGAACTGCAATTACGGGAAGGCCTCATGTGGGATACTTTATGTGGGTCTTGAAACTAGCTGATTTTTTGAGAGCAGGATTTAAAGTTAAGGTTTTACTAGCTGATTTGCATGGAGCTTTAGATAATTGTCCATGGGTAGATTTAGAAAAAAGATATGATTATTATGAAAATGTAATTCCCTTAATGTTCAAAGCAATTGGGGTTGATACAAAAGAATTAGAATTTGTTAAGGGAAGCGAATTTCAATTAAAACCCGAATATGGATTTGATATTTTGAAAATGTCTACTTTCACTTCTGTTCATGATGTTACAAAAGCTGCCTCTGAAGTTGTTAAGTTAGGAGATAATCCGAAACTAGGAGGAATAATTTATCCGATAATGCAAGCCCTGGACGAACAGTACTTAGAAGCAGATGTTCAGTATGGAGGAGTTGATCAGAGAAAAATTTTGGTTTTTGCAAGAGAATATTTACCCAAAATAGGATATAACTCGCGTGTTGAAGTTATGACTCCTTTAATTCCGGGATTAATTGGAAAGAAAATGTCTGCTTCTGACCCTAAAAGTAAAATAGATTTGTTAGATGATGAGAAAACAGTAAAAGAAAAAATGAATAATGCTGAAATGATTGCGGGAAATCCGGATAATGGGGTCATGGCATTTTTAAAATATGTTATTATGACCATTAAGAAAGATAAAACGGAAAAATTTGTTGTTAAGAGACCAGATAAATTTGGGGGAAATGTTTCCTATTCGGATTACGAGAGTATTGAGAAAGATTTTATGAACAAAAAAATTCACCCTATGGATTTGAAAAATTCGGTTGCTGAAGAAATTTCAAAATTGTTAGAAGTTATCCGTAAAGATAAAAAAGTTTTTGAGCTGGCTAAGAAGGCGTACGAGAAATAATTCTTATTTAGTCCTAAATTCTACAACATCTAAATCTTTTAGTTCGTGAGTTAATCCTACTTTTTGTCCGGGAAATTTACTCGATGGTCCCCAGATTTTTGTTTCTTTAACTAACTTAGAAAATCCTTTTAGAATTTTTTCTGATAGGTCTTTTACAGTTGCTCTTGGAGGCATTATTACGGGGTTGTTTGATCTTTCTTTTCCGGGTTCTTTAGTATACACTCTTAACTTCCCAAAACTCTGAAATATTTTTCCTTTTAATTCATCAATTCCCTCTTCTGTTTTTGTAGAGATCATAACAAAATTATATTTTCCTGATTGAAGGCGTGAAAAGATTCTTCTCTTTTCATCCTGGTCTAATAAGTCTAACTTATTGAAGACGATTATCTTTTTACCTCTTGCTCTTACTATTTCTTTTTCTATCCTTTCTATTTCTTCTATTTTTGTAATGAGGATTATTATTGCGTCTGCAGAATTTGAAATTCCTTTGTCATAGTACTCAGATTCGATTGCAGGATTTTCTATTACTTGTATACTTGTATCTGCATAGCGCATCATCCCTATTTGGGGTTGCGTGGTTGTGAAGTCTATTGGAGAGATTTTTGGTCGAGCATTTGTCAGTATATCTAAAAGAGAAGACTTCCCAGAGCTTGCAAATCCAACAATTACTGCCTGCATGTCTTCTTTTTTTATTCCTACTCTTTTTGTTTTTCCGGATGATTTCTGTTTTTCTTGCTGTTCTTTTAATTTTTTAAGACGGGTTTTTAGATTAGATAATAAATTTTCTGAAGATTTGTGCTTTGGGGCAACAGAAAGCATATCCTCTAGCCTCTCTATTTTTTCTTCGATTGTTTTTGCGGCGAGGAATGCTTTCTCGGCATGAGCATATTCAGGGTTTGCATTTACGGGCATATAAAGACAACCAAGGTTTTCTTTATGAAACTTTCCTTTTTTAGATGTCAGGCTTGATAGACAACCAAGGTTTTCTTTATGAAACTTTCCTTTTTTAGATGTCAGGCTTGATAGACAACCTTTTAAGTTTTAATTCTCTTAATAATCTTATGGAAAGAGAAGAAATTATTAAAAAGATAACATTAAAGAAAGAATTCTCTCAACTTCCTAAAAAAGATGTCGAGTTGGCATTTTCTCATTTTGAAAGAAGGCAGACATCCGAGGAGGATAAGATCAAATTAGCTCGTGATTTGTTGAGGAAGACCTTTTTTTCTTTTGGTTCTATGAAACTTTTGAATAGAGAGATAATTAATAAGAAGAGAGTGGAGGATGTTTTGAATAAGCACATTTCTACAAAAGAAAGGGCACCGTTTTACAAGGAGCTTTACAAAAAGTTAGTTAATAGATCTGGAATAACTGTTTTTGACCTGGGCGCGGGAATTAATGGATTAAGCTACAATTATTTTCCCAAAAATACAAAGTACGTTGCAATCGAATCTGTTGGACAGTTAGTTGATTTAATGAACTATTATTTTGAAAAAAATAAGCTGAAAAATGCTATAGCTATTAATAAGAGTCTGTTTGAGCTAAAAGAGATAGAAGAAATTATAAAAAAACAGAAGGGAAAGAAAATTATATTTTTGTTTAAGACTATCGATTCCCTTGAAATGACTGAAAGAAATTTTTCTAAGAAATTTTTGTTAGAGATTGTTCCCTTGGTTGATGAAGTGGTTGTAAGCTTTGCAACAGAGAGTTTAATTAAAAGACAGAAGTTTAAGGTTGAGAGGTATTGGTTTGAGAATTTTGTGAGTAAAGAATTTAATCTTATTGAGAAATTTCAGCTCGGAAGCGAAAGGTATATTGTTTTTAAAAAGAGATAAATTTTCCCAAATAATTATAAATGAATTTTTCTTTATTTAATTATGAAGCCTAAATTTTATAGAAGGGTTTTGAAAAGTGGGATGACGGTTATTCTCGAAAAGAGAGAACTTCCTGTCGTTAGTGTCGCTTTCGCAGTAAGAAGCGGAGGAATTAATGAATCTGAGGAAGAAAGAGGGATTTCTCATTTTGTTGAGCATCTGTTATACAAAGGTACTAAAAATCGTAGTAGGGAGAAGATTGCAGAAGAAATAGAAAAAAACGGAGGAGTTCTGAATGGGTTTACAGCAGAAACTATGACTGCTTATTGGTGTAAAATGCCAAGTATGCATCTTGATCTAGCGCTAGACGTTTTAAGCGATATGGTAAAAAATCCGCTGTTTAAGGAAGAGGAGGTTCAGAAAGAAAGAAAAATAATATTTGAAGAAATAAATTTACACCGAGATAATCCAATGAGATATTCTGTCGAAGCGGCACATAGTCTTCTTTACGAAAAACCATTCGGAATTAACCTCGCTGGAACCAAAGAGATTCTTTCCAAGATAGATCGGCAGAGAATTTTGGCGTGGTTTAAAGAGAATTACATTCCGAGTAATATGATTTTGGCTGTCGTGGGTGATGCTGATTTTGAAGAGCTAGTCTCTTTTGCCGAAAAAAATTTCAAAGCTGAAAAAATTTCAAAAAAAACCAATCCCCCTATAAGAAAGAGAAATGGGGTAAAGATGGAGTCTCGAAAAGGAGTTGATCAAGCAAACCTGGCATTTGTTTATCATGTTCCTCTTGCGGGAGATAAAAAGAGTTATGCCGCAGAGGTTTTACATTCTATTTTATCTCAAGGTATGTCCTCGAGAATATTTAGGCAGCTAAGAGAAAAAAGAGATCTGGCCTATGCTATTGTAGGAGATTCAGATATTAATCGGGATTTTGCGTATAACTTAATATACGTCGGGACATCTAAACAAAATGTCGAAAAGGTGAAGGAAATTATCCTTAATGAATTTAAAGCTGTTTCAGAAAGTTTGACTGAAAAAGAACTTGCTCAAACAAAAGAGCAGATGGTTGGAAATTATTTAATTTCTATGGAAGATTCTCAAGATCAAATGGTTAATTTACTTTCTTTTGAAATTAATCTCGATGCTAAAAATTTTTATGAGTTTGAAAAAAACATACGGAAGGTAAAGTTAGAAGATGTTAAAAATTTAGCAAAAAATACTTTGAAAGATTATTCTTTTTTTGGTTTACTCCCTTGTGACTAATTTCATAAAACTTACAAAATATTTATAAATGGGCTTTTAGTATTTATTTTATGAAAAAGTTGGGTGTGATATTCGCAGTTGTGTTGGTAGCTTCGCTGTTATCAGTATCTCTTGTTTCTGCTGGATGGTTTTCTGATTTTTGGAATCAAGCTACGGGGAGAGGTAATGTTCAATTAAGTCCTGGAGATGTTTGCTGGAGTGGAAGTGCGGTTACTTTTTTAAAAGCAGGAGATGGGACCCAAGCTAAAAAATTCTGTAAGTGTGTTCAAGGTGTATTTAATTTTAAGGATAAATCTACTAATAAAGCACAAAGCGGAGATATAGTAAAACAGTATACTGACTTGGGAGATAATAGTGTATGGACAACATCTGTAGTATCTTCACCGAATGACAGAGTGTATAAAGTTAAGTGCGATGATGCTGTCTGGTATAATACTAATCAAACTTATTGTGTGGATGGAACTTGTTCTACCCCTACCTATTCTTGTACGGGAGGTACTCTTGCGAATTCTGTAATATGTACTGGAGGCGATTCTGGATTAACAGTTAATACTCCTAAATCACTTGTATCAACTTGTGGAACTGCAAAATGTGAATATATTTGTAATTCTGGATATACTTTAACTGATGGAGCTTGTGTTGCTAATCCAACTTGTACTGCAGGTGCTACTCAATCTTGTACAGTAGGAACTTGTGCAGGTACTCAAACTTGTGCAAATAATGCATGGGGAACTTGTACTAAGACTGATGCTTCTTGCGGGGCACTAGTTTGTGTTGATTCGGATGGGGGATTGAATTATAGTGTTAGGGGAACAGCTAGTTTTAATGGATCAAGTGGAACAGATTATTGTATAGATAGCACTCGTGTAGACGAGTACAGTTGTCCAAGTCTTAATTCTAATTTTGGTAGAGGTAGCTATAGTTGTCCAAATGGCTGTGTTAACGGAGCTTGTGCTGTTAATGCATGTACTCCTGGAACTAATGTTTGTGCTGGTAAAACCTGTGGAAGTGTTGCTAATGGAACTTGCGGAAATGTAAGTTGTGGATCTTGTGCGACTGGACAGACTTGTACTAATAATGCTTGTGTCGCTAATACTTGTAATCCTAGCGCAAGCGTTTGTACTGGTAAATCTTGTGGAACTTTTGCAAATGGAACTTGTGGAAATGTTGTTTGTGGAACTTGTTCTG
>CAZRGF010000038.1:0-5130 GCA_964599615.1 Candidatus Woesearchaeota archaeon
CCCACGACACCTAGCTTAAAAGGCTAGTGCTCTAACCAGGCTGAGCTACGGGCTCATAGACAAAATCTAGTATAAAAGTAAATTTATAAAGGTTCTTGTTAATCATAATTAAATTTATAAATCTGTTTGGATTGAAGAGGAGATGGCAGGTTTTCCAGAAAAAGGATATGATCGGAGAATGGACATGTATGATGAGGTAGTTGTCAGAACAATTGAAGATGTGAGGAAATCAGGTTTTGTTCCTGATATGCCAAAAAATAGAGAGTTAGATAGATTAATTGAAGAGTTTGAGACAAAGTATCTATAAGTTTAGACTAACTTCTCTTCTTCAAGAAAGTCTTTTTAAATTATAAAAACATGTAAGTTTAGAATGATCAAATATAATTCAGATTGTTATGAGAGATTTAGACAAAAACATAAGTATCCAGAAGTTTGTGAAATTGGAAAAGAAGGAATTTGTCAGTCTTGTGGAACTTGTCCCGCAGGTTTGTCTTTAGTTTATGAGAGAGAAGGCTGCGAACCTATTGTTAGGATATGCAATATCCTAAGATCTCAATTAGGGGTAGGGATTGAAAGAAGAGTAGAACCCACAAGCATTTTTTAAATTACCTTATTTTTCTCGAGAAAGTCTTTTACTATCTGGAATATTAGCTGATGTCCGGAGGATGTTGGATGGACACCATCTTTTAATAAATCTCCAATATTTTGTTTCTTGAAAATGTCAAAAACATCAATAAAACCAATTTTTTCTTTTTCACATATTTCTTTGATTATTTCACAATATCTTATTATATTTTTATTAGTATAGCTTATGTCTTTATCCCATGGGACTGGACAAGTCTTTTTTTCATCTATGGGGACGTCTGTCACAAAAAATACTTTTTCAGTTATTTTTCTTGCTCCAAATATCAATTTTCTTATATTTCTCTCAAATTCTCTTGGAGAAACCCATTCAGAATTTCCTTTAGAAGTTCTGATTCCAGAATCATTTGCTCCGACTTGGAATATTATCACAGTTTCTTCTTCATCAAAGATTCTCTGTTTTGCTTCAAGTTCAAACCTTTCAACAATATACTTTGTCGTGTCTCCTGGAATTCCTAAGTTGTAAACAAAGTGTTGTTCAGGATATTTTTCTTCAACGAATCTTCTTAATCTCTGAGCCCAACCACCTTGATTATCCCATGCGCCATAGGTCAGAGAATCTCCAAAAATCAGGATTTGCATTTTTTAATTTGATCGGTAATGTATTTAATCGATGTTTAAAGACAATTGTCTTTCAATGTCCTTATTGTTTTAAACTTAGTTACATAATTAATTATATCTTGAAAATAAATTTGTCAACTTGCTTCTTGGCAAGTTCTCTTTGTTTCTGATGCTCTTTCAAGAAAGCATTGATTTTTTCAACTAAATATACTTTTAGTTCTCCTGTCAAGAGCTTGCCTGACTTGTAGTTGTCATGAATTTCTTTTAATTTCTTGTCATCTGGCTCAAAAAAATAGTAAAGCCATTGATAAGCAACATCTACATCGGGGTTGCCACCTTTCCTTCTGTGTTCGTCAATTGTCGCTTGACCGCCTGAAAAAGCATGTTTCATTATCTTCTGTTTGACTTGTTCCGGACTATCTGTGGTCCATATTGTTGAATCTTTATCGCTTGTGGACATCTTCCCACCATAATTTTTTAGTCCGCTTAGGAATTTAGAATGTATAACCGCGGGTTTGTAAAATCCGAGTTTGGGTAAAATATCCCTGGTTATCCTGAAATGCGGGTCTTGATCAACTCCCAATGGAATCAAGCAAGGAATGTTTTTCTTTGCTAGAACAGAAGGGAGGAAAGCTGGAACAGTCTGCATGCTAGTGTAGAATATGCTTCCAACATTTGTTTCATTTGTAAATCCAAAAACCGCTTTTACAGTAGAAAAATTTATTTTTTTAGCTACTTTAATTGCTTCCGGATATAAAATTCCGGCGTGTTTTGTATCAATTAAGAAATGAGTCTTTTTAGGATCAAATCCAAGAGCAATTACATCAAGCATGTTCTCATAAGTGTATTTTTGGACTTCTTCAAAACTCAAGTCTTGTTTGAACATGAATTTCTCATCATCTGGAAATTGGAACCAGAGTTCACAACCAAATCTGTCTTGGAGCCATTTTGTGAAAACCCAAGGAACCAGATGCCCAATGTGCGTCTCTCCTGAAACTCCTCTTCCAGTATATAGGAAGAACTTATTGCCTTTTTCATATTCATTAAGGAGCCAGTCTAAGTCTCTGTGAGCAAAAAAGACTCCTCTTCTTAACATGAAATGTAGTTCTTTGGTGTGTTTTTTTATCCTTTCAAGGATTTGCGTATTTAAGGGATTCAACCCAAATTCTTTTATTAGTCGGGCATAATCTTCTTCATCCAATGTGCCTTCAACTTCATAGGGCGTGACCCTGATTTCTTTCTCTTTTTTTGTCATTTTTATAAAAAATAATGATCTTTTTTATTCCACGAAGGTAATGTTATTGCTAAAACTCTCAGGTTTTCTTTTCCTATTTTTTTAACAAAGTGTTTTGATTTTGGTGGAATAAACACAAAATCATTTTCCTTTAATAACATTTTCTTTTTATTGAGATAGAGATAGCCACTACCTTTGATAACAAAATACCATTCTTTTGTTTTTTTATGAATATGTTCTTCTGATTCTTTAATTTCTGCTAGGGCAACGCCAATAGGCGAATTATCTAACTTAGTCTCGTAGATTGTTTCCTGCCTCAATTTTATTTTTTCACCTTTTAATAGGTTCCTTTTCATGAAAGAGGTAAGTTTAATGGATTTATAAAATTTGTCTAGAGATTGTGTTTTTTTCAAAAGATGAAACCTTGATAAAATCAAAAAGTTATCTTAAGGAAAGATTTTATAAAGGTTTCTTGACAAAACATTATAGCTAAGGAAATAAAGAAGATGAAACATACCTGGAAATTAACTTTTATATTGATTGCAGCTTTCTTAATATCCCAGCTTATTGGCTTAGCAGTCATAAGCTCTTATGACCATTATTTTGGAACAACTCATCAGAAAATAGTCAATGAGTCAATTGAAAAGAATATCACTTTGCCAGAACAGGCGAATGTAAGTGTCATGCAATTTGCTCCAGAGCCAATTGAGACTAAAAATCCTATTGACATGATCAAAATTTTAATTAATGTCCTAGTGGGAGTTGTTCTTGGAGTTATCTTGTTTTTTGTACTGTCTAAATTTGGGATTGTTCCTGTCCTTAAGGGATGGTTTGCCATAGTAATCTTCCTTTGTTTATCAATTGCGTTTACCTTGATTTTATATCCTTTTTTGGGTTATAACCTGGTGGATATATTCAGATGGAGAATTTCTTTAGCGGAAGTGATTGCAGTTCCTATCGCATTTGTTGTGACTTTTTTCAAACTTTTCAAAAGAAATATGGTGGTTCATAATCTAAGCGAATTGTTTGTCTATCCTGGATTTAGCATTGTCTTGTTGCCTATCCTGAATGTTGTCACAGCAGCTGGTTTTATGCTAGCTATTTCAGTTTATGATATTGTCGCTGTTTGGAGATCAAATTACATGGTTAACCTTGCTAATTTTCAAGTCAAACATCTGAAAATTTTTGCTGGTTTTTTTGTTCCTTATATAAGAAAAGAAGATAGAGTTAAAATCAAATTAGCTAAAGCTATGATGAAGAGTAATAAAAAATTAGCCAAGTCAAAACTCCAAAAAATTAGTGTCAAGGTCGCTGCTCTTGGTGGGGGAGATGTTGCTATCCCCATGTTGTTTTTAGGAGCAGTATTCTTAGCTTGGGGATTATGGGCTTATTTTGTTGTTCTATTCTTTACAGTCTTTGCTTTGTTATACTTATTGGTTGAATCAGAAAAAGATAAAGCATATCCTGCAATGCCTTTCTTGAGTGTTGGAGCATTGATTGGATTGTTCATTGTCCTTTTTGTAAAACTGATCTTTGGGATTTAAAATATGTTCTTTTATACAATAATGATTAAATAGTATTAATAATATTTTATCTTATGAAAGAATACAAATCAGTTCATGAACTTTTAACTGAAAAAGGTTATTCGCCTGTATTTTATTATAATCTGAAACATCTTTCAGAAAAGATGTGTGAAGTTGCATTTGATGTTGCAAGAAAAAAATATAAAGATGTAATTTTCATGAATCTTCATATTGCTAATCCTTATACCCCCTGGGTTCCATTAGGTCAAACAAAATCATGTCCTGGCGGGGTGGTTTACGCTAAATTAGTCAAGAAATCAAAACAGTTAGAACCATTATGGTTACATGTTAAACATTCTAAAAGTGGGGATGTTGTTAAAATGACTTTAGACCAGTTATTGATACACAGAGCCTAGTAGATTATAGCAATTGTCAGAAATTTTATTTGACTGAATCTTACCTTGCCGTCATCTGTGGGTGCGTTGTCTCCTTTTGTTATACAGAACCAGCCTTGTTCATCTTCACTGATTTTTGTTACCCTATGGACAATCAAAGATTCACCGTCTTCATAAGCGATTATGTCCCCAACATGGATTTGGTCCACACTAGTAACTGGAATCTCAATCCCATTTGCAGTTGAGTCTAATAAGGGATCCATACTTTTTGTTGCAGCATATCTTGAAACAGAAGCATGATTAACGAAAATAACAACTCTGTCAGAATAAACTTGAATATCTCCTTCTTTTACAGTATCATAGGGACTTGCTTTATCAAAAAATGATGCTCCGAATTCTGAAATTTTTAACAAGGGAGTTTCTCTTCCAGTCGAGTCTAAAAACAAGAGCATTAATAATAAAAGAACTAGAACAATTAGGATTGTGCAGAAAATAATGTCGGTCTTGTTTAGTTTTAGTGGTTTTTTTGAGCTCATCTTAAGTTATCACGCTCTTACCACATCTTTGTTTATCCATCAGTATTTCGTAATCACTTAAAAATAAGTACAAACTCAAGTATATAAAGATTTCTGAATAAAACCTGTGACTTGGAGAAAGACTTAAAAAAGAACATTTCTTTTATTTCTTGTCCCCATGTAGCTCAATTTAATATCTTTGATATTGAGAGCAGTGGTGGAGCGCTCGGCTGTAGACCTATGCTAAAAAGCACGGAGAA
>CAZRGF010000039.1:0-4527 GCA_964599615.1 Candidatus Woesearchaeota archaeon
CTCAACAACTGGGGGAGATAGAGAAGTTTATAGAACCATGATGCAGTTGCTTGTGGAGTTGGATGGATTTAATCCAAATGATAAAGTAAAAGTTTTGGCAGCAACAAATAGAATTGATATTATTGATAAAGCTCTTTTAAGACCCGGAAGATTGGACAGAATTTTACATATTGATCTTCCTAATGAAAAGAGTAGAGAAAAAATCTTTGAAATACATACTGCGAGAATGCCTTTGGAAAAGGATGTTTCAGTAGTGGAGTTTGCTAAAGAAACTGAGGGTTCATCTGGTGCTGATATTGCTTCTGTATGTAGAGAAGCAGCAATGTTTGCCATAAGAGAAAAAAGAAAAAAAGTAGGCATGAATAATTTTAGAGAAGCTATAAAAAAAGTGTTAGTTTCTCCTGATGAAGAAACAATTTTTGTGAGTTCATATAGATAATTAAATTTAGGTATTGGTGATGAAATGGATAATGTAGTAAAGAAAGAATTAATGTATGTTGGATTATTAACTGTAGGTGCTTTGATAATTGTATTAATTTTGAGCATGGTATTGCCGTTAAGACCAAATCCTTTGGTAAACCCAGATGCAAATAAACCAGCTGAGCAATTGGCACAAGAAAGTTGTGTTACTTTGTGTACTGCAAATGTAGCATCTTTGAAGACTGTAGAAAATGGCCCTTGTTTAAGTGATCTTTTCAAGTTTGATGTAAATGACTATGTTTGTGATATTGTAAATGAACCAAGAATAGCAGTGGATGATTTAAATGTAAATCAATGTCAAGAATTCTTGAACGGAGACAAAAACTATTTTGTAGAAGTAAATACAAAATGTGAACTTGTAAAAACTCAGTAGGACTTGGATATTATTATATCCTATTTTTTTTGATGTAGATATAAAAGTAAGAGATACCTCTGGAAAGCCTAGTTTTAGAGATTGGGTTAAAGGATTACCACATAGGCCAAAAAGATGATTTAGTAAAAAACTAAATCACTTTAGGACCCTGAAGAATTTTCTAAGAAGAAAATTGCTTCTTGGCCAAAGTAAGTATAAGTGATATTCATGCCTAAGAATGAAAAAGAAGTAATTATTATTCCTTGGATGCACATACTTTCTGAGGAACATGCAAAAGCAAGGCAATTTGTGGAATCTATTAGTAATGGTGGTGTGCTTGCAATTGAGCAAACCCCTGAACGTGCTCAATCAAAACAATTTAGATCTGATCTAGAAAATACACTTGCACGTTTTTCAGTGTTCAATAACTCAAGAGGGTATTTGGAAGGTCTGCGTATTGCTGCTTTAATACAAATATTTGATCTTGCAAGATTAATTGCTAACACCTATAAATGTCATCTCTTTTATATACTTTTATCACATGGCGAGCTAGAGGGGTTTTCTTTTAAAAATGACATTGCCACATCTCTGAGGGATCTTGTTGGGTTACAAAAGAAGAGGTTCTTTTTAAAGGATGGACCTTGGGATAAAATAATGTTGGCGGGTGCAGATTTATTTGATCCTAATAAAGACCAAATAGTTTCTATAGAGGAAGTAACTTCTTTGCACCATAATGATGGCTCGATATTTAATTATTCTTATTCTGATGTAAATCCAAATACTTTTAATTCTGTATTAAATCACAAAAGATCTGCAAATAGCTTAAAAGAATTACTTCTAGGGACTAAGGATAATGAACATGGCTATAATACATTCTTTGCCCCTAAGGAAGAAAAGGGGCTATTAGCAATGGATACCTATTTACAAAGAATTTATGAAAGACAGAGTTCTCTAAAAAAATATCGGAGAAAATGGTTAAGTGGAGATTAAATTATAAGAGTTAAGTTTAGTTTGCAAAGCTTTTAAATCTTAGTATCTATATAATAATATGCCAAGAGTTCGTGAGCCAAAAAATGAAATAAAAAGGAAAAAAGAACCAAACCCTATTTTTTTGAGAAAAGCAGAAAGAGACCCCAAAATAACTGCTTGGATTAAGTGGCATAGGTGTGTAAGAAGAGGGCTATTAACTGAGAACGAATTACACGAAATAAAAAGAAAAATTATCCTTAATCCCAAAGAAAGATTGGCAGTACATTTTACTGATTTTAATTTTCTTGATTTAATATTAAGAAATGGTTTAAGTAAGGGGAGTAATGAAGTATCTCTTTCTCTTTTTGAACAATTTGTTGGCATTGGTGGTCGTAGTTTATCTTATGCACATGATGGGTATAAAAAAGCAATGACACAATTGGGCTTTTCAGATGAAAATATGTGGGCTTGGCGTAATAGATCTGATGGCTATACCTGGAATTCGCACACGATTGGTCCATTTAATGATTTACCTAAGGCACTAAAAGAATATTTTTCTGTTTTTAAAACTATTATAGAAACTAATCCAGAAATTGAAAAAAGAATGGATAGAAAAGTTTTTACTTCTGAAGAACTAGGTGTTCTTAGAAGGTATTATGCAAGATATAAAAAAGGTGATTTGTCTTTCTTAGAAGATCCAAAACAAGTCGAAGAACTTAAAGAAATTATTATAAGAACTCTTGCAAGGAGAAATTATTTTTCACTTAGCGGAAGCTCTAGTAAAAAAAACTTGGCATCATCTATGGGTGTTGGGTTAATTTATGACCCTGAGAGAACACATTATTCCTTTGGGGATGATTATGTTACTGCCGGTACAAAACCTATTGGTATTTATCTAATAAATGCTAAATTATTACCACAAATATTGGAAATAATGTTGAGAAATGCAAAAAGTATAAGAGATATTATTCCTATTTATACTATTGAAAGAGATGGGCCCTCTCTATGGCCACCGCCAAAGGTTCTTTGGCCTAGTTAATTATTTGAAAATAATGTCTTGGTTTATTCTAAATGTATTGCAGGTTTACCTGGTTTAGTTTTTCCTGATTTGCTTTCAGGATCATATTTACTTTTATCATTAACTGCAAACACTGTGATTTCTAAGTTTGTTTTCTTCTTAATTAATTCAATTGAGTTATTGTATAAATTCAATTCATTTGGAAGAACATAAATAAATGCTTTAGTTTTCTTTTCACCTTGCTTCTCTTGTACTATTCTCATAATATTGTTGATATCCCCACTAAGTTTCTCAATAATCTGCTCTTCTTGATCAAACTTAGGATTTATCTTTGACTCATCTACTATTGGCCATTTTGCCAAGCTTATGAAATTTTTATTCCCTATTCTTTCCCAGATCTCTTCTGCTATATGTGGACAGAAAGGGGAAATAATTTTGGTTTGAATTTCAATGAACTCATTTATTAATTTTTGATTTAGATGTCCATTATTAATATAGTCTTTCAATGCTTTTTGCATGTGATTAAATAGTCTATCAAAAGCAGTTCTAAACATCATGTTTTCCATTGCTTCAGTTCCGTTTTTTAAACAACTCTGAAAATGGTGTTGGAATATTAAATCTGCATTTGTTTCTTCTTTTGATTCTTTGACTGCTTTGTAATTTTTTGTGGCAAATTCAAACCAATTTTTTAGTTTTTGATTTAGGTTGTCTACATTGCTAAGATCAAAATTAGGGTCATCTAGTCCTTCACCACCAAGCATTAGATTTGCTCTAATTACGTCAGTAGGGTGTTTGTTAAGCATGTCTCTTATTGTAAAAAAATTACCTTTACTTTTGGACATTTTTTCCCCATTTACTAATAACCAGCCATTAATACTAAATCCTTCTGGCCAATATTTTTCAGGAAATAGTGCGGTATGATTAAATAAACAGAAAGACAGATGATTTTGCACAAGGTCTTTGGCAGAACTTCTAACATCAAAAGGGTACCAATATTCAAACTCCTCTTTCATATTTTTCCATTCTGTTTTGCCTGATCCTTTTCCAAGGAAAACATAATCAAATAATTCATCAGTAATTTGATCAGGGGGGATTTTATTAATTAAATGTGCGATAGTATAGTAAGCCATATAAATTGTTGAATCTGATAGTGATTCTATTACCCACTTGCTATCCCATGGTAGTTTTGTTCCTGCTCCATGGTGATGTGTGCAGGCCCAATCATTAAGCCAATCTAAAACATAATTAAATTGTGGCCTTACTATCTCAGGATATAATTTCATTTTATCTAAAGCTTTATGGGTTGATTTTTTCCAATCCTCATCTCCGTACTTAAGATACCATTGATCTGAAACAATTTTTACTACTGCTGGAGTTAGACAACGGCAAACAACTTTTCCTGATAACTCATAAAACATTACTGCATCGTTTTCTGAAATAAGATTTTTCTTTAGAATAACCTGTGCTTCTTGAACGGATTTTCCTGCACAAATACCACAATTAGAATTCATAACTCCTTTTCTGAAAACTCTTTTGTTTAATTCTCCTTTTGCTGTTTCTAAATTACATGTGTCTTTATCTGATTTTACTCCGAATTCTTTTCCAATAGATTCTCCAAGGTTTTCATCCATCCCTGATACTTTGATTATGTAAATTGGCTTTAATCTTTTTACTTCTGCTTCATCAAGCCCAAAATCTTTTATGTATG
>CAZRGF010000040.1:0-4513 GCA_964599615.1 Candidatus Woesearchaeota archaeon
CCTGATTAATATTACAGTTCTTCACTGTCGTGTTCGTTGAATTAGAATAAACCCCATATCCGCCTGTCGATGAAGAATAGTTTATATTAAAATCATTACAATCAATTATGACATCGTTCACAGAAACATTAAAACAAGTCCCTGTTGAATTGACGCTTGTGTTTAAAGTGTACGTGCCTGAAGAAGTAATGTTTGCACACCACCCAATATCTGCTGAAGAAACAAAATTTAGATTAACAAATAAGAAAAAAATTCCCAAAAATACAATTATTAATAACCTCTTTTCTTTGGACAACATAACCACCAAGAAAGTAGTATTAGCTTTAAAAAGGTTATCAAGAACACAAAAGTTATCAAAACATATCCTCTAGAACAAAAAGTTTAATAAACCCCTTAAACATAAAAATCTAATAAAAAATGAGAGATCCAAAAACAGTAAAAAAAGGTTTGAACACAGAACGAGTTCTACTTGAAGCTTTAGCAGGCGAAAGCAAAGCAAGAACAAAGTACAATATGTTTGCTTCTATAGCTAGAAAAGAAGGCTATGAACAGATTGCAGCAATTTTCCAGGAAACTGCAGACAATGAATTTGAACACGCGAAGATGATCCTGAAACTTCTTGGAGAAAAGCCAAAAGACACAAAAGAAGCATTGATGAAAGCAATTGAAGGCGAACACTTTGAATGGACTAAGATGTATCCTGAATTTGCTACATTTGCAAGACAAGAAGGCGAAGATGATGCGCTAAAGTTCTTCACTGAAGTAGCTGAAACAGAAATGCAGCATGAAGCTCGCTATAAAAAGCTTTTAGAAAACTTGCAAAGAGGAAAAGTCTTCAAGAAAGAAAAAGTTTTGAAATGGAAATGCAGAAACTGTGGCTATATCCATACAGGCAGAGACGCTCCAATGGAATGTCCAAACTGCTTGCATCCACAAAACTATTTCGAAGTATTAGCTGAGAACTACTAAAACCTGGAGATAATTTATCATTCATTTAACTTAGTAAGACTTTTAAACTTAAAAAAATTAACGAATAATGAAAAAAAGGAACCTATCAAGAACATGGATGTATTCAATTATATTTGCTGTAGTTGTTATTGCAATAGTCTTATTTTTATTATTGAACCAAACCCCTAATCAAAGCAATCTCCTGATAATAAAAGACCAAATGATTATCCCTAATGAAAAATGCTCTCAACTTGATCAATATTCCATAATATACAAGACCGGCTGTCAACATTGTGCTAAAGTTCTTCCAAGAATACAAGAAGTTGAACAATCATTGAACCTCTCGTTCAAACATTATAACCTTGCAATTCCATCTGATTTTAGCCAAATTGAAGCTATGGGAATAATGCCCGAGGGAGTTCCTGCTGTGATAATCAACTGCAAAGCTTATCTTGGTTCAGGTTACACAACAGAGGATTTCAAAGGATTTATTCTTCAGACAGGAAACTAATCCTACTCTGACTATAATGGGTCTGTTTCTAAGTCAGAATCAGAGTTTATTCCTATTTCAAATTCAACATCTTTTGAGGAAAATCTTTCTCTTAGTTCGCGAATATAATTAGGTTCTTGGTACCTATATTTAATTTTTACTCTAGACTCAGAAGGCTCTACTATAATTTGGGCACTAACCTCTAAAAGCCAAGAAATATCATGTAAATATATTTTTCTTTCTGGTTCTTCTGAAGCTTTTTCCAAATCTTGTTGTACTTTGTAAATTTGTAATACCCTTTCTCTAGAAACATTAGCTAGATTATATAACGGCTGACTAACTCTTTCCAATGATATACCCTTGACTAATCCTGCAGTTTTGACTGCTTCTGAAGCTTGTTCAGAAAGAGAAGAATAATTAAAAGCCCCATATAAAAAAACTCTTGCACTAGTTGGTTCTGGCAAGCAATCTAGAATTCCTTCTAGAGTTTCATAAGACATATCTTCTGACACTTTGAGGCAATTTTCTTCAGCCATATACCCTAGAAAAATGAATACTTTTTAAGTTTATATGTAATTACTTTATAATTTGTTTTTCAAGGACAATTATGAATTAGTATTCATAACCCCTAATTTTATTTAAACAAAACATTTAAATAGCATTATGAATAAATATTCATAACCCTAAAAGATGGCACGCCCTAAAAAAAAGAGGACAATAAAACTTGTTCAAGAGAACAGATATTTTGCTCCAACTCACAAGATGATGATTCAAGAAGAATTGACTCTTTACCCCGAAGAGATAGAGGTAATCTACTTGAAAGACTTGAAAAATCTGGACCAAAAAGAAGCTGCAAGCCAGATGTCCATTTCTCAATCAACTTTTCATAGGATATTAAAGCAAGCAAGAAAAAAGATTGCAAGGTCAATCATAGAAGGACATGCCTTAAAAACCAATGAAAAAGATTAAAAAGCTACGTATTGATTATAAAATATAAAATGGTAACATTAACTATTCCGTATATAATGGGACTAGCTGTTACTGATGCAGTAAATCCCTGTGAATTAGCGATTTTGACTTTAGCTTTAATCGCTATAATAACCCGATATCCCCGAGAAAGAAAAAAAGTCTTAAAGGTGGGTTTAGCTTTTACAGCAGCTATTTTCTTGATGTATATGATTTACGGAGCATTATTAGTTTATATTTTTGGATTAGTTTCTCAAATAAGTATTATTAGCACAATTCTCTACAAAGTTTTTGGAGTAATTGGGATATTATTAGGGGCTTCAAATATTAAAGATTTCTTTTCATATGGCAGCATGGGTTTTGTTACAGAAGTTCCAAGAAAATGGCGCCCATCAATGAAAAGCATGATTGCTAGAATCACTTCCCCCAAAGGAGCTTTTGTAGTGGGCATTATATGTGCTTTGTTCCTAACTCCATGCACAATGGGGCCATATATAATCGCAACAGGTTTATTGAAAGACTTAGGACTGATTAATGCGCTGCCTTGGCTAATATTATATAACATAATATTTGTATTACCCATGATATTGATTACATTAGTGGTTTACTTCGGGTTTACAACAGTTGACAATGTTTATGGTTGGCGTGAAAAGAATATAAGAATCTTACATCTCATTTCAGGAATAATCCTTGTGGCAATCGGAGTAGCGTTATTATTCGGATTATTAATATGATAAAAATCAAAAAATGCCAGGGTAAGGATTAAAAACTTCAAGAACATCATAATTTAAGAAAAAGAGGAATAAATGAAGAATTTTCAAGACCTGCAAAAAGCACTTGATAGAAAAGAGAAGATAGTTGCTATGCTTGCTCCTAGTTTTGTTGCTGAATTCATCTACCCCCAAATTGTATTAAAGCTAAGGGAAATAGGTTTTGACAAAGTTGTTGAACTTACTTTTGGAGCTAAGATGATAAACCGAGACTACCATGAACAGCTCCATCAAAACAAAAAATTACTTATCTCTTCAGTATGTGCAGGAATAGTTGAAACTATTAATACTAAATTTCCGAAATACAAAGAAGATTTAGCTAGAATAGATTCTCCATTAATTGCAACAGCAAAAATATGCAAAAAAATTTATCCTCAACACAAGACCTGTTTTCTTTCCCCATGTTTTTTTAAGGTAATTGAGTCTAAAAAATCAAATTATGTAGATTATTGCATAACTTACAAGGAACTTAAGGACTTAATTCATCTAAGAAGAAATAAAAAAATAATCTCCCTCAAATTCAAAAGAAAAAATCCTACTTTTGACAAGTTCTACACTGAATACACAAGAATCTACCCATTATCAGGGGGATTATCCAAAACAGCCCACTTAAAAGGTTATCTGAAACCAGGACAAGAAAAAATAATTGATGGAGTCCTAGAAATTGAAAAATTCCTGAACAAACCAGACAAAAAAGTCAAATTCTTAGATGTCACATTCTGCAAAGGCGGTTGTATAGGGGGCCCTTGCCTCTCAGGCCCATTAACATTAGAGCAAAGAAAAAACAAAGTTATTGAATATGCAGAGAAAGCAAAAAACGAAAAGATTCCTAAATACAAGAAAGGCACAATTGAGAAAGCGAATGGAATCAAGTTTTCTTGGTAGATATTAGTTATTCTAAATTACAATAATCTATTTAAACCAGTTTTATTCTAAATCAGGATGATAGACTTCCAAGAACCAGCAGAAGAAGCAGCTGAAGCTTATGCAGTAACAAATCGACTTGGTCTAGATTTATGTTATAGGGGAAGTAATGGAACAGAATTCTCATCATTAGAGATTAAGCTATTTAGAGAAGAAAAAGTTATCGGAGAATTTGTTTTAACTGAAAATGGATTTGTTATAAAAGACTCAAAAGAAGAATACCTCGAAGCACCATCCCATTTAATGGGGCTAAATGGAGAGTATGAAAATAGAGCCCGAAATATGTAATTCAAAAAGTGGATAACCCTTCTTTTCTTCATGAAAAAAGATTTAAAAACCAAATCTTTCTTATAATTTGTTGCTCGCATGGTGCAACGTTTGAGCAATGGCAATCTTTAAAAAGCCAGTATTCTAC
>CAZRGF010000041.1:0-4300 GCA_964599615.1 Candidatus Woesearchaeota archaeon
AAGACGCAATTCATCTGTCAGTTAAAACAGACAGATTTCTTGCTAACCTTTAAAATTTAGAAAAAATAAAAACAAAAATTATTCTAAGCAAACACCACGATAAGCACAATCTTTACACATAAAATCCGGACATTTAGGCAATTCACTTAACCTTTCTTTATCCTTACTTTTGATAATTTCAGCGATTTTCTTTATTTCTTCCAAAATTCCTTTTTCAAAGTTATAACTAATTTCAAAAACCCTTACTTCATGATTTTGTTCAGGAAAATAAGCAATTAAATAGCCTTGATTTACACCATTATTAAGACAATGCAATCCTAATTCTCCCCTTTTATAATCAGAAACCTTTTGTAGTAAACCTGGATCGGTTTTTGGGTTGATATGAATTAGAAGTGGAAATATCTTTTCTTCACCATTTAGATTAAGTTTGATAAAAGAATTTCTCCCCTGATATATCTCTTTGATTTTTTGTGATTCTTTTAGTTTTTTTAACTCTTCATTATTTATAACTTTGCCTTCTTCATATAACACGTCTTGGATTAATTGTTTGTGTTCTGTTTTGTAAGAATTATCAAAAGGCTCTTCTTCCAAATCACAAAATTCTTGGAGAATAAGTTTTCTTGGAGTTATTAAATTAAATAAAAATACCGGCATTATTTCAGATTTAAAAACGCTTATCTTTTTTAGATCTTCTTCTATTTCTGGAACTTCTTCTATGCTAATAAAATCTTTAACCTCACAAGTTAATGATTCATTTTCAAAAAAAGAACAAAGATCAGAATTCTTAATGTTACAGTCCCCATTACAATATCTACATCTAAAAGGAAAGACGGGTAAATTATCTTCATCTAACCATTTATTCAACTTCTCAATTCTTGCCATGGCAATATTTTTTATTTTTCCTAGATCATTTATTGTTATTTTATAAGCCTTACCGTCTTCTGAATTAGAATAGGTCGTATTAATCAAAATATTCTCTTTTGGTGCTTCAGGATCAATCAAAGAATAAAAACACAATTGTTCAATATCCTGCGGATAATTTTTTAGTAATTCATTTATGTCTTTAGGCAAAACTTCTTTTGATTTTATCTCCCATATAGAAGCATCTATTTTTGCATCCGCTCTTCCTTTTAGAGGAATGCCTAACAATCTTCCATCAAGGATTATTTCTCGGTCTACAAATCCTTTCATTGTTTCTAGCTTTTTTTGAATTATATTGTGCTGTTTTTTGCCTAATGAAAATCTCTTCTTCGTTTCTACTGAGTCCTTATATATCCCGGGGTATTTTATTCTAAAATAGGTTTGTAATGGATTACAGATATCTGTAACCCCAAAATAGTCTTTTCTTACCCTAGATTGTTGATTGTTTAGTCTTTTTTTTATAATTCCCGATAAGGTACCATGTAAACTTACTTTTGCAAAATGAGAAATCTGCTGAGTTATATCTTCCATGATTAAGCGAGAGAGCAAGGGTTATTAAAATTTATGGTTGAATAATCACAAAACGTCTTTAAACTCCCCCTTCCCTCTCCCTCAAAACCCACAAAGAAAAAGGTTTAAATAACTCAATCAATTCGTTTTTTTGAGGCGATAGGCTTCAGAACCTAATTCTGAGAAAAATTAAAATGGTCACCCACTTTAATAAAGAAGTCATAGAAAAACTCACTCCTGAAATGAAAGGTAAGTTAATTTATCTAAAGATAAATGGAAAGTATTTTGTTTTTGATAAGGAAAGTAAAGATGAATTTGATAAATTTAACGATGATTTATTTAGGGTAACTGTCTACAACGGGTATCTTGCTAGACATCTAAAGTGTCAGGACGAATCAAAGGTAACCTTCTTTCATGAATGGTTTATGAGAGAAGAAATAGAAAAATTTAGAGAAGAACACGATTACTGGAAAGCGGGCAAGGTTCATGTTCATCATACTACTTATTGCAAAAGAATTAATATTAAGAGATATCTGGGAATATTCACAGAAGACGAACATGAAAAGTTCCATGGAGGATATGCCGGAATAAAATGGATATATGATGATGAAGATTGGGAAAAAGATTTAAACTCAATAGGAGAAGATGATGAAAATGGTAATGGAATTTGATGAAAATGGCAAGATAAAAATGCCGGAGACGGTTGAAATAAAAAAATTTGATAAAAAACTAATTTTAAAATTCATCGGTTCTGAAATAGATGAATCTGTCACATGTGAATTTGAAATGAGATTACCTGAATCAAATATTGAAATAGAAAAAAAGATATGGGATATTAAAATTTGGGCAGATAAACATCATCAACTTGAAGATGAAGCGAATATCATGCTAGAAAAAGATGGAGAAAACTATCAATTAGTAATCATTGGCAAAGGTGCAGACGGGAGATGCGCATGGTGCAGGTCTTTTCGTACAGCTCTGAAAAAAGCGATGTTTGATTTGAAGATTGATTTAATTAAAGAGGGATCATGTAAATTTGAGTAAAAATGACCTCCCCCTTCCGTCCATGCACACCTAGGAAAAGAATTCAAACTTCTTTCTTTAAACGAAAATAACTAACCTAATAGTCATATTCGCTATGGATTTTGGAATGATGGCCTCGACTTGTGACTCTTAAATTTCCTTTTCTGAAATTTGTCTTATCACCATCCTTGTGATGAACAACTTCATGTTCCCGTAATTCTCTACCGATTTTGTTCTCGGCGACAACACGATGAACAGCTTTTCCAGAGTCCTTAAATCGAGGGTAACCCTTCGAATCCGTATACGTGTTTCCCATTTTATTTTTTCCTTAGTTTAATTATTGAATCTTTTCTAGCATCTTGGATATCTTTTGGAATTTTATCAAAACCTGCCAATCTCTTTAGAGTTTCTTCATCTGTTCTAAGATTTACATAATCCTCTATTGCTTCACTGATAATTGCCCCTTCTACTTCACCTACAAAAAGGTTTATTGCTCTCCTAATAAAAGACATTTTATCAATACCTTCGTACTTAGAGTATTCCTCAACTTTTTTCAGGAGATCTTTATCTATTCTTAGCCCCAGCTGAATTGTTCCTTTTTCTTGTGTCATTTTGTTTGTTACCTTCTAATATTATACAATATCAGGAGGTATTTAAACCTTTCGATAATTATTTAACTCCCTTTGGTTTATTAAATCATGACTCCCCTACCCTCAAACATCGACCCCGGAATCCTTCCCCTTATCCTTCTTCTAAATAAAAAAGGCTACAAAACAGGGGCATGCTGTTCAGGACATCCTAAAAAAGATAAAAAAGAGTTTGAGGAGATGTTATTCCAAAAAATTAAGAAGATTATTCCAGACATTAAAAAAAATGAAACTGAACCGGATATTTGGGACGGCTACATTGCCTTCATGAAAAGAGAACATCCCAAAATCATAAAAGAGAAGTTGAAGGACTCTATAATTTATCCGAGATTAAGGCTCGCAACTCGCGAACCCGAGAGATGCATAGAATTCAGATTCAAGACACTTAGCCAGAAAAGGATAGATGCTTATTGGAAAGATGCTTATGAGGTCTTAAAGAAAAATCTTTAAGTAAGACTATTCTCTTCCATTTATGAAAAAACATCTTCTTTTTGTTTGCTCTTCAAATCTAGATAGAAGCCCTTGCGCTGAAAGTCTTTTTGAAAAAAATAAGAAGTTTGAAGCAAAATCAGCAGGCCTTTGGACATCTAAACCAGCAGTAGAACTAAATAAACAATTGATTGAATGGGCAGATGTCATCTTTGTTATGGATGAAATAAAAGAAGGGCATAGAACAGAACTTCTAAGAAGATTTCCTGAAGCATATGATAAAGAGATAATTATTTTAGATATAAATAACAATTATGTGAGAAATGACCCAAAATTGAAAGAACTTCTTAAAGCCAGGTTAAAGAAAAACATTTAAATTCTCAAGAAGAGTAAAGGGATATGACAACAACAAAAATAAGTGTTGGAAAGCATATAATCACAATATGTTCGACTTGGGGCGGTAGATTTATGGGTAGTGCAATTTCAAAGATATATCATGATGGAATTTTAGTTTTTAATAAAAAGGGAGTGGGTGGTGAGCATTTCTATAGCTTTAAAGTAAAAGAACAAAAAAAAGAAGCTTTATATGAAATTCATATTAACTTTTACAACTTCCTTACAGGGTGGACAATTTTTGATCCGATAAAAATAATTGTTTCTAGAAACGGGGAAAAGATTTATTCTGGAAACCTTTAAATCCTCCTCCCTCTTACAAAAACATGGCAAAAGTTGCAATACTATGTGAAAAATATGTTCATGACTTGGAACTA
>CAZRGF010000042.1:0-4050 GCA_964599615.1 Candidatus Woesearchaeota archaeon
TTCTAATTTGTAATTAATAACTTTTAAAAGAGGATGTTTTTTAATTAAAGCATTATCTTGATGGGTTAAAACAAGTAAAAAATTATTGTAGGAATTAATAAACATCCCATCATATTCGTTCTACGAATACTCAAATTAATACAATATAATCCCGTAAATGTAGAGATAATTAAAATTAATATCCCGAGTAAGTTTGAGACTAAAAAGACCATTACTAGTAGTAGGATTAATGTTGCTATAGATATTTTTGTGTAATTTATTTTTTGTATCTTTGTAGAGAAATATTCTGCTAGAAAGACTGTTAAATAAAATGCAATTATTCCGGTAATTAGTGTTACTGCTATAATTAGTATCATCGTGGGTGTGGAAATTTCTGGAGAGAGTTCTTGAATTGCTAATGCTGCCCCTGTTCTTGTCTTTGAGATTGCATACAAGGAGATAAAAGAAAAGCCCATAACTAAAGTATTTGTTGCTCCTAATAATATCAAAAAACCTTTTTTATTTTCTTTTGAAACAGAAATCATTTGGCCGATAATTGCAGCTTGACCCGAACCTAATCCTGGAAGAAGAGAACAGAGGGGGGATGCAATCATTGCCCCAAATAATGGTTTAAGAATATTTGTTTTAGGTTTTTCTATAACCTGCTCTGGAATTTTAGTTTTATTTTTTATGCTCATTATTAATGTCGAAGAACCAAATAAACCAGTTAACAAAGGGAAGAGAGGTTGGTTTAAGTTTCCCAAATTTAGGACACTCCACCCTAGTAATCCTGTTAATGCTAATACGACTATAGCCGGAAATTTTCTTTTTTCTAATAGAATTAAGAAAACTACCACTAAAATTAAAAAATATGGAATGAATTTTTGAATTGTATTATACGTTTTTGATAAAAGAAATACCGAAGGGAATGAAATTAACAAAAGAATAAAAATTGCGGCTATGCTTCCGTATGCGGTTAATAAAATCGCTTGATATCCGTGACCTTGTTTTAATAGTTCGTGCCCTGGAAGAATTGAAAGTTCTGTATCTGTATCTGGGCAACCTAAAAACACGGAGGGGATAAAGTCTAGAAAAGTGTGGGTTATTGCCATGGATGTTATAAAAACAATTAAGTATGTTTGATTTAGTGAATATAAAATAGATGAGGAGATCGCAACAATCCCGACTCCTACCAAATTAATATGTATTCCTGGGATTAGGCCGGTTATTGTTCCGGCAAAAATTCCTATGCAGATAAATAGGATAATTTGGAATAGCATATTCGACTAAAGAAACATTTAAGAATTAATAATTGTTTGTTTTTTTATGGGAAAGGAATTGAGTATTGATGAAAAATTAGCTTTAATTAAGAGAAATACAAAGGAGATTATTGGCGAAGAAAATTTAAGAAAATTACTTTCTGGAAAGAAGAGGCCCTCTGTTTATATTGGAACTGCTCCTACTGGAACTCCTCATGTTGGTTACTTTATGTGGGGATTGAAAGTTGCTCAATTGTTAAAGGCAGGATTTCACGTTAAAATTTTAAT
This sequence comes from Candidatus Woesearchaeota archaeon, assembly GCA_964599615.1. Classification (GTDB taxonomy): domain Archaea; phylum Nanobdellota; class Nanobdellia; order Pacearchaeales; family UBA284; genus JAPLYB01. The sequence continues at coordinate 1,527 of CAZRGF010000042.1, forward strand.
TGCAGATATTCACGCTGCGATGGATAATACTCCTTGGAATTTATTGGAACATCGGTACGATTATTATCAGAAGCTAATCCCGTTAATGATTTCTGCTATGGGGGTTAATACAGAGGATTTAGAGTTTGTTAAGGGTTCTGAGCTTCAGTTAAAACCTGAATATATGTACGATGTTTTAAAAATGGCTAGTTTGGTTTCGGTTAGAGATTCTAGAAAAGCTGCCGCAGAAGTGGTCAAAAATATGGAAGGAGATTCTGCTAAACTTGCTGGACTTATTTATCCTCTAATGCAAGCAATTGATGAGCAGTATTTGGAGGTGGATGCTCAACTAGGTGGAACGGACCAGAGAAAAATTATGGTTTTGGCTAGAGAGAATTTACCTAAAATTGGATACGAACCACGAATTGAGATTATGTTTCCATTGATTCCCGGATTAATTGGTAAGAAGATGAGTTCTTCTAGCGAGAAAACAAAAATTGATTTATTGGACGATGAAAAAACCGTTCAGGAGAAAGTAAAGGGGGCCGAGATGGTAGAGGGGGACCCAGACAATGGAGTTATGGCTTTCCTGAAGTATATCATTTTTACTTTAAAAGAAGATAAAAAAGAAAAATTTTTAATAGAGCGGTCAGAAAAATTCGGTGGCAACTTAGAGTATTCAAATTATGTTGAACTTGAAAAAGATTTTTCAGAAAAAAAAGTACATCCTCTTGATCTAAAGAACGCAGTTGCTAAAGAGATTTCTAGGTTATTGCTTCCAATAGAAAAACATAGAAAGGAACTTGAAAAATTGAGAGCTTTGGGCTATCCGGATAAAGTGTAACTACTTCTAAATAACTACATATCGTAAAGTTTATAAACTTGGGAATTCTATGTTTATTATGGTAAAAATGAATAGTTTAGAGAAAAAGATGTTAGCGAAAGTAGCAGGGGTTACTCTCGGAATTGCGCTCTTAGCTGGCGGATCTAAATATATTTGTAATAAGGCAACTGAATCTGGAAAGTCTGTTTATGAATGGGTTACTTCTGATTTCGTTGGAAATCTTTTTCCTCAATCTGACTCTGAAAGAGATTATTAGTTTAGCTATATATCCTAGTACAATTATCTTTTTAAATAACTAAATTTTTGCTATATTATGGATGAGAAACAATTTTGGCAACAGCCTAGTTTTGGTATTTTTGGTTGGAATTGGAAAGAAATAGGCAAACGTTTGGTGGATGTTTCTCGGTTTGAATTCGGAGGAGCCCATTCCCCCGGGATTAATGTTGCAGGTCTTGATAGAAATGTTTTATATATTGCTGTTCGAGATTTAAATCCTGTTGCGTTTAATGCTGGAACGCCCTTCGGAGATTATTTGCGGGAGGTGGCCGATTCTGGAGGAGATGTTCAACTTTTTACTTCTTTAGATACTGGGGGTGTTGCTCCTGAACTGAGAGGAATTCCTAATGTAGATGTTCGTGTTTTAGGAAATAATCAAGGACTTGTAAAAAATTATTTAGTAGACACGGAGGTAGTTCTTTCTCCAAAAACTTATGCTCATTATCGTAGAGATTTAGATGAAACAGTTTTTCCCTCTGCTTTTCTTGGCGGTTTAACCGGAATGGGAGATGACTTTGTTTACGGTCGAGTTCATTTAAGAGATAAAGCTGTTTTAGAACATATTTCTGCAGGTGGAAGAATAACTAGAGAATTTTTAAAGAAACACTCTTTCGGGGGCGGTAAAGCCAAGATTTGGGATTTGCTTTGAGAGATTATTAACTATCTTGTCTTAAACTCTACAATATCCATATCTCTTAATTTATGATTCATTCCTACAGACTGACCTGCGAATTTACTCGATGGTCCCCATATTCTTGTTTCTTTAACTTGCTTTGAAAAACCATGAAGAATCTTTTCTGCCACGTCTCTTACCGTTGCACCTGGCATTAATATCACTGGTTTTTCTCTTTTTTCCTCTACTGATTTTCCCGGTTCTTTAGTATAAATTCTAATATTTTCAAAACTTTGAAATATTTTCCCCTTTAAATCTTCAATTCCTTCTTGAGTCTTTGTAGAAATTAAAATATAGTTATATTTTTTGGACCTTAATGTTGCGTCAAGTTTTCTCTTCTTTTCTTGGTCTAAAAAATCTACTTTATTAAACGCAATAATTTGCTTAGCATTTTTATTTGTAATCTTTTCTTGTATTTCTTTTATTTCTTCAACTTTTGTTACAATTATTATTAATGTGTCTGCCGAGTTTGTTAGGCCCCTATCATACATATCCGAATCCATTGCTGGATTTTCTATTACTTGAATTTGCACTGTAGCGTAATTCATCATACCAATTATCGGTTCTTTGGTGGTGTATTGATATTTATTTATTTCGGGGGATGCATTTGTAAGCTGATTTAGTAGAGAGGACTTTCCTGAGTTTGTTTTTCCGATTATTACTGCCTGCATATCTGATTTTTTTATTCCTGCTTTAGACCCTTTACCAATTTTCTTTGATTTGATTACTTTTTCTTGTAATTTTTTTAATCT
>CAZRGF010000043.1:0-3823 GCA_964599615.1 Candidatus Woesearchaeota archaeon
AAAATAGATTTTCTTTGGAAGCCCCACACTTTAGTGTGGGGAGGACGTCACTTATAGCTGGCAAAGTCAAGTCTTAAGGTAAAGTCGAGTTTTCATCTCGAAAATAATTAAGAACAAGAAAATAAGAATTAATAATTAAATCAAGCTGAAAATCAGGACAGCCAGGCCGAGTATGAAAGTATATACCCCAAAGATATAAAACTTATTTGTTGTTATTGTTTTTTTTACTAAGAAGATGGATAGAAGACTTGCTAAGAAAGCTAGAATAAATGAGATTGTCAGCATTTCTATGTTAATATTAATCATAGATATGTTCTTTGCTTCGAAAATTGTCGCTCCAAGAACAACAGGAATTGCAAGTAAGAAAGAAAATTTGATTGCTTCTTCTTTTTTCAATCCGCAGAAGAGTCCTGCTGAAATTGTTGAGCCACTTCTTGAAATCCCTGGAAGAAGGGCAAAGATTTGAGTAAATCCAGTTATCAATGAACTGGGTAATGAAGGATTTTTTCTTTTTTTATCGGTCTTTTTTATTTTTTTTCCTTCTTTTATGAATTTTGTTGAAAAAATCAGGATTCCGTTTATCATGAAGAAGATTCCGACAAAAATTATCTTGGAAAAAATTGAACTGATCATATCTCTTAGAAAATATCCTGTGAGTGCTGCTGGAATCATGGCTATGATAATAAGCAGGAGATATCTAATGTTTCGTTTTTTCTTAAAATTTAATAACTCTATGATATCTTTTCTAAAAACAAATATAACTGCTAAAATTGAAGCAAAATGCAAGAAAACATCAAAAGATAAATCATTAAATTTAAAGAAATATTGTAGAATAGCTAAATGTCCTGAACTGCTTATTGGCAACCATTCAGCAATGCCCTGGATTATGCTTAGGACTATTGCTTGAATAATATCTAGCATTTTTTCTAGATCTTAAAGACTTTGTAGTCTTTCCTAACTTTTTCCTTTGTTAGAATACCAATTTCATCGCCTTTTTTCGCAGATTGAATTGGTTTTCTGTCAATTTGCATGCTGTCTACTGTCTGTTCAAACTCATTCTCTCCGCCTTTAAACTTTATCTTGTCTCCGACTTTCAAAGGAGCTGACAGTTTTATTGCTGCTGCGTTTACTTGTGCAAAAAAATCAGTAACTACACCTATTTCTTTTTCTGCCATATTATGTCAAGATGCTAGGATTTTTAAATTTAATCATCTTGCTATAAATGCGAAAAGCGAAGCGCAAATATTAAATAAGACTTGGTTACTCTAGCCAGCTATAAGTGTTAAACATTAAATTATCGAGATTTTAAAAAATGGACAAGAATATTATTATTGTTAATCCCAAAAATTTTGAAGAAAAAAAGAAGAAGATTTTATCAGATGGCTTTGCAAAGCTGCATGTCCTCTCTGATTTTGATGGAACTCTGACTAAAGCATTCATTAATGGGAAAAAAATCCCTTCTTTGGTCTCTTTGCTTAGAATGGGAGATTATATCTCTGAGAGTTACGCTAAGCAAGCACATGAACTATATAATAAGTACAGACCAATGGAGATTGACCCAAAACTCTTGAAGGAAGAGAAAGTTAGATTCATGCATGAATGGTGGAAAAAACATTTTCAATTGATGATTGCTTGTGGTTTAAATCAAGAGATAATCAAAAAACTAGTCAATGACATTGTTGAAAAGAAAACATATGAGTTTAGGGAAAAATCTGATGACTTGTTTAAGGTTTTGCATAAAAACAAAATCCCGTTGATTATAATGTCTGCAAGTACAGGAGACTTCATCAAAGAACTGCTTCTTAGAAAAAACATACTTTTTGGGAATATTTATCTTATCGCGAATTTCTTGAAATTTGACAAGAACGGCCAAGTTGTAGGTGTCCAAGAGCCAATAATACATAGTATGAACAAGACTGAGTTCGAAGTCAGAAATTTTGATTTCTATCATAATATTGAAAAAAGAAAGAATGTTATTCTCTTAGGAGACAAAGCAGAAGATGTTGATATGATAGAAGGTTTTGGCTATGATAATCTGCTGAAAATCGGATTCTTAAATGAGAATATAGAAGAAAATCTAGAATCTTTTAAGAAAGTATTTGATGTTATTATATTGAATGATGGTTCAATGAAATTTATTATTGATTTCTTGAAGAGGATTAAATAAATCAATCTACAGGGTTAAGTGGATATGTCTCTTTCTCTTTATCCAAAGTATCTTCTAAATGCATTTCTTTGCAGAGTTTACGAAAAATCAATAATACCAGGCCTTCTGCTCTCATCTCCCTATTATGTGCTACTTTAAATTCAAACTTTTCTTTTGTATCCAACCGTGTATATTTCACTTGATAGATATAGCACCCATAATCTCCCATCCCTCGATTGTATACCTCACAATGGACAATTTGTTTCTTTATATACATGTCAAAGTATAATGTCATCTTATTCTAGAAGCCAAGAATTTATAAATCTTATTGTTTGTTACTACAATAAAGTAATATTTAAAAACCCAAGATTACTAGGAAACTATGGCAACACCAGAAAGTATCAAGTTAATTGAAGAATATACCACAAAAGGAAGATGGATCTCTATTACAAGAAGTGGAGATGGGAGCTATATGATTTCTGGAGTTCCAAAACAGGTTGTACCAAATGCACAATATAATCTTCATACTGTTGTACTTGACAAGTATTTAATCGGTCCGGATAAACAAGGAAAATTTGAAATTGCTGATGTTGCTAATGGCAATATGCCTGCTTCTTGTGAATTACCTTCAGCTTTATCAATTGGAGTTCAAGAACTTACACCAAAAACTCTGGAATATCTGTTACATCCTGATAAATTTGAAATCGGTTTCTCTGGTGAGATAAAAGAAAAAAGTCCTGCTAACGTTTGAAAAGCAAATAGCCCCGCCAGGATTCGAACCTGGGTCGCCGGCTCCAGAGGCCAACATACTTGACCGCTATACTACGGGGCTATGAATAAACAAGAGAATTATTAGTTTAAATGTTTTTTCAAATACCTTTTTAAACATAAAATGAATAAGTATAGTCTGGAAAAATGGGGCTTTTTAACATATTCAAAAAAAAAGAAGAAATAGAACCTACAAATCCGTTTTTAGTAGTTGAAAAAGTGAAAGGAGATTATAAGGTTTTTTTTGATTTGCTCCTTAAACATAGTTTGATTATTTTGATAACAGGAAAGAGAGGTTCTGGCAAAACTGCTTTGGGCTTCACTTTGTTAGAATTAATGTGTTCCCATAGAAAAAGATGTTTTGTTGTTGGTTTTGATAAAGCAAAGCTTCCCCATTGGATTAAAAAAACCAAAAAATTAGAAGATGTTCCAAACAATTCAACTGCTTTAGTAGATGAGGGGGCGATATTATACTCTTCCCGAGATTCTTTAAATAAATCAAATAAAATGCTAGGAAGTTTGATGGCTATTGCAAGGCATAAAAATTTGAATTTAATTTTAATCTCTCAGAATTCTGCCATGATTGACTTAAATGTATTAAGGTTAGCAGATGTATTGTTGTTAAAAGAACCTAGTTTATTGCAGTCTGAATTTGAAAGAACAGCAATAAAAAAGATGTATCAAAAAATAAAACCTTCTTTTACTAAACAAGAAGATAATAGGTCGAAATATTTTTATGTTTGGAGTGATGAATTTGAAGGTTTGCTTAGTTTTGATTTGCCAATCTTTTGGAATGAAACAGTTAGCAAGTCGTTTAAAAATGTCTGATGTATCCTAAAATAATCTTTTAATAATGTTTAAAAAACCTCTCTCTTTAGTATTTTCAGATAAAAATGCCTCTGTGGCTCA
>CAZRGF010000044.1:0-3129 GCA_964599615.1 Candidatus Woesearchaeota archaeon
AGTTTTTAACAAATTAAAGAAAAATTCTCAATAAATTAATTTAGACGCAAAGCCCCCCATTCAAAAACCTTAATAAACATGAGTATTCTCGCGTTAACATGCCAAATCTAAAATCTCAAATTGAAAACCTGAAAAAATCACCAATTAAAGAAGTTGTAGACAAACGAATAAAAGAATTCGAAGCATTTGGGAATAAGAAGCAAGACGAAGTTTTCTCAGAACTATGTTTCTGTTTACTAACTGCAAACTTTCAAGCCGAAAAATGCATCCAAATTCAAACTGAAATGTCTAGAGATTTTGAAATAATCTCCAAAGAAGAACTAGCTAAAAAACTAAAACAAATTGGACATAGATTTTGGCCACAAAGAGCTGAAAGAATTGTAGAAGCGAGAGATTGCAAAACAGAGCTCTGTTCTCTAGTTTTTAAAAAATCAGGAATTGAAATGAGGGAATGGCTCGTAAAAACAGTTAAAGGCCTAGGAATGAAAGAATCCTCTCACTTCCTAAGAAATGTAGGCTATAAAGATCTGGCAATTATTGATTTTCACATAGTAGATTTACTAGAAAGAGAAAAATTAATCGAAAGACCCAAAACAATAACTCCTAAAAAATACCTAGAAATAGAAGAAGTTCTAACCAAACTTGGAAAAGAAGTAAATCTTAATTTAGCAGAACTAGACCTTTATCTTTGGTATCTAGAAACTGGAAAAATTCTAAAATAATTTAACCTAAACCAACCGGATAGCTTGGTTCCGGAGGCAAATCCGGAGCAGAAGGCAATTTTAAATTACTCTTTTCTTCGGCAGTCAAACATCTTCCTTCAAAACAACCATAAGTACAAACAAGGACTGCAGGCTCGCTTGCCACATTCCAAAAATCTAATCTTAAAGCATAGCTCCAATAACCTTCAATAAAAGTACTTGAATCTAAACAAGAGCCTTGATTATTAATATTATCAAACGAAATTAAAACTCCAGCAAAAAAAAGGCCTACTAATACTAGAATCACCAACAATATCTTTTTCATTAAAAAAATAACAAAAGAGAACTATATAAATATTTTGAAAACCATATTAACAAAAAAATCTTAATCTATCAGAAATAGACCTTCATTTTAGGTATCTAGAAACTGGAAAAATTCTAAAGTAAAACTACTTAATTTTATCCGAGTAAACTCTTAAACCAATTAAGAACTTTCTCAAGCAACCCTTCACTTACACACTTTCCAGAAACACAAACATTACTTCCGCATTCAAAATTATTATCGCAAGTTTTATCTGCTCCGAACTGCACAAGAAAAGAACCAGAATCAGAGCAATATTTGTCAAACTTCCGATATCCGAAAGGATAACATTTATCATCCAAAGGACAAGAGTTTTTACATATTAAAGAAATAGAATCATTAGCTTCACCAATACCATCTAAAGGTGCAACGCAATAGTTGTTTACACATTTATAAATTGGAAAAGTAGGCCCATCATCTTCGGAAAATATACTTAATTGCGGACAATCAGAATCTAACTTACATATAGTTGCATTGGGAAAAACATAAGGTTCTGGATTAATTGGCTGTTCAATTGGAGGAATTCCAGTAAAATAACATTCATCAGACATAGAGAATGCCACTACATCCCCAAACTGACTACCACAAAAAGAAAGAGCATGATCTTTCCATAAACCATATGACTCACATGAAGATTCTCCCCCTTCGTAACTTTCTCTACCATCCGAACATTTAAAATAAGATTTTCTAAAATATGATTCTGAAACAGACATATTAGTTATTTCTCTAGGAATAATTTCTTCACCTAAGCACGCACCGTTTAAACACCCCTTAGGACAATCAAACCCTTCATTTGCCACATAACCATGAGAATCACAATAATGTTCAATTACTCCTGTTTTTCCACCATTTAATTTTAATTTTTCATATTCAATAACGCCCAAATCATCATAATTAATACAAAAATCAGGTGCATATGCATTATTCGGTCCTTTTGCTATTCCAAATAAATAATAATCTAAACCGCCATCCGAGTCTGTGCAAGGTGATTTAGTAGAAGAATTACATTTAAAATTATTTACTCCATACTTAATATCTTCTAATTTTGTATTTCCTGCATTTCCAATTTCTCCGAAACAGCCGTCTCTCTCAATAAACACAAAAGCAGGAACATGATCTAGCTTATATTTTAAAGCCAATTCATCATTAGATAAATTCAAAAAACTAGGAAGAATATATTTAGTAACTTTAACACATGTTTTTTCCTCTATAAACTGATTTATACTTAGTTCCGTAAGATTACAATAAGGACTATCCAATGAACAAAAATAAATCAAATCGCTACAGGACGGTTCATTTGCAGATACCTCTGTAATTGCAAGAAACATTACAAATATAAGTAACACTGAACAAAGTATAACATGTTTTTTCATAATATCTCTAAAAATAGGTATTATTTAAAGGCTAGTTAGACTCCAAATCTATTAAGAGTCTTCATTAAAATCCCCACAACCCCAACGCTTAAAAACCCACAAGAATATACATTTTTAGACCATGACTTATCATTTTTTAGACCATACTGCGGACGTAAAGTTCTCCGCGGAAGCAGATACTCTTGAAAATACATTCGTAGAATCAGCGAAAGCATTAAAAGAAGCAATTTGTGGGAATATAATTATTCTAGAACAAGAAACTAAAACAATTGAAATTCAAGGCACAAATCTTGAAAATCTACTCTATAAGTTTTTAGAAGAATTCTTAATATTTTTTGACTCTGAAGATTTCCTTCTTTCCAATATCCCAGCTATAACTATTGATAAGGAAACATTCAAACTCACAGCAACAATCACTGGAGACAAAGGCGATCACTACAAATTCACAAATGATGTTAAAGCTATAACTTACAGCGAAATGTTCGTCAAATTCAACGAAGATAAAAACGTCTGGCAAACCCAAGTTGTTCTTGACGTTTAAATCAAATATATAAACCACTTAATTCTAAGCTAATTATGACAAATTACAAATATGAAATACCGATGGAAGGAGACATGCTCGTCCCAGCAGTTGTATTTGCAAATGAACATTTATTTGAAAAAATAAAGGAAGACAGAACAATTATTCAACTAA
>CAZRGF010000045.1:0-3030 GCA_964599615.1 Candidatus Woesearchaeota archaeon
TAAAAATAAGACAAAATCTTTAGTTTGCTGAATATTCTCTATTGTGAAACAAGGATTCAATTTTCTCAGTTGTTTTTCTATATCTAAAAGTTCTAAGGAAGTAACTCCTTTACCCTCTTTAATTTTTTTTAATAATTGATTACTATTTATAAAATATTGATAATCTGGACTTTCTTTTACTTGCATCATCTCTTTTTCTACTTTTAAAACAATATCTGGAGCATTAATTCTTATCATATTCTTTCTATCTGGCTCATAGAAAATCATTAAAGGGGCAATATCTCTAATTAAAAAATCAACATCTTCAAAGGTAATCTCTTCCCAAAATGGTTCCTGCTGAATTTTTATTAAATCCTCTTGTTTTTGTTTTATAGCATCAAGATTTTTATCCCAAATCGAATCTATTCTTTCAATTACAAATTCCTCCACTTTAGCAATTTTTTCTTTGTTGTTTTCTTTAATATGATCAAATAGTTTAACACATTTAGAAATAAATCCGTAAACCTTTGCATTCTCCGAGGGAGTATAAATTAACAAGGGAGCAATTTCTTCTCTTAATTCTTTAACATGCTCTTTTAAATCAAACTTAGAAGAAACTATTTTTTTTATAATTTCTCTTTTTTCAATGACTAACGGAGACTCAATATCAATTTCTTTAATGGTATCTTTAATTTGCTTTTCAACAATATTCTTTTCTTTTTCGTTTAAATTATTTTCTAACGTATCTACCTGTTCTAAAAAAATTCTTGTTTTTGCATCTGTTCCAGAAGATTTTTGTTTGGAGATATTTAGTTTATGCTGTTGAACATTTGACCAATCTCCAAATTTAAAATCTAATATTAAAAAATCTTCTTTTGTATGTTGTCCGTCTTTGTTAGTTGGAAGCCATTCTTTATATTTGCAAGCAGAAATACTTCTTGTTCCTCTTCCGAGCATTTGCCAAAATCGAATTGGAGAAATGACTGGTTTAACAAAAACTAAATTCATTATCTCTGGAATATCTATACCTGTGTCTAAAACTCCGACGGACAAAGCTATTCTTGGACTATCTCTTTTTTCAAATCTTTTTACTTCATCCATGTAACGAGATTTATCTGAAGTAATAACTTTTACATCCCTAGCTAATGTTGGATAGAGTTTTTGAAAAAGCAACTCTAATGCTTCTGCATGTTTTACACTTGCACAGAAAAATATACTTTTGCAAGGGCGATCATCATCTGATTTATAGCATCTTTCAACAAATTCTCTTATTATTAATTCATTTGTTTTCTCATCGGTAAAAAATCTTTCAAATTTGGACCCGGGTGTTTGAAATAATTCTGGTTCTTCTTCTTGCTCTTTTAGTTTTTGTTGTAGTTCTTTACTTAATTTCTTTCCTTCAATTCCTAAAGATAAAACCTTCGTTTCAATAATTTCTGAGACATAAGGGACTAAAACTTTATCATTTACTGCAGAATCATAATCATACTTAACCGTGGGTTCTCTTCCATCACAATTAAATAAATCGAAAGTATCTCTTGTTTCTACAGAAGAGGGGGTAGCGGTTAATCCTATTTTAAGAGCATCAAAATATTTGAATATATCATTATTTTTATCGTAATATGATCTATGTGCTTCATCAAAAATAATTAAATCAAATGCTCCTGTTCCAAATTTTTCGTAAAATTTTCCTCTAGGTTTTTGAAGGGACATTAATGTTTGAATTGTTGATACATAGAGTCTAGCAGTATTTGAATAACCTTCTTCGTTTAATTCGCAGACTGGATCATCTGGAAAAAATTCTTTGAAACCTTTTTCTTTAGCTTGATTTCCCAAAGAAATTCTATCTGTTACAAATAATACTTTTTGGATATAATCTGCTTTCCTAAGCGCCTCAATAATTGCCATAGCAACTCTTGTTTTACCCGTTCCAGTAGCCATATTAATTAATGCTTCTCGATGACCCTTAGAAAAATGCTCTAATACCCCCTTTACTGCTTCAACACCCCTTCTTCTATCAACGATTAAGGGATTTATTTTAATATTTGCAGGGTCTTTTCTTTTTTGCATTAAACTTACAATCCGATGTAAATCTTTTTGAGAAAAGGGAAGTTTTACTTGCCTTCTACGGTCCAAATCATCAACATAATACCACTTATCTCCGTTGGTTAAAAAAATAGGAATTTTTATCTTAATTTGTTTTTCAATATCCTCTCTATAGGTTCTTGCTTGAATATCCCCCTTTTCAATACTAATTGATGTTTTCTTTGACTCAATTATTGCGAGAGGGCTTCCATCTTCATCTAACAACAAATAATCAATAAATCTATCCACTCCCCTTTCAATTCCAGATTCACGACCGAGATATTCTTTTAATTGAAATTTAGACTTAACTGGATTGACCTCTTCCTTAACGTAACTGCCTTTAATCTTCCAGCCAACTCTTTCTAAAACAGGATCAATTAATGTTGTTCTTGTATCTGCTTCAGTTAGCTGTTTCTTATCCATATCTATCCAAGAAATAGGAAGATTTTAAGTTTATCTATTTCTGTCTTCCCTCACCAAAACAAACCTTTTTTCTTTCTCATTTTGCTTTCTAATGTAGAATGGAAGCTTCTACTCATAACAGATAAGTTTTTCTTTCTAAAATTAGTTTTATCTCCGTCCTGATGATGAACAACCTCGTCATCCCTTAGCTTTCTTCCTACCTTATTCTCTGCAACTTTTCTATGCATAAGATCCCCCCTCTTTGTTAGAGGGTACCCGTTTTGGTTTTTCTTTAGATAGGGCATGTTATTTTCCTTTCTCCCACTCTTTAATCTTAACTTCCAACCACATTCTTTTAAAGGTAACATCTGGAACAACCTTGATAGCATAATCTAATTGATTATCTGCTTGTTCACTAATTATAATCCCCCTCACCTTTTGATTGCCTTCACATAAATTTTCTTTTACCCACCCCATATATCGACATACTTGCCCAAGAGCTTCATCTGCCCCTCAATCCTAAACAAAACCTTTGCCGCTTCAAATTGCGGTCTAATAATCTCC
>CAZRGF010000046.1:0-2950 GCA_964599615.1 Candidatus Woesearchaeota archaeon
TTTAAGAAAAGAGGCCTTACCAAGGGCACGCTCTACCACTGAGCCACAGAGGCATGTAACACTGACAACATTTATAAATGCCTTTCTCTTAGCTTTTATAAGATGTTAAATGAATATCCAGTGTTTCATAGAGGACAAATTGAAGAGATTTATAAAACTTTTGAGCCTAAAGATAAGAAGTTTCTTGAGGAATATTTAAAATATCGAGTAGCGAGAGGATTGGTCTCTAAAGGCAAACTGATGGATACAAGACGATTATTTATACAGATTTGTTATATTCTTGGCGAGGATTACAAAAATTTATCTCTTCCAATTAAAAAGGAGAATAAACCATTAAAGATTCTAAGAGAGTTACTGGGAATAATCAAAACTTCTAAGTTAATGGGCAACACCAAAAGAGATTTGCTTGACTTTGTAAGAAACTTCTTGAAATATGGTTTTCCAGATTGGAGTATAAGGTTTGATGACTTTGAGGATATTAAAGCTGGTGTTGTTGCTCAAAGCGAGAAAGTAAAGCAGAACAGCATAGTAAAAGAAGATGTTGAAAAGCTGATGAAACATGAAACTAAAATGTTTTGGAAGGCTTTCTTAATAACTCAATACGAAGGCGGTTTGAGAACTGGTGAGACAAGATATTTGAAATGGACTGATATAAAATTTAATGTTGATGGGGACATTTCGGAATTGAGTATTTACTCTCCAAAAACAAAGAAAGCAAGGACTATTTTTGTCAAAGACGCTACGTTTTATCTGCAAAAAGTTAAAGAGGAGCAGGAAAACCTTCACGAAAAAAAGGTTTATGTTTTTCATTCAAAGACAGATCTTAATCGACCTGTAGATAAGCATGTTGTTTCAAAATGGTGCAGAGATTTGAGTCAGAAAGCTTTAGGCAGAAAGATTTGGAATTATCTGCTTAGACATGCACGGGCAACTGAGCTGTATAACTTAGCAGATGATAACAAAATAGCTGAAAAGACTGCAACAAGGTTTATGGGACATTCTAAAAGCATGATTAAGACTTATCAAAACTTAGATAATAATAAAGTAAAAGAAGCACTTAAAAATCAAGTCTATAAATTAGAAGATTTGCCACCAGAAAAGAAAGCTGAACTTGAAAAACAGATAGAAGATCTAAAGAATGAACAGAAGAAAATGACTTCTCAAATAAATAAGAAAGTCTGGGATGCTGTGCATGAAACTCTGAAAACAATGAATAAACTGGATAATAAACCCTTTATGTTTGGAAGCATACTAAAAGAAAAGCCAGATAAGAAAACGCAGGAAAAATTAAGGAAACAAACTGATGAAAGAGTTAAAAAATATGAAGAAGGGGCGAGACGTTTAGGTTATTAGAAAATTGTATCTGCCTTAAATCATTTCATAATTTTTAGTTAAGTCGTAACAACGTATCATCTTTATTTCTTTTGTTTTTACATTACCAATCAAACAAATATCTGTTCCTGTTGTATATGTAAATCCTAAAATCTCATAAATTTCTTTGGTTTTTTTATTTTTAATTTTCATTTTTAATAGTATTCCTCTACTTTAACTTCCCAATCTACCCCATTTAAGAAAACAAATTAAAAATAAAAAAACAAAAATTAACAGAGTTTTCACTAAAAAGAGTTATATCTTGATTGGATAATGCTTTTAGTTTGTATCTGCTTCGCTTGTTCTTCTATTAGAAGTTATTTTCACGTTGTCAAACAAACAATGTGTATCGTCTGAAATCAACCAGAAGTTTCCAGAGGCCAATGTTGTTGGTTTGTCGCTTATAATCTTGTTTCCATCAAGGAAAACACTTGCTAACCCATTCTTCACAACTGCTTTCAAATGGTATTCTTGCCCAAGATTAATTGGGGTGTAGTAGATGTATTCTCTTGTTGTTCCATTTTCCATCACATACAAAGAGACTTGTTGTGTTCTTGGAAATAAAGAAACAGATATTTGTGTTCCGTAAGGATCATATCCTATTCTTGGAACATATCCTGCCATCGCACAGCCACCATATGCTACATCGGTTAAGGCGGTTACATCTGCTTCAAAGTTGTAGTTTCTTCCAGTAAATCTCGCTTTTGTATATTTCCAATGCCACCCATTTCCTTCAATCACATCTTGCGCGTACTTTCCATTTTGGACATACCAGTTTCCATTAGATGGAATCCACTTCCAAGTATGTCCGAAATTGAATCCATCATAAAACAAGATACAATCTGTGTCTGATGTTGTTGTGCTTACACTACTTGCAGTAACAATCGGAAAAAGAGAAATCAATAAGATCACTAAAGCAATCCATTTAATTTTGTCATTCATTATGATTTAGAAGATAAACCATATTTAAATCTTTCCATTTTCTATATTTGTAGATATGTAGATTTATAGTAATTGCTTATATATAAAATTTACTACAAATGTATTAATCTACAATGGCAAAACCAAAACGACAAGTAAGTTTCTTTATTGAAACAGAGTTATGGAAAAAGTTTTCTAAAAAATGTATAGATAAAGATAAATCCAAAACAGAAATTCTTGTAGAATTAATAAAAAAGTTTCTTGAGGATTAAAACTTATAATGAACGAGCGAGCAAATTATAGATGTAGCCCACCCATTATTAATAATGTTTTCATATAATCTTGTGCTGTTCTTTCTGAAATTTCTAATTGAAACATTATTTCTTTTTTTATCTTCTCTTTATGTTCTTTATCTCGAAATCCACCCATCATACTCGCCGGGTTAGTTACTCCAAAATGATCCATGATCAATTTAGCAAGTATGAGATTCTTGAGAGTTTTCTGTCTTATTCCTTTTCCAAGAGTTGCATCTGCACTTAATAATTTGTCATATAATGACATTTTCTTTTTCATTATCTTTTTCTTTTCTTCTGAATTTCTGCCACTTTAGAATATCGAGGATCTGGCAATTTATCCCAATAAGGAGAATGACATTTCG
>CAZRGF010000047.1:0-2926 GCA_964599615.1 Candidatus Woesearchaeota archaeon
CCCAATGGTAAGGCGCAAGGTTGCTAACCTTGTTTCCGCAAGGATATCCAAGTTCGATTCTTGGTCCGGGCGTAATTACTTCTTAGTTACAACTTTAGGAAGGTTTATAAATCTCCGATTAATTTAGTAACATGGCACCTAGATATAACAGTTTTCAAAACCTGCCCCCAGAAGTAGCGGATAGATTGAGAAAAAGAATTATTGTAGGTAGAGACAAATATTCTAAAAATATTCCTAAGGGTACTTCTATTGAAGAAAGAAGAGATCCAGAATATACTGAAGAAGAATTAACAGATATAATTCGTGCATTTACAATTTTTAATGATGCGGTGAGAAGAGGACTGCCTAATCAATTATATCAGATGTTGGCAAAGACACTTGATTCATGTATTGGAGAAAGAGCTTATGCTGCACATTTAATCTGGTATGCTCATGAAGATGAAGGGCAGATGGCAAAAGAAGCAGCACAAGGATTTGCAGACACTGTAAAAAAGGAGATTGATAAAAGATCTAAATGGCACCAGGGCCAATTTGATAGAGAATATTTTTTAGGTAAAGAGTGAAAACTCTTGCTAGACCCAGTCGTGACTTTTCTGATTAAAAACATTTAAATAAAGTTTTTTCCTCAATATTTTATTAAAAAGAGGAAGCATGATAGAAAAAGAACACATACTAGAAGTCCTTAGGCAGGCATATGGCGCAGTTAAAAATGAAGATACTCCCTTATTAAGAGAATTGTCTAATCAGACAATACATTCAGTTTCTATTTATCAGGACCCAGATTCTTTGGCAATAGCAGTCACAATCTATGCACTTGCAAAAATCTTTGAAAAGGGAGATATTAAAGACAGTAAAAAATGGAATATTTTCTTAAGCAGAACCTTGAAATGCCTGGATAGGGCATGTTATTTTCTTCAGAATGACAAGCTCCAATATTTTAGAAGAGAGATAATAAGAATCCGAAACACCTTGAATATGTTTGTCCATCTTAAAGATTATATACAAGAAGTCTTCAGAAAGTCTTCGATTAACAAAGCTTCAAGAGTCTATGAGCATGGAATTTCAAGGGCAGAAACAGCTTCTTTATTAGGAATAAGTCAATGGGAATTAGCAGCATACGCTTCTGTTCCGATTATAACTGATCTTGATTTGACAATCACAAAACCAATCCGTGAAAGAATTAAATTTACAGAAGACCTTTTTAATAGTTTTGACGAATAAAAAGAAAATAATATTTTATATAATGTCGTTGAAACAAATTGCGCAATACGACGTTGTGCCAATATTTTGGCAGTCTTGCAAGATACTCATCAACTAAACTTAAGGGCATAACCCTTTAAATAAATGAAAAGCGAAGCACAGAACTCAAAGAAACTTGTGCCATGGTACATCCCCAAGTAGGTCCATAAATCCTTATCATAAAAAACCAAATACCCTGAAAATAAAACATAAAAATGTCACAGATTAACAAAGCACTGATATTTGATGCCTCAAGCATAATAACCCTCGCATTGAACAATCTGTTGTATATACTAGAACCATTAAAAAGAAAATTTGGCGGCACTTTTTTCATCACAGAAGATGTAAAATATGAAGTAATCGACAAACCAATCCAAGAAAAACGTTTTATGTTAGAAGCTCTTTTTATCAAAAAATTGCATGAAAATGGCACACTAGAACTTTACAAAGGGTCTCGTTTGAAAGAGACGTCTAGATTAGGCAATATTGCAAATTCTACTTTTATTTCAGGAAGAGACCCTATCAGAATCATGCATTCTGGAGAAACTTCTTGTTTAGCTCTTTACAATGAATTAAAAATAGAGAAAAAAGCGGTAGTTGTTGACGAAAGAACAACAAGGGTTCTATGCGAAGCCCCAAATAATCTAAGAAAAATATTGGAGTTGAAATTACACCGAAAAATTCATTCAGTAGAAAAAAATTACAATTTTTTCAGGAACATTAACCTGATAAGATCATCTGAACTTGCCCTTCTAGCTTACAAATCTGGGTTCATAGACCTTCCAGGAAAAAAGCAGGACATAATTCGCGCAATATTGTACGCTGCAAAATTCAATGGCTGTGCAATTTCAAATCAAGAGATTGAATCTTTAGTATAAAATTTTAAAAACATTTTTAAACATAGTAAGGGTATAGTTTTATGGCAAAAAAGAAAAAAAGAGGTAGATTCAAGAGAGGTAGAACAGAGCCACAAAGAAACGTTGTTAAAAGAGCAGTTGTTGGGAAACAATCTCAAGAGAGTTTTGAAATAGTAAAAACTGATTTTGCATTGAACTTGATTGCATCAATCATTGTTCTTGTTTCAGCGATACTATTTATAGTAGTCCCAATAAACTTTACTTTGATTTCGTTCCCAAAAGCAATGCTCTTTGCGATACTTAACGTAGTTATTGGTGCAGGAATGCTCCTAGC
The DNA here is from genome assembly GCA_964599615.1 of Candidatus Woesearchaeota archaeon. Classification (GTDB taxonomy): domain Archaea; phylum Nanobdellota; class Nanobdellia; order Pacearchaeales; family UBA284; genus JAPLYB01. The sequence goes on from CAZRGF010000047.1 coordinate 2,431, forward strand.
TACTTTGTCATTGAAGACAAACCCAAGAGAAGCAAGTGTCTTTATACTGGTTTTCAGTATAATCGCCTTGATATTCCCACCACATGGTTTGGTGATTGGTCCGATTATCGGAATAGTCGGTTCAGTGATAGTATTGGCAAAAATTAGAAAAAGATAATCTTGATTGAGAGGAATTGACACGCACTCAGAATAGAAGTTGATTTATTCTAGTTGGTGATTTGGTTTTTCAAAGCCGCCTATAAGTCAGATGCATGACACACACTCTTGCTTAAAACAGGCAGAATACTTGACTTTGCCAGCTATAGGTTTAGGTGTAAATTATCTTGATTTGATTCTTAGCTTTTATCTTTGTGAAATTGAGAATAAACCCCAATGGGATTTATTGTAACATAACTCGCAGTGGCGAAGTTAAACATTAAAACTTGACTTTGCCAGAGATATGTGACGTCCTCCCCACACTAAAGTGTGGGGCTTCCAAAGAAAATCTATTTTTTAT
>CAZRGF010000048.1:0-2832 GCA_964599615.1 Candidatus Woesearchaeota archaeon
AATAATAATAATAATAATAATAATAATAATAATAATAATAATAATAATAATAATCGGAGGCGGTTGTTTCTTTAGTTGTTGTAGTGTTTTAGTTCTCAACAAAGTAGTTTCCGCTCCTTACAAATCTCCATGTGAAATGGGGGTGTCTTTCTTTTTGAGTGGTTATAACCCTTTATATAATGATCAATTCTTTTTCCGTTAATCTTTTGCGGAATATTTGTTTTTCCATCGGAAACCAAGCTGTGAGAGAAAAGTGTATTTTGAATAATACAAAGACTTAAATAAAAGACAAAACAAAATAATAAAAATGGTGACTGAGCTAGACGAGATTTTTGATTCGTTTGATAAGAATAGTATCTTTAAGGATAAATTTTTATTACAATCGAATTATAGTCCTGATGAAATTCCCCACAGGGATGTACAAATAAAACAAATTGCTTCCATTCTTGCACCTGTTCTAAGGGGAGAGAAAACAAGTAATCTTTTTTTGTATGGTAAAACTGGAACCGGAAAAACCCTTTCAATACAATTTGTTAAAGAAGAATTGCTTAAACGAGCCAAGAAGAATCCGGATTTTAAATTGAAAATAGAGTATCTAAATTGTAAACTCAAGAAGATTTCAGATACGGAGTATAGAATACTCGCGGAGATTATAAAGAAGCTTGGTGGAGAAGTGCCTGCAACAGGACTCCCAACCGAGGCAGTTTATAGTAGGTTTATAGAACTCATTGATTCTGAGAAGCAGCTGATTGTTTTAATTCTTGATGAGATAGATCAGACAGTAAAGAAAATATCTAGTGATTTCTTATATAATTTAACTAGACTTAACGCAGAATTGGCAAAGACGAAGATTTGTGTTGTAGGTATTTCAAACAATCTTACTTTTTTAGATGAGATTGATCCCAGAGTAAGAAGTAGCCTAAGTGAAGAAGAAATTGTTTTCCCTCCCTATAACGCTCTACAACTACAGGAGATTCTCCATAAAAGGGCGGAGGACGCTTTTAAAGAGGGGATTGTAGATGAGGGCGTGATTGCTAAATGTGCTGCGTTTGCTGCGAGGGAGCATGGAGACGCAAGAAGGGCGCTGGATTTATTAAGAATTGCAGGAGAGCTTGCAGAAAGAGATAGGTCTAAGAAAATTCTCCTTAAACATATAGATGAAGCGAATAATAAGATTGAGAGGGATAAAATTTTGGATGTAATAAAAACCGAGCCAAAACAATTTCAGTATGTTTTACATTCAATCATCTGTCTTTCCGAGAAATACAAAAACGAACCAATTTTTACTGGAGATGTTTATAACTTTTATCAAGAGGTTTGTTTAAGGAATAAATCAGAAGTATTAACCCAGAGAAGAGTATCGGATATAATACAGGAGTTTGATATGTTGGGAATAATTAATGTTAGAGTTATTTCAAAGGGAAGGGGGGGAAGAACAAGGGAAATTAAGTTGGCAATAACAAAGAATATCATCGAAAAAGCAAAAGAGATAATTAAAGACGCGATGAATTGTTAAGATGGATTCAAAAGAGATCCTCAAATTTTGTTTGGAAAAGGGGTTGTTGGTGGATAGAGAGGTTCTTAATTTGTTTTCTGAAAGCAAGGATTTTGAATCTGCCAAATTTTTGATTGAGAGATTTAGCGCAAGTACAAGGCAGAAGATAATCACTGAGAAAGTTTTAAAGGAGAATAAGGAAGAGGTTGAGAGATTTTTCTTAGATTTACCGGAGGCTAAGAGAGAGAAGTTAGAAAAATTAAAAATACGTTTGGGTTTGAGTATCGAAATCTCTCGGGTTTCAAAGGAAAGCGAAAAAAAACAAGTAGAAGAAGTTCTTTCTGAGAGCCCGATAAAAATTGTTTCAATGGAGTGTTCTAAGGGGAAGAAGATTCTTGTCGAAGATTTTGTGAGTCATTTTAGAAATAGATTTAATAAATTAAAAGAAATTTTACAGAGTCATTCTGAGTTGGAAAACCTTGTTTCTATAAGCAAGATTTCTGGAAGTAGACAAAAGATGTCGCTTATCGGTATTGTTTCGGAGAAGAGTATCACGAAGAATAAAAATATTATTTTGGAGATAGAGGATTTAACTGGAAAGATAAAGGTGTTAATCAACAAAGACAAGAAAGAAGTTTATGAAAAGGCGGAGGAGATAGTTCCGGATGCGGTATTGGGTTTTATTGGTTCTGGTAGTAGAGAGATTTTTTTTGTAAATGAGGTTGTTTTTCCAGAAGCAACCCTTCCCGAGAGAAAAAGTGCTCGTTATGAGGAGTATGCCGCGTTTATTGGTGACTTGCATTTTGGGAGTAAGTTGTTTATGAGAGAAAGTTTTGAAAATTTTGTTAAGTATTTGAATGGGGAGGTTCCAAATACCCCCGAAGTTAAGAAGATAAAATATCTTTTCATTGTGGGAGATATTATTTCTGGAGTGGGAAACTATCCGGACCAGGAAAAGGATCTTGCGATTAAGGATTTAGAAGAGCAATTTATTGGATTGTCAGAATTATTACAAAAAGTAAGGAAGGACATAAAAGTAATTATCTCTCCGGGAAATCATGATTGTATGAGGATTATGGAGCCCCAACCAATTTTTGATGAAAAATATGCATGGCCTCTCTACGAAATGGAAAATGTGATTCTTACTGGAAATCCGGCATATGTGAATATTGCCTCTCGCGAGGGTTTTTCCGGGTTTGATGTTTTAACTTATCATGGTTTTTCTTTTGCATATTATGCTGGAAACGTTCCCTCTTTAATAAAAAATAAAGCGATGCACTGCCCAGAAAAAATTGTTAAATACCTTTTAAAAAATAGGCACTTAGCGCCAACTCATT
>CAZRGF010000049.1:0-2616 GCA_964599615.1 Candidatus Woesearchaeota archaeon
TTAAACCCCCAAATAGTTTTTCTAGATGCACCTCCAGAAGTTTCTTGGCAAAGAAAAAAACCCTTCAGGAATTAAAAGAAATAATTGAAAGAGAAAAAGATTATATCGGAATAAAACCTTATAGTCATAATATTATTAGTTTAGTTTTATTACAAATCTCACAAGAGTATAGTAAGACAGAAGCTAACAACTGCATCGATGAATTTGAATTGGAAAGGCATGGTTGGAAAAAAGAAAAATCTGAAGCGAGGGATTTATGAAAAGCTCAAGAAAAAGATTAGGTAGTGATGCTGAAAGAGAACTCTGCCATATTTTTATAACTAATAATTTTAGAGTAATTAGGTCAGCAGGAAGTGGAACTTTAACAAATGCTGAATGTGATATAATTGTTGCAAGTAAGAAAAAAGCTTATTGCATAGAATCAAAATCCACAAGAAAGGGCGGAGTTTATATTCCTAAAGATAGAATGATAAAATTTCTAAAGTTTGCAGAAGATACAAATTTTACTCCATTAGTTGCTTTGAGATTTATAAGAGAAAGCTGGATATTCGTAAAGCCCGAACAATTTAATTCAGATGGCAATACTTATGGCATTACTTTAAAGAAAGCTAAACAAGGGGGACTTAGTTTTGAAGATTGCTTTAGATAAACTTTAAAACATAGAAGTCTTATAGAAAATATGGATAAAAAAGAGTTTGAATTTTTGCTTAAACAAGGAGAAGGTTTGAAATTAGAATTCAAGGAAAGTTATGACTCCAAGAATTTAGGGAAAGAGATTGTTGCTTTTTCCAATACAGAAGGGGGAAGAATATTCATTGGAGTAAATGATCAAGGAAAAGTTAAAGGCATCCAAATTACAAACAAGCTAAAATCTGAAATTCAAGATTTAGCAAGGGGGTGTGATCCTTCAATTCATATTAAAATTGAAACAATAGATAATGTTATTATTGTAAATGTTGATGATGGTTTGAATAAACCATACAGATGCTCTGCTGGTTTCTTTCTAAGGCAAGGAAGTAACTCTCAGAAATTATCAACAGATGAAATTCGAGAATTCTTTAATAAAGAAGGAAAAATATTATTTGATGAAGCAGTCAATAATGAGTTTAGTTTTAAGAGTGGATTTAGCAAAACAAAATTTGATTTGTTTATACAAAAAGCAAATTTAAGCAGAACAATATCCGATGAAGACATCTTAAAGAATTTAGGAGTATTAACTGAAACAAGGAAATTCAAAAATGCAGGGGTATTGTTTTTTTGTGATAATATTGAGAAATTTTTCAGACATGCAATTATTACTTGTGTATTGTATAAGGGGAATGACAAGTATAAAATAATAGACAGAAAGGATTTCACAGAAGATACGATTTCCAATTATAACGGAGTGATGGCTTTTCTTATGAGAAATTTAAGGCTAGAGTATAAAATTGAAACAGCAGGACCAAGAGAAGAGCTTCTAGAAATTCCAGAAGATGCTTTAAGGGAAGCAATTGTAAATGCAATGGCACATAGAGACTATAATGAAAAAGGAGCAAATATTCAAATTGATATTTTTGATGATAGGGTTGAAATTAGCAATCCTGGTGGATTAATTTCAGCAATTAAAAAAGAAGATTTTGGTAAAAAGAGTATATCAAGAAATCCTCTTTTATTTAGCCTTTTCAAAACTGCAGATTTGGTTGAAAAAGTAGGCTCAGGAGTAGGGCGAATGAGAGATGCTATGAGAAATGTTGGTTTGCCCGCACCAGTTTTCGAGTTTACAAGTTTTTTCACAGTTACATTCAAACGTCCCCCAATGCCAACAGGAGATAAGAAACAGATAGGGTTGGTAGAAAAGTTGGTAGAAGGGTTGGTAGAAAGCCAAAAGAAAATAATCAAATTAATTGAAGAAAATCCTTATATCTCAAAATCTGAGCTTTCAAAAAAGGTTGGAATAAGCACAACAGCAATAGATAAAAATATCCTTAAATTAAAAGATAAGGGATTGCTAAAAAGAGTTGGTCCAGATAAAGGTGGACACTGGGAAATTATAAAATAATTCTAAAGATAATTTTTCTTTTTATCTAATACACCCTTTTCCTTAAGATATTCAACAATCGCTTTTCTAATTAAATCAGAAGACTTAACTCCCTTTTTGTGAGCGAGCTTCTCAGTAGCATCGAATACCTCCTTAGGCACTCGTGTATTCAATTGAAAATCATATGTCGGACGTTTTGTTTCACCCATTTTGCAAAGTTAAGCTATTATAAGGCAATGCCCTAAACTTTATAAATGTTACTAAACATACTTTTCATAACTTTGATAACAATCGTAACATTTATAAACTAGGACATCTTAGAAAGAACAGCCAGTAAGAGGTGAACCACAACAAGATGGTATACAAAAAGCCTCTTAACCAAAAAGACCGAAAAAATACGGTGATGATGTGTTATTTTTCTACATTAAATTTTCAAAGCTTACGGGGGGATCAGTGATGGACAACCACACATTATTATACGAAGACACCCGAAAACTGCCAGAAGTGTTTACAAAATCTGATATAAATAGGATGATTATTACACTTGAAACCTCTCCAGATTACTTGCAGAATGTTTGGGGAGATTGGATGCGTGCAAG
>CAZRGF010000050.1:0-2601 GCA_964599615.1 Candidatus Woesearchaeota archaeon
CCAATTATTTCTCCCTTATCCAGTTTTTGTTTTCTTCTTGTAAAGTTACTTTATACTTTAACTTTCTTGAAATAGTTCGTAGTTATAATTGCAATGGATGTCTTTTAAAAACAATGGGTCTTGACTGGAGATATATTATTTTCCCCTCTCTTACGACAAACTCTATGTCCTGTGGGCGACCAAACAATTTTTCTGTGACTGCCTCAAACTCAGAAGATTTAAAAGAAGAGGAGTACTTATTTAGTAAAGGTTGTTCAATACTAAGTTATTATCAACATTTACTCAGAATAAAGGGGGCACAATGAACAAAAAGGAATATTTGAAAGGGTTAATGCAAAAGAACAATTTGGATTTAATCTTAGTTTACTCTGATTCACACAATTCTGCATTTGATTTAGCTATCAATAAAATACAGCCATTAATGTTTCACTATTATTTTTTCAGCTTAAAAGAAGAAGGATTTCTAGAAATAGAGTATTTAGTTGAAGGGTTAAAAAAGAAAGCTCCTGGGAAAGTTATTATTCCGATTAAAGAGCAAAATATTGCTGAAGAAATAGAGTCTTTTTCAAAAAATTATAATCGGATAGGTTTAATAGGAAATGCTCCTTTCAATCATCTCCCTAAAGTAAAAGATAAAATTATTGATTTAAATTCACAAGCAGAAGAGTTAATTTTAATTAAGGAAAAAGATGAAATAGAAAAGATAACCGAATCTGCAAAAATAATTTCTAGAGAATTAGATTCAATAACCTCCAATTTTCTTGTTGGAAAGACGCAAATACAAATAAGGGACTATCTTAAATCAAAACTTTTGGAAAAAGCAGATGAATTAGCATTCCCTATTTGTATCACTTCCAAAAAAGATATTCGAGAAACTACATCTTCTTCACCAACTAACGATAAAATATATAGAAAAGATATAATTGTTATTGATGCTGGAGTTTGTAAGGATGGTTTTTATTCTGATTGTACAAGAATGTATTTTATAGATAATAAAGAAGCGGAAGAGAATTATAAAAAATTGTTAAAAGTTCAACAGAAAATTATTTCTCTCATTAAACCTGGAATTTACTTAAAGGATATTTCTGGTATGTACCAGAAGGAATTAAAAAAAGCGAATTTAAATCCAGAAACATTGGAAGTGCAGGATTTAGGCCATTCTATTGGATTTTCTCTTCATGAGAACCCTATTTTTTATTTAGAAGAACAAAGAGATTTTCAATTAAGAGAAAACATGATTATTACTCTAGAACCAGAAGTGTCTATGGGTGAATACAGATTAAGAGTAGAAGATATGATTTTAGTTAAAAACAATTCTGTAATTCTCACCAAATAATCGGAGATATTTTCTCCCATTATTTTTTACCCCCTTTCGCAAAACCCCATGTTTCTATATTTAGACCAGCGAATCAAAAACAGGCAGACTTAATGAGTGAAGATTTTATTCAAGATCCAGTAAGTTATTTATGTAAGATGAGAATAAAATTTGAAGACCTTTATGGGGGTCCAATTTATGGAAATAATTTGGGGAATCTTTGGCTTTTTCCAATTAGTAGGATAAATCCCATTTTTTTAACCGATAAAATACCTGGGGAGAAATAACCTTTATGTTTGATTTTATTGTTTTATTTTCCAAATCCGATATCCTTTTGAAGAATTTAAGATATGATCTTTGTTAAATTGAAGGCCTTTTTCTTCGATTAATTTACTAATAATTTTTTTATTAGATAAGAATTCTGATTCAAAGTTCCCCTCTTCCAAAAATTTTTTAGTTTCTTCTTCAGAATCAAAATAATCAAATTCTCTATTTGTTACTTTAGAAATTTTATCTCTTATATTCTCTACCCCCAAAACTTCATCTTTTTTCATTTTAATTCTAGAAAAATCCGATGTTAACCACAAACCTTTTTTAGAATATTTTTTAAATAAATATCCTAAATTATCTCTAAAAACTTTTTTCTCATCCTTATTAAAATACATCAATAAACCTTCATGAACAATAAGTAATCTTTTATTTTGTCCCTTCTCTAAATAAAGTTTTCCTATTTTATCCATATCTTTTTTATCCAGAGGATTTATCTTCAAGAAAAATAAATTTTTAGCATTAAGTTTTTTTTGAATAATAATTTCATTTAATATTTTTTCTTTTAGATTAATTAATCCAGCCAATTCTGTTTCAACATAAAAAATATCTTTTTTATTTAAGAATTCTAGACTTCTAGGAGATAATCCCGAAGCAAGTTCTACAATAAAAGCATTGTTAATTTTAAAGAGGGCATCATTTAAAGAATAATATCTTCCTTCAATAAACGGGATAAAGTTAGAATCTGATTTTAATGAATTTCCATAATCGGGTAAATCTTCAATTAAATCCTTAAATTTGGTATCTATAAGATTAACAATTTCCTGTGAAAAAGGAAGTTTTTGTTTTGCCCTCATTCTTGCACAAAAAACTGCTGTTGGACTTATTTTTGCATATTCTTCCATAATCATTAAATAATTTTGGTAATTTAAAATCTTTGCTTTTAATAGAGCATCTAAGGTGTTTTATCTCTCTTTTCTCTAACCAATTATTTCTCCCTTATCCAGTTTTTGTTTTCT
>CAZRGF010000051.1:0-2589 GCA_964599615.1 Candidatus Woesearchaeota archaeon
TGTCTGTTGGAACCCCCCCATTTCCAGTGGAAAAGGGTAAATTTTGGGCTTCTTGAGGCTTAAAAAGAGGATTATCTGTGGGAGTATATGCCGGAGTTGTGGTCATTTGAAGGTTATGTGTCGAAGGCAGTTCTGTAGTGGGTAACTGCTCTTTTTTACGCTCTAACCCCTCAATAACAGTACAAAGAGAAAGGAGCATCTCCTTCATCTCGTTAAACCCTTTTTTAAGGGAAAGTATTTCTCGGTTAATCAAATCCATATCTGCTTTAACCTTTCCAAACGCCTCTTTTATTTGATCCATTGTAAAAAGATTGCTTTAAAGTATAAAAGCTTTAAGATATTTGAATATACGTTTTAAAAAGAGTTCTTTGTATCTTGGAGATTTCGGTAAAGGGTGTATGTCGCCTCGGTTAGTTTCCAACGAATCCTCCTTAGGTAGTCGCTTCCTTTTGGATTCTTTTTAACTTCCACCACAAAATTCTTAGATTTCATATATTGGAGCAAACGTTTTATAAATTCCTCGTCCCTTGCAACCTCTCTCGCGATATAAGAAGTAAAGGCAGGTTTGGGATTTATTGAAAAGAGGTAAGCAAGAACCTGCTCAGAAATCTTTTCCCTCTTCTCTTTTGATATTCTCATAAGATAATATAAAAAATAAGCTTAATAAGTTATTCGGTATTAATTGGGAAATAGAGGGAAGTTATATTTTCCATTTTCCGTTCTCTTGAACAATTTTCCCATCCAAGACGATTCTACCTTTCTTCATGTCTTTTACAATATCCCAGTGGATAGCGGAGTCGTTTCCTCCTCCGTTGTCTTTGTAAGCTGAACCAAGAGCGAGGTGTATTGTGCCCCCTATCTTTTCATCAAAGAGAAGATTCTTTGTAAACTTGGTTATCTTTGGGTTACATCCAATTCCAAATTCCCCAATATAACTTGCATTTTCATCAACAGAAATCATTTGTTTTAAAAAATCCTCATTACTCGAGGCAGAAGATTCCACAACCCTCCCGTTTTTAAAAACCAGCCGAATATCATTAATCTCTTTTCCGCCACGTATTGCGGGGTACTCAAATTTAATCCACCCATTTAGAGAGTCTCTTACCGGGGCCATAAAAACTTCTCCCCCTGGCATGTTTTCTTCTCCTTTATCTGCCTTAGAGTTCTTATCCTTTATTGAAAAGGTTAGATTCACTCCCTCTCCAATAAGATGAACCTCTTTTCCTCTTTCAAATCTTTTGTTTATCTTGTCTATCTGTTTCCCTATTTTTTCCCAGTCCTGTAAACATGCACCATAAACAAAGTTCTCGTATTCGGTAAGGGACATCTCCGCCTCTTGCGCGAGAGGAGAGCAGGGATAGGCAATCGAAACCCTCCTTATCTTATCTTTGGTGTTACAAACATAGTCTGAAATGGGATGCATCACTTTTTCACGGACGGTGATGTTTTTTGAATTAACATTTGTTAGCTCGCGAGTATTTGTTGTTGTGTCAACCCCAATATAACATTGGGCCTGTTTAACAGTTTCCATCCAGTAATTCGGAAAGTATTCTAGTTGCTCTTTTTTTGCGTACTTATAGAAAAAATCTGAAACGTCTGGGAGACCGACCCGCACTATTGGAATTCCTCCCTGTAAAATTACCTCTTTGTAGAGCTCGGTTAGAAAAGGAATCGCCTCCGAGCCCCCAGATAAAATTACTTTTTCGTTTTTTATCAGCTTTACAGAGTGCCTTACAGCTAATTGCGCGAGTTTTCTTGTTCTTAAATCAACGGGCATTTTAATCTCTCAGAATTAGGCCCCGAGTGGCCACCACCCTACTTCTTTCCTTCTTCCCTTTTTAACGTGGGCATAGGCAAGTGCAACGGAAGACCTAACTCGTCCTCCAGCTGAAGCGCCTTGATGTTTGCTTTTCTAAATATAACATTAAATAGTCCCATTTTGAACTCTTCTGGCATCTTTTTCTCTTTCCAGTCCTTTTCAACTTCTTTTGCTAATTTTGAATTAATAGAGAGGAGTACGCTTCCCGCGAATACGAGTTTAGCAAAAGAGGGATCATAATGAATAGAGTATTCAAAAGAAATCCCAAATACCTCTTCCTTTGTTTTTATGGGGGGAGACTTTATCCTCTCTATTTTTGACACATTTATGGAGGTGTTTATTTTAATTTCTCCCTTGCCGCCCTCCATCTTTTCAGCACTTATTTTATTAAAATTAAAACCAAGTATTTTCATATGATTACCTATTAAAAAGCGTTTTTAAATATTTAGATTATTAAAAATAGAGAAAATACCAAAATTATATTAGATCTTCTTCAGAAACAACAACAAAGTCCCCTATCGCGATGATTGCAGAGTAAGGAACGAGCATTTCTTTATCCGGGGTTCTCTCAAGGTTGAGGTTTCGGGTGTATGGAGTCAGCTCCTTAAGAACAATGTTAATTAATTCCCCCGAACGAGTTTCAAAGGCAATATCTTTAACAAAACCCAATCTTTTACCCTCTTTTGTTACCACCATTTTTCCCAGGATAGCGCCGAACGGATTCTTTTCAATCTGCATAGTTAATTGAGATTTAAACAACTTATAAACTT